>JAGAXM010000021.1 GCA_017940895.1 Clostridiales bacterium | reverse complement strand
GGCGGACCATTGACCTGTAGGTAACCAATCCACGTATATCAGAGTGGCCAAGGCCGAGAACTGATACTCCATAGCTCTTCTAAGATGTTTTCAGATACAACTAAATATTGGTATTGACATAGGTCATTACATATCAGTTTTATCTTCGTGATACTGTCAATTGTCGTTGTCGGCATAGTAATGTATTACATATGGGATACTCCGATGAGAAAAAGGATGAATAAACTGGAGGATAAGATAAATGAGAGATTCTAAGCCTTACCTGATAGCTGAGATAGGAGTTAATTTCTACGATACGGCGAGAGTTATGAATATTACTCCGCTCGAGGCTGCGAAGCTTTATATAGATAAGGTCGCAGAAGCGGGAATCGACTGCGCCAAGTTCCAGTCTTACAAGGCGGGCACTATCGTGTCCAAGAATTCTCCCGCATATTGGGATACGACCAAAGAGCCGACCAAGACCCAGTATGAATTATTCCTTAAGCATGACAGCTTCGGTGAGGCTGAGTACAGGGAGTTAAGCGACTATACTCATTCGAAAGGAATCGACTTTACATCCACTCCGTTCGATTACGCTTCTGCTGATTATCTTGAAGATATGGTCGATTTCTATAAGATCAGTTCTTCTGATCTTTCTAATCTGCCTTTCATAAGACATATCGGCGCTAAGGGTAAGCCCGTCATCCTTTCAGTCGGTGCAGCGTATCTTTCCGAAGTTGATGAAGCGGTGCGTGCGTTAAAGGAGTCCGGCTGTGACGACATAACAATCCTTCACTGTGTTCTGTCTTATCCTACAGATCCCAAGAATGCGAATCTTCGTATCATCGAGACTTTGAAGAAGGATTTCCCCGATATCAAGGTCGGCTTCAGCGATCATGTTGCACCCGATGACACCATGATGACACTTGCTGTTGCTTATATGCTGGGATCCGATGTTATCGAGAAGCATTTCACACTTGATAAGACTCTGCCCGGTAATGACCACTACCATGCAGGCGAGCCCGAAGACTTCGTTAAGGCGATCAATAATTTCAGATGGATCGACACGGTGCTCGGAAGCCCTGAGAAGACTGTACTCGAGTGTGAGCAGATTCCGAGAAGAGAAGCAAGAAGATCTCTTGTTCTTACAAGAAGCATGAAGGCGGGAGAAGTCATCAAGGCAGAAGATCTTATGCCCAAGCGTCCCGGAACCGGAATATCACCTGTCTATACGGATATCGTGATCGGCAGAAAGGTCGTAAGAGATCTTGAGGAGGATACTATCCTTACCTGGGATATGGTCTGATACCGCGGTTTGCGATTTACACAGTGCTTACGTATAATTGTTAACGGTTTACAGGATCGGCAGTTAAGACAAAAGAAAGCGAAGACTTAATGGGAAATAGTACGGTTGTTACTGTTGTTGTTACATACAATAGGAAAGAACTATTGGTGGAGTGTATTAAGCGCCTTCTTGGTCAGGAGAACAGCAGGACCGATATCCTGATCGTCGATAATGCAAGTACTGATGGTACCAAGGATCACATAAAGAGTTTCATCGATAATAACGAGATCATCTATATCAATACAGGCAAGAATCTCGGAGGCGCAGGTGGCTTCAGCTACGGAGTGGCTAAGGCTGTTGAGCTGGGCTATGAGTATGTCTGGCTGATGGATGATGATACGTTCGCTGGTCCGACCGCACTTCAAGGCTTAATGGCTGCCAAGGACAGACTGAACGATGAGTTCGGATATCTGTCGAGCATCGTGTATTGGAAAGACGGCAGCCTGTGTAACATGAATAAGCAAAGGTATTCCATCAGAAAGAAAGTCGATGCTGTTCCTGCTGATATGGAGCAGATCATTATGGCTTCATTCGTTTCTTTCTTCGTTAAGACTTCGACTGTTAAGAAGGTAGGACTTCCGATCAAGGAATTCTTCATTTGGGCAGATGACCTCGAATATTCAAGACGTATATCACTGACGATGCCCTGCTATGTAGTACCTGATAGTACGGTCGAGCACTACATGGACAGCAACAATAAAGTCGGCATCGAATCGGAACCCGAGTCCCGTCTGTGGAGATATCAGTATCTGTACAGGAACGAGGTCTATCTTTACAGAAGAGAAGGCTTCACGGGGATGCTTTATCTGTTCGCCCGCTTCGCTCTTCACAACATAAGAATACTGTTCAAGGCAAAAGACGGCAGAATGAAGAAGCTGCGTGTTATCTGGAAGTCGTTCACGAGCGGCTTCTCGTTTAAACCTGCAATCGAATTTGAGGGTACTGACGGATAAATGAGAGTAATAGAGATTTTCGGTGAGCCGCTCTCGCACGGCGGACAGGAAGCATTCATCTTCAGTGTGCTCGAGAAGATCAATATGCAGGATCTTCAGATAGATTTCTTTACCCCGTATTATTCCGACAACCCCATGTATGAAGCCATGATCGCGGAAAAGGGCGGTAAGCTCTGCGCTTCGGGTCTGGACTTTGTCCCCGGCGGCAACCGTAAAAATATCATAGCGCCTCTGCAGAAGGTGCTTCGTGAAAATAAGTATGACGTCGCTCACATCCACTCCGGAAGCATATCGGTACTTGCATACGCTGCCGAGACAGCGAAAAAAGCAGGCGTGCCCAAAGTTATAGTTCATTCCCATGCGGACGGTTTGGTCAAGAACTTTAAGTACCGCGTAAGCCGCGCGCTTAACGGCTACAGACTGGATCACTATCCGGACATATATTGTGCCTGCTCTAAGAAAGCGGGCGAGTGGAAGTTCTCGAGGAAAGTAGTCGAGAATGAGCTCATAGTCTTGAAGAACGGTATAGATGTCGACAGATTCCGCTTCGATCCGACCGTGCGTGCCAAGATCAGAGCGCAGCTCGGGATTAATGAAGATACTGTTCTTATAGGACAGGTCGGAAGATTATCAAGAAGCAAGAACCATGAGTTCTCGATAGAGATTCTTAAGAAGTTAAGGCTGCAGTCTGACAGATATAAGATGATATTTGTCGGAGACGGTGAGATGAGGGAACAGATCGAGTCCTTCATCAGCAGTAACGGATTAACCGATCACATCATTCTGGTCGGGAACGTCAATAACGTTCAGGACTATATGAATGCGATGGATGTGTTTATCTTCCCGTCGCTTCATGAAGGATTCGGCATCGTTGCAGTCGAGGCACAGGCTACGGGACTTCCCGTGATCGCTTCCGATACTATCCCCAGGGATATTAATATATCGGGTAAAGTGAAGTTCGAGAGCCTCGGCTATGCAGGTGCATGGACAGAAGATATTAAGAAGATCGATCTTAAGAATAGGGAAGACGGCGCTGATATGATAGTCGGGCAGAAGTTCGATTCCGTGTCCGTTGCCGAATCTGTAAGAGAACTGTATTTTAAGTGACGGATTATGGAATACTACACGCACGTAAGACTGAAAAATGAGTTTAATGCCGGTAATAAAGCTACCGATGATATTGCACACATCTGTGAGTCTATGGGATTAAAGGAACTGGTATTCCCGAAGCTCCCGACGAACCTTAATAAGTATTTGCATAAAGTCTGGATACTGGCAGTCACATCGTTCACTTGGTTTAAGTATTACCTTAAGATGAAGAAGGGCGACCTGCTTCTGTACCAGCATCCCATGTACGGAGTAAGAATGTCGAATTACTTCATCTCCAAGATACGTAAAAAGGGCTGCAAATGCATAGCGATAATTCATGATCTTGATACATTACGTAATAAGGGCGTGGACGGTTATCTTGTAAGCAATAAGACTGCTTTCATCGCCGACGATTGTCTGCTCAAGCAGTTCGATGCCATCATCTGCCACAACGGCATAATGCACGATTATCTGGTCTCTCAGGGATTCGATACTGATAAGCTTATAGATCTTAATCTCTTCGATTATTTAACGGATCATGAGATACCGGTCCGCCATAAAGACTCGACGGATTATTCGCTTGTTATCGCGGGTAATCTTACGAGAATGAAGTCGTCTTATCTTTATGACTTTATTGATAAAAGCCCTGATGATACGGATCTCTATGTCTATGGTGTAGGTTACGATGCGGATTCTTCTCACGGTAATGTGCATTATGAAGGTGCTTTCCCGCCGGATGAGCTGTGCGCGAAGATGAAAGGTGACTTCGGTATCGTATGGGACGGCACTTCCGCGGAAAGCTGTGTAGGTAATACGGGCAACTACTTAAGATACAATAACCCGCACAAGTTAAGTCTGTATCTGACTTCCAATATCCCCGTAATCGTCTGGTCCCGGTCCGCTGTATCAGGTTTCGTTAAGGAGAACGGAGTCGGCATCGCGGTTGATTCTCTGATGGACATAGAGGGTATAATCAATGGGTTATCGAGTGAAGAATATAATATAATGGTTGATAATACTGCCGGTATATCCGACAGATCAAGAAACGGATTATACTTCAAAGCCGCTTACGAAGAGGCTAAGAAGAGATTATAAAACTGGGAGCGTGTATGTCTTTATCCGCGTTTAAGAGGAAGATTAAGAAGAATATACTGTTTAAGAACGCTTATTTCTGGCTCAAGGAGCGCCATGATAAGCGTATCGAGGATAATAAATTCAGATATACGGGTCAGCTCATCGACAGATCCAAAGGTTCTGATAAGTTGTGTATAGTTCTTGCAGGATACAAGGGTTACCTGAGCGAGAACGTATTCGGACGAATTAAAGCTTATATCCCTTCTGATATTGATGTGTGCGTGATCACATCGGGACTGTTCTCTGATGATATCAGTAAGATGTGTGAGCAGAACGGCTGGTCCTATCTGAGCACGAAGGAGAACAATGTCTGTCTTGTGCAGAACATCGCGATCAAGAGTCACCCCGCCGCCAAGTACATATATAAGCTTGATGAGGATATATTCGTAACCAAGGGCTTCTTCGAGAAGATGATGGAAGCTTTCCTAAGGGAGCAGAAAGGCGAGTACCGCGTAGGTGTGATCGCGCCGCTTCTTCCCGTGAACGGCTACGGACATCTGAAGATATTGAAGGAACTGGATCTGGTCGCTAAGTACACGGAGATGTTCGAGAAGCCCGTTTATGCTGCGGGTGCGGACAGGAAGATAGAGAACGATCCGGAGACAGCCAAGTTCTTCTGGGGCAAAGGGGGATTCGTTCCGTCTATTGATAAGTTAAATGAGATATTCTCTTCCAAAGAGTATGCATGCTCGGCGTGTGCTATCCGCTTCAGTATAGGTGCGATCCTTTTCGCGAAGGAAACTGTCGAGCAGATGGGATACTTTACGGTAGAGCGTGATATCAGCGGCATGGGTGATGACGAGGTTGAACTGTGCACGTATTGTATGCTTCAGTCCAGACCCATCATGGTATGTGAGAACACTGTTGTCGGACATTTCTCATTCGGACCGCAGACTGCCGGCATGAAAGAATACTATCAGCAGAACAAAGAGTTGTTTGGTATCAGTTGATCGAAGATATGGATATTGAATTTGATAATCTGTTTCAGGATAGTCTGATATTCAGCTCGGTCGGAAGGAACTACTATTCTGAAGTCTATCCGGGAGTAGTTAAGGAAAGAGACGGGAAGAGATCCGGATATATTAAGAAGATCCTGAATCTCACTTTCGAGGTGAAGTCCCGGGGCAGGAGAAAGAAGACGGGTGTTCTTATTCTCGAGCCGATGTTCGAGAGGCTTTTCAGGGACTTGGATCCTTCGTATCAGATTTATCTGCTGCACGATTCCGGAAAGTTCTACAGGGATTACAAGAAGTCTGATTATATTCAGTTCTTCTACAGGGATTGGCAGAAGGCGATCGACAAGAGCTTTCTGAGCCATGATATGAGTTATGCCAATAAGGCTGCGGAGAGCGTGCAGGCGTACATCAGGAAGAATAATATCAAGGCAGTTGTGATGGGTAATGATAAGAGGTTTATCGAGCGTCTTATTGTTATCTCGGCGCAGCAGATGGGAATTCCTGCAGTAATTATTCAGCACGGTATTTATTCTGATGAGTATTCATTCGGAAAGCTTCTGACGGCGAATACCGCTGATTACTTCTGGTCATGGTCCGAATATACGAGAGAGTGTTATCTTAAGCGCTTTAATAAGAATCCTGACAGGGTTAAGGTCATCGGATATCCGTTTAAGATGCTTGAGCATACGGGCAGCGGCAAGTCCGTTCTGTTTATAGGTAATCAGTACAAGGTCAACAAAGGCGAGAAGGAAGAACACCTTAAGATCGCCGATACTGTGCTGAAGATCTGTAAGGAGCAGAATATTGACTTCATATACAGACCTCACCCGGGAGAGACGATAGACGGCAGTTACGGAGATCTGTCCGAACACATAAGCTGCCATGTTGATCTTATCGATGATCTGTCCGAGTCGAAACTTGTCGTCGGAGATATATCCACGGCTTTGGTAGAGGCGGGACTGTGCGGACTTAATGTCGTACAGGTTATCTGGAACGATAACAGCCGCAATGCTCTTACAAATCCCATCTATGATTTTACGAAGAAAGTCTCCAATGACTATGACGAGATAAAGAATGCAATAACCGAATTGATCTTTTCCGATGAAAGACCTCAATTGAATGAGTATTACTTATACAACAATCCGGACATTATGTCGGATGCTGTAAAATACCTCACCGATGCTATCCATGAGAATCGCCAAGACAGATAAGGAAAGCTGCCTTTTATACGTAATAATCTCGTTGTGTGCTGCCATCTCGGGTTTTGCTTATATTGCCGGTAATACGGATACGGTCCTGCTGGGATTCTGGTTTGTATTCTGTGCTCTCCTGTTCGTCTTCAGGCTGGAGTTCTTCATGAAATACATTCACTATGAGTTCTTCCTGACGCTTAATCTTCTTGGCGTCTATATGATCGATAATTACAGTTTCTACCTGCAGGAATTAAGAACTTACAGTCGTGATTATGATGCCTTCGGTCCTATCGTCATCATTCACTTTGTCTTTATGTTCCTGTTGCTGATAATAGACCGGTATTTTGCACCACGCGATCTTAAGCCGATGAACATAGTCAAGATAGAATTTCAGAACAGGAATGTCATTGAGACTGTTATCGTGATCATCGGTATAGTGTTCCAGTCTATGGTCCTGTATCTGCTTATTAATGCGCTGATGAAGCCGTCTTTTGCTTACGGATACGACAGGTTCGAATATGCGCAGC
Source organism: Clostridiales bacterium (assembly GCA_017940895.1). Lineage (GTDB taxonomy): Bacteria > Bacillota > Clostridia > Saccharofermentanales > Saccharofermentanaceae > Saccharofermentans. The sequence continues at coordinate 31,448 of JAGAXM010000021.1, read as the reverse complement.
GTATCATATCGGGAAACTGGGCAAAGTTAAGCAAGCTGTCCAACTGGATGATCCCCGTTATCCCCATGCTTCTTGTAAATAAGAAAAGAGTGCTGGCGCTCTCTTCCTTGTTAACATATTCACTGTATCTGTTCCTGATAGGTAATAAATTCGGCGCGCTCTTCAATCTGTTCATTCTGCTGATACCGTACCTGTTCGTAACATTCAAGCTTAATAAGATAGAATGGAAGACGCTTCTTATCCTGTTCCTTGTACTGCTGGGGGTAAGCGTAGTTTTCATCCTTATACTCTTTGTATTCCACAAGCTCACTTACGGATATGACTGGAATCAATTCGTCGAGTACTTGGGTCAGCGAATTGCTCAGCAGGGTCAGATCTGGTGGGGTGTTTACGGGAAGTGTAAGGGTGTGCCGATGCACTTCAATGAGATAAATGATGAGATCATCGGGTTCTGGGGAATGGATGATGTTTCCGTTCATAATATGAACTACGGTATATATAAGATGATGGAGCTCGTAACTCCGTATGAGAATTATATTGCCAAGCTTCTGACGGGAAGCCGTTTTACCACATCTACCTGTGCCAGCATCTACTACTACACTCATTTCTGGGGCTTTATCGTATTGCTGCCGTTTGCTGCGGTAATACTGTCTTATTTTGTAAACTGGTATTGGAGATCCCTGTACAGCAATGAGATCATCGGCGTGATCGTATCGTGGACTGTAATCGGGAGACTTGCAAGCATATACAGTATGTCGGAGTTTCAGATGTTCTTTAATCTGAAGTATTTTACTGTTATCGTAATTGCTATTATAATCGACCGGTATCTGAGGTATAGAAATAAGAATGAGATTCAACATTAAAAGTGCTAATTCACAGACCGTGTTTAACTTCATAAGCACGGTGATAAGAACGGGTGTCGCTCTCATTACGATGCCTATGTTTACCAAGATGCTGGGTACTGCGCAGTTCGGTAAGTACTCGTTGTATCTGTCATGGTTTAACGTTCTTTCCTGCATAATCGCATTGGGCTGCGGACAGGGCATCCAGACCGGTATGTATGCCTTTAAGGACGATTACAAGAGATTCAGATCCAGTATCCTTATCGGCGGTACCTGCATGTGTCTGATAACAACTGTCGTCGGTATCGCGGTGTTCCCGATCACATCGGTTTTCTTTAAGCTTCCGATAACCATGTATATCCTGCTTTTCGTAGAGTCGGCAGCGTCGTTCGTGCTGGGCTTTGCCAACATGGCGTGGATCTACGAGAAGAAGGCTTCGGCAAACATGATAGTATCCTCGACGGTAGTACTGTCTGCCACGCTGCTGTCAGTCATACTTGTACTGTACTGGCCCGGCAACCCGAAGAATCTGTATATGGGACGCATACTTGGTATCGCGTGCCCGAATATACTGATAGCGTTGATAGTATGGATTCTGATCTTCCGCGAGCAGCCTGCGGGCTACGTCAAGAAGTACTGGCTTTACAGCTTCGCTTTCGGTATTCCTACGCTGTTCCACACTCTGTCGCATCAGGTGCTGACATCGTCCGACAGGATCATGATGGATATGTTTGAGATCTCCGAGTCCGAGATCGGTATCTACAGCTTCTTCTATTCTTTCGTATCGATGCTTAATATCATCCTTAATGCGCTTAACAGCAGCTGGGTTCCGTTCCTGTATGAGGATCTTGATAAGAAGGATTACTCCAAGCTGAACATAAGGGTGAAGAACTATGTGCAGGTGTTTACCGTTCTTGCATGCGGCTTTATTCTCCTGTCCAAAGAAGTATCACAGCTGTTCTCTGACAGGGAATTCTGGTCGGGCGTCCCGATCATCCCGTATCTGACGATAGTTGTTTACTTCACGTTTGTTTATCAGTTCCCCGTAAACTATGAGTTCTTTAAGGGGAAGACAAGGATAATCGCGATCGGTACGATATTTGCCGCAGTCGAGAATATTATCCTGAACTGCATTATGATCCCTTCGATGGGAATGTACGGAGCGGCTATCGCTACACTTATCAGTTATCTTACTTTGGCGATCATTCATACAGTGATAGTCAATGTATGGAAAGAAGAGCGTTATCCTCTTAACAGTGCGCCGGTGTTTATCGGCTTGCTCATAGTTATGTTCATGTGTGTGATCAATTATCTTCTTATCGATCAGTGGATAATAAGATGGGCGCTGGGTGCGGCAATAGGCATATATCTTGTATTATCAGTCAAGAAGCGTAAATCTATATTCTAATAGTGAAGCAGGTACATCACGGAGGCGGAAATGAACAAGTACATCAATACTAATTTTGAAATCTCACTGGTATCCATGATCAAGTATGTTCTGAAAAGATGGTTGGGCATACTGATCGCGGGTCTGATCTGCTGCGCGATCTGCGTCGGCATTAAGTATTTTACTTTTGTGCCGGAGACAGTCGAACCCGTACAGGAGGGAGCCCTGCCTTATGATCAGCTGTATGACAGCTACAGCGAAGGTCAGATCAATCTGAACAATGAGATGTATCAGCTTTATCAGAAGGCTGACGAGGCGGATGAATATACGCAGAACTCCATCTACTATAATCTGAATCCTTATTCCGTATCCTGTTCTTCGGCATCGTTCGGTATATACGGTATCAGCACTGACAGCTATGACGCGCAGGCTGTAACGAATGCATATATTTATGCGATCACCAACGGCGAATACCTGAGTGAATTATCTGACAGCATGTCGATTCCGGAAGAGTACCTGCGCGAGCTTATTTCTGTTAATCCCGATAATACGGGTACATATTGGACAATGACGGTCGATCATGACTTGGGAGGCTATATTCAGATCCTGGTCTACGGTGAGAACGAAGAGCAGACGGAATGCATCCTGGATGCCGTTATCGATGCGATGCCGGACATAACAGCACACATATCCGGAACTATCGGTCATGAGTGTGAGATGATCTCCAGACAGTATTCCCAGAGCAGCGAGATGTCCATAATGAATGATCATTACTATACGGATCTGTACATAACCGATCTGTATGCCAAGCTCAATAACCTTACCAACAATCAGAAGAATATCGCCGAGCCCGTTAACCTGAACAGAGCTCCTGTTACATCGATCAGCAAGGCTACACTCGTTAAGTACGGTGCGGCGGGACTTATCATCGGAATGGTAATGTACGCAGGTGTTCTTGTACTGTTCTATATTCTCAGCAATAAGGTTACGGATGATACCAGATTCCGTAACAGATATAACGTTAAGGATCTGGGACAGAGCGATGCGATGATTATCGCGAATATCATGAATTACAGATGCTCCGACGGCAAGCTGCTTCTTACAGGAACGGCTTCCGAACAGAAGGCTCAGGATAAGATCAAGAGCATCAGCAAAGAACTTAAGAATATACAGACAGTTGAAGCCATGGATATCCTTAATAATGCGGATTCCAGAATGAAGCTTGCAGACTGTAATGATGTTGTCCTTATAGAGGAGAGATCGAAGTCGAAGTATTACGATATCGATGAGGAATTGAATGTATTATCAAGCATGGATAAGAATGTTGTAGGAGTAATCCTGTTATAATCTTACTTATGTTGGGGATGATCATCAGTGCGGCACTAATCTTTCTGTTCCTGTTCCTGCTTCCGTTCGTATTAGGAGGAACGGTAACGCGCTTCACGGGACTCGAAGAAAGTGCGGTCAACGACTATACAGTCGGGTTCATCTCCATGATGGCATTATGTGAGATATTAGCCGTACCATGCGCTTTCTTTAAGGTGCGCTTTACGGTCGTCGTAATTCTGTATCTGCTTCTTATCGTGCTTATCATTATCGCGGGGATCGTTAAGACTCATGCCGTACCTCTCCCGATCAAAAACATAAAAGCCGGACTTAAGTCATACGGAGTGATCGAATACATTACACTCGCGCTTCTGCTTGTTGTTCTTGGAACGGTGATAGTCAACTCCGTTCGTCTGTATGTCGTTGATCAGGATGATTCCAGATTCGTTGTCACTGCAGCGGATATGATAAGGACCGATACGCTTTTTCTTGCAGATCCTTCTACCGGCATCGTTTATGACAGGTGGTCTTACGGCGTTGATGCCGCGAAAGATATAGTGGCACCGCATGCCGTCTTCTGTGCCGTTTGTGCGATGGTTACTTCCACAAGTGTGACTATGTTCATGCACACCGTATATCCGGTTGTACTTTATATCCTGGCGGCGTGCGTTTACTATAACCTCATTTCCGAATTGATCGAAGGCGTTGACAGGCTTAAGTCTTCCAAGCATAAAGAAGCGTATGCGTTTTTCGCCGTGGCGCTTTTATTCTTATATGCAATCTTCCAGTATTCTGCGATAAGTACGAGAGAAACGGTTTTCCTTATCCGCTTGTGGCAGGGTAAGGCGATCCTTGCGGGTATCATCATCCCGGCGCTGCTGTGGGTCCTGTACCGCATTTACCGAAGTCCCGAGAAGTCCAGCTATATTCTGCTGTTTATTGTGTCGCTTGCGGGCTGTCTTACATCGAGTATGGCAACGCTGCTTATCCCGATGTTGCTCGCCGTCTATGGTGTCGTCTACGGGATCGCGAGGAGATCCGTTAAGGTGTCGGTACTGATCCTGATAAGCGCAGTGATCCCCGCGGCGCTTGCCGTATTCTCCATCTGTATCAGAAACGAGATGCTGCTATGCTTCTGAGTCTGAGTGAGATGAAAGACATAATGCGCGAGATCCTGTCCTCTGTAAGTGAATACGAGGGCGGATTTATAAGGCTCATCGTGATGGGCATATGCGTGCTTGTGATCGCCGTCCTTAACCGTAAGGATATAGCACGGGTCTGCGCGCCGGTCGTTCTGAACGTGTTGCTGCTGTTCGCGCCGCATCTGTATAAGTATATCTATGCCGACAGTTCTTATAAGCGTTTCCTGTGGCTTTTGCCGGAGGCGATCCTTCTTGTGTACACAGCGGTGCTTGTGCTGTCCCGCATCCGTAAGAATGCCGTGAAGATACCTTTGGCGGCACTGATGGCAGGACTTCTCGTTGTTACAGGAACAAATATATACTCGCAGGAAGCGGGGCTGTATAAGAGAGCCGAAAACCTTGTGCAGGTAGATCAGGAAACTCTGGATCTTGCCGAAGCGATCGTAAGTCTCGATCCCGAGCCGAACTGTGTCGTTCCGAGGCAGGCGGTGGAGATGATAAGAGTTGCGGATCCGTCGATAGTTCAGGCGGCAGGCAGGAATTACTTCGGCTTTATGGGTAACATCAGCACGGTTTATATGAAGCTTGTGGACAGTGTCAGTTCTCCTGATCCGGATTCGGAGTATCTGTTCTCAGTTGCTTCGTCTTCCGGTGTGAAAGTAGTCGTTACTATGGATTACACCGTGATCGACGAGGAGGTAAGCTCAAGATACGGTTATGCGTATTCGGGCACATCTGGCTGTTACAGGCTGTACTATAATCCCGCGCCCGGACCCGAAGGTGACGAGTGGTACGTGACGCAGTACGGTCCCAACTGGGGACAGAACTATCTTTATACCGTCGAGGATGCCGATAACAATCTCATCATAATCGACGGCGGCCACTATGGTAACTTGCGTCATCTCGAGCGAATAATCAGAGACCACGATTATCATGTCACGGCGTGGATCATCACTACTCTTAATGATCACCATATAGGATCCGTTTATGATGTGCTGCGCGAAGACGGTGATCTGATAACGATCGACAATATCTATATTCAGGATTATACGGACGGGATGCTCGATACCATTTATGCACATCAGGAGGAATGGGAGAGTTCCAGAATCGCAGTCGCCGATGATCTTGTGGGACTTATCCGCGGTATGGATAACGTTGTCTATGTAAATGCCGGCGATGACTATGATGTCATGGGACTTAATATGCATGTATATCATACGTGGGATCCGTGTGTGGAAGAGGTAGGATCGAGGGAAGTGTCCAACAGCTCACTGGTCTTCTCACTGTCCGGACATGAGGATTCGATACTCTTTACCTCATACACCACTCCCGGTGTTCAGGAGGACGTGTTCGAGGCTGTAGGGGACGCGCAATTCGACTATATTACTGTCAATGATCACGGTGAATGGGTATATGACTATTCCTGGTATGATTCGATGAATCCTTCGGGTCTGTTTATCGATGATGATGCAGATCAGATCGCTCCCGGCGGAAGAGCTGCTGCTTTCTATTCTTATACTCTTGATATGGGGTATAATGTATATACTTTTGCAACAGTGCCCAACAGGATTATTATTCGATGATAAGTAAGAATGAGCGATTTAAGACAATAGTATCAGTAACTTTGGACTTTATTCTTGTTGTCCTCTCGTACTTATTGTCCAATTACATCCGTTTCAGTATCCTGAACGGTAATGACAGTAATATCTATTCCAAGGGCTACTATAATATCGGAATTGCTTCGGCTTATGCCGTGGCGATCATCTTTTTGCTTTATATCCTTAAGACGTATAAATACGATAACCGTTATCAGATAGGAAAGTCCGTCGGAAGGATCATCGGGGCGAATATGTTCTCGAGTGCGTTGTTCCTGGCGGTGTTCTATATATCGTACCTGGAGCACGTATCTAGACTTGCGATGCTGATCAATTTCTTCATCTGCGTCCTTTTCCTCTCGACCAAGCGAGCGGTCTCTGTCCTGGTGCGTAAGGAGCGTCATAATAAGGGCGTCGGTATCACACATGTTGTCCTGATCGGCGGCTCCCGTCTTGCCATGAGATACTACGAAGAAATCAAGAAGAAGACATATCTCGGTATCTGCATAGACGGCTACGTGGCGAAGGAACGTAATCCTGCGATCGGGTGCGAGTATCTGGGTGATTTCGATTGTCTTGAGACCGTCCTCATGGATTCGGAGAAGTACGAGGCTGTCGTCGCGATCGAGGCGAGTGAGATCGATAAGATGAGCATGATCATGTCCGTGTGCGATAAATGCGGTACAAGATTCTCGATCATTCCCGTCTTTAACGATTACCTTCCGCATAACGCCACCATTGATAATGTCGGTAAGTGCAAGCTTATCAATGTCCGCGAGACTCCTTTCGATTATCTCGGCAATGCCATCATTAAGAGGACATTCGATATTGTCGGAAGTCTGATTCTTATTATCCTCTCGTCACCCGTGCTCATCTTCTGCGCGATCGGCGTTAAGCTTTCGAGCCCGGGACCTGTCCTTTTCAAGCAGGAGAGAGTAGGTCTTAACAAGAAGACTTTCAACATGTACAAGTTCAGGTCGATGCGTGTCAACGTGGAGTCTTCCACGGCATGGAGTACCGATAATGACCCGCGTAAAACAAAGTTCGGCTCGTTCATAAGAAAGTACAGCCTTGATGAGCTGCCTCAGTTTTTTAACGTCCTTATAGGCGACATGAGTCTTGTGGGTCCCCGTCCCGAGATCCCTTTCCACGTTTCTCATTTCAAGGATGAGATCCCGCTGTACCTTGTAAGACAGCAGGTGCGTCCGGGATGCACAGGCTGGGCTCAGATCCACGGATTAAGAGGCGATACCGACATCAAGGAGAGAATAGAGCACGATATATGGTATATTGAGCATTGGACGCTGTTGCTTGATATCATGATCATCTTTGATACCGTCTTCGGCGGCAAGATGGCAAACAGCGAGAATATCTTAAAGTAAGAACCGATATGAAGAATATAGTAATACTTGTTGCAACACATAAATCAGCTCAAATGCCGGAAGATGACATCTATCTTCCGATCCAGGTAGGCGCACAGAATAACAGCGTTGATCTGGGTTTTGTTAAGGATGATGAAGGCGAGAATATCTCGCAGAAGAACCCGCATTACTGTGAGCTTACGGCATTATACTGGGCATGGAAAAATCTTGAAGCGGATTACATCGGACTTACCCACTACAGACGTCATTTCATAATGAATCATGCAGGGGATAAGTGGAGCAGGGTGGCAAGCCGCGAGTATATCGAGTCGCTGCTTGATTCAAATGACATCATTCTGCCGAAACCCAGAAACTACTACATAGAGACTTCATACAGTCAGTATGTACATGCCCACCACAAGGAAGATCTGGACTATACGAGAGATATCATAAGTGAGAAGTATCCCGAGTATATCTCTGAGTATGATAAGTTGATGAACAGCACCAAGGGTCACAGATTCAACATGTTCATCATGAAGAGAGAATACTACGACAAGTATATGGAGTGGCTCTTTGATATTCTGTTCGAGCTCGAGAACAGACTGGATATATCATCCTATTCGGACTACGACAAGAGAGTCTTCGGATTCGTAAGCGAGAGACTGATTGATGTATGGGTTCAGACTAATAAATATTCTTATATCGAGCTGCCCGTCCAGTACATGGAGAAACAGAATTGGATAGTAAAGGGCGGACGTTTCCTTAAGCGAAAGTTCATCGGCAAAAAAGAGGAAGGCGCGACATGAAGAGGATAATTCCTCTTGCATTGATACTGTCGGTCGGGTTGTCCGTTATGGCATGTTCCGGCAAAGGGAATTACGATGCAGGTCTGTCCGCAAATTACAGATTATCCGGTGATGCAGCTGATTCCCAATGCGTTACAGAAGACTCAGTTATCACGATAGGGCAGAAAGACTCAGGTAAGTATATAGAGAGCTATGAGTTGGTTTTCGACGCGCCGGAAGGGAAAGATATCTCCATCGCGTACAGGACTCACATTCAGGATGCAGGCTGGTGTCAGTGGTCGCCTTCCGAGACCGAGATGGCATACGAGCAGTACTACGGTATCGATACGATCCAGATCATGTTCTACGGCAAGGATGCCTTTATGTATGACGTTTACTACAGGGTTGCCGTCGTAGGAGAGGATTGGCAGGACTGGGTCAGCAACGGAGCTTTGGCAGGCGCTCCTGAAGAGCACCGTGTTATAGAAGCGATCGAGATCAGGATCGAGATCAATGAGGATTATAAAAGCTCGAAATGGACTCTGACGGAATTTACCGATGATTCCGGCAATCAGGCTATGTTCTATACGCTGCTTAACAACGACGACGGTACTTTGGTCGTTGTGGACGGCGGCTGGGATGCGAATACGGAGCAGGTGAGGTCTGTGATCGGGCTGTTCGGCGGGACTGTGGATCACTGGTTCATTACTCATTATGATGAGGATCACGCCTCGGTATTCAATGCGATTTATAATGATCCTGACGGCATTGAGATAGGTCAGGTTTATGCGTCGCCCATGGATTATGATTACTATCTGGGGTTCGCGGTTGACCGCCCGTGGGAGACTCCGTGGGTGTATGAGACATTCCTCGCGCAGACTGAGGGTGACGACAGGATACATTATCTTTGCCGAGGTGATGAGTTCGAGATCGACGGGCTGCAGATAGATGTCTTTAATGCTTACGATCAGATGGTTGTTGATACGGGTAATCCCGATGTGGCGAATAACACGTCGCTGGTGTTTAAGATCACAGGTGACGACGACAGCATTCTGTTCTGCGCGGATATCCGTTATGATCTCGGTATGCAGATACTTGATATGTACGGTGACGCCATGGACGCAGAATATGTTCAGGCGGCTCACCACGGTAATAACACGGTACCGTACGAGTTCTATGAGCAGGTGGGAGCGCAGGTCGTCCTCTTTGACGGCCCCGCGTGGCTTACGCAAACAGAGAATTACCCCGTGCGTGACCTGATAGCGCAGTGCCGTGACAACGGTATCACTACGTATGAATTTGAGACTGCCCCTAACAGTTTCGGGTTTAATTGAGAAGGAGGTTTGTTATGTTCTTGAGAAAGCATTTTCGCAGCGTGGCAGGTATGATAGCAGCGGCGGTAACCGTAGTAGCGCTGTTGCCTTTCGCGGGAAGCCGTGATGTATTAGCGGCAGGGAATATCCATGCGTACAACACTAGTACGTATAGTGCCGATAAGATAAGGACCGTGATCGAGGGCACGTTCGACCCGGTTTCTGTCGATCAGATCCTCAACAAGATCAACGCGTACAGGTATGAGGCGTGTGAGCAGGGAATAAGAGACCCGCGTAACCCGAACCGTAATCTTACTCTGGACGATTATGTTCCGATCAAGTGGTCGTACGAGCTTGAGCAGATGGCGATGCTGCGTGCGGCGGAGGGTTCGATCGTGATGGCTCATGTGCGTCCCGACGGTACCTCATGCTGGAGTGCGCGCTACGGAGTCGACAGCTTTAACGAGGTTCTTGCGTGGTACGGCGGGCTTCTGAACGGCATCGGAGGTTGGTACTCTGAGAAAAACGATTGGATCAATCAGACTTCCGGCGCAGTCACAGGACACTATACTGCGATGATCAATCCTTCCAATACTTACTGCGGTGTTTCGTGTTTTAACGGCTGTGCTGCGGGTGAGTTTTGCAGATCAAGTTCGGATCTCAACCAGACTAAGATCGACGTATCCCAGTATTCGGGACAGTACACCGAAGTTAGCGCAAGTTATATTACATCCTTGAGTTTTACCGGTGACTCGGTCTGTCAGTATAACGGCGGCACGGGCAAGTTCTTCGGTACGTTTGATTTCTCGGCTGTTGATTATTGGGGAAGGTCTTTTACCATTTCCGGCATGAAGTATGTGGGCGGCGGCACTTGGACTTCTTCGAATCCGTCAGCCCTGACAGTGGCAGGCGACGGCACCATGACAGGCGGAAATGTCGGAACTGCTACGGTGACATTCACGTGCGGCGGTCTTACGTACGTTAAGACGGTGTCGGTTCTAAATGGTGCGCCGATGTACCGCATGTATAACGAGGGCAACGGAGAGCATTTATATACGGCAGATGCAGGTGAGCGTGATTATCTGGTTTCTGTCGGCTGGAACTATGAGGGAGTCGGATGGATAGCTCCCACTACATCCGACACACCTGTTTACAGGCTTTATAATGAAGGTAACGGTGAACATCTCTACATAGCGGATGTAGGAGAGATAGCATATCTCACTGATAGGGGTTGGACTAATGAGGGCAGAGCTTTCTATTCAGATGATAATAGAACCGTTCCCATATACAGACTGTTTAATCCCAACGAAGTAACGAATAATCATCACTTTACTACTGATGTCGGAGAGCGCGATTGGCTTGATTCCATCGGTTGGAACTATGAAGGTGTCGCCTTTTATGGCGCGTAATAAGAATCTTTCCAACAAAAAAGGTTGTCCTTAATACATCAATGGCTTGATTTCTCTTGCTAATCGTACTCATTTATGTTTTTGAATAGTTGCTATATTCAGATTACTATTACGCCGAAGAATAAGACCACAGTTACCAGAACAAAAGCAACATCGAATATCATCAGTCCCTTGATGCACCAGGGGATCAATGCCCCCTGATCTTCAGTAACAACATCCTGCTTCGATTTCTTGCTCTCGTAGAACCAATATAGAGACAACAGTACCATACCTGCCATGACCGTCTTGGAAGCCTGAGGCATGTAGGGCGCAAGATTCGGCATCAAGTGATTAAACACTGACATATAGCTTGTTCTGATGCCAAAATCAAAGTAATTTCCGAGGATGCTCTGATATACCATATTGAGATCCACTTGTGTATAGAAGGCGGAGAAAGAGTAGACCAATCCGGCCAATGAATAACAGATCACACATGCCACCGGCTTATAGATTCCGTGACACAGAGGTATCGTGATCAACATGATAAACAGAGCATAGATGAACCACTGGGGATTCTCTTCCACGAAGAAGGTAAGATCGATGATCACCACACAGCTGCTGATAAGAAGCAGCTTCTTGCTGTCAGCTTCACGTGCTTTGTTGGAGAACAGCAGTACAAAGCAGAGAACAACAAAAACTGTCATGAACAAAGATGAGTGTGCCCATGTCACATTGAAGAGCATTCCGGCATGCCCCCAGGTTCTTTCTGAGAGACTGCTGATCTTGCTGTAATCGATGAAGATGACTGTTGACAAGATCCACGAGATTATCCAGGGAACCAGCAGGCAAGAGAGCATATTAAGTTTAGGAATTCTGCGCTTGTTGATCGAGATACAAACTAACGGTATCAGGACAAACAACAACGGGAATGACTTGATTAGTATCGCTATGCTAAGAAATAGCATAGCGTAACACTTCTTGTCGTTGATATAGCTATTGAAGAACAAAGCCATGAACAGAACACAAAAGCAATCTATCTGTCCCATGCCGATATTGCAGTACAGAAGCACAGGGGACAGAAGATACAGAAGGGAAGCGGTGTTGGCCGCGCGTACAGAGCCGCCAAGTGAGATCACGATCTTGTTTATGTACTTCGAAGTGATCATTACTGCCAGGATAAGAACCAGTTTCCTAAACTCATCAAATATGAGCATATTGTATGCGCCGTAGTTGAATCCCGTAATCCGCTTTACAAGATAAACAGGGAGTATCGACACCGCCGTGATGAAGTTATTCAGGATATCGTAGTTAGATGTATATTGAATTCCGTTCGCTTCTAACATTACGTCTGCATAGTGCCTCAGGTCACCTGAGAACATACAATCAAGGAACTGAACTCCCCACTTGGTAATCGTATATCCGTCTCCGTGCTGAAAGAAGAATGAATACAGCAATAATAACGGCAGCGATACAGGTATCAGCTTGGTGTTAGTCAAAGAATCCGTGAGGTTGTTCTCGCTAATACAGAAAGCGATCGCTGCTCCAAGTGCCAGAACTATGATGCTGATGCATGCTCTCTGAAGTCTCGACGATTCGATGCCGCTTGCTTCTGCCCGCTGGATAGCGACTGCATTGTTACCTGAATATACATAATTACATGAAAGCGAATAATGTGACTCAGGATCGATCGTTAATACATCTTCCTGCTTGAGCTTCAAAGCTCCGTCGATACCGATGTCGTATGAATTATAAGAGAACTCTTGAACAACAGCGCTGTCCTCATAAACAGTAACATCCAGCTGCCCCACGTTTACCCGTCCGAAAGTATTGAAGTAAACGGTTATGGCATTTATCTGACTTACGGAATCATCGAACACAAGATCAGTCTGGAACAATTGGCCGCTCTCAAGGACTGCTTCCTCTTCTAATCTGGTCACCGTGTGCAGTCTGCTGTACTTGCCGTCTGATAAGAAATACCCGACAGCAATGATAACGGCTAACACTATTACCAATATACTGAAATAGAATCGTTTAGTTCCTGATCTGTTGATACCCATGCAATAAATATAATATTTATCTGCAACGGTTACAATAATCTTTCCTCTTATAAACGTGCAAATTAATAGGCTGCCTCTTGACGAGACAGCCTATTAATTTGCACTTGAGGCTTGAGAGCTTATATAAGCCACTGAATCTAACGATTACCTAAGCACAGGATCAGGACAAGCATACATTGCGACACCTTCTAATTTCCAACCCGCATTTACAAGATGATCAATTTCGCCTTCATCTGCTGTGATGAGGTGTGTGTTAGTTGTTGCACTGGGATTGAAGACTCTGTATACAGGTACACCGGTATCGTCATGGGCATACCAGGCGATACCTTCTATTTTCCAACCCAAAGTCTCAAGATAAGCAGCTTCGCCTTCATCAGCAGTGTACAAATGCTCTCCGTTATTATCATTAAAAAGTCTGTAGACAGCGATAGAGGAAATTGAAGGAGTTGTCCATGCAGAACCTTCGATTGACCAACCGTGCTCTTCAAGATAAGCGGCCTCGCCCATATCAATTGTGTATAAGTGTTCGCCTGTGTCAGGGTAGAAGAGTCTTAACACCTCAACCTCATCTGCTATGGTTACTGTATAACTTGCTGTAACCTCAGGGTGACCTGTGACTGTAGCTGTGATGACAAATTCTCCGGTAGTATCCGCTACAACTATATAGTCTCCTTCGCCTAAATCCTCAACTCTGACATCTTCTGTTTCAGGGCTTACGGACCAAGTAATCTTAGTCATATCGTAAGTTGTCGTCTCAGGATCATAATCGATGAAGAGAGGGAATTCATCGCCTACACACATGTAGCCTGAAGTGGAGTCTTCACTATCAACTACGCTGAATGCACTTACAGGAATGTCGACATATACAGTAATGGAGCTGAGATTAACATAATGATTATCACCTTGCGCTCCTGTTGCCGTAAGGGCCAAAGAAACCTTGTTTGTGGGTGTTCCTGCCCATGTGAAAGTCGAATTTGCAGAGAATTTTGTGGTGTCCCAACCTGTAGTACTATCGTTGTTGTACTCACAATTAGCCATATTGCCAATTCCAATTTCAATCTTGGTTATGGCGTAGTCAGGATAAGCAGTCTCATCAAGCGTGAAAGTATATACGCCGCCTTCCGTATAACCTACACCGATTCCCCAGTTATTACCGATGTTACTGCCTAAACCTGTAACACTGATAGTGACTCCTCCACCTCTAGTATCAGTGGTAACAGTCTGACCCTCCTGATCAACGTTAACTGCTGAGGTGGGCATGGCATTGATCGTTGTGCTGTCAGCAAATGCCATAGCGGGAATCATGCTGATAGCGACAGCAGATGCGATCAGCGAGCCGACAACCTTTCTTCTTAAATTAATACTCATTAAATATTAACCTCCTTAAAAAGTCTCTTTGAGTACACTGATTATATATCGATTCCAGACAATTATCAAAGTGATTTAACAAACTTAACAATTTGTTTGCATACTAACTTCCTACATTTTTCCTACTCAAAGTCTTATATGATATCGGGATTCTGTACGAATCGTTCTGGCTGTTCTTTGCCTGAGGTCAGAAAAAAGGATCAGATAAATCGGTATGCATTAGCCTTGATGACGATCTCGAGTCTGATAACAATCGCATTATCGGCATATGCCTCTTATGTAAGGGATCTTCAGTATACAACTGCTGTTGCTGTGATTGGTATGTTTGTATATGTTGGTTGGAAATATATGTCTCAAATGTTGGGCTGATACGATCAGTAAGTCTATCTCAATTGGAGTTCAAGTATAGTATAATTGCTCATATGAAGATTCTTAGAGAGTGGATCAAAAGCAGCAAACTTATAGTGGAACTTGCGAAGAATGATTTTGGAATGAGGTTCGCGGGATCCTTTTTTGGCGTTTTGTGGGCTTTTGTTCAACCGATAGTTATTGTTTTGCTGTATGTGTTTGTTTTCCAGGTTGCTTTTCATGCAGGTCCTGCTGACGGCGGATACCCTTATGTTCTCTGGCTGATTGCCGGATTATGTCCATGGCTGTTCTTTACCGAAGCTGTTACAAGTGCTACAGGTTGTTTTGTGGAGTATAACTATCTGGTTAAGAAGGTTGTTTTCCCGATAAGTATTCTCCCGTTGGTAAAGACTATATCCGCTTCGTTTGTTCATGTGTTCTTTGTTGTATTCTCATTCCTTATATATCTTTTGATGGGAAAAGTCCCCGGAATCTCGTTTGTACAGATTATTTATTACTGCATCTGTCTGTTGCTGTTGGTTATCGGGTTATCGTTCCTGACATCTTCGATAGTTCCGTTCTTTAAAGATCTTCAGTCAATTGTTCCGATAATAATGAATATCGGAATGTGGATGACCCCGATCTTGTGGAACATTGATGCGATCGGCAATCAATACTTACGTATGGCACTTTCCCTTAATCCTATGTTTTATATCGTAAATGGTTATAGGGAGAGTTTTATGAATGGTCATTGGATATGGGAACATCCTGTATTGACACTGGCTTTTTGGGTTGAACTGTTGTTGATATATGCTCTGGGCATATCGACTTTCTATAAGTCGAAGCCACATTTTGCGGATGTATTGTAAATGGAAAAAGATACAGTAATTCGAGTTAATCATATACGTAAGGCATATCAGTTGTATGAGAAGCCGATTGATCGATTGAAGGAATCATGGTCGATCACTAAGCGAAGCTATCATAAAGACTTCTATGCGCTTAAAGATATAGATTTCGAAGTTAAAAGAGGCGAATGCATAGGTATTGTCGGTACAAATGGTTCCGGTAAGTCCACTCTGCTTAAGATAATTACCGGTGTGTTGACTCCTACTGAGGGCAGCGTTGAGACAGACGGAAGGATCAGTGCGCTTCTTGAGCTGGGGGCCGGATTTAATATGGAATATACGGGGCTTAAGAACATTTACCTTAACGGCACCATTATGGGATACAGCAAAGAAGAAATGGATGAGAAGGTTAAGGAGATTATAGATTTTGCCGAGATCGGTGAACACATCAACCAGCCTGTAAAGACATATTCGAGCGGTATGTTCGCCAGACTGGCATTTGCTGTCGCGATCAATGTAGATCCTGACATTCTCATAGTTGATGAAGCATTGAGCGTTGGAGATGTCTTCTTTCAGGCCAAGTGCTTCAGAAAGTTTAATGAGTTTCAGGAACGCGGTAAAACGATACTGTTTGTTTCCCACGATATGGGAAGTGTGATGAAATACTGTACCCGTTGTGTCCTTATAAACAAGGGTGAACAGGTTATGGTCGGTGATACTCCGGAAGTTGTTAATATGTACCGCAGAATACTGGTTCAGAACATGAGGGAGTATGAGGAGATACACAGTGCTGACGGTAATGGTTCAACTTGGAAAGAGAGCCTGACAACCAATTCCAACTTCCTCGAATATGGGGATCAGAGTGCCGAGATCATTGATTATGCTGTTATGGACGGATCCGGTGTTATCTCGAATACGGTTCTAAAAGGCGAAGAGTATAAGATCAAGATGAAAGTCAGATTCTTCAAGGATATTGAAGCTCCCATATTCGCTATGAAATTAAGAGATCTTAAGGGTGTGGAGCTTACGGGAACAAATACTATGTATGAGAACTGCATGAAGGAGAGGGTTAAGGCCGGAGAAGTTGTTACCGTCAGTTTCAGACAGAAGATGATGCTCCAGGGCGGGCAATATCTCTTATCAATATCGTGTACCGGCTTTGAGAGTGATGCATTTGTTGCGCATCATCGATTGGTTGATATATGCAATGTGCAGGTTTTGTCTGACAAGAACACAGTAGGTGTGTTCGACAGTGAGTCTGTGGTGGAGTATGAGTGACAAAGTAGAGATAATAGGGAAGGTTAAACTTGACAGTTCTTTTTGCTCTGCTGCAGATGAGCAAAGTGAAGAACGGCTTGATGATCTGTTAGATATAGTAAAGAATACAGATCCTCATCTGTATATGAACAAGGTGATAGAAAAAGGCAGTTGGCCATTGCTCTATCATCTGTCTGAAACCCGTGAGAATTTGATTAATTGGATTCCTGTCAGTAAGAACGACAGGGTTCTGGAAATCGGAGCTGAATGCGGAGCTCTTACCGGCGTTTTGTGCGAAAAGGCACATACCGTCTGTTCGATAGACGCTTCTTATAAGTCCTGTCTTGTAAACGCATACAGACATAAAGACTATGAGAATCTTGAGATAATAGCGGGCGATCATAAGGAGGTCATTGCTTCAAATAATGAGAGTTATGATCTGATAATACTCGTTGGCGGGTCATTGTTATCAAAGGAAATGCTCGAGTCGGTTAAGGAGCATATTACAGAGACCGGCCGGATTGTAATTGCAGTTGATAACAAAATCGGATTGAAGTATCTGGCGGGTTCATTACCTGATGGCACTGCCCGTTATACTAAGAGTGAGTTGGAATCTTTATTTGTTGAGTCGGGTTTTACGGATTATTCTTTCTATTATCCGTATCCGGATATGCTGTTTACTAATTCGGTCTATTCAGATGATTATCTTCCTCATAAAGGTGATCTTACGGAAAATGCCAGAAACTTTGACAAGTGCCGGTATGTATTCTGGGATGAATCCGAAGTGTTTGATGATGTTATAGATAATAATTCGTTCCCTGCGGTATCTAATTCATACTTAGTTATATTAGGTTCTTCCGGCGATGACAGGATTATATATGCCAAAGAATCAGATAACAGGGATCCGAAGTATCAGATAATTACGACGATTCATAGTAATTCCCGCGGATTGGCAGTTAAGAAAACAAACAGAAAAACTGCAGGGTCAGATCATATAAAGAGTATATGCAGGAATGAAAATCTGCTTGATTCGGTAACAGGTGATCGTGCAGCCGTTTGCAAATCAGTACAGCGCGATGATGTTCTGGAAACGAAGTTTGTTGAAGGGGTTAATTTGGAATCTGATTTCAATAAAGCTTGTAAGTGCGGATCGTCAGAACTGATATATAAGTCTGTTGATAAACTGTATGACCTGATCCGCTGTATGAAGACATCTGATGTTTTCGTTCAGGATGATAAGTTTCAGACGGTCTTTGGGAATCAGTCTGTTCCCGAGAATGTTGAATCCGGCAATGTAGTTGATGTTGATCTGGTTTTTTCTAATGTCATACAGACTGATGATAAAGATTATATTATTGATTGCGAATGGGTATTCGATTTCCTGATTCCGTTAGAGTATGTTCTGTGGAGAGCATTGTTTTATTCGCGGGCTTTTAGCGAGGTTTCAGATCAGATTAAAGAGAACGTTTATGATCGTTATGGATTATCTTCTGATAAACGCGATATCTATCTTAAGATGGAAGAAGCCTTTCAGAGATATATCGCCGGGGATGAGGTAAAGCTTTCTGATTACATAAAGGCTTATCCGCCTGCAATAAAGCACATTGATTATTTTGTTGCAAAGGAAAAGGAGAATGAAGAATTAAAACATACCAATGAAGAATTAAGACATACATTGGATGATATACTCAATTCAAAATCTTGGAGACTTCTTAAAAAACTGGGGATTGTTAAGGGATAGGAGATATAAGTGGTTTTATCAGATGAGTTGAAGGGATTAATAGATGAATCTGAGGTAATCTCGTTTGATGTATTTGATACATTGATCAGGAGAGTTACCGATGAGCCTGAAACTGTTTTCGATATTGTAGGAAAGCAATATGGTATTAATGATTTCAGAAAGATAAGAACCGGTCTTCAAATGAAAGCCAGTATGCAGGCTGAGAAGAACGGTCGTCCTCATGCGAACTTGGACGAGATATATGACTTCATATCTCAAAATACATCTTATGAATTGGATTGGAACGAGGTTAAGGAAACTGAACTTCAAGTGGAGTTGGATTCTGTCTATTGCAATGACGAATTAATGGAAGTTTTCAACTATGCCAAGTTAAAGAATAAGAGAGTAATCATTACGAGTGATATGTATCTTAATGCGAAGCAGATCTCGAGGATGCTTGAGAAGTGCGGTTATACCGGATATGATGCACTTTACGTATCTGCCGACGAGCATGTTACCAAGTATAGAGGCGATATCTATCCTTATGTTCAGAAAAAGGAGAATGTTGCTTCTGAGGATATTCTCCATATAGGTGACAATAAAGCTTCTGATTATGATAATGCCGTAAAGGCCGGATGGCGCGCGTATCACTATCAGCCTCTGTTGCTTGATGAGCTGTCATCATATGACAAAAACGGTTTGATCTGTAACGGAATATCCAAAGCAGTAATAAAAGACAGAGAAGACTTTTGGTTTAATCTTGGCGTTTATGCCGGCGGTCCTTTGTATGCAGGATTAATGGAATTTGTTTCTCGAAAGGTAGAGAATACCGGTTCGAAAAAACTCTATCTTCTTGCAAGAGACGGATACAATCTATATAAGTTGTTTGATGAAGTTGGAATCAATGCGGAAACTCATTATTTATATGTTTCCCGGAGATCTCTATTGTTAGCAGGTATTACAGAGCTGGATAAAGATGCATTGGCTATACTGCCGCCATTTACATTCGGACAAACTGTTGAGCAGATACTGGATTACCTTGATGTTAAAGAAGAATGCTCAAAAGGTCTTTCCGAAGCGGGGATTGACGGGCTTGACTATGAGATCCGCAATTTGGATGACATGAATAAAGTCAAGCAGCTCTTTGTGCTTAATAAAGCGGCTTTCTTAAAGCATTGTGAGATTGAAAGACAATATGCATTATCTTACTTTCAGAAAGAAGGCTTTTTTGATGGCGACAGCATAGTGTTTGACTGTGGCTGGAACGGCAGCTCCCAGTATTTACTGGACAGGTTCTTAAAGTCCACCGGTATTTATGATAAGAATTACGAGTTCTTGTATACAGGAATAATGGATACCATAAAGGCTCGTAAACAATTAAGAGATCTTACGTACAGCACGTATTTGTTTGATACAGACAAAAATAAGGATCTTCAGAATGATGTCAGTTCGGCAATTGTTTTGCTTGAATTATTCTTCGGTTCTCCGGAAGAATCTGTCCATTGTTATGATGAGAATGGAGTTGTATTTGAAGAAGACGGTTGTGATATGTCGTATAGGCAAAGAATATGCGAAGGAATAGTATCCTATGTATTAAGAGCTCAAGAATTCTCTGAGAAGTATGGTCTCAGTTATTCGGAAAGCGTGGCATTATTCCCGATTAAACGTTTGATTAATGATCCTACAGAATCGGAAGCAGTCAATATCGGTAATCTGACCAACGTCGACGGTTTCGCCAAACAAAAAGGCATCGAGAAATATGTAGCGAAGTTAGATATAGAAACACTTAATCGCTATCCTCAAATAGAGGTTTACTGGCTTCAAGGTTTACTTAAAAGGAGTGACATCAGCGAAGCGGTAAAGAAGCGTATCCGTATAAGAGAAGGAAATCGATACAAAGTCAAAAGAAGTATTATGAGTATAAAGAATAATGTTACTGCAGCGCTGAAGCACAAACTTAAGGCTTATTATTTGAGATTCAGACCCGATAACTATAAGGTTTGGATCAAAAACAATGAGGGGAAAGAAACATTTGACGAGCCTTTCGAGTATGAACCGCTTATATCGGTAGTGGTTCCTGTTTATAATGTAATTGATAGCCAGTTAACTGCCTGTATACAATCTGTGGTAAATCAGATTTATAAGAATTGGGAGCTGATACTTGTCGATGATTGTTCTACTCTTGAAAGCGTAAGAAAAACGCTGAAAAGGTATGAGAGCAACGATAAGATTAAGATTCATTACCGCAGCGAGAACGGACATATCTCAAAGACGACCAATGACGGTATCGCGTTAGCCAATGGTGAATTCATCGCATTTATGGATTGTGATGATGTTATAACCACTAATGCTCTTTATGAGTTCGTCAGGTTGTTGAATCAGAACAGGGAACTTGACTTCATTTACAGTGATGAAGATAAGTTGTCGGAGGATGGAAAGACCAGACATATGCCGTTCTTTAAGCCGGATTGGTCGCCTGATACATTTATGTCTCTTATGTACACTAACCATTTGGCTTTGTACAGAAGATCAGTAGTAGAAAAGACAGGCGGTTTGAGATCGGAATTTAATGGTACCCAAGACTATGATTTCACGTTGAGGTTTATGGAGTTTTCCGATAACAAGAGAGTCGGACACATTCCCAAGGTCTTATACCATTGGAGAGAACGTGCTGAATCTATAGCTTCAAATCCTGAAGCGAAGCCTTATGCTTTAGAGGCGATGAAGCGTGCAAAAGAAGAGTGCCTTAAGAGACGCGGTCTTACCGGATTTGCTGAATTTGTTGATGACATGTATCAGTATCGTGTTGTATATACAAATCCTGATAATCCACTGGTCAGCATTGTTATTCCGTCAAAGGATAATCCTTCTTTACTTAAGCAATGCATAGATTCTCTGACTGAGAAGACCGATTATTCTAATTATGAGATCATAGTAGTTGATAACGGCAGTAATGATGAGAATAAATCCCTTATATCTGAATACCTTAAGGGTAAAAATGCAGTCTATCATTATGAACCGATGGACTTCAATTTCTCTAAGATGTGTAATATCGGGGCAAGCATCTCTAATGGTGAGTTATTGCTGTTCTTAAATGATGATATTGAGATAAAAGACGGTATATGGCTTGAGAGAATGGTTGGTCAGGCATCTCTTGATCATACAGGAGCGGTCGGAGCCAAACTGCTTTATCCGAACTCTACTGCAATTCAACATATCGGAGTGACGAATCTTCTTATCGGACCTTCTCATATGTTTATAGGGTTTCCTGATGATCATCCGCTTTACTTTGGCAGAAACAGAATGGATTATAATTTCATTTGCGAAACTGCTGCGTGCGTGATGATATCCAAAGAGAAATTTACGGAAGTCGGCGGGTTTGACGAGAATCTTAAGATAGCTTACAACGATGTGGATCTTTGCTTCAGTCTTTATGAACACGGTTATTACAACGTTACCAGAAATGACGCTGTACTGTATCATCATGAGTCTGCAAGCCGTGGTTCCGATGATATGGATCCCGAGAAACAAAAACGACTGTTGGATGAGAGAAAGAGATTATATGATAAACACCCTGATTTAAAAGGAAAGGATCCTTTCTACAGCATCAATCTGGCAACAAACCGGGTTGATTGTTCGTACAACACGGAAGCACGTATGGTCGGAGATGATTGTGATGATCGATAAGATAAAAATATCAAGGGTTACCATCCTTTCATTTCTTACTGCTCTGTTCATGATGGTCTATGCTTTCATGGTAGAGAATGGCGGTTATTTGGATTTGGATGCAGTGAACCTGTTCAGAGCATTATTATCAGTCAGAGCCTTGTTGGTGTGGCTTATTTGCTTTGTATCGTTTTTGTTCTTTGGTATTCTGGGCGCAGAACGTGTATTTAAGTACAGATATGCTGTTGCCTTGTGCATGTTCGTGATCTGTGTGGTCTTACGAATAAACGGCTCTTCAATCGGATATCTGATTAAACTGACCGGAATGCCGGACACAGATGTTATCTTCGGTCTTTCAAGAACTATCAGAAGCGATGAATATGCAGTTTTTACCCCTATGACATGGTCACAGTATTATGGGGACAGTCCATTCTCCTATTTCAGTTCAATAATAAGAGCAACCAAGACGGATGTGTTTATTGAATATGGCCAGCCGATCAAGTCTCTGTTAATGGTATTCAGACCGTTTCAGTTAGGCTATTTATTCTTGCCGATAGAGTACGGTATGTCTTTCTTTTGGATTGGGAGACTCATTGCTTTGTTTATGGTCTCTTTTGAATTCGGAAGGATCATTACCGATGATAACAGAAGAATCTCAGTTCTTTATGCTCTGATGGTTTCTTTTGCACCTGCTGTTCAGTGGTGGTTTGCCATCAATGGATTTGTTGAAATGCTGTTCTTTATGCAGTTGTCCATAATCGCTTTCAATACTTATTTGAAGTCTTCTTCGATTCTTAAGAAAACTGTCTGCGCTTTAATTATAGCTGTTTGTGCCGGTGGTTATGTTCTTTCGATGTATCCTGCATGGATGATTCCTCTTGCTTATGTTTTGTTGGTGTTGATAGTTTGGACTTACCTGCAGAATAGAAAAAAGTATACTTTTAATCGTAAAGAAATAATCCCAATAGCAATATCACTTTTGATTTTGGTGTTATCAGCCATATATGTTTATAAACAGTCAGGGGAGACGATCGAGATTATTTCTTCCACTGTTTATCCGGGTAAACGTAATAACAGCGGAGGCGGAGATGTTATCAGATTCTTCAACTCTTTTAACAATATCTGGTATCCGTTTATTGATGGCGCAACGTACGAGAATACCTGCGAATCAGCATTGTTTATCAGTTTATTCCCTTTAGGAATAATCTTTTATATAAAGTACCTGTTATCAATAAAGAAGAATGATCTGCTCTGCACTTTGCTGTTAGCGGTTTCTGTGTTCCTGGGGTGTTATTGCTTTGTTGGTTTCCCCGGGATCATTTCTAAAATCACAATGATGAGCATGTCCTTTTCGAGCAGAGCCATGGTGATATTATCGTTCAATGATCTTCTGTTGTTTGTCAGAAGTGTTTATCTTTGTGAGAAGCATAAAGTGGCATTTGGGCGTATGTTAAGCATAGTCTTTGCTGTTATCCTTTCTCTTATAATGACAGTGATTAGTTATCGGATAAACCCTGCCTACTTCAGAATCCGAATGCTGATCGTTCAATTCCTGCTGTTTGGTGCAATAGTATATTTTATTTCGAGAGGATTAACGAATGAAAAGGTTCGTAAGACGGGATCTGTACTGATTGCCCTGACGATTTTGATTTCCGGATTGTTGGTAAACCCGATAAGAATGGGAGTTGACTCAGTTCAAAATGCTCCTGTTATGTTAGAGATTCGGGAACTTGTTAATAATGATCCGGATGGAGTCTGGATCATTGAAGGATGGGGATTCCCTTTAAATAATTTATTGATTATGGAAGGAGCCAAGACTATCAATTCAACAAATGTTTACCCTCAATTGGAACTGTGGGAATCTGTCGACGACGGATCTGACGATTCGGATATCTATAACAGGTATGCTCATATCATGATCAACCGTGACAATGAAGGTCTTAATGACGAGTTTGTTTTGAACAATCCCGATGTGTTTACAGTTTCTCTTACTGATGAAGAGATATGCTCTTTGGGTGTTGATTATATCTTTACGAATAAACTGTTTGAGAATAACGACATTTACGAATTAGTCTACAGTGAGAACGATATCAATATATATCGAACTAATTTTGATTAAGATCAGCCATTAGCCGTTTTTTCTCGTTAGTTGCTTCGTTCAGATTTAACTCAAAATCCTGCTTGTTCTTCTGCACCATCGTCTGGAGTGTCATTCCTGCAAAGAGAGCGTGAATGGCTGCAAGCATTGTAAATCCGCAAACGATCAATGTCGGGAAGTTAGGAACTAATCCTGTTTGGATAAATTCAACCAAAATAGGAATAAAGAACCCGACGGATATAAAAGCGAGAATTGCTGATATCCATCCCCAGAATGACAGAGGTTTATAAGTTGCATACAGCTTCAAGATCGTTCTTAATACCTTCATTCCGTCTGAATAAGTATTAAGTTTAGATTCGCTGCCTTCGGGTCTGTCCCTGTAAGTAATAACCACATTATCGACAAACATGTTCTTATCAACTGCATGGATGCTCATCTCGGTCTCAATCTCGAATCCCTTTGAGAGTACCGGGTAAGTCTTAACAAATTCATAGCTGAAGGCTCTGTAACCTGTCATGATATCTTTGATCTGATTCTTAAACAGGATATTGATACTCTTCCTGACTATAGAATTACCGAAATTATGGAAAGGTCTTTTGTTCTCTGTGAAGTACGTGGATGAGAGTCTGTCACCGACAACCATATCAACGCTCTTGTTAAGGACAAGATCAGCCATTTCTCTGGCATTCTCCGCAGGATAAGTATCATCACCATCAGTCATGATATAGCATTCGGCATCAATCTCTCGGAACATACGTCGGATAACGTTGCCCTTACCCTGCATATATTCATTACGAACTATGGCTCCTGCCGCTTCAGCAATTTCAGCGGTTTTATCCTTTGAGTTGTTGTTGTAAACATAAATAACGGCCTCGGGTAAAGCGGCTTTGAAGTCTTTTACTACTTTTTCTATTGTCTGTTCTTCGTTATAACAGGGAATGAGTACGGCAATCTTATCCATTTTGTTCTTCCAATAATTATTCTTGTGTCTTATGTGCGGTCATTTTCGCTAATTGTTATATTATAATTAATTGAAAATAACAAGTCTTAGAAGTATGGTGTATTAATGTCGATTAGCAGATTGGTCTTATCTTTTCATCAAGTGATGAAATATATTAAGAATGAAGGGCTCTTGGTGACCCTTTCCAGAGGTCGGCGTACTGTTAAGACTGCTCCCATTCTTAAAGCTTGGATGAACACCCATAATGACAATGATAACTTGCAGAAGGTTTCAGGGAGTGTCTTATTCAGCATAATTACACCTCTTTACAATACTGATGCCGCTTTCCTTAAAGAGATGATCGAATCAGTGTTATCTCAGACCTATGGTAATTGGGAATTGTGTCTTGCCGACGGAAGCGACAATGAACATGATTATGTAGGCAGTATATGTTTGGAATATGTTCATAAAGACCAAAGGATTAAATACAAGAAGCTCGATAAGAATTATGGGATAGTAGGCAATTCTAACAGATGCATCGAGATGTCCCAAGGAGAATATATTTCCTTATTGGATCATGATGACATACTGTGTCCTACCGCTCTTGCCGATACATATAAAGCTGTTACAAGTGATGAAGCTGATTTTGTTTATTCCGATGAGATGCTGTTCTTATCGCCGGATGTAAAAGATGTAATCGCTATCAACTTTAAGTCGGATTATGCTTCTGATAATTTGAATGCCCAAAATTACATCTGTCATTTTACTTCGTTCAGAAAGAGTCTTCTTGGAGGAACAGATGCTTTTCGGGAAGGGTATGAAGGAAGTCAGGATCATGATCTGTTCCTGAGGCTTACGCGTGTTGCAACACGTGTTGTACACATCCCGAAAGTGCTGTATTACTGGAGATCGCATTCTCAGTCAACGGCGCAGACTATCAAGAGTAAACCTTATGCGTCCGTGTCAGGTGTTAAGGCGGTTCAAGAAAACCTTTCCGGCAACGGCGTTTCTGCCGAAGTGGTGTGCCATCCTAAGAATCCGACTATCTATAAAGTGCAATTCAGCTTGTGTCAGCCTTTACCCAAGGTAAGTGTCGTTCTCAGCTCCGGCAACTCTGATCGCTGCATAAGCTCTTTGCGAAAAACAACTTATGCCAATTATGAGACAGTTAACGCCCTGAAAGATGCAACCGGCGAGTATTTATTATTCCTTGACAGCAACAGCAAAGTGATTACGCCTGACTGGATCGAGCAGATGCTTATGTATGCTCAGCGCAAGGATGTCGGTGCAGTGGGAGGGATGATCCTTTATCCTGACAATACTGTTGAGAATGCAGGAATGATTATCGGTATGGGTAATGTTCCGGTTCAGCCCGTCTCAAGAGGCTTGAGGCGCGGAGACAGCGGGTACATGGGCAGGCTGTTCTATGCGCAGAACATGTCTGCGGTTTCCGGCGCGTGTTTAATGGTCCGCAAGGACGTCTTTGAAAGTATCGGAGGATACGATGAGGAAATGCCTCATGAATACAAGGGCATAGATTTGTGTTTAAGATTAAGGCAGCAAGGGTATCTTATTGTCTGGACTCCGTGGGCAGAAGTATATCATTATGTGTCAGGAAAGGATCTGGAAGAATCCCGATACTTTATTAATAAGTGGAAAGAATTGATCGAAAAAGGAGATCCGTACTTCAATCTTAATTTGGTTCAGGGGAAGTACGGATTTGTTCCCAAGCTATGAAGAGATCAGTAACAATAATCATGCCTGTCTATAATGGTGAATCGGTGCTCGGCGATTCCGTCGGCGATGTGTTCGCGCAGGATTATCCTGCTGTCGAACTTGTTGCAGTTAACGACGGCTCACGTGACGGGTCGCTCGAGGTTCTGAATAGACTTAGTGCGCAGGCGCCGTCCAATGTAACGATGAAAGTGATCGACAAGGCTAACGGCGGCATATGTTCTGCGCGTAATGTGGGACTCGATGCCGCGACGGGTGGTCTTATCGCGTTCATGGATCAGGATGACCGGATCCCGCGTGATTATGTTTCCTCTCTTGTTAAGGAGATGGGACCCGACGATGAGGCGGTGATAGGCGGCACGGTCGATCATCATGTTGCTTCAGGTAAGAGGAGCCGCCGCGACATGGACCCGGGTGCGAAGTGGAGTATGTACCGCAATACCGCACCGTGGGGTAGGCTGTTCCGTAAAGATATCATCGATGCCCACGGTATAAGGTTCGAGCAGACCAAGATCAGCGAGGATTTTTATTTCAATTTCCTGTACTTAAGCTATTGCACGGCGGGGCGCGTGAAGATCGTGCCGCAGTCGGGGTATGAGTGGACTATCCGCGAGTCGTCCGAGTCGCATTCGAATATGAGCCGCATTGATAAGGACCGCGATGTGACGGCTATACTTGATAAACTTCTTAAGGATATGAGGCCGATCGGTGACGGCAGCGCGCTGGATGCGGTGCTTTTCGAGTATCTTATGATCAAGCACATCGTGTGGTATCTGCTTTTCGTATCGCGGGGAGCCAAGCGCGCCGATGTTACGGCTGTTTACGAAAGCTGCATGAGCTGGCTTGTGGCTGCTTTCCCGTCGTACCGCAAGAACCCGTGTCTAAAGCCGGGACGCCCCGAGGGGGAGGACAAGAAGATACGCTTTATAGTGCGGACGGCGGTGAGGCTCGACAGGCTGCACCTGTTTCTGCCCTTTCTTGTTATCAGGTGATGAGACTCTGTTATAATTATTAGGTTGATCAATTTGAATTAAGGAGCGCGGTATGCAGGCGATAATTCTGGCGGCAGGAATGGGAAAGAGGCTCAAGGAGCTTACCCGGGACAACACGAAATGCATGGTCAAGGTTAACGGCGTCACTCTGATCGAGCGTATGCTGCGCCAGATCGAGAGGGAGAATGTATCCCGCATCGTGATTGTCACAGGCTACGAGGGACAGAAGCTACGCGAATATATCGACACTCTCGGTATCAAGACTCCGATCGTATTTATTGATAATCCTATTTACGACAAGACTAATAATATCTACTCGCTTGCGCTTGCTTCCGAGCAACTGTGCGAGGACGATACTTTGCTGTTCGAGTCCGACCTTATTTTCGAGGATGCGGTGCTGGACGAGCTTGTGAACGATCCGCGCGAAACGCTTGCTCTCGTTGATAAGTACGAGGCGTGGATGGACGGCACTTGTGTGAAACTCAACGACGACGATACTATCGAGGCGTTCGTGCCCGGCAAGAAGTTCGTGTTCGAGGAGATCCCCGAGTACTACAAGACGGTTAATCTTTATAAGTTCTCGCGCGACTTCTCGCGTAATTACTATGTGCCGTTCCTGAAGGCTTACGAGAAGGCATTGGGCGAGAACGAGTACTACGAGCAGGTGCTTCGCGTCATCACGATGCTCGACGAGCCCGTGATCAAGGCCAAGCGTCTGTCCGGACAGAAGTGGTATGAGATCGACGATATACAGGATCTCGATATCGCGACTTCGATATTTACGCCCGATCCGGACGAGCGCGTCGCACTGCTGCAGGGGCGTTACGGCGGCTACTGGAGATATCCGAAGCTTCTGGATTTCTGTTATCTCGTGAACCCGTATTTCCCGCCCGAGCGAATGAAGGCGGAGATGCGCGCGAATTTCGATACATTGCTTACCGAGTACCCCTCGGGTATGCGTGTGAATTCTTTGCTCGCGGCGAAGCAGTTTAATGTTCATACCGAGAACATCGTTGTCGGTAACGGCGCGGCGGAATTGATCAAGTCTCTGATGTCTTTCTTGTCAGGTGTTACCGGGTTTGTGAGACCGACTTTTGAGGAGTATCCGAACCGTTATGCTTCTGATTCGTCTTTGGTGTTCGTACCTCAGAATCACGATTATGCTTATACTGCTGACGACCTGATGGCGTTCTTTGGTGATAAGGCTATTGATAACCTGATCGTGATCAATCCCGATAACCCGAGCGGAAATTATATTCCTAAGGCTGATCTGCTTCGTCTCGTAGCGTGGGCGCGCGAGAAGGGTATCCGCCTTGTGATCGACGAGTCTTTTGTGGACTTCGCGGATGAGCTCGATTCCTCTTTGATCTACAACGAGATCCTCGAGCCGAACCCGCATCTTTATGTGATGAAGTCGATTTCCAAGTCTTACGGTGTGCCCGGTCTGCGCCTGGGTGTGCTCGCTTCCGGCGATACCGAGACTATCGCACATATGAAGAAGGATGTCGCGATCTGGAATATCAATTCCTTCGGCGAGTTCTATATGCAGATCGAAGAGAAGTATAAGAAAGATTATGCCGCGGCGCTCGTGAAGATCCGCGCAGAGAGAGCACGCTTTGTAGGTGAATTAAGTAAGATCGGCGGTATACGCGTTATCCCTTCGCAGGCGAACTTCGTGATGGTCGAGCTCGATGATTCGATCTCACCTAAGGAGCTTTTAAAAACTTTGCTTATCAGGTACGAGATCCTGATCAAGGAGTTAACGACCAAGACCAACGGGCGTAATTATCTGAGGCTTGCAGTGCGTTGTACGGAAGACAACGACCGTCTGCTTGAGGCTTTAAGAGCGGAGCTTGGTGTATGAATCACGCGGATCCCCAGACAATAAAGAATATCAATGAAGCCGCGCTGAAGGAGTTCATCGCGAACGGTTATAAGAATGCATCGCTGCGTTCCATCGCGCGTGAGGCGGGAGTCACGACCGGAGCCTTCTACGGATACTATAAGAGCAAGGCAGAAGTGTTCGACGGTATAGTCGGGGAGCATGCTGCATATCTGAGATCTTTGTTCTCTCAGGAAGGCGACAGTTATGCGGACTTCGGCAAGTCGAGATTCGCGAAATTGTTTGTCTATACATTCGATAATATTGACGGCGTGCGCCTGCTCGTCGCAGGAAGTGAAGGGACGGTTTATGCCGAGCTGTTCCACGAACTGACTGAGTTAGTCGCCGAGGGTCTTAAGCCGTACAGCGGTTCGCTCGAGGAGGAGTTCGTACATTCGTTGATCAGCGGCCTGTTCGAGTCTTACTGCGAGTTGATAGTTCATGATGCCGGCCGCTGCAAGGCGGGAAATGCTTTGTATAAGCTGTGGTCGTTCTATGAGGCAGGATGGTCTGCCATGCTTAAGGAGAATTAATATGAAACACGTAACTTTTGCACCTAAGGGAATCTGTGCTCAGCAGATTGATTTTGATATTGATGACGAGGGTAAGCTTCATAATGTGTCTTACATCGGAGGATGTAACGGTAATCTCAAGGCTATCGGTATCCTGACAGAAGGTCAGGACGCCTCCAAGATTGCCGAGATGCTCCGCGGAAATCTGTGCGGATATAAGTCAACATCCTGCGCTGATCAGCTGGCGATCGCTATTTCAGAGAATTTGTAACATTGGGTGGAACGCCCATTTTGAAGTGACGATGTCGTAAAATAGGGAGTTCCCGGACTCAATTGTCCGAATAATCTCCCAGAAAAATGGGAATTTGTTCGCTTGATTTTTCATTTGTTCCGCATGTAAGGTTTACGTATGGAACAAGGAATCATAAGTAAAGAGTTCTATATCGGCCGATATATCTACCTCACCGCCGAATTGCGTAAACTGCCTCGAGTGTCTTATAACAATCAAGGCGGTCGGATTGTTTTGTCAGTGAGATGGACAGATACTTCCGGTAAAGAAAAAAGACGCAGGATCAGTCAGAGCAATCCCGAGTGGGAGAAGTATAGCCGGATCGCAACAAGGAGGGCAGATCTCGAGTTTAAGTTAAAGAAACTTCTTTCATCATGGGATGTTGAATACGGAGGATCGCTGGCGGAACTTGCCACACATTATGTGCTTAAACCAAATGCGACTCATCCGTTCGATTCAGAGTTCTATGAATCTCTTAAAGAAGACAACAATTCGTACCCGAAAGACCGTAAGATCATTCATAACGGAATGATCATGAGATCGTTTTTTGAATCCGATGTTGCTCAAGTGCTCGAGAATCTGGGTATCGACTACAAATACG
>JAGAXM010000020.1 GCA_017940895.1 Clostridiales bacterium | reverse complement strand
TTGGGAACAGCGTAAGTTCGGAGATATAGCTCAACGACAATCCGAATCAATGATCTCAGATAATGAAAACCCATGTATAGAATATGAAGACATCATTACCGAATCCGGTCTACTCAACAAAGATGTCTATTCCAAGAGTGCTCGAAAGAACGGAATACGTTTTACCCCTTCTGACGTTTTGTATGGAAAACTTCGTCCATATCTTCATAATTGGTATAACCCTGATTTTGCAGGCGTTGCAGTAGGAGATTGGTGGGTTTTACGGCCTGTTGATTCAGATAAACACTTCCTATACAGATTGATACAAACCGCTCAATATGATGATGCAGCCAATCAATCTTCAGGGACCAAAATGCCTAGAGCTGACTGGAAAATAGTATCCAATACTGTTTTCAGTATTCCGACCTCGAGGAATGAACAATCAAAAATTGCAACCCTTTTCAACATTCTTGATAGCACTATCACCCTTCACCAGTGTAAGTATTATTGCCTCGGAACAGGTGATCTCAACAACAAATCCGATCCGTTTTCACCACATAATACGGTTACTTGGGAACAGCGTAAGTTAAATGAATACTTGGAAGTATCAAAAGCAAAGAACAAAGATGAAGTGTATGGAAAAGAGGATGTTCTCTCTGTATCCGGGGACTATGGCATAGTCAATCAGATAGAATTCCAAGGGCGATCATTTGCTGGAGTTTCTGTTGCACCGTATGGAGTTGTTGAGACGGGAGATGTCGTATACACAAAGTCTCCACTTAAATCTAATCCATATGGAATAATAAAGGCAAACAAAGGAAAACCGGGCATTGTATCAACATTGTATGCAGTTTATAAACCGCTGGATAATGTATCTTCCGAGTTTGTTCAAATCTATTTTGAGCAGGATTCCAGAATGAACAATTACATGCATCCATTAGTAAATAAGGGTGCTAAAAATGATATGAAGGTGTCAGATGAAAATGCTCTGAAAGGTGAAGTTTGCTTCCCGAGTAGAGATGAACAAATTAAGATTTCGGAATATTTTGCAAAACTCGATAACCTTATCACCCTTCACCAGCGTAGGTCTTTTTATGCTTTTATAATCATAATGGTTCATTAGAGGCAGCTTTATCCCATTTTCAGGAGGCTAAACATGCTAGAAAGCGTATCTAAAACGGATTATTTCTGTGATTACTACCTTCGGTGGATTACGGTCTATAAAGAAGGCGCTATTCGCAAGATAACAATGGAAAAGTATCGCATGACTCATTCATGGATCAAGAAGCTCGTCCCGAATCTTAAGGTAGGAGAGCTTACACGAGTCACGTATCAAGAACTGCTGAATGAGTATGCAAAGACACACGAGAAGCAAACAACCATGGACTTCCATCACCAGCTTAAGTGCGCGATTCTTGATGCCGTAGATGAAGGACTCATCGATCGAGACCCTACTCGCAAGGCAATTATCAAAGGAAAGACACCTAAGAATAAGAAGCCCAAGTATCTGAATCAGTATGAGCTTCATCAGATGCTCGACACCCTTAATCTCGGCAAAGAAGCCGACTGGGATTGGTTTATACTGCTTGTAGCAAAGACCGGTATGCGTTTCTCAGAAGCTCTGGCCCTCACTCCTGCCGACTTTGATTTTGGTCATCAGATGGTATCCGTCAGCAAGACCTATAACTATAAGGGTGATGCTGGAGGATTCCTTCCCACAAAAAACAAGTCATCGGTAAGGAAGATTCAGATTGACTGGCGCACTGTGGTTCAGTTCTCCGAACTGATCAAGGACATTCCTGAAGATAAACCAATCTTTGTAGTTAAAAGACCATTCAATTCAACGGTAAATGGTATTCTTGCACGCCATTGCAAGAAAGCCGGTGTGCCAGTGATAACGATTCACGGTCTCCGTCATACCCATGCGTCGATATTGCTATTCGCGGGCGTATCTATTGCGAGTGTAGCGCGGCGGTTAGGGCATTCGAGCATGAACACGACGCAGAAGACCTATCTTCATATCATTCAGGAACTCGAGAACAAGGATATCAATCTTGTCATGAGATCGCTCTCAGAACTTGATTGATAACAAGCGCTGCCCCCAATGAATCATTTATGGGTAATCTCTTCTATATCAAAACCACCCTTAAGAATGAAGTCTCTTAATAGGCTGTCCACCTTAATATTCACCTTGGGAGCAGGCATCTTGATACCGGTTAATTGTTCAAAGTAAGCTTTAGCAATAGCAGGATCAACTGTTGCTTTAAGCGCGTCGAATCTTCCAAATTCATTGATATTATCATCTGTAACGTGCTGAGTCATAATATCTCTCAATGATTGCTCATCAACACCAATTGCAGCAGACAATCTATGAATCTGATCGTCCTTTGATTTCGTTATATATTCAAGAATATAGTCCCTGAACGCCTTCCCGGGCGTAACAGTTATATTTCCACTCTGTATGTCGTGAAGAATGATGTTAGCGAACTTCTGCTCTTCCTGTGATAACGTTGCAAATGTTCGATGAAGCTCGTCCTCTACCTTCTGAAGTTCTTCGGCAGAAACTTCATCATCGTATAATAACTTCATATACTTCTCAAAACGGGCATTCATATAGTCCGTATCGATCTTATCCGTATCGATTGTTGTGATATATCCATCGATATCATACGGAACATCGTCTTCTCCACCGGGCTCTCCGCCGGGCTCAAAGAGTTCTTTATATCTCTTTACAAAGATAAGATATGTAGTCTCATCAAGTGCCACATCAATACTTTCCTTGGAACCTGTCTCTTCATCTGTAAATGTATATGTTAGTTTTTTCCAGCTAAATCCCTGAACTTTAGCGGCTTCAAGGAAATCGTTAAACTGTCTGAAGAGAACCGCAAACTTCTTACGACTCTCAACATCATCAGGGAGTTTCTCATAATTCTGAACACCTGCGGCATCAAAAAGTTCGCCGATCTGCTTGTAGACAAAATTCATATTCTCCAAGTTCTGCTTCAAGCGCTGAACGAACAGACCGAAAGGCTTATCACCGGAGTATAACTTGACTGCATCCTCAATATTGTTTGCCATTGTATGAGGACGTCTATAATACTTTATTGTGCCGAACGGCTTGTCATTGCCAAACAACCTGTTTGTACGTGAGAATGCCTGAATAATATTCTCGTAGCGGAGCATCTTATCCATATACAAAGTGTTTATCCACTTTGAGTCAAAGCCAGTCAGCATCTGATCGACAACTATCAGTATATCGATTTCCTTTTCAGGTTCGTTCTCGATACGCTCATAAGGCTTTTTGTGAGCTAGACGAGCGGCAATATCTTTCTTCATCTTGCCGAAGGAAGCGATTGTATAATCCTGATGATAGCGTTCATCATAGTCTTCAACTAATTCTTTTAATCCGTCTTCCTTGAACTTGGCTCCACCGTTATTGTCTATCGAAGGATCAAATAGTGCCGTTACTTTAAGACGGTCAGAATATGCCTTAAATCTCCTGTAATAATCCAAAGCCTCAGGGATACTACTAGTAGCAAATATGGCATGAAATTTGCCGTTTTGACTTAGAATGATCCAGTTATCTACAATATCCTTTACTACCATCGACTGATGTTCTTCTGAGCGATATTGGCTATTTGGAATATAATCCTCTATACCTTTTATATAGTCACCGGAAGAATCTCTGTGACCACCCATCTGAAGCTCATTCATGAAGCGAAGGAATATCTTCTTCTTAGCCTCATCGGCAAAAGCTTCCTCGACAGTTGAAGACTTGCACATCTCCAACGCTACAGCCTGACGAAGATCCTGATCTTTATATGTAAGCACTAAATAAGGGTCAAAACCTAATACGTTCTCGTCACGAATACCATCTGCGATGCTATATCTGTGAAGTTCGTTTCCGAATACAGTTGCGGTGGTGCTCATTTTTTTCTGGTTCTCTTCTTGAATTGGAGTACCGGTAAAACCGAAGAATATTGCTCTCGGGAATGTTTCTTTAATGGTAAGAAGCATATCTCCGAACGTTGATCTATGGCATTCATCAACGATAAAAACGACTCGTTTACTGTTGATCGTCTTTATATCGGCAGCTTTCAACCCATCATTCTCTTCGCTGATATTACTCATCTTCTGTATCGATGTAACTATGAGTGTATCTGCCGGGTCTGAGCTCTTTAACTTGCCGACCAGAACGTGCGTATCTTCTGTCTCTTGTACGGTATTGTTCTTCTGAGTTTCAGAGAGACCGGCACCTGCAAAATTGCGGTATTCCTTCAATGACTGTGTTCCAAGCTCGATTCTATCCATAAGGAAGACAACCTTATCAGCATCCTTGGAGGTTGCGATAAGCTGAGCCGACTTAAAGGAAGTCATCGTCTTACCTGATCCTGTTGTATGCCAAATGTAACCGCCAAGCTGATTACCTTCTTCCCATTTGGTCTTTGCAACCTTATCTGATATAGCATTAGCAGCATAATACTGGTAGCTTCTCATGACCTTTAACACGCCGTCGGAATCATCGGCGACGGTATAGAAACCGATAAGCTGATGTGCCATTGGAATTGAAAGAAGGGTGGAGCCGATTTGTTTCCAATCGTTTATAGGCTCATTGTAAAAATCAGCCCAATGAAAGTAATAATTCTGATTGAATTTCCCTTCTGGGCCTGGATTAGCAAAATACAATGTTTCTTCGGGATTCATTGCAACAAAGATCTGCACTAGTGAGAACAACCCAGTAAATATGCCCTCATAAGAATACTTCTCGATTTGATTTGCCGCCTGAAGAACTGATACACCGCTTTTCTTCAACTCAATATGAATGACCGGCATACCATTTATCAACAGCATCAAATCTCCGCGACGATCGTTGAGAATCTTCGATTTCGTCGGAAACTTAGGTTGCTGAACAATTTGATATCTACTTTGACCTGCAGCTATCTCTCTTCGCTCATATATTTTAAGTGATACTTCCTTGCCGAAGTGTGCTACATCGTCAGGATTATCTCGAGTGATAGAAACACTACCGCCATTGATGAAACCGTTTAAGCGCAGGGGCGTTTTTAGAGTCTCGATTTGTTCGATGATCTGCTGCATTTCACTGTCTGTGAGCGGATAATCATTCAGACGGTCAATTCCGCGGTTATTCTCGAACAGAATATCAGCCCAATTGCGAATCAACTGTTCTTCTGTGTAATTCTTAAGAACGGTACTCTCCCACCCTTTAGTCTTGAGAAGATCAATTAAGGCTTGTTCAAAGTCGGCTTCTTTATCAAACATAGTGCTTTTCACTCCAATTTTGTTATACAAACATGCTTTCCAGCATGGATTTCTTTATATTTTTTAGTTTCTCAAGCTTACGCTGGTGAAGGGTGATAATGTCGTCGATGTGAGATAAACATTCACCAATCTTTTCCTGTTCATCAAGATTTACTGGTACAGTCAATACTGTATCTTGGAGCGCTCCCTTAGAAATAGATGTTACTTTTATTCCTTGCATTAACGGTAGAAGCTGGCTGTGATAAGCATTTGAATTAAGGTAGTATCCCAAGAATTTCGATGCATATTTCTGTTGTGGGCGAACTGCAATAGTATGCAATCCGGATAATAGTTTCATCCCGTCAGAATTAGTTATTTCACAGCATTTGCCAACAGTTTCATCCTCTGCTGTATCGGCAATGATGATATCCCCATTTTTTAACAATGATTTGGTAAATTTGCTTTCTATCGAACTGTCATTTATATATGGTAGTTCTGCAGAAGCTGCATCAATATACTCACCAAACTTAATAAGCACATCACCATAATGGACATTCTTAATGTCGCCCTGATTATAGTTCAGATCAGCTCGTGACAATGTGTTATTCTGCAAACCAACAAAGACTTCACTAAACTTACGCTGTTCCCAAGGGTCAGTAAATCCAGCAAATCTTACCTCTGGAATATTGCTTCCATCGCGCGGAAACATCTTTTCCAGCATCGATTTTTTGATATTTTGAAGCTTCTCGTACTTACGCTGGTGAAGGGTGATAAGGTTATCAAGATGCTTGAAATATTTGCCAATACTCTTTTGTTCATCATTGTTTGGTATTGGTATCTCAATTTGCATTACTCCGTTCTTCGAGATGTTGTATCGAGATATACCCTGTGCAAGATATATTATTTTCTTTCTAACCGATTCTGATCTGAGCATATATGCCATATAGTAGGGATCAATTTCAGCAGTCGGACGATATCCAAAACAGAAACTATTCAAATACGTATCCTCAGTATTTTCAAGCCATACAGAGGACATGCCAACTTCTTCGGGAGTTTCAGATGATGTCGTAAAAAAGACATCTCCGTATCTAACAGTGTTTTGTGTTTTATCAATTTCTACCGATTCTACCCTCTTTGCATCAGTTACTGGATTCAGGAAGACATTCATATAAGTAACAAAAGAAGCTGCTCCATGACCAAAGTCTTCTTTTGTTTTGCCTGACAATCCGGTATATGTAGTTCCTAAATCATCAAGCTTACGCTGTTCCCAAAGGTCAGTAAATCCACTAAATCTAATCTTAGGAGTTAGCTCTTTATTATCCATATCAAAGCCCTCCCAACAGATTTTTCAGTTCCGTAAGCCCCTGCATATCGAATTCGTTTCCGGTCAATTGATCAATCATTAAAGATAATTCTTTTTCTGTCTCTACAATCTGATCTTCAACTTCAGAGAATGTCGTATCATACTTGCGTGACAGCTTATCCATCTTTGAAATGAAATCGCTGATAATACTATCCGGAAGTCCTG
The DNA here is from genome assembly GCA_017940895.1 of Clostridiales bacterium. Classification (GTDB taxonomy): domain Bacteria; phylum Bacillota; class Clostridia; order Saccharofermentanales; family Saccharofermentanaceae; genus Saccharofermentans. The sequence goes on along the minus strand of JAGAXM010000020.1, from coordinate 60,205 downwards.
CAAGGCTATCCGTCATAGGAACTATCCACTTATCATCCAACAATTCCATTACCTGATCATCACTAAGTTCTTCAATGAACTTCTTTGTCTCCATGTGAAGAGATGCAGATTGTTCCTTGATGCTCTTCTTAAGCTTCTTTTCTTCGTCATTTTTCGCCAGAACGTCTTTAAGAATCACAATAATATCAGGTTCAACTTCTTGAGCTTTAATAGCTTTCTTCACCTCAGCCCAGACGAAAGCAGTCTTGTCATCATTAACAAAACTCTTTTCTTTCTCATCTTCAGGCAGTTCGTCGAGAGCCTCCTCATACCTTGATGTGATCTCCACAAGCCTGTCTTCTGCATTGTGAAGAGCATCTGCCTGTTCAGAGAGATATTTCTTCTGTACAAGTTCAAACGGGATAACGTGACCAATCCAACCGTCCTGTACTTCCTGTTCTTTGCCATCCTTCTTCTTAACGATCATATTGGGATCAACTTGCTTGCATGCTTGGAAGCCCTCAGTCTGGATTATTTCAAGATCAACAGCAACCTTGTTCCAGCTATTATCCAATATCTGATATGCACCGTATGAATCAACAAGAGGAACATCTTTCAATCGCTCAAATATATTCTCACTAAGGACGGACTCTTCCTTCGACACATTGATATTCTCGACTGAAGATAATAACTGTTCTTTGAGGTATCCGTCGAAGTTATCAAAAGCCTGAGCATATCTGTTTATGAATGCTTTGACAGAAGGATGTTCTTTAACCGCTTTGTGAATATCTGTATCAACAAGAGATGCATAGGAATCATTTGTCTTTGTGAATAATACATCCTTTAATCCCGGGAAAGCCCCCCAGTATTCATTAAGTTCATTGATCTCTTTGATCGGAATACCGCCAAACATAGAAGCATATATATCCCAGCTCTCTGGTTTCTCGGAAGAATCAACATAACGAGGAATATTCAGATTATAATCATTTGCTCTGATCTCATCGCGCGATACAACTCGAGAAAACTTATCAACGCTGATTCTCTTTGTAACCGCATCAGTGATTCTCTTTATATCGGATGCGCGAAGCTTATTGTTCTTTCCAACCTTCTCAAATCCTTTGGACGCATCAACAATCAGCACATCGGTATTATCGCGTTTTTGCTTAAGCACCATGATGATCGTAGGAATACCTGTTCCGAAGAAGATGTTTGCAGGCAAGCCGATAACGGCATCAATATGGTTGTTTTCGATAAGGTTCTTTCGAATTTCGCCTTCTTCGCCACCCCTAAACAAAACACCATGAGGAAGTACGATAGTCATGATTCCATCGCTTTTGATATGGAACAGATCATGAAGAAGGAAAGCATAGTCAGCTTTGCCTTTAGGTGCCAAACCAAATCTTGCATATCTCGGATCAGACTCTTTATCGGAAGGATTCCAATTCTGCGAGTAAGGCGGATTGGATACAACGGCATCTACATACAAAGGCTCATATGTGCCGATGGGATCACTTTCCTCAAAGTACGGCCAGTCTTCTTCAAGCGTATCTCCGTTTCTTGTGACAATGTTATCAGGAAGGATACCGCGCATTACCAGATTCATACGTGTAAGGTTATATGTGTTTTCCTTCAACTCCTGAGCATAGTATTTGATCTTATTGCTGTCGCCCATGTGCTTAGCAACAGACTTACCGATGTTGATCAGGAGCGAACCTGAACCGCTCGTCGGATCGTATATTTTGATCTCAGGTCTTTCCTTAAGGTGATCGGCAACAATCTCTGACATAAGAAGTGATACTTCGTGAGGTGTGTAGAACTCACCAGCTTTCTTTCCGGCATTCGCAGCAAAGTTGGAGATAAGATATTCATAGATAAAACCAAGAACGTCATAGTCCTGTTTACCGTCCATTGGGATATCCTTGATAAGATACAAGAGATCACTGATCGCCTTGGTCTGAGAATTCGAACTATCGCCCAACTTCGAAAGACCGGTCTGGAGCGTATCGAAGATTCCGGTGAAGACTTTCTTATGTGAAGAATTGATCAAACGGTTAAAAGCAGACAAAGCATCGCGAACATCAGCAACATTAAAATCACTTCCCTTGGAAAGCCATGTAGAGAAAAGGTTGTCATAGCCTATAAAGTATCCAATATTCTTCTGAACATTTTCCACGATCTCGGAATCTTCTTCGGTTACAGTATCTATATCTTCATTTGTATAACCGAGTCCTGTTAAGTACTTGACTTCCTTGTCAGAAAGAAACTTATAAAAGATGAATCCGAGGATATAGTCTTTATATTCGTTCGCCTCGATCTTCGAACGCATCTTGTTTGCAGATTCCCATATTTTATTGGCAAGTTGTTGTTTGTTCATACACTGGGTCCTCTATTTTTATTGATTATGGATATACCTGAAACTCGCCCATAGTAATTCGCCCTCCTTATGAGTCAAAAATGCTACAATGCCATTATCGCGAGTCTTTAGTTCCCATAAGTCATAACATTCCAAAACTGCATATTACGACCAATTAAATTATAATAAAATATTGTGAAATTGGTGTTAATATGTCAAATTTATTCTAAACCATCCACACAGTTTGATTGTTTTTGCGACCGTTACAAAAGAATCCCGATATTCGGATAAAATAACTATAACATTGAATCTTCATAGTCCACGTCTTTGTTCTGCAGCGGGGGAACTCTAATCAGCACTCAACTATTATGTTGTTGATCGATTATCCCCCTGACCTGCTCTTCAGATATCTCCTTAATTTCCTTCATAATACTCAGGCAACCTATACAATACGGAGAATCGGGATCTTCACTCGGATCATAACCGATGAGCCGGTCACTGATCTCGTGAGCTGTATCAGATATCCATTCTGAATTCTTAAACAGGTAGTACTTACCGTCTTCTTTCTTGCCGAGCTGTCGATCCAAAATCAAATAATACGTTGTCATTTCATTACCTCTGATAAATCACACAGATGTACTTCCCGCATCACTTTTCGCTCTTTCTCAGAAATCCGCATCCTCTATCCCCTCGTACTCGTCGAGGTCTTCTTCCAGGGCTTCGCGGCGCATGCGAAGATCCCAGTCGTCGATGGTGCCCCGCATTTTCGAGCGGCAGCGCGGACACTCGAGGGTGGCTGACTTGAATGTCCTGCCGCACTCGGAGCATTCGAAGGTGTCGCTTCCGAAGAAGTGTGTGCTCCTTATCCAGTGACCTTCCGAATTAAAGAAATTAAACAGTCCCATAACGATACCTCCTTCACCATGCTTGTACCTACATTATACGTGGCACGAGGAAAGCAAGTGTCCCGTTATTGTCACACATAGATGTTTCCTTTTCGAGTGTTATCAGCCGATGATCTCCGATATTATCTGTCCGTTATATACAAGGTAGCTTCTGTCGCAGTCTTCGCATTTGTACGGGATAGCCTTAGGTGCTTCCGTGCCGGAGAGGATCAGGTAAGTCGAGATCACGTCTCCTCCGCAGTTCGGGCAGCCGCATACGGATCTTTGGCTGTACAGTCTCTTATTGATAATCTGTGTCATGTCAGTATCCGTCCTGTTAATTAAGGACCATATCCATCCCATGTAAAAACGTGTGAAAAAGTACTATATCCATCATCAGCAGCCGTATTCATGTCATGACGAGCAAGTCCTGGGAACGAAGCGTGAAGTGTTTTTGTTATGCCATCCACCTTTCTTTAAACCCGGCCACGTCATCCGGTACTGATAAGTCAAAAGAAGAATCGGCTATTATGTTTTCGATAGTGTCCCAACAGTCTTTCAGGCAGATCCCGTCTACCGTGACAGCCTGATACAGTTCCTGCAAAGACGGGTAATCGTATTCCCCGCTTCCGTCGTTAACACCGCACCTTTGGAAAGACACATGATCATCGTATTTGATTATCATGTATTTTGCCTTAACACCACGAAAAAGTATTTCAAATTCAGGCTCTCCGGGGATGGAATCGAATAACATCGAGAAATCTTCAAAACTTATCATTGTCATATCATATACCTTTCAAATCATCATACCAACAGTATAACGAAAAGCGCCCGGAGGACGCTTCAATATAGATGAAAAAGACCCGACGTGATGATGCCGGGTCCTCCTTTATATACAAACATCATTCCCGGTATCATTAAGCCAGGCATATTGATGACCGCAATTCTTACATGTGAATGTCTTTGTATGACCGGACGCAATCTGCCCGCTTTCACTTTTTTTATTTACTTTCAATACGCTGTGGCAGTTGGGACATATGATCGTTACTTTTGCTAATCCGGTATTGAGGTAAGGACGCAAACTGACGAAATTACCCGTTACTCTCTCATATCCGCCTACAACAGCATCAAGTTCTTCAAGATCTATATTTATATCGTTAATACTCATATTCCCTGACATAACCGTATCCCCCTGTTATGTATACTCAAATTGTATTGGTTTTATGTCACAGAATAATGAGTAAATTGTTAAGCTTTTGTTGATTACATCATACCTTCCGTTACGGTCGTTTTATCATGTTCATCGTAGATAACCTGGGCATCGCTTTTCCCGTCACGTGTTCTGGGATGCTCCACATGGAAAACTCTTTTTCCGCTGCTGTAAACCGAGATAAACACGATCTTCGATTTCTCGATGAACTCGTCCCTCGACATCCTGTCAGCGTAATCCGCAACTTCGGCTACCGCCAGCTTCATTTTGAAGTCTATCCGCTCCCTGTCCTCATAGAGTCGTGTAAAGCGCTCAAATCCGAGACCGGCATCTTTCGTTCCGGGGGTATCTACTTCTATAAAGACTTCGACCGGCTGATAGTACCAATCTATCTCACCTTCATAGCCGATCTCATCCGGATCATCCTCTGCGTAAATAAACTTCCCGCACGGCAGCTCTACAACATTCGGATCCGCAGTCTTCGCGGCTTCTTCCTTCTTCTCATCTTTATGAAACAGTTTACTGAAAATAGACATAAATCTCTCCTTATCAAAAAATATACAAGCGGAATAAATTATAGCATCTTCTGAAATTCATCATTCATTGGCTGAAATAGTGGCTAAATTTGAAATCAGCCAACGTTTCAGCCAATGACCGCTAGTCAATTTCTTCAGTTAGCCTCTAAGAGTCCAAAGCGACAACTCTTTATCATTAATATACTAATATTCAATAAGAACGCCGGGCGTTAGTATTAGGCAGTTTCAACTTCATCTATGGGTACTATCTGTAACCTGTATCCCAAAGGAACCAAAATCTTAAGCAGGCTGTCCACTTGAGGAGAATGAACATCCTTTTCCATACGTGCAATTATCGGTTGTTTGACATTGCATTTACGTGCAAGTTCTGCCTGAGATAAGCCCTGCGATTCTCTTATCTGTACCATCGTACGAATAAGATCTTTCTCAAGCTCTATAATACACTCCTCTTCAGGAGTAAGTTCTAATTCTTGTCTGAATTCTTTCCAGTTAGCCATCGGTTTTATGCCTCCTTGAGTAATCCTCCAGTTCATTCTTGGCTTTTATGATCTCCCTTAAAGGCGTCTTCTGAGTTTTCTTCTGAAAGTGATGTAGAAGTATTATCTTATTATCAGTAAAGAAAGCGTATAAAATGCGATTGGATATAGGTCGCAATTCCCATATTTCACCGTCAAGATGTTTGGTTACCGGTTCACCTACTCGTGTTCCCATCTCCTCCAAGAGATCAATATAAGCCACTACTTTTGTATAATTAATTCTTGCATCCTTACTTGACTTTGACTTTGACTTCAGTTCTTTAATAAAACTCTTTACATCGCTGTTCCCGTGTTCATCTTCATACAAAATAATCTCATACATTTGTACACCTTGATTACGTAGTTATAATAACAAATATGCTATTACAGTTCAATATCATATTTGCTATAAGTGTGTTGGTTGCTCCTACATAATACAACGCGTAGTCCTCTTATTTTTCGACAATTCTCGACAATTTTCGACAAAAAACGACAAAGGATGAACCTATTGTTTCTCAATAAAAAAGAACGCCTAAGCGTTCCTTGGTTTCTGTCTCTAACTGATGTTCAATTCGACCCTTTTTGATACATAAGTTAGAGAATGACACCCCCTTATTCTCTAACCGATGACCGATTTGACCTCAAATCAGCAGGTGTCTGGGGACAATCGATCAGAATCTGGGGTAGTCCACGCGACCGAGGGCGCCGGATGAAAGTGCGATCGACGGACGACCGACCATGTCCTGAAGCGATACTGCATTCTTGCGCTCGATCATATACAGGATCTTCTTACGAAGCGTCTCCTTATCCTCTGTGCCTCTCATCATGAATTCGATATTCTCTCTGTCCAAAAAGTTCTTCATAACCGTTTCTCCTTTACTTGCTTTTCGTTTGCCAAGCACATTATTTCAGACCCGCACGGAGAAACCTATGATTAATAACAAAGACATCTGTCGCTTAAGCAACAGATGCCTCATAAAGTGTCTGGTTTATCAACAAATTCACTTACAACTGTTATACAGCCCCTCGCTCAACGTCCCCCTCTGAACGAACGCGAAGAACTCTCCGTCACTAACAACCAATAACTCCTGCCCTTCAATCAACTCGAACCGGTTAACAAATCCGAAGTAGTTGTATTTCTTTTCGACGCCGTCCTCCTCGCAGGTAAGAAGCGCGTACTGTATGTCCTGCTGGTTCTTAAAGTCCACCTTCGTAATGGTCACGACGCGCCCCGTAAGGCGCTCAGGCAGCACACGCTTAAGCGGGATCCTGTAATAGTCGCTGTGTTCCTTTTCCCACACGCGTTTGTCGCGCAGACAGAAGACCACCGGGATCATGATGACCGTGAGCAGCATTCCCACGCAGAGCACCACACTGCACACAACGTCGTGAGCGATAAAAAAATCTTCGAACGTGAACACGAGTACCGGGATCACCACCGCGAAGATGGCAAAAGGCAGGAACGCCAGCAGGATCGGGTGCTTAATAAACACCGTCACACCCTTGGTAGGATTGAACATTACATACTGAGGGTTATCGAGAAGAAGCTGCCTCTCCTGCTGTGTGAGTTCGCGGGACATTACTTACGCGGAGAATGCAAGATATGCAGCCTGGATCTCGGCGCACGTGAACGGAGGTGTGCTGTTGTAACCGCCGCCCCTCGGCGTCTCCCACGCAGAGAACACGTACGGACCGTTGATCGCGGTGACAGCCTGCTGCCCGCTCATGATCTCGTCTCCGAACTGGAAGTACACCTCGATGTAGTCGCCTACCTGCATGTTGCGAAAAGCCTCCGACTCCGTGTCGAACTGCAGTATATTGAACCCGCCGAAAACATCGGGGTTCTCATCCATGATGTTATATGAATAAGTTCTGCCGTCGATAAGTCCGATACCGGCATTCTCCTCGATGGCATAGTTATAATCACTCAAAGCCTCTCCTCTGCCCGCCGCATTAAGAAGAACTGCCTCTACCTCGTTTATCGACATGGTTCTCATATCACGTGAGGGGAATATAGTCTCCGTGGGTGCGGAAGTCTCGGGAACGTCAGATGCCGACGGAGCCGTCGTCGTTGTAACGCGCGGCAGTGTCTCAGTCACAGAAGGTTCCGGATCGTGCGAACACGAACAAACGCTTACCAGAAGCGATGCTGTCAAAATAATGGCAATAACTGATCTCTTCATTAGCCGGACCTCCTATTTTCCTTCTTACAGTTTAACAGGAAGGTCCGGCTGATGCGTTACATCTTCTTTTCAATTGAGTTTATGACTCGAAGTAATTCCCGCCGTACTCATATACGCCGTCACGGTCGGGATCAAAGAACTCAATAATGGTATTGTTGGAGCCCGTGCTGTAAGGATTGAGCTGGATCTGCTCTGAATGCGTCTCCCCGTCCGGCCAAACAACATCTATCGTGCAGTCAAGGAATCTGTTGACTTCGTCTGTGCTGTAGATCTGAAAGAGGATCTCGGGATTGAGCTCGCCCTCTTCGAGTTCAGCCGAGATGTGGCAGTCGAAGAATCTTACATCTTCGATATTGTCAGCAATCAGGCAGCGCGCGTCATCCGTGATAACACCTGCGTCAAGATAGATACCGCAGACCGCAGAACCGTAGATATCTCCGAAAAGGCTGTTCTCAAGGCCCGTGACCGTATGGCCGTTCGCGATATAGATACCTGCGAATGAATGCTCATGATTATTTGCTTCATATCCCATCGACGGCCAGTCGTAGTCTGACAGATCAAAGTCACTGTTGATATTTACATTAATGAAGAAGTGATCGTCCGACAGGCTCTCATATTCGCGTGCAAGCGGATATGTATTTACATAGTAGTTAAGGGATGCGAACTGCTCGATCGTGTCGACCTCGAACAATTCAGCATTCTGAGAAGCCTCAAGATAATCAAGATCTACCATATCGATGATATCCGCACCTTCGCCCTGTCCCCACTCAGTGTTGGCGGGATCCGTGTCAAAGTAGTTATCAAGTGTAAGTTCTACGGGACCTGCGAGCTCCGCCGCTTCTGTTTCTCCTGTCACTTCAGTCTCATCTCCGTTAGACGTGATGATCATTGTCTGCGCCTGAGTCGTCGTTGCCGCCGTCTGCTCTGTTACCTGAGTCTCCTCAGCCTTTCCGCATGCTCCGAGCGCCATAGCCGCCGCAAGTGTCATAGCGATAATACTTCTCTTTTTCATATTTAATCCCCTCCAAAATATAATGCTTATTAATTATCCGCCGTAGAACTCGGTTGTCGTCTGATTCTGCTGGATAAGGATCGCGCTCTGGTTGAACTCGGCGATCATGTCGTCACATGCTGCATGGATCTCTTCGATAGTCGTATCTGACAGATAAACAACAAGCGTATACTCATGCGCGATCGAACCGTCGTCATTGACCCAGCCGCCCCTTGCATCCTGGATCGTGAATCCTCCGAAATGATCCGTCAGTATCGCCTCAAGATGCTCGCGCGCATCATCCTCACTGAACACAGGCTCGTTCGAATCCTTGTCATTCGTACCCAAAAACAGTACATACTGAATATCCTGTCCCTGCTCAGGTTCTGCCGGACACTCTGCAACCGCGACCGTCTCCTCTGCCTTGTTAACATCAGGAATACTTGCCAGTGCCACGAAAGAAACGCCCAGCGCAGCCACTCCTACAAGCAGTGCCAATCCCGTAAGTAAATTATTGTTCTTCTCTGCCATATCCCGTCCTCCTTAGATATGTAACAAAGTCAATTATATCAGAACGGATAATCCTCATTCTCATTAGTGATAAAGCGGTGACCATCAAAGTCCCCGCGCCTTTTCTCGAATAACTCCTTTAATATCCCCGCTGCTTCATAAGAAGAAAGCGGTGCCGGATTATCTTCACGGCCGTCCGTACGGATCCATCCGGGGTGCACGCAGAAGATATTAACCTTACGCTCATCTTTCAAAGTGTTGTAGATATTCATGGTCGCCATATTAAGCGCCGCCTTGGCCATACCGTAGTCAATCTGTGCCGTGCGGTAACAACGCGAGATACTGCCCGCCTCCGACGAGATATTGATGACAAGTGCCGTCATGGGACTTTTGATAAGCATGGGATAGAACGCCTTCACCACTCTCATCGCACCGACAGACGTAACGTTAACCGTATTCGGAATGTAATCGAGATTCGCCTCGAAAAATCCTTTGTCGCAGTCAGGCGACACCTGCACCGCGTTATTGATAATGAGATCAAGATGATCAAGTTTCATGCGTAGTGCCGTCGCTGCGCCCTCTACAGAAGAAGTATCACCTATATCCATGGTGAGCGTAATAAGCTTTTCGCCGTACTTCTGCTTAAGTTCCATGAGTTCCGGGCACGCTTTACGGATAGTCGCGACGACCGTATCGCCTGCCTCGAGGTAACGCACCACCAGATTGAACCCGAGTCCTACAGCCTTACCTGCGCCTGTTACCAACACATTCATACGCTTACCTCCTGTCAATTCGCAAGTGTGTACTCGTCGGGCGACAGTGTCCTGATCGCCGTGTCACCGCACAGCGATATTATCATAATTTACGTTTCAAAATTCCATAATTTTACGTTTGAAAACGACTTTTTCGGGAACACTTTCTTGAATTTCCTCCTCGAAAAGCAACACACGCAGCCTAAAGTGTCGGATAAGCGACATTCGGGTCCCGCATTAATCATTGGTTTGCCCCCGAAAGCACGGTTTAATAGAGCCATAACAAACGAGCAAAGACTCAAGGAGGAAGGCAAAATGAAAAAGACAACAAGATTTACAACAACTATCGCACTGACAGTAGCACTCATCGCACTGCTCATTCCCATGACGGCAATGTCATCCAGAGCAGACGAGGCAGCAAACGACCAGACAAAGGCAGACCTCGCAGCATACTACGATGATGCAAGCGCATTCCTGGCAACCTACGGTGATGAACTTCCCAACGACATCTACGTAGCACTCGACACATCCAGATCACAGGCTTATCCCGTAATCGGAACTAACTCAGCAGACGCTCACGTAACAGCGATCTCCAACTTAAGAATTCAGCTTGAGGTTGCAGAAGCTTACATGGAAGGCCGTCAGGCTGACACATCAGCAGCTCCTCATCACGTAATGGGCACAGCAGCAGCTAACCAGAGCGGAGTTAACGGTGTATCTGCAGATACGGCAAACACGGTAGCTTCTATCTACTCTTCGAACCGTAATCTTCCCGGTTACATGATCAGAGCAAAGGTTGTCGAGAACTTCGTTGACAGACTTTATATGGACATTCTCGGAAGACACGCTGATGCACAGAGCTCCAAGACATACACAGACGGCATCATCAACGGCACAATGACAGCTAACGATGTTATCAACAGTCTTCTTAACTGCTCCGAGTTCAATAACAGAAACCTCACTAATGAGCAGTTCGTAAAGGTTCTGTACAACGCATTCCTCGACAGAAGCGCTGATACAGCAGGACTTAACAACTGGGTTAACGCACTTAACAACGGCACAACAAGAGCACAGCTCGTAGAGACTTTCTCAGGTCTCCAGGCTTGGAATAACCTCTGTGCCTTCTACGGTATTTACGACTGATCACTTGTTGATCATCTTCATAAACTACTCCATTCCAATGTAAAAAGGACTGTCGACCGACAGCCCTTTTACATTGCAAAGAATAAAACAGAATCATTTCTTCATTGAAGCCCTGATAAGCCCCAGGAATAAAGGATGAGGCTTGTTCGGACGGCTCTTGAACTCGGGGTGGAACTGAACACCTACATAGAAGTCATTCTTCTCGAACTCGACTGTCTCGACAAGTCTTCCGTCAGGTGACAGACCGGAGATCTTAAGACCTGCCTTCTCGAGGTCCTCACGGTAGTCGTTGTTGTACTCATAGCGGTGTCTGTGTCTCTCACGGATCTCGGACTCGCCGTAGAGCTCTTCAAGCTTAGTACCTGCAACTACTGAACAAGGGTAACTTCCGAGACGGAGTGTACCGCCCTTCTCGATCTCATCATTCTGGCCGGGCATGAAGTCGATGACCTTATGTGCGCACTTCGCATCGAACTCACCGGAATTCGCATCAGTTAACCCAAGCAACGAACGTGCAGCCTCGATAACCGTGATCTGCATACCGAGACAGATACCGAGATAAGGAACATTATTCTCTCTACAGTACTTGGCAGTCTGTACCATACCCTCGATACCGCGGTTACCGAATCCGCCGGGCACGATGACTCCGTCGAGCTTACCGAGTATAGAAGCAACATTATCAGCAGTTATAGTCTCGGAATCGATCCAGTCGATATCAACATAAACACGCTCCTCATAACCTGCGTGACGGAGCGCCTCGGCAACTGACAGATATGCGTCATGAAGCTGTGTATACTTACCGATCAGACCGATCTTCACATGGCCTTCACGGTTACGGATATTCTCGATAACCTTCTTCCACTCGCCCAGATCCGGATGACCGCAGAAGATGCCGAGCTTACGAAGAACCGCATTCGACAGACCTGCCTTCTCGAGCATCAGCGGAGCCTCATAAAGAATCGGCAGAGTCTGGTTCTCGATGACGCAGTCTTCCTTAACATTACAGAAGTTAGCGATCTTACTGATGATCGACTTATCCTCGATCGGCTCGTCGGTACGAAGCACAATAATATCAGGCGATATTCCCATTCCCTGCAGTTCCTTAACGGAGTGCTGTGTAGGCTTGGACTTGTGCTCGCCCGAAGCCTTGAGGTAAGGCAATAAAGTAACATGCACATACAAAGAATCATGCGGACCCACCTCATTACCGACCTGACGGATCGCCTCGATGAAAGGCTGGGACTCGATATCACCGATCGTGCCTCCGACCTCGGTAATTACGATATCCGCATCGGAAGTCTTACCTACGTTATAAATGAACTGTTTAATCTCATCAGTAATATGAGGAATGATCTGAACCGTCTTACCCAGGTACTCACCTTTTCGCTCCTTGGAGATGACATTCGAGTACACCTTACCCGTGGTGATGTTCGAGAAGCGGTTTAAGTCCTCATCGATGAATCTCTCGTAGTGACCGAGATCCAGGTCAGTCTCGCAGCCGTCCTCGGTAACGTAAACCTCGCCGTGCTGATAAGGGCTCATCGTACCGGGATCCACGTTGATATACGGGTCGAGCTTCTGCGCCGCGACCTTGAATCCGCGCATCTTAAGAAGTCTTCCGAGAGAAGCGGCGGTTATCCCTTTACCGAGACCCGACACGACTCCTCCCGTAACGAAAATGTATTTGGTCATATGTTCCTCCGATCGCCTCTAAGACTTATGGTTTTTTATATTCGCTTATTATCTTCTTCGCGATGAACACCTTGCTCTTGCGCTCGTTCATCGCGTTCTTCTCTATAAACTTATGTGCCTCTTCTTCAGACATCGACAGGTTCTCCACGAGTATGATCTTAGCGCGGTTAACGATCTTGATCTCCTCGAGTTTCTCCTCGAATGTCTTCTGCTTCTGCTCCATGCGAAGAAGCCTCTCACGAGTAGAGCACATCATCTTCATCGAGTAGCCGAGCACAGTGGAATTGACAGGCTTCGCGAGCGTGAACACTCCGCAGTCCTGCATCTTATACGAGACCTCGTCGAACATATCGGCCTTAACAAGAAGCATGACCGAACTTGACGATGAATCCGCGATCTCTATCGCGAAATTAATACCGATCTCATCCTTCAAAGGTGTGTTGATTATGACGATATCGAAGTCGCGCTGGGACACGAGTCTTCTGGCCGCAGAGACAGACTCAGAAGTAACCACGGGACCGTAGTCTTCGCGGGACAGAAATACCGATAAAGAAGAGGTCATCTTCTCATTGCTCGATACTAATAATACAGAATATGCATTATCCCTGCGCACAGTACGCCTCTATGATTGACTCGGGCAGATACTCCTTAAGGAAGTCGCTGCTCTTAGCCGCTTCTTTCGCCTCGTCTATCGTTCTCGGGAGCATCTTGAAGTCTCCCACATTCGACGGTATGTAAGTAAGATCCTGATCAACCGGAGCACGCAGCTCGAGGTTATTCTTAATACCGTACAGACCTGCATAAATGAGAAGGGCGAACGTCAGATACGGATTGCTGAACGCGTCAGGGGAACGCAGTTGAGCATAGTGGTGACCGGAGCTTTGGGGTACGCGGACAAGCTGTCCGAAGTTGCCGCCGGACCACGATATAAATCTGGGCGCATCGCCCTTCCCGATTCTCTGATACGAGTCTTCGCAGCGGTTAAGGAAGATCGTCATGTCGTAGATCTTCTGCATAATGCCCTCGATAACGGAAGGCATAACCGATGTATCGCCGTCGCGGCTCGCACTGATATTTACATGGAATCCGTTACCCGGAAGTCCCGACAGGGGCTTGGGTGAGAAATCTGCATAAAGACCGTTACGCGCAGCGATGGTCTTAACAACAGAGATATAAGTAACAACATCGTCGGCAGCCTTAACGGGGTCAGCCGACACGAAGTCGATCTCGTTCTGTCCGGGACCTGCTTCGTGATGAGAATTGAAAGGCTGGATGCCCATGCGTTCGAGCGTAAGGCAGATCTCTCTTCTTACGTTCGCGCCCTTATCAAGAGGAGCGATATCCATATATCCCGCCTTGTCGAAAGGAACCTTCGTAGGCTCGCCGTCTTCGTCCGTCTTGAAAAGATAGAACTCTATACGAGTGCCGATCGTGAATTTAATTCCTTCTTGCGCAGCCTTCTTTACTGCATTTCTCAAGATATTTCTCGTATCCGCTGCGAAAGGAGTTCCGTCCTGATATTTAAGATCACAGAACAGTCTTACGACTCTTCCCGAATCAGGTCTCCAAGGAAGGAGCGCCGCCGTATCAGGCTCCGGATGAAGGAAGACTTCCGATCTGGATTCTTCCTTGAATCCGTCGATACCCATGGGGTTGATACCGACGCCTTCATTAAACGCTCTCTCGATATATGACGGCATCGCGGAGATGTTCTTGGGGTTACCGAAGACATCACAGAACAGAAGTCTTATGAACTTGATGTCCTCCTCTTCGATATACTGCATGAACTCATCAATAGAACAATTCATATTTGCCTCCGTTGACGTTATTGATTTCGTCTCAAAAAAGTAAACGCGCCCATTCGGGCAGATTGGTTTTTACCCGAATGAACGCCTTTGTTCTTAAAAAAGATAACATTCCGGATTATGAATTGTCAATCGCAACTTCTTGCAAATTTTCTCTTGACAAGCGGTTAGCAGAGGGTTATCATCACAGTCGAAAATGATTGATACAGGCAAAGGCGCCGAAGGTTTACACCCTCGGTGCCTTTTCTTTTGCACAAAGTCAAAAATGCAAGTTAGCCGTTCGATTAATTCAAAAACTAATGACAAGGAGTTTATGAACATGAAAGACACATCTGAGATCTTCGGCGAGAATGTATTCAGTTTGAGCGTCATGAAGGCACGCCTGCCTAAGGAGACTTTCAAGGAAGTCAAGGCCGCCATCGATAACGGTAAGAGACTTTCAGACGAAGCAGCTTCCGTTGTCGCTAACGAGATGAAGCAGTGGGCTATCGAGAAGGGTGCTACACACTATACCCACTGGTTCCAGCCTATGACAGGTTACACATCAGAGAAGCACGACAGCTTTGTTAATCCCACAGATGACGGCAACATCATCCTGAGATTCTCTGGCAAGGCTCTTACACAGGGCGAGCCTGATGCTTCTTCCTTCCCTTCCGGCGGTCTTCGTGCAACATTCGAAGCAAGAGGCTATACAGCATGGGATCCTACATCCTACGCTTTCATCAAGGAAGGAGTCCTGTGCATCCCTACAGCATTCTGCTCTTACGGCGGTGAGGCTCTCGACAAGAAGATTCCTCTTCTCCGTTCCATGGAAGCTTTGAACAAGCAGGCAATGAGAGTTCTGAAGCTCTTCGGCAACGAGGACGTATCAAGTGTTAAGACAACAGTAGGTCCCGAGCAGGAGTACTTCCTCATCGATGAGAAGGGATACAACGCAAGAAGAGACCTTATCTATACAGGAAGAACACTTTTCGGTGCGGTTCCTCCGAAGGGTCAGCAGATGGAAGATCACTACTTCGGTGCCATCAAGCCCCGCGTACAGGCTTTCATGAAGGATCTTAACGATGAGTTGTGGAAGCTCGGAATCCTCGCTACAACAGAGCATAACGAAGTTGCACCTTCACAGCACGAGCTCGCACCTATCTTTACTACAACTAATATAGCTACAGATCACAACCAGTTAACAATGGAGATCATGAAGAAGGTAGCACAGAAGCACGGCCTCGTCTGTCTCCTGCACGAAAAGCCTTTCGCAGGTGTTAACGGTTCCGGTAAGCACAACAACTGGTCCATGAGCACAGATACAGGCGCTAACCTCCTTGAGCCCGGTGAGACACCTTATGAGAACGCTCAGTTCCTCCTCATGCTCACAGCAGTTATCAAGGCTGTAGACGATTATCAGGATATGCTCCGTATCTCAGTAGCATCCGCAGGTAACGACCACAGACTCGGTGCTAACGAAGCTCCTCCGGCTGTAATCTCCATCTTCTTGGGATCCGAGCTCACAGAGATCCTCGAGGCTATCGTAAAGGATGAGCCTTACGGTGCTAAGGAGAAGGAACTTCTCAAGGTAGGCGTACACGTACTTCCTAAGTTCCCTAAGGACACTACAGACAGAAACAGAACTTCACCGTTCGCTTTCACAGGCAACAAGTTCGAGTTCAGAATGTTAGGTTCCGCAGCATCCGTTGCTCTTCCCAACACAGTTCTTAACACAGCTGTAGCAGAGTCCTTAAAGCAGTTCGCCGATAAGCTCGAGGGCGCATCTGATTTCACAACTGCCCTTCACGATCTGATCAAGGAAGAGATCACAGCTCACCAGAGAATCATCTTCAACGGTAACGGTTACGACGATGCATGGATCGAAGAAGCTGAGAAGAGAGGTCTTTCCAACCTGCGCACACTGCCTGATGCAGTTAAGCACTATATGGATGAGAAGAACGTTGCTCTCTTCACTTCACACAAGGTTTACTCCGAGATCGAGATGCAGTCCAGACACGAAGTATTCCTCGAGAAGTACACCAAGCTTATCGACATCGAAGCAAAGACAATGCTCGAGATGGCAAAGCAGGATATCCTCCCTGCAGTCAACGCCTATTCTTCAGAGCTTGCATCAAGCACAGAGAACGTATTCGCTAAAGAAACACTCGACGAGATCACGGCAGATCTTACAAACGCATACGGTTCCTACAAGGCTTTGAAGGCAGCCGTTGAGAAGTCCGATGAGATCGAAGACCTCGTAGAGAAGGCTGACTTCTTCAAGGATGAGATCATCAAGGACATGACAGAGCTTCGCGCATCATGCGATAAGCTCGAGGAAGAGACAGCAGCAGAATACTGGCCATTCCCTACATACGGAGATCTTCTGTTCGCAGTAAGATAAACCGCACATACAATTCACGGTCTATGGCAGCCCGTTCCCTTGATAAGAGGACGGGCTGTTTTTCTACAAAAATTTTTCGAGAAGGAGGGTGCACATTATGAATGTCACCGAATTAATCACACAGGAGGTCTTCGGAATCTGGTTCCTTATCGGAGCTGCGCTGGTATTCTTCATGCAGGCCGGATTCGCAATGCTCGAAGCTGGTTTCTGCCGCGCCAAGAACGCAGGTAACATCCTCATGAAGAACCTCATGGACTTCTGTATTGGAACAGTATGTTTTATCTTCTTGGGCTTCGGTCTCATGATGGGTGAAGATATGATCGCAGGATTCATCGGAATCCCGAACCTCTCTATCTTCACAGACTTTACGGGCTTTATGGAGAACAACGCTTCAAGCTTCGTATTCAACCTCGTATTCTGTGCCACGGCAGCCACTATCGTTTCAGGTGCTATGGCAGAGAGAACAAAGTTCAGCTCTTACTGCATCTATTCCGCAGTCCTCTCCCTCATCGTATATCCTATCGAGGCAGGCTGGACATGGAACCCCGCAGGATGGCTTGCTAACTTAGGCTTCATCGATTTCGCAGGTTCTGCTTGTATCCATACAGTCGGCGGTGTTGCCGCTCTCATCGGTGCGATCATGGTCGGTCCCCGTATCGGTAAGTATATAAGAGACGATTCCGGTAAGGTCATCAAGGTTAACGCTATTCAGGGTCACAACATCCCGATCGGAGCATTAGGATGCTTCATCCTCTGGTTCGGCTGGTACGGATTCAACGGTGCGGCTGCAACTTCCGGTTCACAGCTCGCTGCTATCTTCCTTACAACAACAATCGCTCCTGCAGTTGCTACAGTTACATGTATGATCTTCACTTGGCTCAAGAACGGTAAGCCTGATGTATCCATGTGCATCAACGCTTCCCTCGCAGGTCTCGTAAACGTAACAGCCGGCTGCCACTGTATCGATGCAGCAGGTGCTTTCGCTGAAGGTCTTATCTCCGGTATCCTGGTAGTTCTCGTAGTTGAGTGGCTCGACCTCAAGCTTCACATCGACGACCCTGTCGGTGCCTGCGGCGTTCACCTCGCTAACGGTATCGTAGGTACTCTCTGCGCCGGTCTTTTCGCTACAAGCACATCCTCCTACGGAGTGGACGGTCCTATCTACGCTTTGATCCACGGATCAGATTTCAACGCAGGTCTTAAGGTATTCGGTGTACAGTGCCTCGGTATCACATCTATCGTTGCATGGACAGCAGTTCTTATGACGATCACATTCGCAGTTATCAAGAAGGTTCACGGTCTCCGTGTATCACGTGAAGAAGAGATCGAAGGTCTCGATCCTACAGAGCACGGTCTCCCTGCAGCATACGCCGGCTTCTCTATGAGACCTCAGGCTATCGTTGAGATGGCTGACGTAGAGGCTCCCGCAGTTGTCGGTGAGGTTCCCGTCGAGTCCGCAGTCGAAGTTACGAACGTTACCACTATCGTACCTCCTACAGCAGACGGCAAGAAGTATACAAAGGTCGAGATCATCTGCAAAGAGAGTAAGCTCGACTCCCTCAAGAAAGCCCTCATGGGCGTCGGCGTAACCGGTATGACAGTTTCACACGTACTCGGTTGCGGCGCACAGAAGGGTCGTCAGGAGTACTACAGAGGTGTACCTGTAGAGGCATCACTGCTGCCTAAGATCAAAGTGGATATCATCGTATCCAAGGTACCTGTAGACACTGTTATCGACACAGCTAAGAAAGTTCTGTACACAGGTCACATCGGCGACGGTAAGATCTTCGTCTACAACGTTGAGAACGTCGTACGTATCAGAACCGGAGAGACAGGCTTCGCAGCATTACAGGATCACGGATAAGTTACCTCTTTCCGTTATTCATAAACTCAACAGAGTGGGCTCCCTATTCGCCGGGGAGCTCATTTTGTATAATCAATCTTATATGAGATAGCCGAGATCATGCCGAACTTCCTTAAAGAGCGCGGCTTCACACCCGAGTCCGACTACAGGGATTACGTTAAGTGCCGTAGACGTCAATATGTTCACCGCTCTTAACAACCAACTGATCAACGACGGCTGCGGCCTGTTCCGAGGCAGGCAGATCATGCCTTTCGAGCACTTGTCCCGCTTCCAGAACGACCTGGATTAAGGATCTCTACTTGCCCAGTGACAAATCCAGTGACAAAAATCGAGATTTGTCACTGTTTTTGTCTCTACAGAGCGCTCAGTGACAAAGCCAGAGACAAAATTCAAAAACTGTCACTGGTTTTGTCTCTGGATCACATTTAACAAAACTACCGCCCCCGCGAATCACTTCGCAGGGGCGGTTCAATAATGATGAATAGAAACAGGGGATTTCTTATTTCATCAGATACTGATCAACTTCTGCTGCCGCATCTCTTCCCTCACGAAGTCCCCATACGACCAGCGACTGACCTCTCTTGCAGTCACCAGCGGCGAATACGCCGGGAACCGATGTGGCATGACCTGAACCTGTCTCGATGTTGGATCTTGCATTGGTATCAACTCCGAATGCATCGACCACATAAGACTGGGGTCCTAAGAATCCTGCAGCAATGAGAACCAGCTGACAGGGCAGTGTCTTCTCTGTTCCTTCTACGGGAACCATATTGAAGCGGCCTGTCGTCTCATCCCTAACGCTCTTAAGTTCAACTGTCTCAACAGCGGACAACTTACCGTTCTCATCCTTGATAAACTTCTTAACCGTCGTGCAGTAAACACGGGGATCATGACCGAATACTGCAGCAGCTTCCTCTTGACCGTAATCGGTCTTGAGGATCTTCGGCCACTCAGGCCAAGGGTTATTTGCAGCACGCTCTACAGGAGGTGCAGGCATCATCTCAAGCTGTGTTACGGACTTACATCCGTGACGCATACATGTACCTACACAGTCGTTACCCGTGTCACCACCGCCGATGATGATAACGTCCTTATACTTAGCGCTGATATACTTCGTATCAGCCATGTTCGATGCAAGCAGTGACTGAGTCGTAGCACGGAGGAAATCCACTGCGAAGTAGATGCCCTTCGCATCGCGACCCTCAGCCTTGATATCTCTGGGGTTACCCGCACCGCAGCAAAGAACAACCGCATCATATGAAGACTTGAGTTCCTCATATGTGATATCGACACCAACGTTGACCGAACACTTGAATGTGATTCCCTCTTCCTCGAGGATCTTAACTCTGCGAAGGATAACCGACTTCTCGAGCTTCATGTTCGGGATACCGTACATCAGCAATCCTCCCGGACGGTCAGACTTCTCATATACAGTTACTTCGTGGCCTCTCATATTAAGCCAGTATGCAGTCGACAGACCGGAAGGACCGGATCCGATTACCGCTACCTTCTTACCTGTACGGTTCGCAGGTACATGAGCCTTCATAGTGCCGGACTCATATCCGTGCTCGATGATCGAATACTCATTCTCTTTCGTTGTTACCGGCTCGTCATTAAGACCGCAGACGCATGCCTTTTCGCACAGGGCGGGACATACGCGGGACGTGAACTCCGGGAACGCATTCGTGAGCATAAGGCGTTCAAGTGCTTCGTCCCAGAAGCCCTTGTATACGAGGTCGTTCCAGTCGGGACAGAGGTTGTTTAAGGGGCAGCCCGCGACCATGCCGCAGATGGGCTTACCGTACTGGCAGAAAGGCACACCGCAGTTCATGCAGCGCGCACCCTGCTCGCGCCTTCGCGCTTCATCCAAAGGTGAATGGAACTCACGATAGTTCTTGATCCTCTCGAGAGGCTCAAGCCCGGGGTTATTTACTCTTTGATATTCCATGAATCCTGTTGATTTTCCCATTGTCTTATCTCCTCTCACGCCTTAGCTGAAGTGTTCTCGTGGAACGCTTCGATCTTTGCTTCATCTTCGCTCATGCCTGCAGCCATATGCGTCGCGATGGAATTCATCATGCGCTTATAGTCATGCGGGATGACCTTCTTGAAGCGGGGGATATATTCGTCAATGGAATTAAGGATCTTCTGTCCTAACGGCGAACCTGTTCTTCTTACATGCTCTTCGATGAGGTCTGTAAGCTGCTTCCTGTCTTCTTCGTCCACAACATGCTCGAAACCTACGAGAGACTTGTTGAGCTTCGTGTACAGGCTGTTCTTCTCATCAAGTACATATGCGACACCGCCGCTCATACCTGCTGCGAAGTTCTTGCCTACGGGACCGAGTACTACTGCGACACCGCCCGTCATGTACTCACAGCCGTGATCTCCCAAGCCCTCGACTACGACCTTGGCACCGGAGTTTCTTACACAGAATCTCTCGCCTGCAAGACCGTTTATGAAAGCCTTACCGGAAGTCGCACCGAAAAGCGCTACGTTACCCGCAACGATGTTCTCTTCAGGCTTGATCTCACACTTCTTGGAAGGGAATACAGTGAGCACGCCGCCCGACAGACCCTTACCGAAATAGTCGTTCGTATCACCCTCGAGGTTGATCGTAAGGCCCTTAGGAATGAATGCACCGAAGCTCTGTCCGCCTGCACCCTTCGCGTTGACTACATAAGTGTCGTCCTCAAGTGTGTTGTAGTATCTCTTTGTTATCTCGGAACCGAAGATCGTACCGAGTGCACGGTCGAGGTTCTTTACCTTGATCTCGATCTCCTTGTGAGAGCCGCTCTCAAGAGCATCTGCCATCTGGGGAATGATCTCACGGCGGTCGATAGTCTCATCGAGCTTGAAGTCGTAAGCATCAGCCTCATCGTAGTGTCTCTTGACGGAAGGATGTGCGAGCTCGGGATCGTGGATGATCTCTGAAAGATCAACAGAACCTTTGAGCGAGCAGTCAGCTTCCTTGAGCAAGTCTGCGCGGCCTACGAGCTCATCAACCGTGCGGATACCGAGCTTAGCCATATACTCACGCATCTCGTTCGCGATGAATGTCATGAAGTTGATTACGTACTCGGGCTTACCCGTGAATCTCTTTCTTAACTCAGGGTTCTGAGTTGCGACACCTACAGGACATGTATCGAGGTTACATACTCTCATCATTACGCAGCCCATGGTTACGAGCGGTGCAGTAGCAAAACCGAACTCCTCAGCACCGAGCATAGCAGCGATTACTACGTCCTTACCTGTGAGCAACTTACCGTCAGTCTCGAGACGTACGTGTGAACGCAGATTATTCCGGATCAATGTACGATGTGTCTCTGCAAGACCGATCTCCCAAGGCAGACCTGCGTGGTGGATGGATGATGCCGGAGCAGCACCCGTACCGCCGTCATAACCTGAGATGAGGATTACCTTGGCACCAGCCTTTGCAACACCTGCTGCGATAGTTCCTACGCCCGATTCGGATACGAGCTTAACGGAGATACGTGCATCGGAGTTGGCATTCTGAAGGTCATAGATCAGCTGCGCCAGATCCTCGATCGAATAGATATCATGGTGCGGCGGAGGTGAGATCAGTGCAACACCCGGAGTGGAGTGTCTTGTCTTAGCGATCCAGGGATAAACCTTACCTGCGGGCAAATGTCCTCCCTCACCCGGCTTAGCGCCCTGAGCCATCTTGATCTGAATTTCCTTCGCAGAGATCAGGTACTTTGAAGTAACACCGAATCTTCCCGATGCAACCTGCTTGATCGCAGAGCAGCGGTCCTCTTCGGAACCCGCAGTCCGGATTCTCTCCAAGTCTTCACCGCCCTCACCGGAGTTGGACTTACCGCCGATGCGGTTCATCGCGATAGCCATGCATTCATGTGCTTCCTGTGAGATGGAACCGTAAGACATAGCACCTGTCTTGAATCTGTGCATGATCGACTCTGCGCTCTCTACTTCCTCGAGAGGGATCTCCTTAGAAAGATCGTAATTGAAGTCGAGCATACTTCTCAAAGTTACGTGGCGATCGTCTGAATTGATAAGCGAAGTAAACTTCTTAAATGTAGCGTAGTCGCCGTTTCTTGTAGCGAGCTGAAGCATGTGGATCGTCTCGGGATCGTAGAGGTGCTTTTCCTTGCCGGATCTGGACTTGTGCCAGCCCTTTACTGCGAGACCGTCAGCAGAACCTCTGCCGTATACATCGAAAGCATGATCGTGCAGAGCCTCTGTTCTCTTAGCGATATCCTCGAGTGTGATACCGCCGACGCGGCTTACCGTGTCAGGGAAATACTTATCCATGAGATCCTTACCGATACCCAAAGCCTCGAAGATCTTAGCGCCCTGGTAAGATTGGATCGTGGAGATACCCATTTTCGCTGCGATCTTTACGATTCCGCTTACGATGGCGCTGATGTAAGCGCCGGCAGCCTGTGTGAACTCCTTATCGATCACGCCGCGGTGGATAAGATCAAGGATAGTATCGAATGCAAGATAGGGATTAACCGCACTCGCACCGAAGCCAAGCAATGTAGCAAAATGATGAATCTCGATCGGCTCACCCGTCTCGACGATTATCGATGCCGCCGTATTCATACGTGTGCGCACAAGATATGTCTCAAGCGCTGCTACAGCAAGAAGCGACGGGATCGCCATATGCTCTTCATCAACTCCGCGGTCAGTAAGGATAAGTATCGTCGCACCATTATTGTGCGCCTCATCAGCCTGACGGCACAAAGATGTAAGCGCATCCTCAAGCCCCTGCTCCTTCGTATAGAGCATAGAGATATCAGCTGTCTTCAGCCCCTCAAGTCTGCTGTCGCGGATCTTCATGAGATCAAGATTAGTAAGTATAGGATTATGCACTTTCAGCACGCGGCAGTTCTCTTCGTGGTCCTCGAGGATGTTGCCTGTAACGCCAAGATAGACTGTCGTATCAGTGATAATAGCCTCGCGGATACAGTCCAGAGGCGGGTTCGTTACCTGCGCGAACTTCTGCTTAAAGTAGTCGAACAGCGGGGGCTGCTGCTGTGACAAAGGAGGTACCGGCACATCAACACCCATCGCTGCTGTCGGCTCATTGCCGTTAAGGCACATAGGAATAAGCTCATTATTAAGATTTCCGTAGGAATATCCGAAAGCACGCTGAAGCCTGTAGAGTTCTTCGTCTCGGTGGCTGACAGGCCTCTTATTCTCTATCTTGAGATCGTGAAGCTCCACGAGCATGTGATCTAACCACTCACCATAAGGCTGCCTTCTGACATACTCATTCTTAAGGTGCTCATCATCTATAAGCGCACCCTCGACTGTATCTACGAGGAGCATCTTGCCCGGGCGCAGACGGTCCTTCTTAACGATCGTGCTCTCATCAAGGTCATCGATCACTCCTACCTCGGAAGACAGGATAAGATATCCGTCGGAAGTTACATAATACCTCGAGGGACGAAGGCCGTTTCTGTCGAGCACTGCACCGACCTTGTCACCGTCTGTGAAGATGATGGAAGCAGGTCCGTCCCAAGGCTCCATCATAGTAGCGTAGTACTGATAGAAAGCCTTCTTCTCCCTGTCCATCGTATCCATGTGCTGCCAGGGCTCAGGGATAGTAACCATGATCGCGAGCGGCAGCGGGACACCTGCCATCATCATGAACTCGATCGTATTATCAAGTCTTGCGGAGTCGGAACCCGTTACGTCGAGCATCGGGTAGATATCCTCGTAACGTCCCTCGAAATACTCGCTCTTGAAGATATTCTCACGGGACAGCATCTTGTTCATGTTACCCGTGATCGTGTTGATCTCACCATTATGAACGAGCATACGGTAAGGATGTGAACGCTGCCATGTAGGGTTAGTGTTCGTGGAGAATCTTGAGTGAACGATACCGAATGCGGATGTGTATGCGCCGTCCGCGAGGTCCTTATAGAAAGTTCTCAACTGACCTACAAGGAACATACCCTTGTATACGATCGTTCTGCATGAGCATGAGCACACATAAGTGTCGTTGTTTTCCTTCTCGAAAAGCTTTCTTGCAAAGTACAGCTTCCTCTCGAAATCAATATCTTCTTTAGCATCAGCGGGGCGCTCTACGATACCCTGCAGGATCGTAGGCATACTCTCTTTTGCACGTGAACCGAGTACTTCCTCGTTAACGGGAACCTTACGCCAGCCTAAGAACTTAAGTCCTTCTTTAGCACATGACTCTTCGAATACTTTTTTGGCAGCCTCAGCCTTCTCGGCGGTCTGCGGCATGAAGAACATTCCGATACCGTAGGATCTTCTGCCACCGACCTTGATGCCGTCGGATTCGAGTGCCTTGCTGAAGAAATCATGTGAGATCTGAACCAGGAAACCAACACCGTCACCGGTCTTACCTTCAGCATCCTTACCCGCTCTGTGCTCGAGCTGCTCAACAATTGTAAGCGCATCATCTACAACTTTAGAAGAAGCTTTGCCGTCGATCTTGATAACAGCACCGATACCGCAGTTCTCGTGCTCCTCGGAAGGATCATACAGTCCGTTCTTGGAGAAGGCATCCTGAACTCTGTAGTTGTCAATTCTCAACTCTTCCATACTGTTTACCCCTGTTTCTTCGTAAAACAAAAGGCGCTTACCGATACGAGGTCTTCGTATCAATAAGCGCCATTGCTTACAAATTATTCAATTGACAAATTTTATACTCTTTTTGAAACTGCGTGTCAAGCTTTTCGAGCAGGGAAATTATGTTGTAAAGAACAAAATAAATGTATAGCGCTAAAATTTTATTTATTATATAATCTCGGTATGTATTTACTTTCCGGAGGAATTAGTTATGACATTAAATGAACTGATGGATTACGCTATTTCGGAGAATTGTTCTGACGTACATATTACCGTAGGAACAAACCTTGCCGTAAGAAGATACGGTACTCTCCACATTCTCGAGGACAAGCCCACTGCAGAAGAGTCTCTCAAGATGATCTACGACATTCTTTCTGAAGAGAATGTAAAGCGTATCGAGAAAGGTCAGGACGTAGACTTCGGTCTTACATACAACGACGACATCCGTCTCAGAGTTAACGTATATCATCAGCGTAACAACCTCGCTGCTTCTATCCGTATCCTCATGAGACAGATCCCTGATATCGAGGAGCTCGGTCTCCCTCATGCCATCAAGCAGCTCGCTGAAGCACCTAACGGTATCATCATCGTTACAGGTCCTACAGGTTCCGGTAAGACAACTACACTCGCTGCCGTTGTTGACTACATCAACAAGACACAGGCTAAGCACGTTATCACAGTCGAGGATCCTATCGAGTATATCTATCCTCATAACATGGCTATGATCCACCAGAGAGAGCTTGGTAAGGATACTCCTTCTTATGCACACGCTCTGCACTCTGCTCTCCGTGAAGACCCGGATATCATCCTCGTTGGTGAGATGAGAGACTTCGCTACGATCTCCGCTGCTATCACAGCTGCTGAGACAGGTCACTTGGTTCTTTCCACACTTCACACAACAAGTGCTGCACAGACAATCGACCGTATCATCGACGGTTCACCTACGGATCAGCAGGAGACAATCCGTCAGCAGTTCGCTATGAGCGTAAGAGGCGTTATCTCACAGCAGCTCCTTCCTACGATCGACGGACAGGGACGTGTACTTGCTACTGAGATCATGATCGGTAACAACGCTATCGCTAACCTCATCCGTGAGAACAAGACAGTAATGATCAACTCTTCCATCCAGTCTGGTCACAAGGAAGGCATGCACACATTGAACGAATCCCTCCTCGACCTCTATCGTCAGGGACGCATCAGCAGAAAGGTTGCTCTCAACGCTTCCAACGATCCTCAGGACTTCGACAAAGCATTGGGCGGCGGCACACAGATCAATCCTGCAGACGCTAATTTCATCGGATTCTGATCATAACTTAAGACTATTCGGTAACAGAAACGGGAGTGATTATTCGCTCCCGTTTTTATGTTGCTTATTGATATTATTCTTTTATTGATTATTACTGTTCCGCGAAGTCGTTTCTCAGCTCCGTTACCTGACCGCTTAAGCTCGTTACGTTGATGCGGTACGAGTCCGCTCTGTTCTGGTAGCCAACCGATTGCCACATAGTTTCGTTAAAGTCTCCGAAGTTAGACCTGAAACTGCTAATGACAGAAGTCTCTGTTGCCTGCAAGTCATTGAAATAAACACAATCGTAGATCGTCACATCTTCAGCCTGCTCAGAGTGCCATACTACCTGGTAAATCAACACCAGTCTGCTGTCAGCATCGTACTCACCGCGATTCTGTATATCAGTTACAAGATACGCGCTGTCGAATGTTACCTGCGCAACATCGTAGTCTGTCCAACCCGTTGTATAATCATAAAACTCGATCTGTCTTCTGTTTTGAATACTCGACTTACCCTGCTCGATGAATTCACCCAGCAATTCGTCGCTTATGCGGTCAGGACTCACATCATAAACAACGGTAGTCGTAGTCGTCGGGATCTCCACACCGTACTGTTCCGCAAGCTCGGGATCGGTCATCAGTCTTCTCGCGAACTTATAGCATCCGAAGCAAATCAACGCGATGATGGCAAGCGCGATAAGACCCGAGACCTTACCTCTTATCCATTTGCTGATATAACTCTTCGTGCGTCTGCTCTGTTCCCTCTTCTCCGCCGCGATTCTGGACTCTTCCATAAGTCGGTGCTTCTCGGCAAGCAGCTCCTTCTCGTGCTGCAGGCGTCTCGCCTCGCGCTCCTCCTCAGTCTCGAGCTTCTCATGCTCTACGTCGGACTCATCATAATCGACCGCGAACGCCGCTCCGCACGACTGACAGATCAGGTTGTTACCTTCCTTCTTGAGAAGACCAGTACAATTGGGACACGTAAGATTAACTAACTTCATGGCAATACCCTCCCTTACCAAGATGATTATACTATAATTCTTCTCCTTGCAATGCCACCCCGCACGCCCTCCGCGTACAGAATCGCCCATTTCCGATTTACGTCCTCGAAAACGCTAATAATCACGGACTAAATTCCCATTTATTGAAAAATATCCCTCAAAACGCCTTTCCCGCGAACAAAATTGCTAATTATCAGATTACGTACGCGGTTTTGCTTCATTCCGCGGATTTTTTTCCAGATTCTGCAAATTCGTCCGCGGAAGGCACAGAGGCATCGCCGCACCTTTTTCTTAAATTTTCGAGTAAGGTGCGGAATTCGCACAACAAAAAACAGGGGCTCTTACGAACCCCTGTCTTCATAAACCAAGTTTAAAGTTCTATCAGAACTTGCCTGCCTTAGCAGCTTCCTCGATTGAAACAGCTGTGGAAACTGTCATACCAACCATCGGGTTGTTACCTGCGCCGATGAGGCCCATCATCTCAACGTGAGCAGGAACGGAAGAAGAACCTGCGAACTGAGCGTCAGAGTGCATACGACCCATTGTATCTGTCATACCGTAGGAAGCAGGACCTGCAGCCATGTTATCAGGGTGAAGTGTACGACCTGTACCGCCGCCGGAAGCAACTGAGAAGTACTTCTTGCCTGCCTCGAGTCTCTCCTTCTTATATGTACCTGCAACAGGGTGCTGGAATCTTGTAGGGTTAGTGGAGTTACCTGTGATGGAAACGTCAACGTTCTCCTTCCACATGATAGCTACACCCTCGCAAACATCGTTTGCGCCATAGCAGTTAACCTTAGCACGGGGAGAGTTTGCATCCTTGGAATAGCATGTTCTGGAAACTTCCTCTACTGTGTTTGTATAAGGATCATACTTTGTCTCAACGAATGTGAAGCCGTTGATTCTGGAGATGATCTGAGCAGCGTCCTTACCGAGACCGTTGAGGATAACTCTCAAGGGCTTCTGACGAACCTTGTTAGCCTTCTCAGCGATACCGATAGCACCCTCAGCAGCAGCGAAAGACTCGTGACCTGCGAGGAATGCGAAGCACTCTGTGTCCTCTTCGAGGAGCATCTTACCGAGGTTACCGTGACCGAGACCAACCTTACGTGTATCAGCAACAGAACCGGGGATACAGAAAGCCTGGAGACCTTCACCGATTGCAGCAGCTGCGTCAGCAGCCTTGCGGCAGCCCTTCTTGATAGCGATAGCAGCACCTACTGTGTAAGCCCACTTAGCATTCTCGAAGCAGATAGGCTGGATGCCTTCGATGAGGTGATAAACGTCAAGACCTGCAGCCTCTGTGATCTCCTTGCACTCTTCGATGGAGGAGATGCCGTATTCCTTCAGAACAGCGAGGATCTGAGGTTCTCTTCTTTCATATGATTCAAATAATGCCATTGTAATGTCCTGCCTTTCTTACTCTTTTCTGGGATCGATGAAACGAACTGCGTCAGCAACTCTTCCATACTTACCGGATGCCTTCTCGAAAGCAGTAGCGGCATCATCACCGGCCTTGATGAAGTCCATCATCTTACCGAAGTTAACGTACTTATATCCGATGATCTCGTCGTTCTCGTCAAGTCCTACCTCTGTGATGTAACCATCTGTGAGCTCGAGGTAACGGGGACCCTTCTCGAGTGTACCGTATGTTGTACCGACCATGGAACGTGCTCCCTTACCGAGGTCCTCAAGACCTGCACCGATCTGGAGACCGCCCTCGGAGAATGCGGACTGAGTTCTTCCGTAAACGATCTGGAGGAAGAGCTCTCTCATAGCTGTGTTGATAGCGTCGCATACAAGGTCTGTGTTAAGAGCTTCGAGGACTGTGAGTCCGGGAAGGATCTCAGCTGCCATAGCAGCGGAGTGTGTCATACCGGAGCATCCGATTGTCTCAACGAGAGCTTCCTGGATGATACCGTCCTTAACGTTGAGGGAGAGCTTGCAGCAACCCTGCTGAGGTGCGCACCAGCCGATACCGTGTGTGTAACCGGAAATATCGGTAACCTGCTTAGCCTGTACCCACTTAGCTTCCTCAGGGATCGGAGCTGCACCGTGGTGCACTCCCTGATGAACAGGGCACATGTTCTTGACTTCTGTAGAATAGATCATATTATCCTCCTATTAATTCTGGATGGGATTGAAATCACCCTAAAAATCTATCATATTGGAAAACTCCTTTCAAGGTGCGATAATAACAACTATATTTTATTAATAAAAGGTTTAAATTCATGAGCGATATTTTTGTAGTAGGACACAAGAACCCCGACACAGACGCTGTGGTATCAGCAATGGCATATGCGAACCTTCGAAATGCCTCCGGAGACCGCGAATACAAGGCTGCAAGACTCGACCACATCTCGGACGAGACAAAGAGAATGTTAAAAATGTTCGGTTTTGACGCGCCGATGCGCCTTAAAGACGTACGAACACAGGTAAGCGACATCGATTTCGACACGCCGACGGCCCTGGACCCTTCTGTCACGCTGGACCGCGCATGGAAGGTCATGACGGAGACCGAGACGACATCCATCCCCGTAGTCAACGCGGACGGAACCTTGTTCGGAACGCTTACATCGGGCGATATCGCGACTTTCAACCTTAACACGATCGATCAGCCGCAGATCACGGATCTTCCGCTTTTTAACCTTCTCGGAGTTATCGAGGGCCGCATAATCAAGGATCCTG
Organism: Clostridiales bacterium; assembly: GCA_017940895.1. Lineage (GTDB taxonomy): Bacteria > Bacillota > Clostridia > Saccharofermentanales > Saccharofermentanaceae > Saccharofermentans. Next base: position 29,841 of record JAGAXM010000020.1, on the reverse strand, counting down.
CGGATATGTCTGACTCGGTATCCGGCAACATCGTGATTGCGCTTCCCGCGAACGAAGAGTCACTGATGTTCAAGGGCAAAGATAACATCGTCATCTGCGGCGACCAGCCCGACATGATGAAGAGAGCGCTGGATAATGAAGTATCCTGCCTTATCCTCTGCGGTTCCGACATACAGGCAGGCACGGCAAAACAGTATTCCGATACCCGCACATGCGTGATCCAGACACCTCTTGATCCGCTCAAGGTAAGCAAGCTCATATATCAGGCTACTCCCATCTCCAGAGCATGTTCGCACGGAAATCTGGTGGCATTCCACTTAAGCGACTATATCGATGACGTTAAGGAGATCGTTCTTAAGAGCCGTTTCAGGTCTTACCCCGTACTCGACGAGAACGATAAGGTAGTCGGCACCCTGTCCCGCTATCACCTGCTGAAGACACGCCACAAGAAGCTGGTCCTCGTAGATCACAACGAGGCGGCACAGGCTGTTCCGGGACTTGATCAGGCTGATATCCTCGAGATCATCGACCACCACCGTCTGGCAGACATTCAGACGACCCAGCCCATATATGTACGTAATGAACCCGTCGGATCCACGACCACCATCGTAGGCGAGATCTACCGCGAACACGGTGTTACCCCCTACCCTCAGATGGCAGGTCTTATGGCTTCGGCCATCCTGTCCGACACCGTAATGTTCAAAAGTCCCACCTGCACCAAGCGCGACATCGCGATGGCAGAGAGACTCGCGAAGATCGCGGGAGTTACGATCGAAGATATCGGCAAAGAGCTTTTCGACGCGTCCGCGTCAGACTCGAAGTCCGCAGAGCAGCTTATCGGAAGCGACTTCAAGGAGTTCCATATCGCAGGTCAGATCCTCGGTGTATCGCAGATCATATGCGTCGATTCCGAGAAGATGATGCAGCGTAAAGACGCATTCCTCGAGACCATGCAGACCATGCGCAAGAAGAACGGCTACGACATGATTATCCTCATGCTCACGGACGTTCTCATCGAAGGCACGCAGCTTCTGTACCTGGGCAACGACGACACGATAAGGTTCGCGTTCAACGTCGAGCCGAAGGACAATCAGGTATGGCTCCCCGGCGTCATGAGCCGTAAGAAGCAGATCATCCCGATGCTCACCGCTTTGTGGGGTTGATCAGGTAATAAACAGAGGAGTCAACTGTCACATCGCAGCCTTTATCTTGGCTGCCACCTCTGCGGAAACTTCCTTCTCCCCCTCCGGGTAGATCCAGTCGTAGCCGTCGTCAGGAAGGCGCGGAAAAACATGGAAATGGAAATGCCCGAACTCGCAGTTGGTGCCGCCGTTCTGCATCACGCCGTAACCCGTGGCGCCGTAAACCTTCGAGTAAGCCTTGATAACACGACGCTCGACTTCAGTTATCTCCAGCACATATTCATCCGGAAGATCGAGGATCGAATCGACATGAAGCTTCGGGATAATCAGAACATGCCCCTCATTCGCTGGCGCGATATCAAGGAACGTTATCGTCCGCTCGGTCTCATCGACTATATTCGCGTCAAACTTATGCGCGGCTATATCACAAAACAAACACATAATTAATTACCTCAATGCCCCTCTTCCCACTCGACGAACTCGTCGAACTTCAAAGGCTTCGCATAATAGTAGCCCTGGAAACTTCCGACATTGAACTGCTGCAGGATATCTCTCATGCCGGACGTCTCGATACCTTCGACACATACCTTAGCACCGAAGATGGACGCGATGCCCGCAAAGTTCTTGATAAGCTCTCTGTCTACAAGATCTTCCTCGATCTTCTCGACGAATCCGCGGTCGATCTTGATAATATCGAACGGCAGCTCCTTGACGATACCGACGGACGAGAAACCTGTTCCGAAGTCATCGAGTGCGATCAGTATGCCTCTTGCCTTAAGGCTTACGGCAACGTTTCTCAAAAGATCGATATCAAGAAGTCTGCACCTCTCTGTTACCTCGAAGCACAGGTGCTCCGGCGGATACTCCAGATCCTTCAGTATACGGAATACCATATCGACGAAGTCATGCTTCTCGAGCTGTGTGTATGACAGATTGATATTGATTACAAAGTCCGGATTCTTCTTAAGGATCTTCTTTGCCGACATTAGCGCTTCCTTAATGATCCACTCGCCGAGTTCCGGGAACAGCGGGTCGGATTCGAGCAACGGTATGAACTGATCCGGCGGGACCATACCGTAGGTGTCGTTCTTCCAGCGAAGCAGGGCCTCAGCAGCCACAAGCTTCTCCGTATGCGCATCGACGACGGGCTGGTAAAGAAGATAGAATCCGCGGTAGCCGTGCATGATGGACGCACGGATCGCATGAAGTTTCTCAAGTCTCTGCCTGTTGTCTTCGTTAACGTCATTCTCGAAGAATACGAGATCGCCTTGGCATTTTGTTTTCGACTCAGAATAAGCGAAGTTCAGGCAGGCATATACGGTCTGCGTATCGAACTCGAATCTGTCCAGCTTCAGCACACCGCAGTTGATCTCCAGCATGATCTTTTTATCATCGACCTGAAATTCCTCTCTGAAGTAATCACGGAAATCATCATACCTTTCCTGCAGTTCTTCGGTCGAAATGGTAGTGCTTATAATGGCAAACTTGGTTCCGTCCATCCTGTAGCAGCTTCCGGTATTACCGACGGTATCGAACAGCTTTCTTGAAAACAACTGAAGCACGCGGTTACCGAAATGGTACCTCATCACCTCATTAACTTCCGAGAACTTGCTGATACCGATAAGAAGGACATAGACCGAAGCCTGCCTCTTGATGTACCCGTTAAGATCATCGAAGAATCCGTACTGATTACGAAGTCCCGTCAGTGTGTCGATCTGACCCTGCGCGCCGTGGTTACGGATGGTACCTACAAAGTAATCCGGCTCACCGAAAATATCTCTTATAACAACACCTTTGCATGTGCATACATCATACTCACCGTTTGGCTTACGGGCACGGTACTGCATATCATGACCGAAAGTATTTCCGGCAAATATCTCTTCTATACCCTTGTGGTATGCCTCTCTGTCATCAGGATGAATGTAATTCTCCCAAATATCGCCCGCGCCGTACATATACTCGGCAGGAAGCCCGTATGTATCGACCGCATTCTTCGACCACCTCGAGTAGTCGTACTTCATATCACAAAGATAGACATATGTGCCTTCAGATACGACATCGTAAGACTTAAACAGCGTGTCGAGCATCCTGCGTCTTTCTTCCGTGATCGTCTTAATAGCATCGTCGTCTTTAAACGAATAGCTTTCGAGGATATTCTTCATATCCTTAAGATGCGCCTTATCCTCGTACATAAGGTCATCAGCGCGCATAAAGATGTCCTCGACGGACTTATCCTTACCCGGATCAAATTCCGCCATACCCGATGCAATGACAGGACCCTGATCTATACGAAGATTATTCTCGACCTGACGTCTTAATGATGAGATCAAAGTCTCGCGGCTCTCATAATCTCCGTCCTTAAGAACGACGACAAACTCATCGCCGCCGATCCTGAAGACAGGGCTGTGAGCGAACAGTCTGCATATAAGCTTACAGGCATCCTTGATATACTCATCTCCCGCCTTATGTCCCTGTGTGTCGTTAATGAGCTTAAGATCATTAAGATCACAAATAACGATTCCGAACGGGATCTTATCATCTCCGTCGATGGAAGCCTGCAGATCTTTCTCCAGCTCATTATATGCGGTCTTGTTTCGAGTTCCGGTCAGGCTGTCGCGGCGTGCCATCTCATTTGCAAGAGTCAAAGCCTCGACATGCTCCTTTTCCTTCTTGATATCCTCATCCTTGTTCTCGATACAGACGATAAAGTGCGTCTTATCCGAAGACCAGGAGACCGTCATTCTCGTATAACGCGGTTCACCGTCAGCGAGCACCATTCGGTAATCCTCGACAAGCTGACGGTTATTGTCGAGTCCGGATATGAAATTATCCTTATCAAGGAACAGCTTCATTCTCGCCCTGTCATCGGGATGGAGGACTCTGTCTATATTCATTTCGGATATACCGAAGAAGTCATCCGCCTCCTCGTGCACCTCAAGCTCTCCGTAGAGCTTATGTGTAGCGAACTCGGTATAATGATCCGTCTGGGCATCGATGTAGTAGATCAGGTCGTAATGAGACGCAAGAGTCTCTGCAATCTGCGTATATGTCTGGCTCTTCTGCTTCGTCTGTGTAAGCTCAAGCCTCGCCTTTACCTCTTCATCAATATTCTCGATACAGACGATGATATGTTTGCCGTCACTTGCCATGATCTCGGTATGTCTTATGTGCTTGACCATATCATTAACGACAAGCCTGTATGCGATAGAGAAGGAATTCCTGTGCTTTAAGTTATTAAGCATCACATCCTTATAGTGATACTTAAGGATCTTCTCCTGATCCTCGGGATGGACATACTTACGGATACTTCTTCTGCTCTCTGCAAAGAAATCGCTTCCCGTCGCAGGCACGTTCATCTTCTTATATTCATCCGTCGAGGATATCTCGACATAAGTATTGTTCTCGATGTTGATGTAGTACAGTGTGTCGTACTGACCCGCGAGACTTGCGGTGATCTGGTTATAGACTACCTTCTGACGCGCGATCTCCTTCTCGATCTGCCTTCTTTTGTATTCCTCATTGATGTTGATGACACCGAGGATAAAGTAATCATTATTCTCATCGAGACCTCTGATCATACGAAGCGTGTGCCATACCGGGACACCATTGATCATCAGGCGGTATTCGATATTCTGCATGCTTCCTTTCTTCATCGCCGCGAGGAGAGTTTCCTTCTGCATATCCTCGAGGAAGATATGCTGGTCCTCTTCGTATATCGCAAGCCTGCAGTCACGTTCGAGATTCTTGAAGAAATCTTCTCCGCCCTGCTCGAGTCTCAACGAATGAAACTCCGGATTGACGGAATACCAGTAATATTCATTCGTGACCGCATTGACATAGTAAACACTCGTATAGTCAACGAGCAGCGCCTCAGCTATCTTCTTAAAGATCGCATCCTGCATAACAGTCATAGTTTAATCACCTCACTGTTCGCATATTTCTTGCAAGGCTTCCTTCAAAGCCGTAATCTCACTTAAGATCTCCGTATAATCCATATCTGTCTTCGCACGAAGAAGCTCGGTTATCTCGCACACCTTCTCATAAAGCGGAGTCAGCGAGAGGTTCCCGAGCACGCCCTTAAGCGCATGCGCCGCCTCGAAAGCGGCATCGAGGTCACCCGCCGATGCTTTTTCGCGCAGTACATCGAACGCCTTCTGTCCGGGTACGGTCGCGACGAGCTTTAAGTAAAACTGCTCGTTACCCATGCATCTTGCTATACCTTCTTCTGTGTTTGCACCGAACTTCTTAAGATTATCGACAGTGATCATACGCATTCCTTCTTAATGAATTCTTCGAACTCCGATGCCGGTACGGGGCGCGAGAAATAGTAGCCTTGGATTACCTGACATCCCATATCCTTTAATTTCTTAAGCTGACTCTCGGTCTCGACGCCCTCTGCAACCACAGGAACGTTAAGGAAGCCCGCGATACCTATAATGAGCTCAACGAGCTTGAGACTCTTCTCGTCCTTTTCCATATTACGCACGAACTTCATATCGAGCTTTAGAACATCGATGGGAAGTGTCGTGATCATGTTCAGCGATGAGTACCCGGAACCGAAGTCATCCATCTCGATCATAAAGCCGCTTTCTCTTAACCTGTTCGTGACTTCCGTAAGTGAGTCCGCATTGTCTGAATAAGCGGACTCTGTGATCTCGAGCATCAGATCCTTCTCGGTGATGCCGTTGTTCTTAAGGATATTCTGCAGTTTCTCCTCGAGCTTGCTGTCGAAGATGTCGATCCTGGATACATTGACCGATACAGGCACGGAATATCCGTACTTATTCTTCCACTCCCTTATGCATGCCGCAGCCTTATTCCAGACAAAGTTATCAACCTTCTGGATAAGGCCGTTGCTCTCGAACAGCGGGATAAAGTCGCCCGGGCTTATCATGCCGAGTTCGGGGTGATTCCACCTTATGAGAGCCTCGGCGCTTCTAAGCTTCGGGGTATCTCCCGTGATGTCATACTTAGGCTGGAAATAGACCTTGAAGTCTTCGTCCTCGATAGACTGGTCGATATTCTCGATCAGGTGCTCCTGATAGATCGCTTTCTGATAAAGTTCATTGTTATAGTATGCGACTGTAACGGTGTAATCGCCCTTGATCCTGTCGCATGCGAGCTTCGCGCGGTCGAACATTGTCTCGGGATCCATGCTACGATCCGCATCCAGATAGACACCTGCGCGAAGTCTGATCTTGGCGGGACCTTGATCGCTTCCCACAGTCTCCGTTATACGATCCATCAAAGCCTCATACCCGTCCTGATGCTCACAGTAAAGATAGAACGAATCGCCTTCTGTTCTGCACGCCAGTGATGCATGTCCTTCCATGGCTCCGGTTATGGCGTCGGCAACTTTCTTAAGGATCAAATCTCCCGCCTCACGTCCGTACATCTCATTGACAAGATGGAAGTGATCGATATTAAAGACCACGCAGTCCATATTAAGTTCTCTCTGATGAACATCGATTTGCCTTACATACTCGAAGAACAGATCTCTCGTATAAAGCCCCGTGACGTGGTCCTTCTCGGCGGATCTGATGATCGTGGTGTCTTCGTACAGCTCGATGATCCTCTCGCATCTGGCGAGAATAACATCCGGCATACCGAACGGCTTCTTGATAAAATCGGCAGCTCCGAGCTTTATACTTTTAACCTCAGATTCTTTATCCGAAGTAATGACGATAACGGGTACCGCTTTAAGAACGGGATCCGCTTTAACTTTCTCTATAAGTTCGAACCCGTCCATAACAGGCATGAGAAGATCTGCAAGGATCAGCGAATAATCGCTGCCGTCCTCATTCAGTTTGTCCCAAGCCTCTTTACCGTCACAGGCAAGATCGACTTCGTAAGTTCCACCGAGCATATTACCCAGGATCTGACGGTTGATATCCTCATCATCTACGATCAGGACTCTCTTCTTAAAATGACTAATCGTTCTGAATCTTTTCATCTTCCTTTTCCCTCTTTCCTATATAGAGTTCCAAAGTCTCGAATAATGATTCGGGCTGGACCGGTTTACTTAAGTGTGCATTAAGACCTGCCTGCAGGCTTCTTTGTACATCCTCGTCGAAAGCATTGGCCGTAAGTGCGATGATCGGGATCTTCTTCGAATCCTTTCTGTCCATGGCACGGATGATCCTTGTCGCTTCAAGACCGTCCATCTCGGGCATTCGCATATCCATAAGGATGGCATCGTAGTAGCCTTCTTCATGTTCACGGAACATCTCAACGGCGACCTTGCCGTTCTCGGCGCGTTCCACTTCAATCTGCCTGCTGCTTAATACCATCATCATGATCTCGGCATTGACATCGACATCCTCTGCAAGAAGGATATGTCTGCCCGTAAGATCAACCTTCGACAGTCCTTCGAGCATGGCATTCTTATTACGAAGCGCAGTCTTGAACTCATCGATAACGCTGTTGACGAATACGGGCTTCGCGATGAAGCTGTCAACACCCGCAGAAAGAGCTTCTTCAAGGATGTCATCCCAGCGGTATGCTGTAAGAATAATGATCGCCGACTCATTGCCGATGATCTCCCTTATCTTCCTTGTCGTCTCGATACCGTCCATCTCAGGCATCTGCCAGTCGACAAGGATCAGGTTATAAGGATCTCGCCTTGCGTGACGCAGTTTAACCTTCTCGACCGCCTCTGCGCCGGAAGATGCGATCTCACATGCGATACCCGCATTACCGAGGATCAGCTTCGTATGCTCGCATGCGACAGGGTCATCATCTATAACGAGCACGCTCATTGTCGAAGGATCGATCTTATCGACCATATCCTCATCTTCGTGCTCCGCGTCATCAAGCGTGATAACGATCGTAAAAGTCGTGCCCTTACCCTTGGTGCTTACGGCGCTTATGTCGCCGTTCATCATCTCGACAATATTCTTGGTAATCGCAAGACCAAGCCCCGAGCTGCCGTATCGGTTCGTCGCTGAACTGTCTTCCTGCGCGAACGTGTCGAAAAGGTGCGGCATGAAGTCCTCACTTATTCCGATACCCGTATCCGCTACCGTGAACTCTATCGTGGAATGTCCGTCGTAGTGCGCCTTACGTTTAACATCGAGAGATACCTGTCCGCCTTCGGGAGTAAACTTAACGGCATTGCCGAGGACATTAATGAGCACCTGCCTGATCTTGACGTTGTCGCCCACATAATAGTCTTCAATGTCGGGACTTATATGGCACTGATACTCGACTCCCTTGTCATTACACTGACCGGATATCATCACGTTTATGGTCTCGAGAAGCTTCGAGAAAGAGAATTCCTCATTCTTTAACGTCAGCCTTCCCGACTCGATACGGGACATATCGAGGATGTCGTTGATGATACTAAGAAGATGCTCCGCGGAGCTCGATATCTTACGGAGATATTCCTTGGTGCTTTCCGGCGTTTCGGGATCGTTAAGCGCAATATTATCAAGACCGATGATCGCATTCATCGGGGTTCTTATCTCATGCGACATATTAGAAAGGAATGCCGACTTCGCTTTATTAGCCTCGACTGCCGCTTTGACTTCAGCCTGCGCAGTCTGGCTCTCAAGGAGAAGCCTTGTATTACGCCTCGTCTCCGAGAGGATAACAAGGAACAGAACCGCTACTGCAAGGACTGTCAGAATCGACAGGATAACACCTCTTATGATCATGCCGTTCGTAAGCCCCGAGATATTCTCGGAGATGACGCTCTCCCTTACAAGATAAGTAAGATTCCAGTCCGTATTATCAACGGGAACATAGCTTAACGTCTCCCTTATACCGTTATAGGTAAAAGAAACTTCACCCGACACGCCGTTCTCGAACTCATCGAGGAAACGCTCATAAGAATAACCGTCATCGTAATCGGCGTTCCTCATCGCTTCGATAAGGTTATCCTCCTGAGCAAGACCGCCGAGGATAGAATCCGTCAGCGCGACGCCGTCATGCGTATAGATATTACAGAAAGTCGTATCATCCTCACCGGAAGCCATCGACACACCCGAGAGCATCTCGTCCATGTCGATTTCCATGAAGCACACCATAAGCGTATGCCCGTCGAATGGAATATCAACAGGCACAGCGATAACAACCTTCTTCTCGCTGCTGTTAAGATTGAATATGGAGATCTCAGGCTCACTTATAGTCAGATAGTCGAACGCATACTCGGCGATATTATCCTGAGGTCCCAAAGACGTATAGATAAGTCCGTTCTCGTCGACGAATGCGAACCTATCGAGTACATATAGCTGCTTCATTCTGGACTGATAAGCCTGAAGATGATCAAGGTCGCTTAAGTCCTCTTCATCCATAAGTCCTACCGCGGTACGCAGATCTCGTATCCTGTTCTGAAGATTATTATCTACTACCTGCTCTCTTCTTCCCGCAAGCTCATCCAGGTACATAAGGCTGACGGTCTTTACCGCGATCTCATTATCGCGCTTGGCTGTCTGCACCATCCAAAGCGTACTTACGACCAGAATGATCGCGATAAGTATACTTCCGATAACTGCTATCTTAATCGCTCTGTTGTTACGGTTTATACTTACATAATCAGCCATTTAACACGACCCCCGACGCGTTATTTCTCCATATACAGAAGTCCGAACGTACCCGCGCCGCAGTTAACTGCGATGGCAGGTGACGCCTGTTTAAAGTAGATCTGGTCGAAGTCCATCCTCTTCTCGATCTGCTCTCTTATCCAATCGGTATCGCGTTTTGTAAGTCCTACATAAGTTACAAACAATACGCGGTTATCGATCGCAGCCGGAGTGGACAAAGCGGAAGCGATATAACTCTTCCACGCCTTTTCGCGCGTCCCGAAGTACGCCATGCCGACGCCCATCTTACCCTTGCGAAGAACGAGTACGGGACGGCCCATCAGCGACTTAACGACATTCGCGATACCATTGCCGACCTGTCCTGCACGTGCGAGGAAGTCGAGGTTATCAACGATAAAGCTCGTGCGGATCTTCTTCTTGACGTTCTCGAGCTCCTCGACGATCTTCTCGGGCGGCATGCCGAGATCTGCCATACGTGCAGCCTCGAGTGCCAGTATTCCCTGACCGCTCGACAGGTGCTGCGAATCAATGACAAATACATTATCGAAAGACCTTGCCGCATCGATAGCAGGCTGGAAACCTGAATTCTCGACCTTACTCGAGATGGAGATATGGATTACGTTATTCGCATAAGACAATTGCTTTGCAAAGAACTCCTCTGCCTCTCTTACGGTAGGACCCATAGGCATAACCGCATTAGTCGGATCTTCCATATACTTAAGAACACCAAGCGTCTCGATCTCCTTGCCGTCCTTGAAGACACCCTCTGCGGTGCGTACCTTATGAGGAAGGATACCGATCTTATACTTGCGGATAACTTCGGGCGACAGATCGGCGACACTCTCAGTGGTAATGATGACGCTCTTACGCTTGTTGCTGCCGTTCATCCACGAGATCGAATCCTCTGCGATCTCACTTCTCTGACCCGTGATCTTAACGATCTCCTTCGGGAGAATATTATAAAGTTCGTTCTCAAGCTCTTCGCCGCTTACGGGCTTACTTAAATACCCGTCGAAATTCTCGCGTGCATACAGAGCGCGGTTCTCTTCATCGGCATTCGCGGTAAGTATTACGATCGCAGTCTCGCGGCATCGTCCTCCCGTCTGCTCCTTGATCTTACGGCGGCACTCGACACCGTCCATCTCGGGCATCAGGTGATCCATGAAGATCGCATCGTACTTAACGTTAAGCGTTCTTCTCAATGCCTCGGCACCGCTCGTAACGGTATCGACGCGGACCTTGGTGCTTCGTAAGAGCTTACTTACAACCATGAGGTTCGCTTCATTATCATCGACGACGAGGATACGTGCATCAGGTGCTTCGAACTTCGGTGCATATTCCTTACGCTTAGCCGCACCGTGTGAATTCTCGAAGTCATACTGTCCGACGGAACCTTCGCGCTCAACTCTCTGAGGGATCTCGATGATGAATGTGGAACCCTTCTTATAGACACTGTTGACCGTGATCTTACCGCCCATGAGATCTACGAGCTGCTTTACGATCGACAGACCGAGACCCGTTCCTTCGATGTGCTTGTTGACGGTCTCATCCACTCTCTTGAACGCGGAGAACAGATAAGGAATGTCCTCAGTCTTGATACCGATACCCGTATCGGAGATCATGTAGATCATGTTGCAGATCTTGTCTTCCTTCATCTCGCACTGAACGGAGAGCGATACGGAACCTTCGCTCGTATACTTGATTGCATTGTTGATAACGTTAATCAGGATCTGCTTGATTCTTACTTCATCGCCGACGAGTTCTGCGGGGATGTCAGGAGATACATCGACATTAAAGTCGAGCTTCTTATCCTTGGCTCTGATCCAGAGCATACCTACGATATCGGAGAGCATATCGCCCGTTCGGTACGGCTCGATAAGAAGCTGCATGCGTCCGGACTGGAACTTACTCATATCGAGGATATCGTTGATGAGGTTAAGAAGAAGTTTACCCGCAGCCTTGATGTTGACCGCATCCTCGATTACTTCCTCACTTACGTCCTCTCTTAAGATCATCTCGTTAAGACCGATGATCGTGTTGATAGGAGTTCTGATCTCATGGCTCATATTCGAGAAGAAACTGTTCTGAGCCTTATTCAGCATCTCGATCTCTTTATGCTGTCTCTCCGCCTTAACGAGCTGATCGTTAAGCCTGTATCTGGTATAGGACATGATGATTCCCATCAGCACCTGGAATACGGAGAAGATCGTGAAGTTCGCCATCTCATTCGGCTCGATCGCACCCTTGCTTACCATGATATAGAGGAATGTCATCATGATGCAGTTCGATGACAGCGAGACGATGACATATGCTATCGGGTTAAAGTAAACACACAAAGGAACTACCAGCGCTACGGTCATGAACAGAGTCGTATCAACTGTGCCTCTGGCAAGGGAGTTGACGATAACGAGAGACATAACCCATAAATAAAGCGATATTCCCATGAAGTGGTTAAGAACATAGACAGTCTTATATCTGGTCGCGTAATCCTTCATCGCATAATGCATTCCGGCGAACCATATAACAACTACAAGAAGCAGCCATATATAGCACAGCTGGTGATATAACACAGTCGTGCCTCCGAAGTACGGAGGATATACGAATGTAAGCGTCAGGAATATGACCGCCGTTACAAACGATATGTACATCGTGACCTTGGTAGGTCCTACTGATTCGTAATAGGTTGACTTTACTGCCTCGGGGTCATTGGTTGACGGCCTGAACAGATATCTGAACATGTCTCTCATGCCATATCACCTCCCTTTGCAGAATCGTCTTCCGGCACGAATTCGAAGACCTCATCATCGTCTTCATCTGCATCTGCCGGGATATTCATAAGCTGCGCCTTGATCTCGCCGCATATCCTTCCGTAATCCATCATTGTCTGATCGTGATTACTCAAAATAAATGCTTCGTCATTGTTCTTGGAAGCCATCTCAAGAGACTTGGCTTTCTCGGACAGATCCGCCGCACCGATCATCTTCGCAGTACTCTTAAGCGCATGTACGAGGATCTCGTAATTGTGCCAGTCCTTCTTACCGTAATAGGACTTCATCGATTCGATCTTCTCATCGTATTCGGATGCGAACTGTATAAGCAGTGACTTATAGAACTCTACATCATCCACACAGTACTTAAGACCCGCTGCAGTATTAATGCCCGCGTCATCGAGCTTATCCATGGGATCAGCCGCCTCGACATCTCCGGGAACGAGTGCCGGAGCCTTGGGAGTCTCAGCATAATCATCATCTTCTTCCGGGGCACTGCCGTCGTCATATGTGATTGACTTCTTAGGAAGCACAAGCTTCAATACACGCTCGAGCTCTTCAGTCTCCACAGGCTTGCTTACGAATCCGTCGAAGCCCTCCGCAAGGAACATCTGCTTTGCCGAACTCATAGCATTCGCAGTCAGTGCGACGATCGGGATCGAAGCATTGAGACCGGATACATCCGTACGTATCCTCTTCATCGCCTCGACACCGTCCATGCCGCTCATCATGTGATCCATGAAGATGATGTCGAAAACCTTTTCGCGGCAGATGTCGATAGACTCCTGTCCGGAGGTAACGGTCGTGACTTCCATGCCGTATCTTGAGAAGATGCTCTTCGCTACTACGAGGTTCATCGACTCATCGTCGACTACGAGCGCACGTACGCCGTTGCAGCGCATCTTCTTAACGGTGTCAGCAACATCGCCGACAGACGAGTTCAGAACAGATACTACCGGGAAGCAGTAGAAAGGCTTCTCCAGGAGCTTGACGCGCGAGTTCTTGGGGAGAACGAGATCATCATTCGCGACGACAGCGACTACCATATCGCGTGCGAGCTTCTCGAGAAGATCGACGTTATCGCGGTACTCCTCTTCACCGACAAAGACATGTGTCAGGTGTATCGAGTCACGAAGAAGCTTCAGGTTATTAGCGTTATTAACGCGGTGCATCTGAACCCCGAGGCCCTTAACGATATTAAGCACCATCGCGTTGTAGTAATCACGTACGGCTGGGTTCTCGTACTTCTCGAAGTGCAGGAACGCACCGAGGCAGAGCTTGTCGGGATTTGCAACAGACATGCACGATACGGGATCGACTACCTTCTGAGGTATACTTACGTGAACCGTAGTTCCGACGTCAGGCTTACTGTCGATGGTCATGAAACCGCCGAGCAGAGATACGAATCCCGATACGATCGCAAGACCCAATCCTAAACCGCCGCCCATTCTTGTGCGTGAAGAATCAGCCTGATAGAAGCTCTCATATACCTTCTCGAGTTCATACTCTGACATACCGATACCGGTGTCGGTTACCTCGATGCACAGGTTAACGCCGTATTCCTGGTCCTCGGTCGAGATCCTTACATAGACGCCGCCCTTCTGTGTGTACTTAAGGCCGTTGCTGATCAGAGCCTTAAGGATCTTCTTCAACTTGCTGACGTCTGAATTCATTACAGCAGGGATTGAAGGATCAACGTCTATGATGAGCTCTACGTCCTTGGTCTTATACTGCTTTATCTCGGTTACGAGGTCGTGAAGTACGGAAGAGAGCATATAGTCTTCGTTGTTACGGACCGCCTTATGACGGTCGATCTCGGAATAATCAAGGATATCGCTTATCTGCTCGGCGACTCTTCTGCCCGCATTACGGACGGCGATCATGTCGCCTTCGACCGCACGGTTACGGCTCTTCTCGATGCAGATCGTAGAAAGACCGATGATCGCATTGACAGGAGTTCTTAACTCATGCGATACGTTCGCGAGAAAGTCGTTCAATTTCTCGGTCGCGTACTTAAGCTGGATTACCTCATCCTTGGATCTGTTAAGAACTTCCTGCCACTTGTCTATGATGATCTTCGCGAATCTTCCGATGAAGAATACCATGACGACATGAAGTACCGAACGGGAGATGATAAGAGCATCGAACGGCTCGTGGTTAAGCACCATCATAACGATCTCGTATGCCATGGTACCGTAGTAAGTGAACTGGCACAGGCTTATGAGCGACTTGATGCCCGTCATCGTAAACAGCATGATAAGTGCGGAAATGACTACGGCAAGATCGAATGTGCTTGTCTGATGCGTACCGTAGAAGAAGAACTCTCCCATCATGAGGACCGCATATATCCAGATCCTGACATTCGCGGGAGTGTTATGTCTGATGTGAAGTATCCAGGAGACTATGACGCCTGCGACCACAAGCAGGAGCATCCATTTCTCCCATCCCATCAGGAATGATTCGATTATAAGCGCCGTCGAGAACAGCGTATAACTTATGAGTAGTGTAAGGTGTGATGTCTGGAATAATTCGTTGCTTTCGACAGTCGTGGTCATAACTTCATTAACCCTTTAATCTGTAGTCTTTGTCTTCGTCCATAATCGAGAGCATTATGTCGGCATATACGGGATCGAACTGCGTCCCCTTGCCTTCAATAAGTTCCCTTCTTATCTCGTCCTGAGGAAGATGATCTCTGTAGCTTCTGTCAGATGACATCGCATCATAAGCATCGGCTACTGCGATTATCCTCGCTTCCTCGGGGATCTTGTCTCCCTTGAGACCCTCGGGATAACCCGTGCCGTCGTAGCGCTCGTGATGGTGCTTCGCGCCCAGAGCGAACCTCGGATTCGTCTCGATGTTGTTTAAGATCGATGCACCCTTAAAAGCGTGCGTCTTGATCTGCTCGTACTCGTCTTTATCGAGCGAGCCTTTCTTATTCAGTACGTCGATCTTTATACCGATCTTACCTACGTCATGCAGGATGCCGATCATATACATCTCGTCCTGTCTGGCGTCCGAGTACCCGAGTCTTTTCGCGATCATCTTCGAGTACTGCGCCACGCGTCTGCTGTGACCCTTCGTATACTCGTCCTTGGTCTCGATCGCGGCAACAAGCGAGCTTACGATCTGCAGGAACAGTTCCTTATTCTCACGTGTTTTCTGCTCGACCTCGAAGTACAGCTGCTTCTGAAGCGTTACGAGCTCGATTATGTTGTTCACACGAAGCAGCAGCACCTCCGGCACGAAAGGCTTACGTATGAAGTCCATCGCGCCTAACGTGAGGCCTTCCCTCTCCGCGCCGTCGCTCTCGTCTGCCGTAAGGAACATGACAGGGATCTTCGAAGCGGGTGTCTCGAGCGAATGAAGTCTCCTTATTGTCTCGTAGCCGTCCATGCCGGGCATCTTGACGTCGAGGAGGATAAGGTCCGGCAGCACGTCCGTCTTATCGAGCTGCTCGAAAAGAGCTTCTCCCGACTTCAACGCGGTAACATGGATCCCGTCTTTGCTTAAGATCTTGCCTGCGACCTGAAGATTGATCGCATCGTCATCAACGATACAGACTCTCTTGGTCTTCTCTACCTTGACCTGCTCGGCGTTGTTGCCGATGAACTCGGTCTCATATGAGATGGCAAGATTATCGATCCCCTTCTTCTTCCAGGAATTCATTATGTGTCCGATTACTTTACCGACCGAATCGGCTCTTATGTCCGTTAAGAATACGAAGTACTGATTCTTCCTGTTTCTCATGAAGATATCGGACTTACGAAGCGACTCTCTTATGTGGTTGCCGAACTCGTCGACACTCTCGTAGTATTCGACGTCGGCATTGCCTCGTGAAGGAGCAAGAGTAAACAGCACCTTACATGCATCGATGTGATGTCTGATGATGTAGCGGATTACATAGCGGTAAACGGGAGAGAACGAGTCTTTGTCCAACTGCAGTGCGACATTCTGGATCGATCTCTCGCCCAGGATCTCGGATAACGCTTTGATATCAAGATCCTGTGCACCCTCGGTCTCGTCTTCCATATCGTCATCGTAAAGCTCATATCCGTGCTTGCCGTTCTTCTTTACGATGTACAGGGACTTATCAGCGAGCTTGAGAAGCGAATTATATTCGTTACCGAATCTCGGAACAAAGATGCCTCCGACGGAAGCACCGAGAGGAATGCTCATATCGTCGCCCATCAGTTCCTTCGCCTTACGCACGAGATCCGCATTGATCTTTGCAGTGATGTCGGCGACTCTGTCTTCCGTCGTGACGCCCGCCGCGAATGAGACGAACTCGTCGCCTCCGATACGTCCGTGCTTACTTCCCGCAGGGAGCGCCTCTCTTATGATATCCGCGAAAGCGATGAGCACCTTATCGCCCATCTCGTGACCGTAGATGTCGTTTACGAGCTTGAATGAGTCAAGGTCGATCATCATGAGGCACCCGGTCGTATCGGAACACTGCTTGGACAGCTCCACGCCGGTCGCACTCTTATTCAGGAATCCCGTGAGCTTGTCGATCGTAGCCTCACTTGTAAGGTTTATGATCTGCTGCGTACTCGACAGGATATTATCAAGTCTTCGAAGAAGTACGTCCGGGTTAAAAGGCTTTCTTATAAAGTCGGATACACCGACCTCGAAGCCTCTTGTCTCTGTATCAACATCTTCGTCTGCGGTAAGAAAGATGACCGGCGTCTTCATGAGTCCCTTCTTCTCCTCGAGCTCCCTTAACTTAAGCAAAGTCTCGAAGCCGTCCATCTCCGGCATCTTGATATCAAGAAGCACCAGATCCGGCATGCCGTTGGTATCAACGTAATCAAGGAAAGACTTACCTGACTTCAGCGCCGTAACGCGCATATTGTTCTTACTCAGGATATGACCCGCCATCTTAAGATTGGCGGTATCATCATCAACAACAATTATCCATTTGGTCATAACACACCCCAAATTATCAAGTCGTTTTTATAATAACACAGGGCGGGCGCGCGTTCTATAATAATATATTAATAAGAGATCAGATCCGGATCGTCAGGACATTCATGCCGAGGATACCGTTTACTGCGAACGCGAACCAGTTGTAGAACAGATTAAACCATTTGTCCTCATTGGTCCACAGGACTAATGCACCATTGTGATACCACTCATCCATGATATCAGGATCAGCAGGTCGCCCTTAGGGTCCGGCATATTACTCGGAGACGTTGCCGTTTACGATCTTAAGAACGTCTGACTTATATTTCTTTACAAACTCGAAGATCTGATCCTGCTCTCCTGATGACATGGGGAAAGCTGCCATACCCTTCTGAAGCAAAGGTTTCTTGGAAGGTGTAAGATACTCACCCTTCATCGCCTTCTTGTTTGAGTCGAGAAAACTGAATGACTTCTGTCCGCGGTTTACGTAGAAGCCTACATAAGCGATATCCTCGAGAGCGAATTTCTTGTATCCGGGCAGTGTCCCGGAGGGAACTGAGAACATGATCTCATTGTTGGAAGTAATGATAATCTGACCGGACTTATCCTTGATCGTGTAAGTCTCCTGGATCATATTCATGAACTTCTTCTTTGACTTGCTGTCAGCGAGCACGCACAGAACTACGATTACGATAAAACCTACTACAAGTGCTGCTCCGATTAAGGGTGCCGAATTATTCATGATTACTTCCTCCGTAACTGTTCTCGTCATTAATTCTATCAATAAACCTTAACAAAAACATTATGGAGACTGCCATCATGACGGCTTCGGTCACGGGCTGAGCGTGTATAAGTCCCTTAAATCCGAAGAGCTTATTGAAGATGATAAGAAGCGGGATGTACAGGATCAGCTGGCGCACCAGCGTGATGCAGAAAGCGTATACGGGCTTGCCCATCGCCTGGAAGGACATACGGCACATCGATACCGAACCTACGAAAGGCAGTATCAGCATCATCGCTCTTACCGCCTGCGCGCCAATCCTTATGACTTCCGGTGAATCGGTGAATATATCGACCAGTGTCGGCGCAAGGATGCCGTATGCCGCCATGAGGATCAATTCCATCGTTGTTACAGTTATGACGCCGGCCTTAAGAACCGCCTTCATTCTTGTGTAGTTTTTCGCACCGTAGTTATAACCCATGATAGGCTGCACACCGGACGCGAAGCCCTGATATACATAGCTTCCGAGGGATATAAGTTTCTGTGCGATACCTGTCGCGGCAACTGTCAGAGGACCGTATGTCACGGCAAGATTATTGTTGACCGTGTACGCCGCAGCCGTAAGCAAAGTCTCGAGCGACGCCGGCACACCTACCCAGTAGATCTCTTTAATGATCTCCGCGGTCGGACGAAGCATCTCAGCCGAGGGCTTAAGAAGACTCTTACCCAACAGATAAAATATGACCGAGACAAGCGCACCCGCGACATTGCCAAGTACGGTCGCGATCGCGGCACCTCTAATCTGCATGTTAAGCGTGAAGATGAAGATCGGATCGAGGATGATATTTACTATCGTTCCGACGACCATACCAATCATTGAGATCTTGACCGAACCCTCGCTTCTTAAGAACGCGCTGAACGTGTAACTTCCCATTGTAAAGACGCTGCCAATAAGAATAATGCTTACATACTGCTTAGTGTATTCATATGTGAATTCTTCAGCGCCGAGTCCGCTTACGATCTTATCTAATAATGCAAGACCAATAAGCGATACCAGAATTCCGTTGATGACAGTAAGCACGAATCCGGTTGTGAGAGTGTGCTTCGCCTTGGCGAGGTTGTTCGCGCCGAGGCATCTTGCGATGAACGAAGACGCACCGGTGCCGATCATGTTGGCAAGAGCGATCATGACCATCATTACGGGGTACGACAGGTTGACTGCGGCGAGTTGATAGTCGTCTTTGGTAAGGCCGATGAAGTAAGTATCGACCCAGTTATAAAGCACCATAATAAACATACCCGCGATCAGCGGCAGTCCCATTCTGATCACGGCTATGTAAGGCTCTTCCTGACTTAAGGTATATATTCGTTTGTCTTCTTTATCAGACATCATTAAGAAGCGGCATACCCTGCTTGTAGTGTAATGTGGACAGATATCTTAGCTTAGGAAGATATTATAACATGTTCCCCAACTAGTGCCCGATTCGGCTCCGTTTTGACTGGTTTATGGGGAATGACCCCCCTCTGTTCCCTAACTGGAGCTCATTTTGACCTCAAAACGAGGTCTTTCTAGGGAATAGACCCCCCTTATTCCCTAACCAATGCACACTTTGACCCCAAATGATGTCATTCTGGGGAACACTTTCAGCGATCAAGCAGCAGATCATCGATATTTGTCTCGATCGCCATTCTCAGAGCTGTACGATACTCCGAAGCATCAAAGGTTCGTGGCTTGCGAATCTGAAGTAAATGATCTTACGGTTATCCTTGTTACTTAACGTCGCTCTTATTAATGATCTTGACCGTCAGAGGAAGGAAGATCGCGATGATGTACCCGATAGTGTCTCCTTAGTTACAACCTTTATATTCGATACATAACATCGTCATATCATCAAACTGCGGTGCTTCCTTCACGAAGCTTTCCACAGAAGAAGTTACAGCCGGAAGAATCTCGTTCGGTTTCTTGTCCTCATTAGCGCGAAGCACCTCCACAAGTCTGTCCGTACCGTAAAGCTCATTATTGGCATCAGTAGCCTCGGGTATACCGTCCGTGTAAACAAACAGCTTGGCCCCGGGATCCATCTGAAGCTCATACTCCCTGTATTTCTTATTCGCCATCGCTCCGATAACAAGACCGTGCTTATCCTTGACCAGCGAGAAATGACCGTCCGGAGTCTTTAATACCGGATACTCGTGACCGGCGTTTGCCGCCTTGAGATTACCCGTCTCAAGATCAAGACATCCGTACCATACCGTAACGAACATCCTCTCGGGGTTATTCGCACAGATCTGCTGGTTAACAAGCTCAAGCACCTTCGAGGGCTCATAGCCGATGAGCGCGCAGTTCTGAATAAGAATCTTCGATACCATCATGAACAAAGCCGCGGGAACGCCCTTGCCGGATACGTCCGCGATTACAAGTCCCAGGTGCTTCTCATCGATAAGGAAGAAATCGTAGAAGTCACCGCCGACTTCCTTTGCGGGCTTCATGGAGGCGAAGATGTTGAATTCTTTTCGGTCAGGAAAGGCCGGGAAGATACTCGGCAGCGTCTCCGCCTGGATCTTGGTGGCCATGGTAAGCTCGGTGTCGAGCCTCTGCTTCTCCTTCTGCTGGCTCTCATACTTCTCGGTCTGGATCTGGATTATGACGTAGCACAGGTACGCCGCGGAGATGACCGTCATCAGGATGATGAACTGAATGTCCTGAACGATAAGCTGAACAGCGATGGCACCCAAGGGCGCGAGAAGATATATCCACAGCGCGGAGAAAAGCCTTTTGTCGAACTTAGATCTGTACTTAGACAGCAGGAAAATGTTCTGCACGAGCATCAGGATATGCATGACATTCGACATCGCGTATCCCCTGCCTCTTTGGTAGAAATTAAGCTCATCAAAGAAGTAGTAGAAGTGCGTAAACTGCGAGATGATAAGGCCGATCACGTGCACCACGAGCAATCCCAGGAAGCTGTAATTCATTATCCTCCCGAGTTTTCCCGGCTGCGCGATGAAGAGGATCAGCAGCGACAGCATATATATCATGAAGCCCGATACGAGGAACTCCAGGAAAGTTACCGTGCGGATGCCGTAAACATATGCCGCTTCGGTATGTCCCTCCATCAGCATGCGGAAGAAATGCATCATCAGATAGATATTTATAAGCGTAAAGAACAGTTGGAAATACTTCTTAATTTCCTTACGAATATGTATGCCGGAGCTCACATGAAGAAAACTCATGCCGCATATTCCGATACCGGCAGCAATAAAGAATACATTTATGAGATTACTTAAGCTCAGATCAAAACTCATAACATAATAGTAGCAAAATGATGTTTTGATTAAGTTTTGAGGTTGTTAATTTTCGTTAAATTTACTTTATGAGTTGTCAGCCATTTCCACGGCAGCGATCAGAGTCTGATCCCACTCAAGCCGCGACTCATAGGAGTAATAATCAACGCCCTCGCCCCTGAGTTCCGCCCTGCGCATACACTCGTCGACAGTAAAAGGAATATAGATATCAGGCTCTGTACCATATACGTTGTCCTCGGGATATTCGACATTCATCGAAGGCGTGTAATTGAACATAAACCGGCTCTCGGGAAGATAGCAGTTGAAAGGACTTCCGCAGATCCCCTCGCCTCCAGTGTTGGTACCGATGACCGTCGCATTATCGTACAGCAAACACAGACGTGCAATTATATCGCCGGAAGAGAATGTATCCTGGGATGTAAGCACATATATCCTGTAATCGCCTTCAGCACGGCCTTCGATGCTCATGTCCTCCTCTACATAGAAGTTATCGGCATCAGTCCTTACGGGACTTCCGGACGCAAGCAGATTATAAAAATAATAGAACGGAACATTATAGAAGTGCCTTGTATTGTCATTCTTATCGCCGACAACTTCATATCTGAACTCGACATCGTGGGAAAACAGCACGGGAAGCAATTGATCCGTGACAAAGCTCGACGACCCGCCTCCGTTCGAACGCACATCAAGAATAACAGTATCTGCATCAACCTCGTTCAATGCGTCCGTAAGATCTCTTACAAGCCTCTCACCTTCTGTCGTATCGCACGACAGCGAATCGAGGTATACGAGATGCCTTCCTGCGTCCGTGTAAATGCGGTAAGTCGACGGGACATAATTATTGTCCCAGATATCCGTTATAACTTCTGCCTGCGCGTCTTCAGAATATCCTCCTGCATCCCTCCCGAAAAGATCCGGATACGATGAAGCGCCGTCCGAGATCGCGAGATTGAACGCCGGATCTTCATACAGATCAATGGTAATCGTCTCGCCGTCCGTCAACAGAAGTTCAGCCTCATGCCTGATACCTATACCGTCATTAAAGTAAAGAACCGGTCTGTAGAAACGTTCATTACCGCTGTCATAATGCGGCACATGCGTCGATAAAAACTCAAAGCACATATCCGCGGGATCTTTACCGTCAAGACTTATAAGCTGAGCATAGGGATAATCCCTGCTGTTATTCACTGCCGCTGACAGATCCACATTAATGTAAACACCGTCGACATATTTGAAACCCGTGATATTGTAATCAAGGTAACCTTCCACATCGTCTCGAAAATCAGCCTGCCAGGAATACGCGTAGTCTCTTACATCCTGACAGCCGTATATATCCGTGAGTGAGAACATTCCGTTCACGGCACAGTTAGTATAATTCGGTATAGTCATGTAATTATGCTGTCCGGGAAGGATCCTCAGGAAGCACGTAAGATACGAAAGATACTCGAAGTCACTGTCGCAGTTTAAGATCAGTTCACGGTACCTGTTATACTCATCATCATAAGAGATCCCGTAGGCCTGCTCATACAATCCCCTGCTCGGATGTTCCCTGCAGACGACCTCATACATATAGTCGAAGTCGGAAAGCCTTTGCTCCGCCGTAAGCGAAGTCTCGACTGTATTTACTTTATAGCTGTATTGGGTGAACAGATATCTGTAAAGGAACGGACCAAAGAGGATCTCAGCCAGCAGAATGATAAACAGGAATACCGCACCCGTTATGAGCAGGATGCGTCTAAAAATTCTTCTTCCTTTACTGAGCGGTTTCTTTTCGCGCTTCTTCCTGCCCATGTTCACCTCTTTCCCGTACAGATCAGAGCACGTGCTTAACGCTGATGTCCGAGCCGAACGGCATGAAAGATACTGCCGCGAGCTTGAAGAACTGCTTTCCCAGAGGAATTCCGATGATCGTAAGGCAGAGCACCGCGCCGATAACAAGGTCCGTCAGAGCAGTCTCCCATCCTACGAATATGATCCACAGGATGTTGCCGAGCGTCGCCGTGAAGCCCACGTTATACTTAACGTCCTTACCGAAGGGCGCAGCCGCGAGTCCCGCCAGCTTAAAGCACTGAACGCCGAACGGAATGCCCACGATCGTGATGCAGCACAAAAGTCCCGCCACCAGCAGCTCAAAAAAAGCGATAAAACCGCCGAAAATAAACCACAGAAGATTTCCGACAATTCTCATACTAATATCCTCCCTTGCGGGAATCATTATAGCACCGGATGCACCTGTTCCCCACACACCGCCCGATTTGCCCCCAAATAGACGGGTTCATAGGGAATAGACCCCCTCTATTCCCTAACTAATACTCGTTTTGACCTCGAATCGAGGTCTTAATGGGGAACACTCTCAGTAATCAAGCAATTCCAATTGACTCAATCATTACAAGAGCGACAATTCTTTTCATTGGAACTTCCTGCAATTCTATTATTAATTCAAACATCGCATCATATTTCAATCGAATTCATCAAGATGTTGTAAACAATAAAAAACTCTCCACGACGATAATCATGAAGAGTTGGTGCGGGTGACAGGGGTCGAACCTGCACGATCGCTCACCAGAACCTAAATCTGGCATGTCTGCCAATTCCATCACACCCGCGAGCCTAATAATTATAATTATCGATCACTTATTATGCAACGGAAGATAAACCTAATCAGAAGTTCGAGCCTATCGGCAACACAAAACTACACAGAAGCGAGATTATACAAAGTTTCTTATTGCTCATTGAAGATCCTCTCACACTTTGACAACCTTCATTATACCAATAAACTGCTGTGGGTGCGCCGCCGTGCACCTTTTTCTTTACTGCTCGAAAAGGTGCACTAAAGCAAGTGCCGAACATCATTAACAAGCTCCAGACACGGTAATTTGCACGCCCCAAGCCCTTTATCAAACCTGAGAATCGTGACGCCCGTAAAATTCATATGAAGCATCGCGCAGCAATATGGGAAAGGAAGATTCATTATATGACCGATCGCGGCACTCATCGATCCGCCGTGGCAGAACATGGCAATCGTCCGGTGGCGGTCCTCCTCAACGACATGATCGTAGTACAAACCTCGGCGCACGTATCCGTGGTCCGCAAGCCAAGCGTCAATCTCGGTCTCGATGGTATCCACAGAGTTAAGTACGGTGTTGTTCTTAAAGTAAGGATTATCGCGCCAGGCGGGATCGTTCAGGTTCATCCCCTGCACCGCCATCTCGTCGGCTATGTCCCACGGGTGCCCGTCCGCATATACGGGATCGCCGTCCCTGCTGCCCCAAGTGACCTCACGAATAAAATCAACGGACTTGAACGGAAGCCCGAGCAGATCAGAAGTGAACTTCGCGGTATTAACCGCACGACCGTGAGACGAAGTCCAGATCTCTTCGATGCCTTCGTCACACAGTCTCTCAGCGACAAGTCGCGCCTGCACCACACCTGCCGGCGTCAGATCGTCCTTCTCATAATCAGGATCGCCGTGGCGGATAAAGATCAATCTCATTTCAGAACACTCCGGGTATCAGAATTCGATCGGCTCCACACCTTCGTCAACATATGATAAAGCGATGCCCTTAAGAACTTCAAGCCTCTCGGGACTTATCACGCCGGGCTCGAAGACTGATGCGAACAGTGATCTTGCCGCAGGCACCGCGGAGATCTGGCGCTCGGCAGCAGCGAGCTTATCCCCATCATCAGTCTCAAGATAGCTTCGAAGGTATACGTCCCAGATCAGCCTGATCTCATCCTCAGTAAAGCCCTCAAGGCTGATAACGAGATTCCCGTCTGTTTCATTTGCTTTTATCGCCACAGCAATTCTTCCTTAGTTTAATTAAATATTATCAGCTCGCTGAAGCCTGTCGTATCGAAGATCTCTTTTACTTCATCCGACGCATTATCGATGCTGACAGATCCGTCGCCGAGCCTCTTAACCGCCATCAGCATAACTCTCAAGCCCGCGGAAGAAACGTACTGAAGTTCCGTGCCGTCGATCACGATCTTGTGAATGCCGTCGTAATTCTTATCAAAAACCTCAAGCAGCGCAGGCGAACTTATCGTGTCGATACGACCCTTGATCTTGCACTCGAGCACGCCACCGTGCTTAACGTAATCGATCTTGAGATTATCGACTTCGGTTGCACCCTCAACTGCCGTCTCACCCTTAAAAGCGGGATCCACGGTCATCTTCCAAACTGTCGAAGACTTAAGAAGATTCATGAAACTGTCCTTCCACGGCTCCGGAAGCGGACTTAAGATATTAAGATCCTCGCCTTCATAATAGAACGGCAGCTTCTCCACAAGAAGACCGTGATCATTAATGAACGCCGTAATCTTGTCCTCGTCCCAGTACGACACGCCGTCATTATAGACATTGAATGCCTTCATGGACTTATTCTTGGATTCCCGGTAGATCTTAACTGCATCTGGACTTGTCATGTTGACTGTGGCAAAAGCCTCATAATCCACGCCGAAATCCGAAGTTACCCACGCGCCGCCGTGAGCCTTAAGGAGCTCCCTGATACCGTTAAAGAACTGATCCGCCTCATCTGACGAAAGGTAGCCCGTAAGACCTTCACAAGAGATCAGAATCTCACCGTCAAGATTATCCGCGGCTGCCTTAAGCGAAGCCTCGTTCGTCGCATCTCCTCCGACATATACGGGATGATCTTTTACGATCCCCGCCTCGGCTGCGAACTTCTGCAACTCCTCTGCAACTACCGGAACGTCCACGCCGACATAGTCGACTCCGTTCTTACTGCAATATACTGAACGAGGAGTGTACCCGCATGCTATATCGAGAAGATTCTTAACACCGTTGGAGTTTATATAGTGTGACAGCGCCGCGTAACGGGCTTCAACAGCGAGTGTGACGCCCGCCAGGAAAGCATTACTGTCCGCCTCAGACATCGGAGACTTCTCTCCCTCGTTCTTCTTGGAATCCGCGCTCATTACATCCTGTGTACCGAGAGCCTCTATTACCTTCTTGGCATCCTCGTTGCCCGCCGCCGCGAGCATATAAAGTGTAGACTTGGCCGTAAGAAAAGTCGGGTTGACCATAGATCTGTAGTCCATAACAAATTCTCCTTATAATCAAATTCCTATGAGAATTATATGCAACCCGTCTGTCCACAACGTGAACAATATATTAAGGTATCGTTAACCTGAAGATATTATGGCACAAAGCAACATGACGATCATCCAC
This sequence comes from Clostridiales bacterium, assembly GCA_017940895.1. Taxonomy (GTDB): domain Bacteria; phylum Bacillota; class Clostridia; order Saccharofermentanales; family Saccharofermentanaceae; genus Saccharofermentans. The sequence continues at coordinate 3,268 of JAGAXM010000020.1, read as the reverse complement.
GCGCTCGTCTCTGTGGTGGTGCCCGTAAGCCCACATGCTGAACGACACCTTCTTTTCGAGGTCTCTGAAATACCACGAAAGCGGATCAGGCGAGTTCATTGCCGTTTGTGTTCCATAGAGGCTTGCAAGCTGATTAACACTGCACGTGTGTGTCAGTATGCAGTCGACACTGTAACCGTTACTTTTAAGATTACGTTCCGCCTCGTCATATTCCTCCTGCGAAGGCAATTCTTCCGGGAACCAATACTCACCCTCGCAGCGGTCAGTAGATTGGGCGCCTCCCATAACGAAAAGCTTTTTCCCTTCAATGGTAAAAACCTACCCTCGCTTGAGATGTATTACGTTATCTGCGATGCGGTGCACCTTGCCGCCGTTCCACTCGCTTACAGGAAAACTGTTAATGAAAGGAAAAGCGTCATGGTTGCCGTCAACAAAAGCGGTCAGCCACGGCTGCGATTCGTAATACTGAATCAACTTATTGTTCCTGTCGGGATCCTTATACATGCCTATACCGATCTCGCCAAGGATTATCAGGACATCATCCTTGGTCAGAGACTGCCCTTCAGGCCAGTTTCCGGCATCCAGGTCGCGAACCCCGAGCCATCCGTGTTTATCGCCTGTCAAATATATCATGCTGACTTCAACCAATCCCAAGGAGCACTTCGAATCAGAGAACCCAAATCTATCAGACCGTCCAGAAGGACTTCAACTCTTTTTAAAACCATAAAGATGATTCGGAACTTATTCTGAAAGTATTGGTCTTCATCAATACCCAAAGTCTCAAGCTTCGGCATCCTCCTTAAAAACTTCAAATTCTTTATATTAGAACCATCTATATATAAATCACGCAACGAACGAAGATTCAATTCTTCATAATTATTAATCGTTGAAGACGAGATATTCAGATACTCCAGATTTTTAAGTGTATTTATAACACCGGCATCAACATTATCATGAACTATCGTCAGATGACGCAATTCACTCATCTTACTAATAAAAGAATAATCCTCTATATGACAATTGTATAATGTCAGACTCTTAAGATTAAGTTCTGCCAATCTATGCGGATTCCAAACGCTGCAATTATCAAGAGTCACTTCTTCAAGATTCTCATGTTCTTTAAACTGATCATAGTGTACATCAGAGATCCCGGCGAACCTTATTGTCACTTCCTTGAGTTTCTTCAGGGGCTTGGTTTCGTGCAACCAACAAGGAGTGACCGGCTCATGATAATCCATAAAAACCGAATCTACCCGACTTAACTCCTCCTCGGTAAATCCGTTATCAATCCTATTTGCCTGGAACTTTACATAATCCAGCAGTTGTTCATCTTTTATATAATTACGATTACTCATACTTTTGCTCCTGTGGCACTACACAATGTAAAATCCGGGTGTCGGCAGATTATGGATGCGGAAATACTCTTTGTAATCAATATCGGAATTCTCATAAACTTTCAGATACATCAGATTTCCTCTACGTTTCCCGCTAAAGATATCGAGTCTTTCAACGCATTTCCCGTCTTTATCCATCAGCACCGAACTGTTGAAAACAACTGCTTTGCCTATATCTGACCTTGCAAACAGATCAGTATGATAAACATCTGTTACCAGAACTACGGATACAACATCCTCTATGTTTTCCGATATTGACGAACAGTCGGGGATTTGATTATTGAGATCTACAGAAGTACAGATCATGCTGCCGCTTCTCTGTGCTATTATCAACAAACCAGTGGAAGCCATTTTAGTCCCGCTCATTCTTAAACCTCCTGATTCATACTCTCTTTCACTTCGCGAAAACTTCTATTAAGTTCTCCAGACTCTCTATCGCATCTTTTACTTCTCTGCTACTGTATTCACCACTGTATCTTGATGTCCCCAACAATTCTTCATAGCGCCTGATTATGTTCAGATATGAAGTCTCATCCACCTTCGCACCTTGAGAAACCCGGGATAACAGTTCTCCGGTTTTTATTCTTTCCAAATCTACAAACATATCCTCATACTCATTATTTTGATCAGACAGATCATCCGATCTGCAGGGAAGATCACAATACTCCATAATCAATTTATGACATTCTGAGTATTCTCCTCTTTTTCTTCTTAACTCAATCAACTTCTTAACAATTTGAGACGGATTCCTTACATTGTCTTTTGCCGTTTCCAACAATTCGCAAGCCTTGTCATAGTGTTTCAGTTTCTCCTCAAACACTGCCTCCATCAACCATCCCTCTTCATCTTCAGAATAATTCTCTTTCAACCGCGTAATAATCGGAACCAAAGATTCTTGGTAAAAGACCGGATCAACCAGTTCATACTCAGCTCTCGCTTTTAGCGCTTCAAAGCCATATTGAGATATATCGATCTGCAGCAGTTTTTCATAATAAAACTTCGCTTTATCATCTATATCAAATAACATACTCTCGCTCAGGCACTTTCCAAGCATCTCCGGGCTTTCAGGTCTTGATTCATAGACTTTATCTATCTCGCGGTTTATTCTGCGATCTATAGATTGTGCAATATCAGCCATCTTTCGGGATAATTCTTCAGCTTTTGTTACACTGTCTTCTTCCTCATCCTTGTCATCAGAGTCTTTTTTTGATAAACCGAAGTCTCTTAGCTTATCTATCATAGATTCATACCTGTCTCTGTTCTCATCATCATCAAACATACTGATTCTCCCCCTTATTTGTGGATATGCTTTGATATTAATGGTTTTCACAGGGGGAAATGTCCCCGTTTCAGACACATTTGATTTACAAAAATAATTATTATTGTAGTAACAAGGTTGGTAAGAAGGGTTAGTTTATGAAGCTTACACTACACGGAGAAATTTTCTTTATGGCGGACACTCATTTCTGCCACGATAATATTATAGTTTTTAATAATCGCCCATTCACTTCTACAGAAGAGATGGAAGACAAAATCATCAACAACATTAATGATGTTGTTCCCAAAAACGGATCATTCATATTTGTCGGAGATTTTTCCTGTCATATCAATAAAGAAAAGGTACGGGAGCTAAGAAACCGGATCAATTGTAAAAACATTCATTTTGTCACGGGCAACCATGATAAGGACTACACTCAGGATCATATCTTTAATACTGTAAGTGATCGCATAAAGCTGATATGTAATGACCTATGTCAATACCAATATTTAGTTGTATCTGAAAACATCTTAGAAGAGCTATGGAGTATCAGTTCTCGGCCTTGGCCACTCTGATATACGTGGATTGGTTACCTACAGGTCAATGGTCCGCCGTG
>JAGAXM010000004.1 GCA_017940895.1 Clostridiales bacterium | reverse complement strand
TTCATCCATGTCCATTAGCGAACGTATCTTTCAGATAATGAAGGAACGCCACTTGTCTCAGAAGGCTTTTTCTGAACTTACCGGTATCTCTTATAGCACTATCTCAGATTGGAAACGTAAGAACACTTCTCCAACGGCTGATAGGATCATGACGATCTGTAATGTTCTTCAGGTTACTCCTGAGTTCCTGCTTGAGGGTGATATTGATAAGATGCCCTCAGCACCTTTTGACTTCTCCGGTTCCTTCGATCCTCAGGTACTTCGTCTTATCGATTTCTACACAAATCTTGATGACGATAGGAAAAGGCTGCTATGGATTTACATTGAGACGCTTAACTTACTCAAGTTAGATTCGTAGTTTCGCTAGCGATTGTTCTATGGTCTAAAATGAACAAAAATAGTACAATCGACTTTATCAAAGTCCCGAAACCCTTGATTTATAAGGGCTGAGGCGAGTTGTCCCTAATATCTCTCCAGGGTCAAACTCAAATAGTCCTCTACGAGTTATTAATTGAAGTAACTCTGTTATTACCGAGAGTCCTAATCCAGTTAAGAACCCTTTCCATCTCCACAATTTTCCGGCGATCAAACCCAGAGGGATATAAGCCAATATATTGGCCAGTATCTGTTCCTTCTGGATATCCCATACTTCATAGGACCAAAAGAGTTGTGGTTGGAAGACCTGACGTACTGTATGAGTTCTAAATATTACCGTCTCACCCAGGATTATCAGAACATAACCCATCAGTAGCCCTACTGACCATTTCTTGGATATGATGCCCGCTGTCATGGCAACGAGTGCAGCCACTACGAAGAACCATATTGGTATGCAATTAGCCATGATGATGTAGTCTATTCTTAATGCCCCCGGATTTCTCGTATACTTTTCTACATATCGAATGCTGTTCGATACGATTCTTACGTGCCTATATGGCACAACAGACAACACGGCGGTGCGATGATTGGCTGCAAGTCTACGAACTATTATTATAATATATTTATAAAGAGATTACAAAAAACGGAGCTTACTTCTTCTCCACTATCTCAAGGCCCACGGTCATCCTGGTCTTCTGACCGAACATATCAATTTCTACAATACAGGACCTCTTGTGGCGGTCGATCTTACGAATCTCGCCCTCGAGGCCTTTAACGGGACCTTGGGTTATGTTGACCTTCTGGCCTTCTATGTAGCCGTAGGACATCTCAACAATGTGGTTCTCGCCTCCTAGGTTAATGAGGAGTTCTTCCTCGTTTCTTGTTAGTTCCAAGATAGTTCTGTCAGCTCTCAGGAGCTTGGTCATGCCCTCGACTCTTCGAAGCTGATTGTAAAGCTCGTTGGGGTGTTCTGTTATCAGGAATACATATCCCGGGAAGAGTATGGTCTTCTCGTCTTTCCAGACTCCGTTACGCTTCCTTCTGCATTTCCTGAACGGTATGAAGGTCTCATCCAGGATGTCGCTGTCTATGTATTTCTCGCATGCGTGACGTATCTTCTCTTCCTTACCGGTTAAGACCTGGATAACGCACCACATGATCAGTTAGACTTATTCCCCGGCTTATACGTAGGCACTATCTCGGCTACGAGTTCTCTTATGTTGCTGACTTCTTTCTTGGCGGCTTCATCGAGCTTAACAAGCTTCTCTGCGACCCACTCGTCGTCCATCTTGATGGGCTCGGCGATGGAGATCTCAGGGTTCTCCTCGGTCTGCCTTAAGCCTTCCTCGTCCATGAGGCGCTCCTCGTACATCTTCTCGCCGGGGCGAAGTCCCGTATACTCTACTTTGATGTCAACGTCAGGCACGTAGCCTGAGAGCTTGATCATCTTCCTCGCGACATCGTCGATCTTGACCGGGTCGCCCATATCGAGCACGAAGATCTCGCCGCCCCTCGCATATACGCCGGACTCCATTACGAGTGCCACGGCCTCGGGGATGGTCATGAAGTAGCGGATGATGTTCTTATCAGTAACAGTGACGGGGCCTCCCGCTGCTATCTGCTTCTCGAATATCTTAAGTACTGAGCCGTTCGAGCCGATGACGTTACCGAATCGAACTGCTGAGAAGTTGGTTCTTACCTTGACCTCGCCCGCATCAAACTGTTTCTGAGCGCGGCGGTCCATCATCTGGACTACCATCTCACAGATGCGCTTGGATGCTCCCATGATGTTGGTGGGATTTACAGCCTTATCTGTGGAGATGAGAACGAACCTCTGAACTCCCCATCGAAGTGCCGCCTCCGCCATCTTATATGTGCCGCCGACATTGTTCTTGATGGCCTCGTTAGGCGAGTCCTCCATGAGCGGAACGTGCTTATGTGCAGCCGCATGGAAGATGATGTCGGGGTGATATGTCTCCATAATGGAATTGACGCGGTTCGTGTTACGGACTGAGCCAATGAGAGCGATCATATTAAGCTTCTCGCCGTACTTCGCTCTTAGCTCGCGCTCTATCCAGAATGCGTTGTTCTCGTAGATATCGAAGATAATAAGAAGCTTCGGGGCTGCCTTCGCTATCTGGCGGCAAAGCTCGGAGCCTATGGATCCGCCTCCGCCCGTTACCATTACGACCTTGCCGTTAATGTAGCTTCTGATGCCTTCCATGTTGGTCTTGATCGTATCTCGCCCGAGAAGGTCTTCGATCTGTACGTCACGGGTCTTCTTCAGGGATACCGTGCCGTCTACAAGCTGGTAGATGCCGGGGATAACGCGCACCTTACATCCTGTATTGGAGCAGATGTTGAGGATATCCTTACGCTCGAGTCCTGTCGCAGCCGGTATCGCGAATACGATATCGTCGATGTCGTACTTGCCGACCATCTTCGGGATATCGTTACGGTTGCCGACGATCTCGACTCCTTCGAGCATTCTGCCCTTCTTCTCAGGGTTATCGTCGATTACGCAGCAGACCTTGGATGTCAGGTTCTCGCTCATCTTGTACTCTTGTATTACGTCCTTGCCGCAGGCACCCGCACCTATTACCATGACGTTGCGGATGCCCTTACTGTTTGCAGTGACCGCAGTACGCGCAGTGGAGATATGGCGCATAAGTCTGTAGACGAATCGGATCGCCGTAGTACCCATAGCCGCGAAGAAAAGTCCCATGATCCATACGGATGCGGGAACGGATCTGCTTCCTCTGTTGACTATGTCTTCAACGCAGATGAATATGATGCCGAATACGCCGAGCACACCCCACGCCAGCATCAGACGGATAAGCTCATTGATCGAAGCATAGGACCAAATACTGTGGTAGAGGCGGAAGAGCCAAAATACCGTAATCGTCATGATGGACATTATCGGTACTACCAACAGGTACGCATAAAGGTACTCCTTGAGCACCACCGAGAACTGGAAATCGAATCGAAGCAGAAAAGCCGAGAAGAACGCTGCCCCGATTACCATAATATCGAGTAGCATAATCAGCAAAGCCCTAAGTAGCCAGCTCTGCTGCACCTTATTCATCTTCTCACTATTGTCCAAAGCCCCACCTATATATAAATAATAAAGTATTTTTAATATTAAGCGTGCTTTATTATACTCACGTCACTATAGTAAATCAATATGATTTACCGTCGGTTTTCTTTAATATTCTGTTAATCATTACGACATCGCAGATCAGGAAACAAAACAGTTGGAATGTGAACGTTCTATATGATGATGCGAACAGCGTAGCAGAGAAGCCCATCATGAATCTCGAACCGAAGCCGAGGATATTAAGAATTACAAGTGTAATGCACAGCTTGCGGTTCGTCTTATACAGTGACAGAACTGACAAGATCATAAGAATGAATATCACCATCGAGATGATGAACGGCAGCGGATTCTCACTTAACGGGACCAGATCTGGAAGACCGAGAGTGTAATCGTAAAATCTTATAAACCAAGAGTAATCCAGCGCCGAGCATGCAAGCACGACTGTGAGTAGAAGTCCGGGAATAATAGCCTTGCTACGATTCTCGATGAATACAGTAATCAGGATAAGGTAACAGAACCACATAAAGAGCGTAGGTCGCTGGAAGAAGATATTCGCGAACGTTGTCGCGAGTCCTTCACACACCTTGGTGCCGAATCCCCAATCAGAATACTGCGGCAGCCATCTTTCCATCTCTGTAGTGTCACCCATCCTTGACATATGTCCCGGTGTAAGAAACATAAATGCATATGATATGACCGCCACAACAAGATAGATTATGGTTATTCGAAGAACTCGCTTGCGGTCTTCTTTTGACACAAGCAATGGACTAGAGACTGCGATCAACAGGAATCCGCCTATCGCTATTACCGCACTCTGATCCTGATTAGACGCGAAGATTATCCCGAGCACCGCTGCCACATGATGGATCACATTAACCCGCCTGTCCTGTATAGTCCTGATAACCGGCGCGAATCCGATAAGCAGTGCGAGCAGCGGATAGATATAGTTCGCAGTCGTCATGATATAGCCTGCAGAACTTAAATAGTGCGTTATCGGGAACATGCATATCCCCGCAGCCGTCACCGCGAGCATTCCCACTGACCTGTCAGTGAACAGATCCCATATTACCAAGAGAATAGCGACATAAATGAGTGTATCAAGGCACTTCCATACCCGGAAAGGCATGCACAGTCCTATATACCCAGCCGCATCTGTCAGGAAACGTCCTACTCCGTAAACCCGAGCGCGCATAAACTCGAACAATCCGCTTATCTTAATCCCACTGCCCACATGCACCGCATCATCCGAGATGATATCCATCGGCTTATGTATTAGAAGTATGACCGCCGCGAATACAACCGCGACGATCACGCACTTGAGCCAATAGTATTTATCTTTTTGTCGTAAGGAATTATCCATCGACAATCATTATAGTACAAACCTCATGCCCAATGCTTAAGCTGCGACAGATACCCATCGAACTGCACCCGTCTTTCTTCATCAGGAGTATTCTCAGGATTCGGCATATGACCGAGCATAAAATCGATCAGTGCCGACTTATCCGAATATACGAACGCACCATCCGTATAACACCACTTGCAGTAATCATCATTGAATACTCCGTCCGGCTCACGGCTGATCATCTCATCTTCCGTAAGCGGCATTCCGCAGCACTGGCAGATCAGTTGTCTCGGCGAACCGAGCAATGTATTGATCGACACATTGTATTCTTTAGATAGAAGCTTCAGTGTCTCAGTATTCGGCTGCGTCTCACCTGTCTCCCAACGGCTCACCGCCTGTCTGGTAACCAATACCTTCTCCGCCAATTCATCCTGTGTCAGCCCGTTCTTCTCCCTTAACCCCTTCAGAATCTCTTTAATCTCCATACAAAAATCCTCCCTATCAAGTAACTGTATTTACATTATATAGAGAGGATTTTTCTTGTTAAAGAAACTGTCTGTTGCTATTACCCAACTCATTGTTTACAAACTTGTAATGCACCTAGCTAATAATCCTTGCTATATTATTTATGAAGATTGATGCATGGCATCAGTTGGGGCTGGTCGTAAGATCCTGGTCCATCGTCGGCGGGGATGTTCCCCGCCTTTATTGTATAAGGGATTAGATAAGATTATATGAACGAATTAAGTATCTTTATTGATGAATCTGGTGACTTCGGCAAGTATAAAGTCCATTCACCCTATTACATCATATCCATGGTATTTCATAATCAGTCAGAAGATATTACTGACCAACTTAATAAGCTCTCTAATCAGCTTACAGATCTCGGCTATCCAGATCACTGTGTCCACACCGGTCCAATTATCCGTAGAGAAAACGGATATACATACGAAACTATTAATACCAGACGGAAAATTTTCAACTCAATGATAACGTTCATTAAGCATACCAACATAAGATACAAATCATTTTATATTGAGAAAAAACATTATGAAGACTCAATAGAGGCCGTCGGTAATCTTTCAAAGCAAATCTCAGCTTTTATTCGTGAGAATGATTCTGAATTCTCTTCTTACGACACAATCAAAATCTACTATGACAATGGTCAACACGAAGTAAGCAAACTTCTTTCGACCGTGTTCAATGCTTTCTTTCAAGATGTAAAGTTTATTAATGCCAAACCTCGCGATTACAGATTATTCCAAGCTGCTGATCTGATTTGTTCCATGAAACTACTAATGTTAAAAATGAATTCAGATGGATTATCTCCATCCGAGCTTGAATTCTTTGGAAATTCAAGAGATCTAAACAAAAACTATCTTAAACCTCTTAATAAAAAAGAATGGATATAAACAGCCTCCGAGCTTGCGCTCGAAGGCTGTCAGTCTTAATCTCTTAATTCTTAACTCGAATCCGTTGTTTACTCACTAAAGAGTGCTGTAGACAGATATCTGTCTCCTGTATCAGGCAGCAGAGCAACGATCGTCTTACCCTCGTTCTCAGGTCTCTTGGCAAGTTCGATTGCAGCGAACAGCGCGGCACCGGAAGAGATACCGACCAGTACACCCTCGGATCTTCCGAGTTCACGACCTGTAGCGAATGCATCCTCATTAGTTACAGGGAATACTTCATCATAGACTGCTGTATTAAGAACATCAGGTACGAATCCCGCGCCGATACCCTGAATCTTGTGAGGTCCTGCAGTACCCTTAGAAAGAACCGGTGAATCAGCAGGCTCTACAGCTACTACCTTAACGGAAGCCTTCTGCTCCTTAAGATACTCACCTGTACCTGTGATTGTTCCGCCTGTACCTACACCTGCGACGAAGATATCTACTTCACCGTCTGTATCCTCGAAGATCTCGGGACCTGTTGTAGCCTTATGGATAGCAGGGTTTGCAGGGTTTACGAACTGACCGGGGATGAATGAATTAGGAATCTCCTTAGAGAGCTCCTCAGCCTTGGCGATAGCGCCCTTCATACCCTTAGCGCCCTCTGTAAGAACGAGCTCCGCGCCGTATGCCTTCATGATCTGGCGGCGCTCAACGCTCATCGTCTCAGGCATTGTGATAATGAGTTTATAGCCCTTGGCAGCTGCAACTGATGCGAGTCCGATACCTGTATTACCTGATGTAGGCTCGATGATCGTTGCACCGGGCTTGAGCTTACCTGAAGCCTCTGCGTCCTCGATCATTGCCTTCGCGATACGGTCCTTAACAGAACCTGCGGGATTGAAATACTCAAGCTTGGCAAGGATCTTAGCCTTAAGTCCGTACTTCTCCTCGATGTGTGTCAACTCGAGAAGAGGCGTCTTGCCGATCAGTTCCGCCGCGGATGTATATACTTTACTCATATAGAATTACCTCCAATTGATTTCCTCAAACTCAATTGGAAATATATTAATACTATTTACCTATCATGTCAATGGGTTATTAAATATTCCCTACAGGCCCTGCTGCTTCAGCGACGCGAACCTGTGTATCTCATCAACTACAAGTGAATTGATAGACTGCACCATCTCTTTAGCGGGCATACCGATATAGTATCCCTGGATCAGATCGACTCCGAGCATTACAACGGTCTTCATCTCGTCGCGAGTCTCTATTCCCTCGGCCAAAGCCTTGATACCGTTATTGTGCGAGAACTCGATGATATCTCTTACGAAGTGTTGTTTCTGCGGCGAGTCCTCGATTCCCGACAGCAGTTCGCGGTCGATCTTCACGTAATCCGGCGCATATCTGAGCAAGTTAGTAACATTCGAATATCCCGTACCGTAGTCATCAACAGCGGTCTCAATTCCGATTCGCTCGTAGTCGCTCTTCATCTGTTTCAAGTCTTCATCAGTGATTTCTGAATGCTCAGTCAACTCAACGACGATCGACGACGGGTGTACCCCGACATATTCCTCGAGCATATTGAGATCTTCGCCTCGAAGCATGAATCCCGGTATTGAATTAATAAATACCTTCTTACCCGCGCGAAGTGTTCCCTCATTCTTACGCATTGTGCTGATTACACCTGAGAATGTTGCCTTCTCGACGTCATAGAGACGCCCGTAGAACTGCGCGTACCTGAGAACCACCGGCGGTGCGAGATACGGATCGGTCTCGGCCCGCATCAGAGCCTCATACGCATAGATCTCTCCGGTCTTTCCGTCTACGATAGGCTGGAAGTGATAGATGATACGGTTATTGTCGAGGATATCGCTAACGACAAGAGCCTCCCTTTGCTCCTCTTCGGTAAGCGCAGCTCCTGCTGTGATCTTATACTGAGTCTTATTGGTATTCTTACGCGAGATCGCGACATTGACGAGCCTCTCGACCTCCTCTGTGGAAGAAGGACTCCCGCTCTCGCTCGCATAATATAGCTCTATATTATAAGCGGCGTCACTCTCAGCCCGGACCTCGACGAGACGGTCGAGAAGCTTATCCTTCTCCGCGAGCAATTCCTGCTCATCCGGATCACGTGTGATCCTTAAAGCCACAAGCTCATCGTTGCCCGCACGGAAACACATACAATTACGTGACGCGAACACACTTTCGAGTGCACTTGCGACCGTCACGATCGCCCTATCCCCCTCGGTTCGTCCGTATGTCTCGTTGATCTTCTTTAAGTCTTTAATATCTATCGCGAGCGCGCCCATATAGTCGCCGTTATTCTTCATCAGGTGCAGGAACGTCTCCGCGTTCTCAAGGAAACCCTTATAGTTATTAAGACCCGTAAGACTGTCGGTCGTGATTCCCCGTCTTGCGATCTGCGACGATCCGATCAGGGCATCACTTCTTCTGAAGCACTCGATCCCCCTCGATACACTCTTAAGCCATGCGCGGTACTCCTGTGAGATGACAGTCACGCGGTCCTCATATCTGACTGCCCCGTAACCGAATATCGTATCGTCGAAGAACAGCGGCATGAAGTAATAGACAGACGGTTTCTCATGCGGAGTGTACAGTTCGGGCAGCATGTCAGTTCTGGGGAAGTAACTGTCGTTTAAGATACGGTCGTTGTTGTCATTCTCCGCACCGCACCTTATAACTTCCATGATGTTATCTTCGAATCCGCCCCATGACTCGTTACCGAGTGACGGATTAAGGCATAAACTAAACGAATCAAATCCTCTTATCAGATGCAGATTCGAGAAGATCGTACTGATAAGACCTGTATACGTCGTCTGACCGATCATGTCCTCATCCATATTATTAAAGGGTGAGAATATCGTTCCCAGCGACAGCTCCGTGTCCCAGGAACTTCTTGTCTCATAATACGGCTTCGCGCTGTCGCATCCGCACCCGCACGTGCCTCCGATGAACAGATCCGGATCCTCCTTGAACAGCATAGGCTCCTTGCCCCTGATCATGGCATCCGCGAACACCGCCGCGTTCATGCCCAGATGTTTACTGGTCATAGGAACTGATGTGAGAGGTATCGGCGCATGCTTGCCCTCTACATTAGTATCGAAGCCTACTATCTTTATATCTTCAGGGATCTTGAATCCCTTAGAAGTTATTCTCTTCGCGAATCCCAAAGCCATGCAGTCGTTAGCGAACGCCACCGCCTCGGGCATATCTTCAGGGTTCGATGCGAGGCTCTCTGCGAGACTCTCGCCGCTCGTGTACCAAAAGTCCCCGTAGAAGATGCGGTTCTCGTTTACCGGGATACCATGCTCCTCGAGCGCGTTCTTGTACGCCTGCAGCCTTATTTTCGAATGAGGGTGCCAGCTCTTTCCCGTAAGAAAAGCGATGTCCTTGAGCCCATGCTTCTCGATAAGGTGCGTCACGACCTTCTTCTCCGACACGTAGTTGTCTATGTGTATCGACTGGAAGTACTTGCTCTCCTTATCAACGAAAAGCACCTCCCCCCGGTACTTCGCGTGCAGCTCCTCTTCGATCCGTCTCGCGACGTCCTTCGTCTGGATAGAGTCCGCCATCACGACAATACAGTCGAACTTCTCATAATCTATTAACTTAAATATAGAAGACTCACCCACCGACCTGGCCGGCGTGTCCTGATATTTGATGTACATGGCAAAGACGCACACATCGAGGTCGCATTTGAAGGCTTCCTCGATAAAGCCCTTCAAGAAGAGCTCATAAGCATATTCTTCGGGCTGCCCCATAAGCACAGCCACTCTTTTGCGCGCCTGATAAGTCATATTAGGATTATAAATGATATTTGATTATCAGTTTTGAACTTTTTGCTTCAATGAATTTAAGTTTTTTACTATCAATTCCGACACATCCCGTCCGATGTGTTGCTTAAGCGACATTTCCCGACTTTATTACTGATTGGTTTGCCCCTTAATCCACAGCACAATATAGCCATAACAAACAAAACAAATTCACAAAAGGTTAAAACTTAAGGAGTAAAACAAAATGAAGAAGGCAACATCAATCGTAGCAAAGGTAATGACAGTAGCAATCGCAGTAACAATGATCGCCGGTACAACATCCCTCGCATCATCGCTTCCCTGCAACACAAGAACAAATGACCAGTGCAATGAGTACACACTCCTTCCCCTGAACACAAGTCCCGATGGTCACGGTTCAGCAGGCGGCGAAGGTGATGTTCACTGGACAGTACAGTGCGGATCTTCTGAATCCACTCCCGCTACTCAGGTCGCAGGCGCATCCAGAAATACGATTGACGGCTTCGTTGACAGACTTTATTCCAACACACTGAACAGATCCGCTGATGAAGCAGGCAGAGCATACTGGGT
>JAGAXM010000019.1 GCA_017940895.1 Clostridiales bacterium | reverse complement strand
TTGGGTAGAAAGAGCTCTCGATAGTCGAGATGATGACATAAGACGTCTTAAAGGCGAAGTGGAAGATTTTGATCTTGAATGAGCCGTCCAACCAATGGAGCCCCGGCCGGGGCTCCAGTGGTTGGCTTTCCTTCACTAAGGATGGTAAACTAATTCAGTAGCGAAGGTGGTAAACAATTTCAATATCACTTGGTAAACTTTTTCAATAGCATTCACACGGGCTTTTTTGTTGCTGGTTAATTGTGGTTTTAGAGTTTGGGTCTTAGATACAGTAGAGGATATTTTAGAAGGCACTGTGGTTGAAACACTAATTCAATAAACAACAGTAAAGATTTCACAGAGCGTTCCGAACGTTGTATGATAGTGGCGACGTAATAAGGACGGAACAGATGGAAAAGAAACGCGAGAGCTTCGGCAGCAGAATAGGATTCATACTCGTAAGTGCCGGGTGTGCCATCGGTATCGGCAATGTGTGGAAGTTTCCTTATGTTGCCGGACAGAACGGCGGCGCTGTTTTCGTGCTGTTTTACCTGCTTTTCCTTGTGGTAATGGGGCTGCCTGTGCTTACGATGGAGTTAAGCATCGGCCGCGCGAGCGGAAAGACGATCGTCGACGGATACAAAGCTCTCGAAAAGAAGGGCAGCAAGTGGCACCTTCACGGCTGGATCTGCCTTTTCGGAAGCTGCTTGCTTATGATGTACTACACCACGGTCGCAGGCTGGATGCTCGCGTACTTCTGGAAGTTCCTTACAGGCGTTTTTATTGATAAGACTCCGGCTGAAGTGACAGCTGTGTTCTCGGATATGCTTGCCAATCCTGTCGAAATGCTGATCTTCATGGCGATAACGGTTATCGCCGGATTTGTCGTCTTAAGCTTCGGTGTCAGGAACGGACTCGAAAGAGTAAACAAGTTCATGATGACAGGACTCATACTTCTCATAATCACACTTGCCGTAAAGGGTCTGACTTTGGAGAACGCATCGGAAGGCATGAAGTTCTACCTGTTGCCGAACCTTGAAAGTATCAGGGAGGCGGGGTTGCTGAATGTGATCACGGCCGCTATGAATCAGGCGTTCTTTACGCTGAGTCTCGGTATAGCCGCGATAGAAGTATTCGGAAGTTATATGTCCAAAGAGAATTCTCTTACCGGAGAGGCCGTTCAGATCTGTGTGCTGGATACTTTGGTGGCGATCGTATCCGGACTTATCATATTCCCGGCATGTTTCTCGTTCGGGATAGAACCTTCGGAAGGACCGTCGCTGATCTTCATTACGTTGCCCTGTGTCTTTATCGATATGCCGGGCGGAATGATGTGGGGTACTTTGTTCTTTGTTTTCATGACTTTCGCGAGTTTCTCCACGGTGCTTGCAGTGTTCGAGAATATAGTCGGAGTGTCGATGGACAGCTTCGGCTGGAGCAGGAAAAAGGCAGTTAACATAGACGGGCTCATCATGCTGATCACGGGCATCCCCTGTGTACTCGGCTTTAATGTGCTTAAGGATGTTCATCTTATCGGAGAGCGTGGCATTATGGACAGCGAGGATTTTCTCGTAAGCAATCTGCTGCTTCCGCTGGGTTCTCTGATCTTCGTGCTGTTTTGTACGACGAAGTTCGGCTGGGGTGCCGATAATTATCTTAAGGAGACCAACACCGGTACGGGAATTAAGATGAGCCGGAAGCTTATCTTTTACTTTAAATATATTCTCCCTGTTCTGATAATAGTGATACTCATAAGCGGTTTGCTGTGACGCAGGGCTCATTACCTGTGTATTATAGGTCAGTTTTATAGAAAATGTAGTAATGGTCGACGTATTCATTCGTAAATCCTCTGTCTGTAAGCATTTGGCAATAATCTGTATTACCTTCGTTGACCATATATATATCAGAATCCCATGGATCGCTTACAAGATAGAAATAATTATTACCGTAGACTGATTCATAATCTGCTCTAACCTGACCATTCTTATCCAGATAAAAATCTTTGGAGTCGATATCTAATGCCAGCTGATAGTGTGCGTGAACAGAACAGAAATTACCGATATATAAATCTCTGTCACCGATCTCAGTTCTCAATTCTTCAGCGCGGATTAATGCATTCGTCATATCATAAGCACAATACTCGTCGACAGACTGAGGTAAATAATTATGAGTATAATAACCACCTAAATAGAAAATCGCAAAACCCATAATGCTGACGGCATAACAAATTCCAATTGCGACAGATGCAGCTTTGCGTTTCTTATCACTAATCTGATCTAAAAACTCATTAATTCCTTCAATCGTCAAATATATTACAGAGAAAAAGATTGGATTAAATCTATAAGCCTTTCCAAGGATCATACTATTACTTAAGTAAACTGCATAAAACCAGATAGTAACCAAAGAGGTCATATTGAATTCTTTCTTCTTAAAGCAGTTTACTGTCTTTTTTGTTCCGCGTATTAGTCCCAGTATAAAGAATGGCAAACTAATCCAATGAATAGTTCCAAAATAAGAAATAGTCGAATAAGGTTGTGCATCAAAAAATAAAAGAGGAATAGAGTTAATCAATAACTGAGACGGAATCTGCAATGCACTGATTTCTGAAGTTCTGTTATCAGGAGTGCTTACATAGGAAATACCAAAAACAGAAAACGGTTCGAGTCTGAATGTATTTACTATATGAAATGGAATAAGAGGAATTGCTAACAAAATAACCGGAATCATAAAAGCAATGATATTGCTTTTATGGATTTTGCGGATTCGTATAAGATAAACGAATACAAAGAGCAGGAAAAAAGGCAGTATCAGGTGAGAAAGAATGTATGAATAAAGAATAATACCGGCTGCAATGCCTGCAATAACATAGTCCTTATTTGTTCCGGAGTAAACAGCCCTTAATAGATAAAAGAAAAATATCGGGGTTAGCGTAAACATAAGATTGCAATCGAGCCCGAGTCTCATCAATAAAACTATTGTAGGAAAACCTGCCATCGCAAAAACCATCATCAATGTATTCTTGCGTTTATTGGTTCCCAAAAGATAATAGATCCTGCCCCAATAGAAAGTTGCTATCATCGAAAAAACTACTGTAAGCATTCGTATGGAAAATCTCGAATAGCCAAAAAGCTTATATACAATTAAATACAGATATGTAAACAGAGGACTTTGTTCCCCTATATAATTGATGGGGTACATAGGAAAAGAATTCCCATATCTGTCAGTTCCATACTTTGCAAGACTTTGAACATTGAGAATGAGACCAACTTCATCTGTGTTCCACATATCTAAGATACTGTCCAGTTTATAAAGATGAGTGAACAGAAACAGCCCTATGGCAAAAACCAGGCTGATAATATAGAGTCGATCGCTTTTCTTACTATTCAAACCCAGACCATTCATTGCATCATACTAACGTAATTCGCATTTTAAAGCAATCCAATCAAGAATTGTATCAACAGCTATGCCATGATTTCCTATTTGGCAGTGCTGTTCGCCGCCTTCTTTTATAGTGCCCGTAATAAACTGTCCTTGAGCCTCCACATTTACACGCAGGAAGCCCGGATATCAAGAAAGACTTTCTACAGGCATTTCAGCGATAAAGATGAAGTCTTAAAGCATCCGTTTGATTCACTTTATCAGGAGTGTTTATCTTCGATAACGGGAAGCGGAGTAATCACTTTTCGGAGATGATGCTAAGATCGTCCTTGACCCTTGCGACGATGGCGCGGTCACCTGCGTTGTATTCTTTTTTGCCGAACAGGACGCTGATCTTGCATTCTTCAAGACCTCTGATCACATAATTGTCGCTGTCTGTCTTTCCGATTACTTCACCGTAGAAGAATTCGTAATCGTGATTCTTGAGCGCCTTTGATGTGGCGATCGCGTCGTATATCGAATAAATGGGAAAGAAGATGCAGAAAAGCGCCAATGCACTTATTATCAGTCTGTTGAAGAAATATACGACCACGAAGATGATCGCGAGTATAACTGCCGCGACAATGAATGATATCGGGATAAGCTTGATGGAGGACGACTTTGTCTTCTTAACGAATTCTGTCTCCAATTCCTCACTAACAGTAGCAGGGATGAGAGCCTGTTCATCCGTTGCCTTTTTTACCGTAAACTTTACATCAGCAGCCATAAGTCCTCCGAATCTTCCTGATAGAGTGCAGATGTTATTTTACCGCTGATCTTAACTTAATGCACGAGATTATTAACAACACTATATCTGCAATAAGGGGGATCGTATAAAACGGCCACAGGAAGAACACTCCGATAAAGAATCTGTCCTTCCAGTCGGTTACATCACCGGCGATCGTAGGGTATGGATAATTTCCCGAATAAGTCAGGCTGTCGTAAAGATTGTAAAGAATAAATCCGATAAAGCACGCCAGTATAAGCAACGTAATAATTCTTACAAATTTCCAGTTCATTTATCTTCCCTCCATGCAATAATAATAACACTCGAAATCTATATTGGGGGTTACGATAAACATTTCTTATGGATCATGCAGTAACACAGATTATATTTTCTGTGGGAATAGGGGCGTTGATACTGGTTCTTCTCGCAGTGTTTATTGTTCTTTTCTTTGTTAAGAAGCGCAAGCATCAGAAAGTCACAGGGATGATCATAGCCATTTTTGCCTGCTTGGTAATCGGCGGGATGTACGCGCTGTTCTGTGCTTCACATCCGACTGACTTAAGATATAACGATTGGTTCATTGTCGGTCACAACATAATGGATGTCGAAAAGAAATACGGACACGTGGCTTTGAGAAGACCCGGATGGGTCTGCTTTGACGAGGACGGTCACGGGTATTGGATGGAACTCGACGAGCACGGAACTGTAGTATCCGTCAGTTACGGCAATGGTCCCTGGGGATAAATTCTTCTGGTTAAGGAGATAAGATAATGAGAAAGATTCTTTCGGTTCTGTTAAGTATAGTAGCGGTTTTTATTATGTGTTCCTGCACATTGGTTTCCGCATCTGCTCCCGGAACAGAGTATGGCAGCTTTACAATCGAGAAAACTTCAAGTTATGACGGCAAGTATTATGCATATATGACTCAGCACGATCAGATGATCGTCGTAAATATATATTCCGAAAATGACAATGAAGTGTTCACCTTCGAGCCTTGCAGAAAGAGTGATTTCTGGGGTATCTGTTGGGAGAACGACAGTTATAATCTGTGGGTTCAGTCAGGCGATATAGGTATAATCTGCTACACCGAGTCAGATGAGGTCTGGAGCATCGATGATTCTGCCGTAAGACCCGATTACATAATAAGTAAATATGAATAATAACCTTTCACCCGGAACATTGGTTCCGGGTGTATTATTGTAATGGGGTTCTTATGAGAAAGTATTCTTTGCCGTTAATAATGCTCGCGATATTCGAGGCGGTAGCGATCACTCTTTGGCTGACCAAAGATAATATCTTCTACTTGTTTAATTTCAGCTATATAGGGGTCTCGATCGCGATCGGAGTGTTCCTTTTTATAAAGAATTACAAGCATGCCCGCCGCGTCGTGTAGCTGCTCGTGGGACTTTACATGCTGGTGTATCTCGGTCTGATCAGTCAGGAGAACATGCAGATCGAGGGTTTCTGGTATTACCTTTTCACAGGGGTGTTCGAAGCCGCCACGATACACTACGCCGTCGCCAAGATCTTCGGACCATTGATCTTCGGCAGGGGATGGTGCGGGTACGCGTGCTGGACTGCGATGGTGCTGGACTTCTTGCCCTATAAGACTCCCGCGCAGCCTCGAAAAGCTATCGGCTGGATCCGCTATATCGTTTTCGCTGCGTCTCTTATATTTGTGGCGGCGCTGTTCCTGGCGAAAGTCGGCAACATCGAGCGGATCATGTTCTGGGCTTTTATTATAGGCAACGTGCTGTATTACGCAGTCGGTATCATCCTGGCGTTCGCGTTCAAGGATAACAGGGCGTTCTGCAAGTATATCTGTCCCATCACTGTGTTCCTGAAGCCGATGAGTTATTTCGCTCTGATCCGTATTAAATGCGATAAGAGCAAGTGCATCTCGTGCGGAAAGTGCAAGCGCGTATGCCCGATGGATGTTGATGTAACCGATAACTCCCGCAAGCGCGAGAACGGAACTGAATGTATACTTTGTATGGAGTGTACGAAGAACTGCCCGAAGAAGGCTTTGTGAGGAATGACATATTCGAATGAAGTAATAACGATCGGAATAAGGAGAACAGAATGACTGAGCAAATGAGACAGGCGATGAAGGAGAGGCACACCGTAAGACAGTTTGACGGGACGCCTTTAACTGATGAAGAGAAGAGCACTTTACAGACAAGAGTCGATGAGCTGAACAGGACCTACGACCTCGCGATCGCGTTGATCGAGAGTGAGAAGAGTCCGTTAAGTTTCCTGGGTAAGACGCTGATGAGCGGAAAGGAAGTTCATTCATACTTCGTTCTGGCGGGTGAGGACAGAACAGACATAGATGAGCAGCTCGGATACGCCGGCTCCGACCTCTGCCTTTATGCCCAAGCAAACGGTCTTAACACCTGGTGGATGGCGGGAACGTTCAACAGGGGTTATGTAAAAGGTCTGGTACAAAGCAAGAAGATCGTAAGCATTATCGCGGTAGGTCACGGCAAGAATCAGGGTGTGCCCCATAAGAGCAAGACCAAAGAACAGGTCAGCAGCTATGAGGGTGAAGCACCGGAGTGGTTCAACAAAGGGATCGAGGCGGCTCTCCTGGCGCCGACCGCGATCAATAAGCAGAACTTCAATATCACGGGCAAAGGCAATAAGGTAACTCTGACATATAAGAGCGGCCCCATGTCCGGAATAGACAAGGGAATAATAAAGCATCATTTCGAGCTGGGTGCCGGTAAAGAGAACTTCGAGTGGTCGTAAAAACGGCTGTAAACCCCGTAAATACGCAATTGCAACCGTCAGTTGACACATTTACAAGTCGGCTTTATGGTCTGCAACCGGGGGTGTTGGTATCGTAGTGCCATAAACTACGGCAAAGGAGTGGAAATGAAAATGATACTTGCAGATAAGATCATTGATGAGAGAAAAAAGAACGGTTGGTCCCAGGAGGAGCTCGCGGATAAATTGGGCGTCTCCAGACAGTCGGTAAGTAAATGGGAGGGCGCGCAGAGTGTCCCCGACCTTCAGAGGATACTCGAGATGAGTAAGCTTTTCGGCGTGAGTACGGATTATCTTCTTAAGGACGACGAGACGGTCCGCCCCTTAAGCGAAGCGGATGAAGACACGGGCAAAGCGTTACGTCGGGTCAGCATGGAGGAAGCGAATTCTTTTCTTAATGAGAACAGGAAGTTCGCGGTGAAGATCGCGATCGGCGTTCTGCTGTCGACACTGTGTCCGGTGCCGCTGCTTATGCTTGAAGCGGCGAAGGATGCGGGCCTGTTCGGTATAACAGACAGCGTCGCGGGCGGCGTAGGTGTGGTAGTGCTTCTCATGTTCATCGCGGCGGCACTTGTTTTCTTTATCCCTGCGGGCATCGCAGCATCGAAGTGGGAATGGCTCGAAAAGGAGATCTTCGACACTGAGTACGGCGTCGACGGCATGGTAAAAGACAGAGCAGAGAAGTTCCAGCCTAAGTTTGTGACTGCGATCACGGCAGGAACGTTACTCATCCTTGCGGGTGTTATCGGTGTTGTAGCAAGCGCGATCGTAGACGGACACGGAGATTCACTTACCATAGCCATGGTAGGAGTTATGCTCATGTGTATTGCCGTTGCCTGCTTCATGATCGTTAACGCGGGCATCATCAAGGACGGTCATTCAAAGCTTTTGCAGGAAGGCGATTACAACAAGACCGCCAAGACCAATGTTGTTCTTAAGGCAGTTGCGCCCGCTTACTGGCTGACAGTCACGGCGGGATATCTCCTCTGGAGCTTCCTTACAATGAACTGGGGTTTCACTTGGATCGTCTGGCCTGTCGCAGGTGTGCTCTACGGCGCGATCGCTGTTGTGTTAAGCGGCGTGCACGAGTCACGTATAAGTGATTAATCTGTATAATACATAGTATGGAATTAGAGCAGAAAAGAGTTTTTGATCACTATATCGTAGGGTACTCTCCCGAGTTGGAGATGTACATTATGCAGGTCGAAGCAGGCGGTATTGCCACATACTTTAATTGCTTCAGGCTGACTGAGAAGGAATACCGTTCCGGCGACTTTGGAAGACTGCACGCCAAGTTCTTTAAGCAGGGAACGAGGTCTGACAGGTATCTGTCGTCGGCTTCTCTTGAAACCATCGGGAATAACAAAGAGCCGCGGGATGTTTCTGTTTACGACTATATAATCTCGAACGATAATTTCGATTGTATTCCCGTAAGCGAAGACGTGATCAGGGCTGCCGAGGAGAAGATGGGACGTGAGTTCCCGTATGAGCTTCGCTGGTTTTATCAGGATGTCGGATGCGGAAGCATAAAGGGGAATAAGCATCTTATCAACCGCATCATGACTCCTAAAGAAGCTGCGGGGATCACGATGCCTGATCAAAGCATACCGTTTATTAACGTTGCCGAAGGAGCGTATGTTGTATTGAGACCCGACGGCAAGGTTGGTTACTTTGATAAGACGATTGCGAATACTCTGTTCGAGTTCTGGGAAAAGGAAGCGGATAAGCCGGATTACTACGTGTTGGGATAACGGATTTGTGACCTTTAAGATCAGATTCACGTCTTAAGGGTATGGAGGGAATTGTTATGAAGATAAGATCCTTTTTACCGGTAGTGATGTTGGCAGTTGTTTTCGCGTTTGCCGGGTGCAAGAGCGCAGAAGAGACTCAGGCAGGTCCCGTGGATAAGACTCTTTCTGTTCAGGAAACTAAATGGTACGAGACGGGATCTACTGTGAATGATCCTGTTATATATAATCCGCTTGAGGCGGGCGATGTGGTATATGACGACGGTTATTACAGGATCGGGATCGAATCCGTAAATGAAGATGTGATCGTTCTTGCTGTAGACGGCTGCCTCGTCGAGCCGAACAGCGACGGGACGATCAATCTTCGTGCTGAATCCGTTGATGAGATCGAGATCGCTGCAGGTGAATCCATCGAATTGGTCTCCCAGACAATGGACAGCGGGATCAATTTGATCATATCGTATGAATAGTGTTGCTTAACCGACATCCGGTGTTGACGGGTGCTGAGGCCCGTCACTCCATCTTAAGAATTAATTCCAACACATGCTTCGCGGCGGCGTAAAGGTGATCATGCGTGATCTCGCCTTTATCGTACGCTTGCCTTACTCTGTCGGGGTAACCGTTACCCATCTTAAGATCGTTACCGGCTTTTGCCTCGAGGTAATGCTCGCCTGATGTCCACCAGTCGGTCATTACGAGACCGTTAAAGCCCCACTCTTCTCTTAAGATTCCGTTGATGAGCTCCGCGTTCTCGGAACACTGGATTCCGTTAACCTTGTTGTATGCGGTCATTATGCACATGGGGTCCGCCTCGCGCACGATGATCTCGAAAGGCTTCAGGTAGATCTCACGCGCGGCTCTCTCGGACACTCTGGAATCGCTGTTCTTGCGGTTCGTCTCTTTGTTATTAACAGCGAAATGCTTTACCGTAGATGCGATATTCTGCGACTGCACACCCGTAACAACAGCGGCTCCGATCTTGCCTGCGACAAGCGGGTCTTCCGAATAATACTCGAAATTTCTTCCGCACATCGGCGTCCTGTGGATGTTGACTGCAGGTGCGAGCCATATGCCGATGTTATTCTCTTTAACTTCGGTGGCTGTGGCGCGTCCGATACTCTCGGCAAGCTCCGTATTAAAGCTGCATGCGAGCATGGTTGCACACGGCCATGCAGTCGTGTAGATGCCGACGTGGGGGAGGATGCGAAGTCCCGCGGGACCGTCTGCCGTTGATATTTCCGGTACACCGTACTCGGGCATGTTGCCGATACCGAAAGTGTTTGATACACCCTGATTCTTCTGACCGCCGATAAGGTGGATCAGGTCATCATCGCTTAACTGCGCCATGAATTCATCGAGAGTATTCTTGCCGTCAGCGACGTCCTCGAACATGATTTCTGCTCTGTCCGAGATGTTGTAGAGCTTTCTTTCTCTCTCGCAGGGACATATGCCCTCGGTCTCTTGGTTGGTCATTCGGGGGAGGATGCTTACATCAGGCGCATAAGGCTTCGTCTCAAGTTTCTCCATCGTGCCGTCGGGTCTTAATCTCTCTGTAAGCCGGGAGGGTGCGATCCTTTCTGTTAATTCACAAACGACGCTGTCTTCATCGATGCTGTACACCTGATCGATCTGCTTGAGCTCGCGGATGTTGTTTCCGATGAAGAACTTGTAGTCGCCCTTCTCGAGGATCCATGAAGACTTATTGATCTTGCCGGTGTCATCGTAAGATGCCATCTGCGGGATGCTTAAAGTGAGAGTTACTACTTCTTCTGTGCCGGGTGCGATAAGACCGGTCTTAACAAAAGCGCCGAGCTCTTTAGCAGGTTTGCCGAGCACGCCCTGCGGAGCGGAGTAGTAGAGCATCACGACTTCTTTTCCCGCGAGGTCGCCCGTGTTCTTAACGTTTACTTTCACAGTAATAACATCGGTATCGATATTAACTGCAGCAACCTTCTTCTCGAAGCTTGTATACGACAGACCGAAGCCGAACGGATAGACCACCTTCCCGGCTGCACCGGGGATGGTCTCGAAATATCTGTAGCCTACATAGATGTCGTCCGTATACTCGGCGTAGTCGTTGCTGTCGTGGAAGTTGTAACTCGATGGATAATCTTCCAGGGAGCGCGCGAAAGTATCGACGAGTTTACCCGAAGGATTCGCGTCGCCGACGATAAGGTCAGCCGCAGCAAGACCGCCTTCCATGCCGCCCTGCCATGCGTACAAAGCAGACGAGATCTTCGCATCGTTTCTAATCCACTCCGTCTCCATGACGCCGCCGACATTAAGTACGACGATGATGTTACTAAACTTCGACTTAACGTCTTCGATCATCTTCATCTCGTTGGGTGTTAAGTAATAGTCGCCCTTGGGGAATACGGCTTCCTGAAGTTCTGCCAGTCTGCGCTCGCCTTCCCAGAGATAATCGATATTCTCGGAAGAAGTATTGCGGTCCCAGCCTTCGCCTGAGTATCTGCAGAGGGTGATGATCGCGGTGTCGGCGAATTCTCTTGCGCCGTCCAGAAGTTCAGTGGGGATAACAGGTTCGACCGTCATTCCGGGATCGCGTCCTGCTTCATATTGCGTCTTGATGTCATCCTCATAGAACTTAACAAGATCACGGTAGATGCTGATTTTGCCTTCAGCTTCTTTGATCTTCATGCCCTCGTAGAAGTTTCTTACATACTTAACGGTAACGTCGCCGGAGCCTCCGCCGCCCTTAACATAATCGACCGTGCCCTTGCCGAAAAGCGCGATCTTCGCGCCGGTCTTAACAGGGAGGTTCTTGTCCTCATTCTTAAGAAGGACCATGCCTTCAGTCGCACCGCGGCGTGATAATTCGATGTGCTCGGGTGAGCCTGTAACGCGTCTGCCGTCTTCGCCTAAAGGTAATCCCGGCTGATATAAATGTCTGATCCATCTTGTCATATTATTGTGCTCCTTTAATCAGTTCGAGTACTTCGTCCTTGCCGGGCATCGATTTGATAGCACCCCTTTTCGACGTGACGAGAGATGCGGCTGCGTTCGCGAAAGTAAGCATGTCGCGCAGGTTGTCCTCGTTCAGGTTATCGAGACCGTTCTCGCAGACGTAGTTTAACATGCACGCGCAGAAGGTGTCGCCCGCGCCTGTCGTGTCGATGACATGTTCCTGCTTAAAGCCCGGCACCTCGACGCGAAGATCCTTATAGTAAGCGCGGCTTCCGTCTTTGCCCAGGGTGAGGCAGATAAGCTTGGTGTTGAACTTCTCGCGGATAAAACGGATGCCTTCGTCGTAATCATCCTTGCCTGATAAGAACTGCACCTCGTTGTCGGAGATCTTGAGCACGTCGCATAGCGAGATCGCATTCATCATCTGCCCGCGTGCGTTCTCCATGGAATCCCAGAGGGGAGGGCGGAGGTTCGGGTCGAGCGAGATGATCATTCCCTTGCTCTTCGCGATCTCAACAGCTTTCAGTGTTGCTTCGCGCACCTCGGGTGCCGTCATGGAAAGCGTGCCGAAATGGAAAATCTTAGCGTCTTCAAACATCTCCTCTTTAATCTCGTCTGCCTTGAGCATCATGTCTGCGCCAGGCTTCCTGTAGAAGGAGAAATCCCTGTCGCCGTCGGGCAGTTTATGTACGAAAGCAAGCGTGGTGGGGATGTCGGGATCATTAAGAAGATACGTGCTGTCGATGCCGACATCTTCGATCGTGTTGCGGAGCATCCTGCCGAACTGATCGTCGCCGACTTTACCGATGAATGCGGTATTCTTTCCGAGCTTGCTTAGCATCGAAAGCACGTTGCAGGGCGCGCCTCCGGGGTTTGCCTCGAAGAGGTTGTTGCCCTGCTCGCTTAAGCCGTTCATCGTAAAATCAATAAGAAGTTCGCCGAGTGCAATTACTTCATGCTTCATGTATTGCCTCACTTTCTTCCGGCCGCGACTGCTACGGAAACAGAGATATCACAGTAGGGGATAAGTGTTGCCTGCAGTGCGTGGTAGATGTCGGATTTACCCGGCCATACTGTGCCGATGACGTTGTTGTCGCGGTCCAACTGATGGAACCAGGAACCGTTCTCGTGGTCCAATACTTTCTCGTCCAAGTACTGCATGAACTCTGCATAGTTGTCAGTGTATTTGGAGTCCCCGGTTGCTCTGTAGAGGACGGCGGAGGTGTTGATCGCTTCGGCCAAAGTCCAGTGCATTCTGTCATGGACGACGGGCTTGCCGTCCCAGTCTGTCGTATAGACGATGCCGGGCGCACCGTCGGCGTTCCATGCATCTGTAATCGCGCGGTTGAACAGGTTCTCGGCGGCATCGATGTAAGCCTTAGCCTGAGCCTTATCTTCGTAAGTTGAAGTCGCCCACTGGGTGATGAGTCTTGACCATTCGATGCCGTGACCGGGAGTCGCGCCGTAGGGCTTGAACTGATCTGCGGGTCTGTCCTTATTGCACTCGAGATCAGCTTCCCAGTCGCTTGTGAAATGCTCCGGAATTCTCCAGTTGTTATTCTTCGCCCATGTAATTACATGATCGATGATCCTGCCTGCGCGCTCCCTGTAAAGATCGTTGCCGGTAACGTCAGCGACTGCGAGAAATGCCTCGACCGTATGCATGTTCGCATTAAGTCCTCTGTAAGGATCGCAGACTGTAAATTCCGTATTCCAGGTGTCACATGCCAAGCCTTCCTCGTCGTTCCAGAATCTCTTGTCGTAGAGCTCCAGGGCTTCCTTCAGAAGTTCCTCTGCACCCGGTCTTCCGGCAAGTAAAGCGGAGCTTGCAGCAAGGATTACGAAAGCGTGAGCATAGCACTGTTTGTCGGGCAGGATCTTGCCGTCAGCGGTTACACCCGGATACCATCCGCCGTTGATGTCATCGTGAAGCTCGCCTTTTATACCTTTAAGCGCCTGATCGATCAGTTTCTCTGAACCCTCGTGACCCAGGACGGAACCGATGCTGTATACATGCGCCATGCGGCAAGTGATCCAAGTCTCACGCGGTCTGTCTGTCCAAGGTGTGCCGTCGTCGCCCAGGTAGTATGAAGAACCTGTCGGGGCAGGGAACTTGTGCCCGAACTTAAGAAGGTCTTCCGTGAGTCCCTTCATGAATGATTTATTCTCTTCGGTATCGATGATGTATTTGCTGTTCATGGGAACCTCCTTAATTTATGTCGTATACGCTTCTTAATCTGAGATTCGTTATGTCTCCGCTTAATACTTCGACTGTCTTTTCTCCTGCATTCATGTCGAAGAAATTGTCTGTGAGGATCAGATCGTCATTGTCGTTTCTTATCTCGATGCTCTTCGCGTAAGCGTCTGCAAATACCGTAATTTTGTTGCCGTCGACCTTATAACTTAGATGGGGATCTATGTATCTGAAATACTTCGGCAGCGAGAAGATCACGGTTCCTTCGGAGACGATCTCATCTCCGATCAGCGCCCGGTAGCTTACATATTCGTTCCGGATATCGATGTCGGGAAGATCTTGCTTTTCGAGCCACAGGGAAGTCTGCGCGGGGACTGTTCGCGTGGTGCAGAAGCCATCCAGGATATTGGCCTTGCTGTCCCTGATCTCCAAGTTGATCTGAACCAGCTTCTCTTCCAAAGTCTCGTTGGACACGCACAGCCTTACGGACTTATTAAACCCGAACGGGAGTCTTACTAACTCCTGCCCGCTTCCGAGCATGCCCTCTTCTTCGCAGGATATCATTACCGGTGCGAAGAAGCGTCTCGCATAATAATGAAGTGCCTTGAGTCTTCCTTCGTAGTCGACGCTCGACCAGGAAGCGACCGGCCAGCAGTCGTTGAACTGCCAGTACACAGCTCCCATGCATCTGTCGTCGTTTCTGTTTCTTCTGAAGTGTTCGACTCCGTAACGGATCGCTTCAGCCTGCAGCAACTGCGAGGCATAGATCAGCGTGTCGAAATTTGTCGGATACCTGAAGGTCTGCTGCATATAGTTCAATATCTTGCCGTTCGCAGCACCGTTACGCTGATGCCTCTCCATGATGTAGGAGAAGATGTTCATGTCGCGCTCGTCGTCGGTAAAAGTCTCGACTGTCTTCTTCGACGGGAAGGACTGGAAACCGAACTCAGACAGATAGCGGAAATGGAATTTCCTGTACTCTGAGAAGGGCTTGTTGCCGTGCCATACATCCCAGTAGTGAACGTCGCCGCGGTTCTCGTCCTGCGGCTCGTCGAAGCCTCCGCCTGAAGACGGACTCGCCGGCCAGTAGAAGACCTGAGGCGCCAGCTCCTTCATCATCTCCGGGAGGATCTGCTCGTACATCTTAGTGTAGTCTTCGACCTCTTGCGGCTTGCTTACCCAGACGCCTTCTTTGACGAACTGCTCCATCTCGTTGTTGCCGCACATGAGACCGAGCGACGCGTGGTGTCTTAACCTTACGATGTTGTCCTTAAACTCCGCACGGATGTTCGCCTCGAATTCGGGCGTCAGATCGTAGACCGCGCATGCGAACATGAAGTCCTGCCATACGATTATGCCCATCTCGTCGCACATATCGTAGAACCAGTCGTCCGGGTAGTATCCTCCGCCCCAGACACGAATGGAATTGAAGTTCGCGAATAACGCTTTCTCGAGAAGTTTGCGTGTGGTCTCGGGTGTGACTCTGCCGAGCAGGTGATCCTCGGGAATGTAGTCTGCACCCATCGCGAAAATATTAATTCCGTTAACTCTCACACAGAATTTCTCGCCCCACTCATCGGGAGTTCTGTCCATGGTGATCGTTCTGATTCCTATGCGCTTGGTCATGGAATCCAGTACTGTATCACCGTCGCAGATATTGACAGTTACCGTGTACAGATTCTGCTCGCCGTAGCCTCTGGGCCACCAGCGTGTCGCGGGGTCGATCTCGATCTTGTTGTCTTCGTTCCTGAAGGTGCGCTTCGTGCCGTCGGGCGCGGTTATTTCATATTCGATTGTGAAGTTTTTGCTTTCGTCTAACACCTCGAATTCAGGGGTGATCTCGAGAACTGTATTTTCGCCGTGATGCTGAGTGAAGCTTACTGAGTTCAGTCTTACTGTGTTGTAAGAGATGAGCGATACGTCGCGCCAGATCCCCATGTCGGGAAGGTGCGCGCCCCAGTCCCAGCCGAACATGCAGTGTGCTTTTCGAATATGGACGAAGCCGGGCATACAGTCCTCTGTGCCGAGCGTGGGAGCCAGCGCGAAAGCTTCGTCAATGAACTTGGTCGGGGAGTGGAAGATCACTTTAAGTGTGTTGCCGGCGCTCTTAAGAAGAGCCTTCACGTCGCACTCCCAGGTCCTGTGCATGTTGTTCGCGGTGATGATAAGTTCGCCGTTAAGATATACGTCGGCGAGGGTGTCGAGTCCGTCGAATCTGATGACAGTCTGATCGGAGTTCAGGAAGCTCTCATCCGCATCGAAGATGGTCTCATATTCATAGTCGAAGTCCATGAGCTTCAGCGCTTTTATCTCGTTGTCTTTCCAGAACGGATTGTCCATCTGCCCGTTGCTGAGCAGATCGCCGTAGACCGAACCCGGAACGGTTGCCGGGAATATGTCTTCGGTGTCTGTTCTTCTCATGGTCCAGTTGTTGTTAAGAAGTATCTTGTTCATGCTTTCATTCTCTATAATCTCGTGTTATAAATGTATTAAGAATGGTGCAGAAAATTGTAAAAATCTATTATCGCTATGGAACTGTTTGAAAATATCGACCGTCAGGACACCCCCTACGATATCTTCTATACCCCGTCAGTGAATTCGCCTAAGCACTGGCATTATTACTCTGAGATCCTGTATATCAAAAGCGGTCGGATCAAATTGATCTGTAATGACTACAGTTTCATCCTCGAGAAGGGCGATATCTGTTATATCTATCCTCTTCAGCTTCATGAGATTACGAGGGCGGATAACGATACGGGCGAGCCGGTCGATTATGCAGTAATCAAATTCGATATCCACACCATAAGTATCCCCGAAGCCTACGTCCAGAAGATGTACGATTATTTCGTGACCAGAGGCTCGGATCAGGACTACTGCCTCATTGTAAAAAACGCTGAGGAGATTTCAGATTCCGTCATCTCTTGTGTAAGCGAGTATAATTCCCGCGATCTTCTTCATACCTTTAAGATGCAGTCGGATATATTCGGAATTCTTATTTACATCGCACGCATGTGTGACAAGGTTTTGCCCGAGAAAGAACACAAACAGAACGAAGTGTCCTTGTCCTTTTACCGCATTCTCGAATACATAGATATGCATTCATCGGAGAAGCTCGAGATCGCGGATCTGGCGGCGAAGTGCCACTTAAGTTATTCACATTTCGCGAGGCTGTTTCGGGACAACTACGGGCGCTCGTGCAAGGAGTACATCAACTACATCCGTCTTCATAAGGCGGATGAACTTCTGATGCATACCGATTACGATATCTCGTATATAGCGGCGCAGACCGGGTTCTTCGACAGCAGCCATTTTATCAGGGCATACAAGGCGTGGAAGGGGAAGACTCCCAAGCAGCAGAGATTTATTTACAACAGATAGGGGGACCGACACGCAGGAAGTTTCGGTTTCCTTGGTGACAGTATGATATGTTGAAAAAATATCTCCCGCTTGTTATAGTAAATTGAACGCGTTCAATAACAAGGGAGAGATATATGAGAAAGACTTCAAAGACGGTTCTTTATCTGATCCTGATTGTCTTATGTGTAATAGGGATAGCAGCAGGAAGTTTCTTTGACCTTGCTGTATCCGAGGCGCTTTATACAGGTGACTCGCTTGCTTTCAGGGTGATCGGGTTTATAACCGTAATTCTCTTCTTCGAGTCATGTGTTCTTTTCTTAGGCGTTCTTTGCAGGCAGCTGTGGGCGGGATGTAAAAGCGTCGGGCGCAGAGCGCTTGTCGGTGTTGTTTTCTTATATCTGTTTTGTTCGACTGCTGTTCTTGGCGGGGCAAAGGTGCTTCATGATCCGCTGTTTGCCGGGTGTTTTTCGAAGCTTGCAGGGACATTGGCGGGAAGTCTGCTCGCAGGCGCGGTTTGCTTTATCGTCGCATTCCTGTTGGGCTTCATTATTAACGGCAACCGCCATGATGCTGACACGATAAAGGTGTTGATCAAACTCATATTGGTGTTTACGATAGGTTTTTTTATCGCACATTATCTGAACTGTATGATCGACCGCCCGTCTTATCTGCGGCTTATAGCGGAAGGCAGCACTGACGGCTTCATGCCGTGGTACAGACTTCCCAAGGGCGGTAAGCTGCTGATGTCGTTTACGGATCTTATTTCCTCGCATCAGGGTTCATTCGTAAGCGGTCATGCGTTGTATGCGGTTCTCTTTATAATCATATTCCCGTCGTATTCGCTCGTGATTCCGTCACTTAAGAAACATGAGAGAGTCCTGACGATCATTGCAGGAATCTTCGCTGTTATTGTGATCTTAAGCCGGTTGTTGTCAGGTAATAACTATCTTACGGACATCTCATTCGGTGCGCTTTACAGCCTGAAGTTCTGTATGTCGTACAACGGAGTCAGGCGGCGTAGTTAAAATTGTGTTCTGGTCACGGAATTTAAAAACTGATGATTCCGTGACCGAATTCAGGGGAATTTCGTACCGTTTTTCCCTGATATAAGAATTCCGTGACCCCAATGCAGCAGATTAGGTCACGGGATTTCATTTTTGAAGATTCCGGTACCAAAATGCGTCAAAATCGGTCACCTTTTTCTGATTTCAAGAATTCCGTGACGAGTGGCTTATTAATTCAGCTCTAAGATGATAAATATACTTGAGACTTGAGCTCGGGGGATAGTAATCGCATGGAACAGATATGGATAATCGATCTTCTATATATTTTTTATCCCGTATTTGTATACTAAAATCCCTGTTTTCGAAAACTTATATATTTGAACTCTTTGTGCATATGTCGCTTTTGAGACAGCAGCATCATTTGTTTACGATATAGTCTTGAATGCACGATTTTGGGTATAATCTTCACATACAAAGTATTGAGGGTTTATACATGGGATCTAATAATCAGCCGCGCGGAGATAATCCGACATTAGTTACGGGTATTGTATTCAGCATTATCGAGATCGTATTTGTGCCGTTGTTATACGGCATCATACCGCTGATATTCACGATAATGGCGAACAACGCTTGGAAGAGCGGGGATTACGAGGATTATAAGAGTAAGTCTCATACCGCGAAGATACTTCTTATAGTCGGCGGAATAGTATTAGCTGTCGAATGTGTAGTAGTTCTCGGCGGGTTCGCATATCTGTTCTGGGCTATGGTCACTTCCGGATTCTGACTTGATATGGACCTGAACCCGATGATCGTGGGGTGTCTTACATATCTGTTCTATGACGTTAACGGCGATGATCTTATTGTCGAGTTGGAAGAGTATCTGGAGACCAATCCGTTGTAAAGGGCTTGGCTCGGCGGGGGCTCTTATGAACGTTTAAAGAATGTTAACGCAATATCCGTCTAATCATGGAATAATAAGATAAGAGCGGATGCTCTTAATCTGACGAAGGAGGATAGACCGATGGGTGATAGAGAGAAAGATATTGAGTTAAGCGTCGATGATCTTACGGATGTAGTCGGCGGAGTTGATATAGCGGCAGTGAGGGCAGGTGATCTGGCAGCAAATATTCCTGATCTGACAAGAGGCGCAGCAGGTGCTATCGCTAACGGTGAGAAGGAAATTTACGATGATAATCTGCCCGGACATATGCACGTCGCACCGAAGGCTTAACTTAATAATTTAATAAGTCAGAACGGTCGGGGGATCATCCTCCGGCCGTTTTTGTGTGTTGGCTTGAAAATTCCAGAAAGCATTCCATAAAAATCCGTTTTCAAAGCGAGAATCCTGGAATTTCTCGCAATCAGTCTTCTACCTCATACACTACAGTGAGTTCGCGGGTCCAGATGCCGCTGTTGTCGGTGCGGTACCAGCGAAGCCCGATGGGGTGGACGGTTAGTAAAGTCGCCTCATCATCAAGCTCTTCGAGCTCCTCATCACAGTCTATATAGCAATGGAACTGACCGGTAAGGGCATAGTAGTGGTAATCGTGATCGCTGACTGACATGTAGACATTGTTGTCTTCGACGGCGCGGGCTTCGCAGATGTAAGTAAAGTTCTTTGTGTGGGGCGTGAATGCGATGAAGCCGAGCGCAATGAGCAGCACGGCAAAAAGAAGAATAACAGCGACGGCAATCCTTGAATCAGACTTCTTCATACCAAGTCCTCCAGATAATCCTCGACTTCCTTAAGATCGAACGACGATATGAGACGGCGGTCTTTCTCGTCGAGCAGCCTGTAGTGATTGGATATCAGGTTCTGCTGGATCCTGTATCCTCCTGCGCTCTTTATCTCGCGCCACCAGACTTTCCCGCCCATCGTGGGAGGGTAGGAGATCTCGACGCCTTCAAGTGCGAGCGCGGATATCATCTCGTTGAAGTCCTCGCCCAATGCGTCTTTAAGGATCGAGCTGTGCTCGAAGATCGAAGTCAGCGCGACCGTCTCGGTCCAGCCAAGTGAACGTCGGCCTTTCTCGCTCTCGACCAAAGTCTTCTTCGATATGCCGAGGATGGCAGCCATCTTGTCCTGCGTCAGTCCGTACTCGGTCCTGACGAGCTTTAATCTTCCGTTAACTTTTGTGATTAATTCTTCTCTAGTCATGGTGTAATATTACACCATGCGGGAAAAATTGCAACAGGGAATATAAACCTTAACTATCCCGTTCAACAGAGAAATACGTTGTGCCGACAGGCGTATACATATCAAGCACGGCATAATCTCCGTATATGCGGAACCCGAAGTGAGTAGGATCTCCGTCCAAAGAACTGCTCTCGACGCCTATCACGTTGTCGGGCGTATTGCTTCCGTAATAGTTCTGATAAATGATCTCCTCGTCGATCAAAGACAGCGGCACGAATACGAGCACATCCATATCATCGGAGGATTCACCGGATCCGTAGTAATTGTTGGTAAGTTCGTACGTGGGACAGATATCCGACAAAGAGCTGCCGGCCTCCCTGACACCGTACTCGCTTGCAGGAACAGGCGCATCGCCGTTCGGAACGAGCTCACAGTAAAGAACGTCGCCCTCGTGCCTTAAGTCATATACATCATGCTGATACTCGTAATCAGGACTGTGATAACTTAAGCTCTCGTCGATGTACGGCGCGTACCTTACGATATCGATGTAGCCGTTAACAAAACCCTGATCCCACACGACAGCAGCATCTTCATCTGAAGGGCAGGAGATTAAAGTATATTCGTTGGTGACATCGAGCCGGGCGATCGCATCCATGAGCGCCGTCGCATCCCCGGTATCAAGATCCTGCCCGACATAAGTAAATGTCAGCGCCGGGTATACACTGTACTCTTCCATGAACTCCCACACGTCGCCTGTGTACTTCTGCGTCTCGCCATAAAACTCGTGATCAGCATGAGCATATACCGCACCCGGAAGTATGCCGTCAGCCCACTTGCGCATGTCTTCGTTTATGGCAGCACTCTCGTAGTCATCTGTAATACGGCTGTTGGTGTCGATATGTATCTCGAACTGATCCGTTCCGTCATTTACGAGCAGGTAGTGGTTGCATGTATTGAAGTTTGTCTCCGTACGCCAGTCTTCGATCTCGGGCTCGAAACCGTATTTGTTCATCATATAAGTCATGACCTTAGGCTCGAGCTCACCGCGCTTGGGAAAATTCTTACGCTTGCATCCGCATACGCCGAGCGGGAGTGACAGTGCGAGAATTAGTGTTGCAGTTAATATCCATATTCCATGTTTCATAGGCATAGTATAATGTATGATGATTTCTAATCAAAGCAGGAGTATATGCTATGGCTGACATGACGTTATTGGAGTTTACGGATCTGGTCTGCAAGTGGGAAAACATCCTTGCGGCAATAGTGGTCATCATATTAGGAATTCTCGCCGGAATCGGCAAGAATAAGAATGTAAGACTTTTGGGATTCGCTGTGACAGCCGCCAGCATGTGTGCTCTTCTGAGTCAGACCGGTACGATACTTCGGACTCTTATCGATAACGGAAGTCTGACCGAGGAAATATACTTCAATAATACTTACAACAATGCCGTTCTGGCAGCGGGACTTGCCTCGTTTATCATAGGTACTCTCGGAAGAGTCCTTATATGGCTTTATGCGCACAAAGAGTACGGTACTAAGATCATGTGGTGCATCATCGTTACCGTGAGCCCGGTCATTGCGACGTTCCTTCAGATCGTTCTGCGAAATGCCCTGATGCCGGACAGCTACGAGTACGTTCAGGTTCAGGGCGCATTTTACGCAGCGAATTCGGTGGGCATAATAGTATCTGTAGCGATCGGTATCATCTTCATGAATATATTCCGGAAAAACAGCGACAGGGAGAAGGCGGTTCCGTCATATTGGCTGTTTCATCTTCTGCTCGCGCTCGTGATTATAATCACATATCTGATGCAGATCGGATCTCTTCACTTCTACGGAAGCGACAGTGCCGACTCTTACCGTCTCTTCACTAATATCATTGGGTTCTTCATCGTATTGGTTAATCCCGCTCTGGCGGTTTATCTGTTTATCCGTCAGACAAAAAGGATCGAAGAATGAAAGCACTTATCGCGATGAGCGGCGGCGTCGATTCTTCCGTCGCAGCATATCTTACACAGCAGCAGGGCTACGAGTGCATCGGCTGTACCATGAAGCTTCATGACGACCCTGCCGTTGCCCGCGAGAACTCGCACACGTGCTGCACATTGGACGATGTCGAGGACGCGCGTGCGGTCGCATATAAGCTCGGCATGCCTTACTACGTCTTTAACTTCAAGGACGGTTTCCGCGACCATGTAATAGATAAGTTTATTTATGCGTACGAGCATGGTCTCACGCCGAATCCATGCATAGACTGTAATCGATATATGAAATTCGACAAGCTCTTCGAGCGCGCTTTAGTTTTAGGATGCGACAAGATAGTCACCGGTCATTACGCGCGCATCGAGCAAAGAGACGGCCGTTACGCTCTGCTTAAAGCGCCTGATGAGAATAAGGATCAGAGCTATGTGCTGTACTCGCTCACACAGGAGATGCTCGCGCATGTGCTTCTCCCAATAGGGGATCTTACAAAGAGTCAGACGCGACAGATCGCGGAGCAGAACGGCTTCGTGAACTCCAATAAGCCCGACAGCCAGGACATCTGCTTCGTGCCGCAGGGCAAGTACACGGATGTCATTAAAGAGCTCACGGGCAAGGATTACCCGCAGGGTGACTTCGTCTACACCGACGGACGCGTTCTCGGCAGGCATGAAGGCATCATCCGTTACACGCGCGGGCAGCGAAAAGGACTCGGCATAGCATTCGAAGAACCCTTATATGTATTAAGAGTAGATCCTGCCTCTAACACAGTGTATTTAGGTACTGAGAAAGACCTCTATTCATCGCGTCTTATCGCAAGCGACTTCATCTGGACCTGCGGCTTCATTCCTGAAGCAGGATTTAAGTGCAAGGCGAAGATAAGATACCGTCAGAAGGAGCAGCCGTGTGTATGTAATGCGCTGCCTGACGGAAGGGTGGAAGTGCTTTTCGACGAGCCTTTACGCGCGATAACTCCGGGGCAGGCATGTGTGCTGTACGACGGTGACGAAGTCTTAGGCGGCGGCACGATAGAGCCCTAGGATTGTTGAATAATCAACACTAATCTTAAGATTTCTAACAAAACCGGTTGAAAATTTTATGTAGAAATTTCCAATGTGTGAATCAGATGTAAATTTCCAACAATTTTGATAACTGATTCGATTCAGACGGAAGCGCTTCACTGATAACCTCATCTCAACAAAGCAATCGAACGGATTGCAAAATTCTTTCCCAAAGGAGAATGAGGTAATGAAAAAGAAGATCATCTCAACTGCACTTGCTCTCACAATGGCAGCTTCACTCGCAGGCTGTTCAAATCTCGATCCCGCTACAGAAGGTAATGCCAACGCAGCAGGAGACGAACTCCAGGTAGGTATCGTACTTCCTACAAGAGACGAGCCCAGGTGGATCCAGGACGAGGCTTCCTTCACATCTATTCTTGGTGATGCAGGCTTCACATCAGAGGTTCTTTTCTCACAGGGCAGCTCAGCTACTGAGCTTACAAACGTTGAGTCCCTCATCGAGAAGGGTATCGACGTACTCGTAATCTGCGCACAGGATGCTACAGCAGCTGCACAGGCAGTTGAGGTTGCACACGCAGCAGGCGTACAGGTTATCTGCTACGACAGACTTATCACAGACACAGAGGCAGTTGACTACTACGTAACATTCAACAGCTTTGACGTCGGTGTTCAGCAGGGTCAGTACCTGATCGATGCTTATGCAGGTCAGACAGACGTACCTCTCTATCTGTACTCCGGCGCTACAACAGACAACAACGCTTTCATCTTCTTCGCAGGCGCTTGGTCAGTTCTCTCCGATGCAGTAGCAAACGGACAGTTCACAGTAGCTAACTGCGATGCTATTGCTCCTTACATCGGCCAGACACTCGACGTTACAGCTGATCACGAAGCACTCGCTGACATCCTCGGTACGATCACAACTAACTGGGATTTCAACACAGCTAAGTCCCTCGCAGAGGCTAACCTCGTTTCTGTTGACGATTCCGCTAAGGGCGACGTTGCTATCCTCGCTCCTAACGACGGTACTGCAAGAGCTATCGCAGACGCATTCAGCGCTGACGCAGGCATCACATCTTTCGTAGTTACAGGTCAGGACTGTGAGACAGCTTCCTTGGGTTACATCTGCTCCGGTCTCCAGAGCATGACAATCTGGAAGAACACAGCTGAGCTCGCTTCCACAACATGCGACATGGTTAACGCTATCCTTTCCGGTAACACACCTTCCACATCCACAACATACAACAACGGTGTATTCGAAGTACCTTCCAACGAGACAGCAGTTACTGTTATCACGATCGACAACATCAGCGCTCCCGTTGAGGCAGGATACGTAGATGCAGCTGATATCGAAGGTTATCCCGGCTGATAAAAACACTGCTCGAAAATAAGGTTTTAATCTAAACAATAATCATCCGATTTTAAACCGGACCGGGGCGCGATCAACAACCCAAAGTCACAACAAACCCCAAGCCGGCGCCCCGGTCCCTCTTCATGCAAAGAAAGGAAAAACACATGTCTGACGAATATATCCTGGAGATGAGAAACATATGCAAAGAGTTTCCGGGCGTTAAGGCTTTAGATAACGTTAACTTCAAAGTAAGACGCGGAGAGATCCACTGCCTCGTAGGTGAGAACGGTGCCGGAAAGAGTACGCTCATGAAGGTCCTGTCGGGAGTCTGGAAGTACGGAACATACACCGGCGACATCGTCTATAACGGAGAGGTCCAGCAGTTCAAGAGCATCGCAGACAGTGAAGCAAAAGGTATTGCCATAATCTATCAGGAGCTGGCGCTTTTCCCCGAACTGTCGGTTTATGAGAATATCTTTATGGGCCATGAGATCATGAAGGGCAAACAGATAGACTGGAATGAGACCATCATCGCATCTCAGCGGTACTTGAAGAAGGTAAGGCTCGACGTCAACCCCGCATGGGCGGTAAAGAGACTTAACACAGGTAAGCAGCAGCTCGTAGAGATCGCGAAAGCACTGTCCAAGAACTGTAAGCTGCTGATCTTCGACGAGCCGACGTCATCACTTAACGAAGACGACTCCGAGAACCTTCTGAACATCATGAGAGAGCTTCGCGACCAGGGCATCACCTGTATCATGATCTCCCACAAGCTCCGTGAAGTAACCGCCATCGCGGACACGATCACAGTCTTAAGAGACGGCTCCACGATCTGCTCACTCGATGCGAAGACAGACGACATCTCCGAGGCGAACATCATAAAGAACATGGTCGGAAGGACCATCGACGACATCTACCCGAAGAGGCTCGAAAAGAACATCGGCAACGTCATGTTCGAAGTAAGAAACCTCAGTGCCGAGGACAGAGCCACCGGAAGACAGATCTTAAAGGATGTAAGCTTCAACGTAAGAGCCGGCGAGATTGTAGGACTTCAGGGCCTGATGGGAGCCGGAAGAACGGAGTGTGCACTTGCAGTCTTCGGTAATCCCTATAAGTACAAGATCACTTCGGGCGACGTATGGATGGACGGTGAGAGAGTCAGCTTCAAGACACCGAAGCAGGCTATCAAGAAGGGACTTGCCTACGTCAGCGAAGACCGTAAGGGCAACGGACTTGTACTTATCCAGGATGTTAAATACAACACCACGATCTCGAATCTCGAGGAGCTGATAAAGAGAGTCTCCATTGATGAGAACAAGGAGATCGGAGTCGCGAACGAGTACAAGAAGGAGATCAAGATCAAGACTCCGACTGTCGCACAGAAAGTAGGCAACCTCTCCGGCGGTAACCAGCAGAAGGTCCAGATCGCCAAGTGGCTTTTCTCTCATCCGAAGGTACTGATCCTCGATGAGCCTACAAGAGGAATCGACGTAGGAGCCAAGTACGAGATCTACTCGATCATGAATGATCTCGTCAAGCAGGGAATGAGCATCATCATGATCTCGTCGGAACTTCCCGAAGTACTCGGAATGAGCGACAGGCTCTACGTAATGAGTGAAGGTAAGATCACAGGTCAGCTCGATATTGAAGACGCAACAGAAGAGAAGGTCATGAAGATGGCCATCAACGCTTAAGAATCAAGGAGGAAATAAAATGGGAACCGCAGAATCTCTGGGAATGTCGGTTGAACAGAGACAGGCAAAAGAAGGAAAGACCAAGAAGGCCTTCAGAGAGCTTGTCACACTTATCAAAACCAATGCATCAAGCTACATGATGTATTTCGCACTTATAGTCATCATGCTCGTATTCCAGTTATGGTCGGGCGGTAAGTTCTTCACCGCACAGAATATCACGAACCTTTTCAATCAGGCAGCATACGTAGCAGTACTTGCGATCGGTATGACGATCATCCTGATCCTGAGGCACATCGATCTGTCCTGCGGATACGTAGCAGGTCTGTCGGGCGCCGTCGTGGCGATACTGATGGAGAAGATGGGTGTCAACGTCTGGCTTTCGATGCTTATCGTTCTTCTCATGGCTCTGGCTATCGGTTTCTATCAGGGCTTCCTCGTAACCAAGTTCGGTATCCCTGCCTTCATAACGACTCTGGCGGGAATGTTTATCTTCAGAGGCCTTCTTACAAGATCACTTGCAAAGACAGGTACGATCATCGTAACTAACGAAGCATTCAAGGGCATGTGCCAGGGCTTCATCCCCGACATCCCCGGCAACACATCCCGTATCCACATCGTAACAATGATCCTCGCTTTGATCGCAGTAGCCGCTTTCGTATGGTTCCAGATCAGAAGCAGAAGAAATAAGCAGAAGTACGACTTCCCCGTAGCATCCGCATCGATCTTCGTCGCAGGTCTCGTAGCAGTATCCGCAGTCATCCTCGTAGCAGCTTACATGCTCGCCATCAACAAGGGTATCCCGATCAGCGTATGCATCGTAGGCGTCATCCTCGCAGGATATGCATTCATGCTCTCCAAGACAAAGCTCGGCCGTCACATCTATGGTATCGGCGGCAACGACCAGGCAGCAGAGCTCTCCGGTATCGACGTTAAGAAGGTTACAATGTTCGCTTTCTGCTCCATGTCGGTTCTCGCAGCAGTCGCAGGCTTCATGTACACATCAAGACTTTCATCCGCCACACCTACTGCAGGTCTCGCATTCGAGATGGACGCTATCGCTTCTTCCTACATCGGCGGAACGGCAGTATCGGGCGGTGTCGGTAAGGTAACAAACGCTATCATCGGTACATTCGTTATCATGTCACTCACAAACGGAATGAACCTCCTCATGATCGACATCTCTTACCAGTACATCGTAAAGGGTATTATCTTCATCATCGCAGTTGCCTTTGATGTTAAGTCGAGAAGAAAGTAAGTCCTTGTTTTCAAGTAATAACCTCCCCAATACCATGATTGTCGCATGCGTTTTGCATGCGGCAGTTTTGGTATTTATAATAAAAGAGCTTAAGCGCATCAGCAGGAGGAAAGTATGTATACCGTTATCGTAGCGGACGACGAAGAAGAGATCAGAAGAGCTCTGGTAAAGAAGATGGACTGGAACAGTCTCGGCTTCGAGCTCGTAGGCGAAGCAAGCAACGGTGCGGAGGCGCTCGAGCTTGTGGAGAAATTGGGTCCCGACCTTCTGCTTACAGACATCATGATGCCCTTCATAGGCGGCATCGAGCTCGCGCGTCAGGTGCGTGAAGTAAGACCGTCCACGCAGATTGCTTTCCTTACGGGCTACGAAGTGTTCGAGTACGCGAAGAAAGCCATCCAGTACAACATCATAAGCTACATCTTAAAGCCGATCTCATCCGAGGAGATGAGCGTCGAGCTCGTAAAGATAAGAAAACTCATCGACAAGAAGTTCGAGCAGTTCAGATCATCCGAGCAGGCAAGGGAGCACCTCGACACGCTCTCGTTTGTCATGCCGCTGCTCCTCGACGGATACACTCACGCTGACTCTAAGCAGCACCGCGGCAGCATCATAAGCGAGGCTGACAAGCAGGGACTTCTCGTGCCGGGTTCGGAGACTTCGTACTGCGTTCTCGTGACCTCGGTAAGCGACGAGAGCGGCATCAACGTTACGAGCAAAGCCACGGTCAACTCGTTCGACCTGATACTCGACAAGTACCTGCAGCACGTAAGCTTCTTCGCGAACGGCCGCGTCGTAACGCTTCTTCACGGTACGCTGCGCACGCTCGAAAAGTATCTGCACATCGCAGTAGAGGACATCTCCCAGAGTGTCCGGAGGATCATGAACTGTCAGGCATCGATCGGTATCAGCAGGATCTCTGATGACATCCTTAATCTTCACGAATTGTATGTCGAGGCGATGAATGCGATCTCATACAATAACGATACGGCAGGTTCCATAAGATATATCTCCGACGTCGAGAATGATTACTTCTCCGACATCGAGATGTTCGAGAATTTCGTGGCGGAGGAGGAGCGCCTTGTAAGAGGCGGTCTGTCCCGTGAGGCGGGAGAAGCGTGCGATAAGCTTTTCGACGCGATGAGTAACGTAAGTAAGTACAAGTTGTCCGCGAACTTCATCGTGCCTAATCTTACTTCGTCAGTGTACAAGATCCTGTACTCCGTAGTCGACAAGGAACATGCGGACAGGCTGCAGGAGCAGTGCCCGCTACAGATGACGGATCTTAACGGCAATATCGATAACATAAGAGCATACTGCAGGAAGCTGTGTGTGCTCGCGGCGGAACTCGTAGAGGATCAGTGCCAGAAGTCGGGTTCGCGTCACTGTGAACTCGCGCTCGAGATAATCAACAAAGAGTTCTCCGATCCCGATATATCTCTAGTAAGCGTAAGCCGCCAGATCGCGGTGAGCCCGAACTACCTAAGCGCGCTCGTACGTAAGGAGACGGGCAGCACGTTCATCGAACTTCTTACGAGAAGAAGAATGGAGGAAGCCCAGCAGCTTCTTAAGTATCCCGCGTTCAAGGTCAAAGATGTTGCGACCAAGTGCGGATACACCGACCAGCATTACTTCAGCTACAGCTTCAAGAAGGAGACCGGCATGTCGCCGATCCAGTATAAGAAGCAGAATTCACCCGAAGAAGAAGGGTAATCCAGCTCGTGCTTAAGAGACTGAAAAGAGCCGATTTCTCATTATCGAAGGCGATGACGATGGTCGTCGTCATCATGGTGTTTACGGCGGTCATCATCGCGCTTGTTATCTTCAATACGGTATTCCGCGACTCGCTCGAGGAAGCTGCGATCACGAGTGCGGACCAGTCAGTCGAGCAGGTCTCGGTAACCATCAACAACTACACCTCCGACATGATCGAGATCATGGATAAGCTGTACACGAACAGCATCGAGGATCCGTCTTCGCAGGAGGAGCTGTTCCGGAATTTGATCGATATACGAAACGACGTCGTCATGGTCGCGACCTACGATGTTCATAACAACAACACCGGCATCTGGTCGAACTATCCGACCAAGGAGATGATCTATACCAATCTGTCGCTGTTCCCTGTGCCGGATTCGGGCGAAGTCATCAACATCTCCGCGCCTCACGTCGTGTCCGTTCTCGAGAACTATTATCCGTGGGTCGTTACGATAACGAAGACTGCCGACGAGACCTTCAGCAACGCCGCGAAGATCGCGATTGACGTAAGGTTCTCGGCTATCGCGAGATATATCGATGAGGTAGGTATCGGCCGGCACGGCTACTGCTTCATCATGGACGGCGACGGCAACATCATCTATCATCCGCAGCAGCAGCTGATCTATGCGGGGCTTAAAAGGGAGATGCCGGATCTCATGACGCTCTCCGACGGCTCGCACATGATCGACGGCGTCATCTACACGGTAAAGACTCTCGATAACTGCGACTGGAAGATCATCGGTGTCGCATATCTCGACGAG
The DNA here is from genome assembly GCA_017940895.1 of Clostridiales bacterium. Classification (GTDB taxonomy): domain Bacteria; phylum Bacillota; class Clostridia; order Saccharofermentanales; family Saccharofermentanaceae; genus Saccharofermentans. The sequence goes on along the minus strand of JAGAXM010000019.1, from coordinate 71,600 downwards.
ACTGTTAACGAGCGTGTAAGCGCGATGATATCGGCTTCCGTGTTGATCTTCATCATCGTGGTCCTGATGACATTCGTAAGCAGCTCGCTGTTCTCATATCTGTTCACGAAGCCTGCGAAAAAGCTCGCGCACGCTATGAAGGACTTCGAGGACAATGCGGCCGACTTCGTCTTCGAACCGATCGAAGGATCGGTCGAGGTCAATAATCTGTCAGACTCGTTCGAGCATCTGGTCAAGAGGATCCAGAGGCTCATGGAAGAAGTTAAGAACGAGGAGACGACGCTTCGCAAGACCGAGCTTAAGGCTCTTCAGGCGCAGATCAATCCGCACTTCCTGTATAACACTCTCGACTCGATCTCGTGGATGTGTGAAGAGGGCAAGAATGAGGAAGCTGTCGCGATGGTAAACGCTCTCGCGAAGCTGTTCAGGATAAGTATCAGCAGAGGACACGAGATCATCCCGATCGAGAAGGAAGTCCAGCACGCCGAATGCTATCTGCAGATACAGAAATACCGCTATACGAATCACTTCGATTACGAGTTCGAGGTCGAGGAGTCGTGCAAGGAATATCTGTGCAATAAGATCACCCTGCAGCCTCTGATCGAGAATGCGCTGTACCACGGCCTTAATATGATCGACGAAGGTCATATCGCGATCCGTATTTACGAGGACGGCGAGGACGTCATCATGGAGGTTGAGGATAACGGCAGCGGCATGACAGAGGAGCAGGTCGAGGAGCTGTTCATGAACGACGGCACGGATCATCACGGTATCGGAGTTAAAAATGTTAATGACAGGATCAAGATTTATTTCGGCGATAAGTACGGGATTAAGGTAAGGTCCGAGCTTGATGAGGGCACGTGCGTGACGATCAGGATCCCTAAGATAACGGAGGAGAGAAAGTATGAGAAATAAGCGTAATGTAACTCCTCTGTCCATATTCGTATGTATATTCCTGCTCGCACTGTCGATGTTCTCGGTGTTCCTCATATTCGGTAAGAGAAACCAGCCTAATCCGCTCGAACGTGCGACGGACCGCAAATCTTTCATCGTCGTTATCGGCAAGTCCGATACGTCCGCATTCTGGCAGAGCGTGTCTTCCGGCGCGCATGCGGCTGCGGCTGAATATAACCTCGACATGAATTTCGTCGCGCCCGCGAGCGAGGAGGACTATGAGGCTCAGAATTCTATGATCAGGGCGGCGATCATGGGTCAGGCAAGAGCGATCATATTCTCGGCCATCGACTACAATGCGAATGCCGAAGCGATCAATGAAGCGATCGAGGCGGGCATCCCCGTCATCGTCATAGACAGTGACGTTAATTCCGACGGCGTATCCTGCAGGATCATGACCGACAACTACCTGGCAGGACGTATGGCTGGTGAGCAGGCGGTGCGTAATAACCTCGGCACCCTTACGGTCGGAGTCGTCAATTACGATGTAAATTCCGCGAACGGACAGCAGCGCGAGCAGGGATTCTGCGATGCGGTAAATGAGTCGGGAAGAGTCGCGGATATCTATACGGTCAACTGCTTATCGACCGAGGAGTCCGCATATGAATGTACTGCCGAACTTCTGAACGAGCATCCCGAGATCAATACGATCGCGGCTCTGAACGAATTGATGAGCCTGGGCTCCGGATATGCGGTAAGAGACTTAGGAGTCGCGGATGAAGTCGATATCTATGCATTCGACAGCAACGTCGTATCGGTCGGTATGCTCGAGACGGGCGAGATCGAAGGCCTCGTCGTCCAGAACCCTTATGCGATGGGCTATCTCGGAGTTGAGACCGCATACAGACTGATAAATGATCTGCCTTTGTCATCCGATCATATCGACACGACGACCACATATGTCTCCGCATCCAATATGTACGATACGAATATACAGAGAATGGTTTTCAGGTTCGAGGGTTAAACTTTAAAGATATTTAACAATTGGGTAACTCTTGCACAACTTGCCCCTTGTAGAATAGCAGTATCTATTCTTATTAAGAGGTGTACTGTGCCCGGCGAAGATCAGAATAAGAAGACTATAACTTTCAGTGAGATAGCACTGGCGCTGGCGAACGATTACGACAGCATTTTTATAATAGACTCCGTGGACGACAGCTATGTCGAGTACCTGGCGGAGGGTGATAATAAAGAACTTGTAAAACGAGCTTCCGGCAAGGACTTCTATAAAGATGTTATCCGCGATGCCCGTGAGCAGGTTCATCCTGATGATCAGGACAGGTTCATCGAGTCTTTTAAAAAAGAGAACATCACAGAGATCTTAAGGACCGGAAAGTCTTTCTCCATTAATTATCAGCTGATGATCGACGGTAAGCCGTACCACTATTTCCTTAAGACCATCAGGGGATCTGACCAGAAGGTTATCATCGGCGTGCAGAATGTCGATGATCAGGTTAAGCACCAGCGCGCGGCAGAACTGGAGAGGGTCACATATCAGCACATTGCCGGTGCCCTGGCAAGCCGCTATGAGGCTATCTACTACATAAACATCAACACAGATGCTTATACCGCGTACAGCACATCCGATGAATATGCCAAGCTCGGAACAGCCAAAGAAGGGAAAGATTTTTTCGTTGACATGGAGGCGGATGCAAGGGCACTTATCTACAAGGAAGACATCGAATTCGTAATCTCCGAGCTTCAGAAAGATAATCTGTTGCGGAACCTGGAACAGACCGGTATTGTCACATTGACCTACAGGCAGCAGCTGGGCGACGGCACCAAGTATGTAACGACTTCCATCGTACGCCCGAAGAACGACCCCGATCATATCGTAATGGGTGTATCGAACGTGGATGCGCAGATGAAGCGCGAGCAGGAGATGCTCGAGAAGAATGCGATATATAACGAGATGGCGCTTGCACTGGCGAGCCGCTATGAGGTTCTCTACCGCGTTAATGTTAATACCAACGAGTATTACGAATACAGTGCCAGCTCCCAATATACGAAGCTTGAGATAGGCAACAGGGGAGACGACTTCTTCGCCGATACACAGCGTAATATGAAGCGTGATATCTATCTTGAGGATTATCCCATGATGGCACACGCCATGGACAAGGAGAATCTGTTAAGAAGACTGTCCGCGCTCGGCAAGGTATTCCTTAATTACAGACTTCTGCTTGACGGCAGACCGCAGTATGTAAACCTTGTCATCATCCGCCCGCAGGAAGATTCGGAGCATATCATAATAGCTTTGGAGAACATCGATGAGGCCAAGAGAAGAGAACTCGAATTTGAGGCTGCCATCGGTACCGCCATCGACATGGCGAACAAGGATGCCCTCACGGGTGTTAAGAATAAGCACGCTTACGTAAGCCTTGAGACCACACTCGACAACGAGATCGGCAACGGCGACGATATCGAATTCGCGATCGCGGTATGCGACGTCAACGGCTTAAAGCAGGTTAACGACGAGCAGGGTCACGTTGCAGGCGACGAGTACATCAAAGAGGCATGCTCGATAATATGCGAGATCTTCGATCACAGTCCTGTCTTCAGGTACGGCGGAGACGAGTTCGTAATCGTCTTAAGAGGTGCTGACTATAAGCTGCGTCACGAATTGTTCAAGAGACTTGCCATGCAGCAGCATATCAATGCCCGGAACGGCAAGGTTACCTTCGCTTACGGCATGTCCGAGTACGCTCCGGAGAGCGATCTTCATGTGCAGGATGTTTTCGAGCGTGCAGATACGCTTATGTATGAGAACAAGAGAAGGTTCAAGGGAGGCATCGACTTCGAGGATGAGGCGCCTGCAGATGAGAGCTATTCCTTCGTAAGATTCTACGAGCTTTACGAGCAGCTTCTGACCGAGATGGTTACTTTCAAGGATCCGGATGTGCCGAAGATCGAAGATCTGCTTATCAGGATCAGTACCATGTTCAGATTAAGCAAGGGCATCACGCGCGTTTATTCGAATCCTCAGGAAGAGCGCGAAGGCAAGGGCGAGGTCTTATGCTGCTTCGACAGGCATATTGAAGGTAATGAGATCCTCTCGATCCGTGTTGTTACGAGCGTAATGTCCGGCGCCGAGATGAAGATCTATATGTCTCCCGATGAGGTCCCGTTAAGCCCCGAGGAGTTGTCCAAAGTGGAGCTCGTCGTAAGGACGACCTTAAGCTTTATCACGCGTAACAGGCTTAAGAATATTGTTTATGATCTTGCTTACTATGACGAGTTCGGATACCCGAATCTGAGATCCTGGAACAAGTCCATGACCGAGATCCTGCATACTCCCACGTTCCGTTCCAAAGTGTTCTTCAGATATAACCTGAGGCATTATGCGCTTGTTAATAAGGAGTACGGAAGACAGGTCGGCGACCGTATCATGAAGTCGCACTTCAAGGGACTCGAGGGCATTGTCGGCGAGGGCGGATTCTTAAGCCGTCTGGGCGGTGACAACTACATAGGTTACTGCGACAAGGCGCAATTGGCGGAAGTTATCGATTATCTTACGGATGCACGCATCAGGATAGATGAGAATAACAGCGTCAAGGTCAAGTGCAGTGCCGGATTGTTCGAGCCGGGCGCGGACTTTAATCCCATGGATCCGGGCGACCTCATGGGCAAGCTCACGAGTACATTCATCTTCGCTCAGAGCGGAGGTACGGATCACATCGTAAAGTACGACGACTCCCTCATGAGAGGCAAAGAGAAGGAGATGCGCGTTCAGCAGGCGTTCCTGGATGCTCTTAACAACCATGAGTTCGTTCCTTACTATCAGCCCAAGGTTGATGTAACTAACGGAAGGATCGTCGGAGGCGAGGCACTGTGCAGATGGTTCCGTGACGGCAAGATGATCCCGCCGATCGAATTTATCCCGGCACTTGAGAGGACCAATGATATCTGTAAGCTTGACCTCTATATGCTGGAGGCTGTCTGTCAGAACCAGCGTGCCTGGCTTGACGGCGGCGAGAACAGAAAGCTCGTTCCGATGTCGATCAACTTCTCGCGCAAGCACATAATGAATCTGGATTTTCCGGATACCGTTGAACGCATTATGGACAAGTACCGCATACCTCATTACGCCATCGAGGTAGAGCTTACCGAGACCATAAGCGACGTAGAATTCAGCGACATCAGAAGAGTAGTATCGAGCTTCCATGAGAAGGGCATCGATACTTCCATCGATGACTTCGGTATGGGATTCTCGTCTCTTAATATTCTTAAGGGCATTCCGTGGACTACGGTCAAGATCGACAAGTGCTTCCTGCCCGAGGAAGGCGATGCTGACGATTCCGAGAAGAGCATCATGTTCAGGGGCGTTATCTCCATGGCGAAGGATCTCGGATACCGGTGTATCGCGGAGGGCGTCGAGACCGAGTATCAGGTTAATTACATGCGCGCGAACGGCTGTAATATCGCGCAGGGCTACTACTACGACAAACCCTTGCCGAAGGAAGAGTTCGAGGCAAGACTCGTCACCAAACATTACGATAAATAATATTGAAAAGGGGACTCGTGCAGTCCCCTTTCTTATGTGCGGAATTCACTTCTTTTCAGGTCTCTTCTGTATCTTGCGGGAGGCGTGCCGTAGGCTTCTTTGAAGACCTTGCAGAAGTAGCTTTCGGAGGGAAATGCGAGCGTGTTCGTGATCCATGAGACGGGGTACTCGCTGTAGTCGAGCATGTTGCGTGCGGTCTCGAGCTTCTTGTCCAGAATGAAGGCCGTGACGGTGACGCCCGTTTCGTCCTTGAAGATGCGGGAGAGGTACGAGCTTGAAAGCCCCGTGAGTGTGCAAAGGTCGCTCATCTTTATGCGTATATCGAGGTGCTCGAGGATGAAGTCGATGCAGGCTGCCACGGGCTTCGAGAAGACCTTGCCGGAGGAGATCTTTCTCATGCGCACCGCGTACTCGAGGCTCATCTCGTCGTGAAGCTCCGAGATCCTGTCCATGTCGGTCTCGCGGTCCGCGATGCGGATGTAGTAGTCGCTCATGCCGTAGGACTCGGACAGCGGCATCCCGCCCTCTATGCACATGCGTGCGATGAGTGCCGCCGATATCACAAAGTGGTACTTAAGGTTACGAAGCGCGTTCTCAGACAGCACGCCGAGACCTTCCTTGGCTCGAAAAGGTTCCTCGCACAACTTCTTTACTTTCTGCACGTTTCCGGCCTTGACCGCAGTGTAGAAGTCCATCTCGGGCATGTAAGGTGCATGCACGGATTCGGGCTCGCGCGGAAGGTATTTTACAATGGATATCTGTTCTCTTTTCTTGGCACTCATAAGTGATTCCTCAAGAAAAGATTATAGCACCAAAACATAAAAAATCACATTAAAAGAACAAAGTGAATTTGCTCATAATGCTATCTTAAAAGCATCAAATACCCGAAAGCAGAGGTTTGTCGGATGCATAAGAACAAGTTTCTCAAGACGGCAATAGTTACAGGTTTAAGCCTTTCTATGTTATGCTCATGTACGGAGGTAACAGGTATGGAAGAGACAACTGCTACAGAGACAACTGCTACAGAGACAACTGCTACAGAGACAACGGCACCTGCTACAGTCACCCCTGAACTCGAAGGTTATAACCTTCTCTGGGCTGATGAGTTTGACGGCGATACACTTAATGAGGCTATCTGGAACCGCGAGCTTCGCGAACCCGGATGGACCAATAACGAGCTTCAGGAATATACTGATTCCGAAGACAATATCTATGTTGAGAACGGATGCCTCGTTCTCCGTGCTCTTCGCGAGGACAGGAACGGCACACCGTATTACACTTCGGGCAAAGTGAATTCTCAAAACAATGCACAGTTCCAGTACGGACGTGTAGAGGTCAGAGCAAGAGTCCCGGAAGGTCAGGGGCTCTGGCCCGCGATCTGGATGATGCCCCAGGATGAGTCGCTCTACGGTCAGTGGCCTAAGTGCGGCGAGATCGATATCATGGAAGTTCTTTGCAACGATACGACTACTTCCTATTCGACTATCCACTACGGCGAGCCTCATGCAGAACAGCAGGGTATCTTCTACCTCGACAGCGGCAGCTTCTCTTCCGACTTCCATGTATGGGCAGTCGAGTGGGAACCCGGTGAGATGAGATTCTATACAGACGATCAGCTCGTACTTACGGTTAACGACTGGTTCACGGCAGCAGGCGGCGAAGAGCAGCCTTATCCCGCACCTTTCAACCAGCCTTTCTTCGTACAGCTTAACCTTGCCGTAGGCGGTGACTGGCCGGGCAATCCTAATGATTCCACAGACTTCGAGAATGCAAGATTCGAGATCGATTACGTCCGTGTATATCAAAGAGACGAGTACGACATGAACGTTGAGAGACCTCCTATGGAATTCCGTGAGGCACTCGAGGACGGCAACTTTATCTATAACGGTGATTTCGCTGATGACGCAGAGAACTTAAACGATGAAGAAGACTGGTTCTTCCTGCAGCTTAACGAGGGTGTCGGCTCCGCACGTATCGAGGATAATCAGATCATCATCGAGACTGAGAATGACGGTACTGAAGAGTATTCCATCCAGTTGGTGCAGCCTGATCTTCCCGTCGTTAACGGACATACATACAGAGTAACTTTCGACATCATGGCTGAAGAGGACAGAGACTGCGTCGTCTGCGTTTCCGCTCCGAGAGCCGGCTGGATCAGATACCTGCCTGACACCACGATCGATATCGGACCCGAGTGGCAGACATTCACTTACGAGTTCACATCGAACGAGAGAGACGACAACTATGGAAGACTTGAGTTCAACATGGGTAACCACGGTTACACTTCGACGATCCACATCACCAATGTAAGGTATGAGGATATAACCGAATAAGAAATTCTTCTCATTTAAACCCCCACCAAGACCCGCGATGCTCCCCGGCAAGCGGGTCTTTATATTTATCTGCGCGTCAGTTCACGTAAAGGTATATAATATAAAAGTTATTTTAGGTCGGGGGTGATCTTCGGTGGCTGATGAATTGTTTTTCGACGTGATGGCGCAGAAGCTTCTGCAGGACTACGCAAGTCTTTTTTATGTCAACGCAGCCACGGATGAATACATCTGGTATGCCAAGGATCCCGCAGCGAAGAAGTTCGTTAATTCAGCCGAGTCCACAGGTTTTTACGAGTACGTTACCAACAATGCGGTGAAGATGATCCATGAGGAGGACCGCGGGCTGGTAGCAGATTACCTTCGCTACGACAATCTTATAAAGTCGGTCGAGCCCGGGCAGACCAAGGACGTTAAGTTCCGCTATATGGCGGAAGGCACTCCCGAGTATTACACGATGCGTGTCATAAGACTCGATGATAATGAGAAGGGCGAGCCCGTATTCATCATCGGTCTCGAGAATATCAACGACGAAGAGCGCCGTAACAGAGTTGTTCAGAAGATAAAAGAAGAGCGTGAGGTATATAACCAGATCGCGAAGAGTCTTGCGTGCGAGTACGAGTCGATCTACTACGTCGATATCGAGACGGGTAAGTATATGGAGTTCTCGCCGAACGACTACTACGAGTCGATGAAGATCCCGAAGAACTGGGACGACTTCTATCAGGACACGCGCGAGAATGCCAGAGACTATGCGCATCCCGATGACCGCGAATTTGCGGTGAGCCTCTATAACAAAGAGACCATGAAGGAGATGCTTCACAGGAAGAGGTCTTTCACATACAAGTACAGAATCATGGTCGCAGGTGTGCCGAGGTATTTCCAGTTCTCGGTCATGAGAGTCAACGAAGGTAAGAATTTCGTGCTGTGCGTCAAGGATATTCAGGAAGAAATCGATGCAGAGCAGGAGAGGATAGAGAAGCAGAAGAAGAGCTTCTCGTTCGGCCAGATCGCGGAGAGCCTCGCGTCGAACTACGATGTTATCTACTATGTCGATATCGCGGATTCAAGTTATGTCGGATACACATCCAAGAACATCTACGGACAAATGGAGGTGCAGGAGGGGGGCGCCGACTTCTATCAGGATTCGGCTGTCAATCTGCCGAAGTTGGTCCACCCCGACGATCAGGAAAGGATCCTTCATGTTCTGACGAAGGATTATCTGATTACGTCTCTCGGGGAGCAGAAGAATCTTACTGTCGACTACCGTCTGCTCATCAACGGTGAGCCGCAGTTTACAAGGCTTAATATCAGGAAGAGCAGCGATGATTCCCACTTCATAATCGGTGTCGAGAATGTCGACAACGAGGTCAAGAAGGAGAAAGAACATCTTAACGCGCTTAATACCGAGAGGGAGCTTGCGCGCCGCGACGAGTTGACAGGAGTTAAGAATAAGTTCGCTTATACGGAGCTCGTCCGTTCGGTACAGAGCAATATCGACAACGGCCTTGATTATCTGCCGTTCGCTATCGCGGTGTGTGATGTCAACGGACTGAAGGAGACCAACGATAATCTCGGCCATAAAGCAGGAGATGATCTTCTTAAAGCAGCATGTAAACTTATTTGCAATGTATTCGATCACAGTCCGGTATTCCGTATCGGAGGCGATGAGTTCGCAGTGTTCATAAGAGGCGATGATTACAGGGACCGCGAGGCTTTGACAGCGGCTTTTAAGGAGCAGGTGCACAAGAATCTTACTTCCGGTGAAGGTCCTGTAGTTGCTATCGGAATGGCGACATTCGAACCCGGTAAGGATCATAAAGTATCCGAGATATTCGACCGCGCTGATTCGCTCATGTACGAGAATAAAAGACACCTTAAGGACGGCATCTGAAAATAGCAAAAAACGACTGATTATTGACAAGATCAGCCTTGTTAATACTTCTTACTTTTGGTTTTATACTCCAGGCAAAAATACTTGGAGGAATAATGAATGCGCAAGTTTGAAGGATTTCAGAAAGGTGTTAATCTCGGCGGCTGGATCTCACAGTTCAGTAAGTATGATACGGCTCATTTCGATTCGTATATCACCGAGGAAGATATAAAGAACATCAAAGACTTCGGCTTCGATCACGTGCGCTGCCCCGTTGACTATATCGTTCTCGAAGATGAGACCGGCAACCGCAAGGACAGCGGCTACGAGTACCTCCACAACTGCAGAAAGTGGTGCGAGAAGTATGGTCTTAACATGATCATCGATCTTCACGAGTGCTACGGTTATTCTTTCGATCCCATGAAGAAGGACGACAAGAAGCAGTTCTTCTATAATCCCGAGCACCAGGAGAGATTCCTGAAGCTGTGGGAGCAGATTGCAAATGAGTTTAAGGACTATACGGACCATGTTGCTTTCGAGCCTTTGAACGAAGTTGTTATGTTCGAGGTAGTCGATGCGTGGAATGATCTTCTTACTCGTTACATCAAGCGCATGCGTGACATCTGTCCTTCCGTTTATCTTGTTATCGGCGGCGTGTGCTACAACTCCGTAGGCACGGTCCATCTTCTGGACATCCCGCTCGACGATCACATTGTTTACAACTTCCATTGTTACGAGCCCATGGTATTCACACACCAGGGCGCACACTGGGTCGACTGCATGCCTCTCGACTTCAGGATAGGTTACCCGAAGACCTTGGCAGAGTATCAAAAAGCCTCCACCGAACTCTCCAAGGATCTTGCAGGGGCCATCTTCGAAGAGGGCATCAGCGAGATCGGACCCAAGTTCTTCGAGGATATCTTCAGACCCGCAATTAAGAAGGCTGAAGAGAATAACATCCCGCTTTACTGCGGCGAGCACGGCGTAATCGACCTTGCAGGCAAGGAAGATGCCGTCCGCTGGATCCGTGACATCCATGCCGCATTCCATAAGTATGATATCGGCAGCGCCCTCTGGAATTATAAGGGCATGAACTACGGCATCTCCGACCTTAAGAATGTTCAGCTTAAGGAAGCCCTGAGGGAAGTGCTGTAAGTTCGTAAGTATTAAGTTTGTGGATGCTGTTATGTACCATTTGAGAACCGTCCCCGTTTGGAACATGTACCATTTGGGGACGGTTCTTGATTGAGACATTTTGGGGGATGGGGTTGACGGCTAATTGGAATTAGCCTATAATCTGGCTAATACAAATTAGCCAACTGAGGTGACTCATGGACACGAAGCACAGAATATTAGACGAAGCACTGACACTATTCTCCGAGAAAGGTTACGCGAACGTTTACGTCAACGATATAGCCGAGCGGGTCGGCATCAAGGCGCCGTCGCTTTATAAGCACTACAAGAACAAGCAGGCGATCTTCGACGCGATCATCGATGAGATGAACAACCGCTTCATGGAGCAGGCGGGCTCGCTTAACATCAACGGGATGGATCCGACCAAGGACGCTGACATCTACAAGAACATGAATGAGGAGAGCATGATCGAGCTCGGCAAGAGCCTGTTCCTGTACTACCTCCACGACGACTACACCAAGCGTTTTCGTAAGATGCTCACTATCGAGCAGTTCCACGACAAGGACCTCGCGGCAGTCTACCAGAGTCAGTACTACGACATGCCGCTTTCGTATCAGGGAATGCTCCTGGGACTCATGGTCGCGCAGGGCGTGCTCGTCACCGACAACGTACCCATAATGACGCTTCACTTCTACGCGCCGATATACCTGCTGCTTACGGTATGCGACCGCGAGCCGAAGCGCGAAAAGGAAGCGCTCAAAACACTCGAGGAACACTTAAGACAGTTCGACAAACTTTACGGGAGGACGATAGCATGAAGATAACGGTTATAAACGGCACAGAGAAAAAGGGCGTTACATACAGACTCAAGGAGATCTTCCTCGGGCAGTTTCAGAGTAAAGCCGAGATAACGGAATTCTATCTTCCCCGCGATCTGCCCGGATTTTGCTGCGGCTGTACACAGTGCTTCAGAACCCGCCAGGATCTGTGTAAGGATGCGCCATATGTTCAGAAGATCGAGAAGGCGTTGCTCGAGGCTGACCTTCTTGTATTCACGTCACCAGCATATGTCTTCCACTGCACGGGTGCTATGAAAGCGATGCTCGATCATTTCGGATACAGATGGATGCCGCACAGGCCCGCGAAAGAGATGTTCGGCAAGCGAGCGGTCATCATTACACAGTGTTTGGGTTCGGGCGAGAAGTCCTCGGCAAAAGATATCAGGGACAGCCTGTCGTGGTGGGGTGTAAGCGACATCAGATGCATCAGCTTTAAGCTCATGAGCGAGATCGACTGGAATAAGATGCCTGCGAAGAAGACGGCGGAGATGACATCCAAGGTACAGGCGGCGGCTCGCAAAATGGCTTCAGTCGATTACAGCAAGCCCGCTCGTACCAAGCTTCCTGTCAAGGCAAAGTTCTACATTGTAAGAATGCTTCAGACGAACCTCGGCAAGCAGGATCCGGAGTACACGGACTTCAAGTATTGGAAGGCGAACGGCTGGCTCGACAGCAAGAGACCCTGGAGAGCGTAACCACCTTCGCCCGCTGCGTTATAATATGAGAAGCACTCACAGGAGGTAATTCACATGAACATGCGCGAAAGAATGGCGGCGAATCTTCCTTACAAGGCCTGGATGGACGGGCTTGCCGAGGACAGACTCGAGTGCAGAAAGAAGATATATAAATTCAATAACATGTCTCCCGATGAGGAGGAAGAGTCGCTGAAGTTCCTTAAAGAGGAGATCCTCGGTAAGGTCGGAGGCGGCTACTTTAATATAGAGAAGCCGTTCCGCTGCGACTACGGTTACAACATTGAGATCGGGGACAACTTCTTTGCCAACTTTAATTTCGTGGTGCTTGACGTGGGCAAGGTCAGGATCGGCAACAACGTGCAGATCGCGCCCAACGTCGGCCTTTACACCGCGGGTCACCCGCTGCACCCGGATTCGCGAAATTCCGGATACGAGTACGGCATCGACATCACGATAGGTGACAACGTCTGGATCGGCGGCAGCGTCTGCGTCATGCCCGGCGTCACCATCGGCAACAACGCGGTCATCGGCGCGGGCTCGGTCGTAACCAAGGACATCCCCGAGAACGCCATCGCGGTCGGCAACCCCGCCAGAGTCCTCCGCTACATCACGGAAGAGGACCGCGACTTCTACTTCAAAGACAGAAAATTCGACGTCGACGACTACAAGTAAAAAAATTTCTGTCCTTAAGGTTGATTTAAGGTAACCCCCTCATAATGGGGTTAACTTAAAGCAGGGGGACAGAGAGATGAAAGACTTAAGATCAAAAGATAAAGTAATAGCATTTGTATTGGTAACCGCATTTATAGCAGGTGCAGTAGGCTGCGTAGCACAGAATGAGATCGCACAGACAGAAGAAGAGACTGCGGGGGGAACGGAAACCTCACAGATCTCAGGTGTATCGATAAATCTGAACGATGAAGCCGATACGGTCACGATCGATGCGGGCGGAACTTATGAGATCACGGGACAGACTTCGGACGGACAGATCGTAATCGTTACAGAGGACGATGTTGATCTGATCCTCAACGAAGTTACTATCGGGAATCAGGATTCGGCTGCAATTTGGATACAGTCCGAAGGTACGGTAACGATCACGCTTGAAGGCGAGAATACACTTGTTAACGGCGGCGAGTTCGTTGAAGAAAATGATGACGATCCCGATGCGCTTATCTACTCAGAGGGGGACATTGTTATCGACGGCGACGGAACTTTAAGCCTCACGGCGACAGCCGGCAAGGGAATCCGCGCTAACCGCACACTTACGATAGAGTCCGGCGTGTTTGTTATAGATGCGGAAGAAGGACTCGAGGCGACAGGGCTCGTTATTAATGACGGCAACATCACGATAACCGCGAGTGACGACGGTATCAACGCTTCCGACAAGACAGATGAGTTTACGCCTTATCTCATCATCAACGGAGGCAACATCAGTATCACGATGGCAGACGGAGATACGGACGGTATTGATTCGAACGGCGACATCACGATCAACGGCGGCACAATATCCATTAACGCGCAGTCTGCGATAGATTATGACGGCACTGCAGTCGTTAACGGCGGCACGCTGATAATTAACGGAGAAGAAGTCGATCAGATCACGAATCAGTTCGAGGGTATGACACCGCCCGACGGCGACTTTCAGCCTGACGGAATGACTCCTCCCGATATGCCGGACGGAGAGCGCCCGGAACTTCCGGAAGGCTTCGATCCTTCTGATCTTCCTGACGGTCAGCAGCCTCCCGAGCCGCCCGAAATGTGAGATAATTGATTCATAAAAAGAAAGAAGGTCACTCATGCGCATCCTCCTTGCCGAAGACGAGAAGTCTATGTCCAAAGCCCTTACGGTTATTCTTACGAAGAATAACTACTCGGTAGATGCGGTCTTTGACGGTGAGGAAGCGCTTTCTTACATTAAGACGGGTGACTACGACCTCGCGATATTGGATGTCATGATGCCCAAGATGGACGGCTTCGAGGTTGTAAAGCAGATACGTGCGCAGGGCATTACCATACCGGTCATGATGCTCACGGCAAGATCGCAGGTGGACGATAAGGTGGAAGGCCTGGACTTGGGCGCGAACGACTATCTCACGAAGCCTTTCGAAAGCAAGGAACTGCTTGCGAGGATCCGCGTACTTACAAGGACTGCGACAGCCACGGTCGACAACACATTAAGATTCGGCAACATAGAACTTAACCGTGGAAACTTCGAGCTTAAAGGACCCGCGGGCAGCATCGGACTTCCTGCCAAGGAGTTCCAGCTTCTTGAATATCTCATGGCGAACCCCGGTGTGCTTATGTCTTCGGAGAAGCTTTTTGACAAGGTGTGGGGACTGGACTTCGACGGCGATGTAAGCATCGTGTGGACGAACCTGTCGTACCTTAGAAGGAAGCTCGTGCAGGTCGGCTCGAATGTGAGGATAAAGGCAACGCGCAACGCAGGCTACACGCTGGAGCAGGATAATGATTAAGAAACTAAGATTCAGATTCGCCATCTCGGTTATACTTTCCGCGCTGCTGATCCTCGTGGTGCTCATCGGCACGATCAACATCGTAAACTACAGGCGAGTGGTATCTGACGCCGACCGCGAACTCGACATGTTCAGCACTTCCGGCATGGCAGATGTACCCGAGCTTCCCGAGGACGCGCAGATGCCGGATCCGAACGGACAGCCTCCGCCGGATGACCGTGTCATCATGAGGCCGATGTTTATGCCCGAGACCAACACATACAGTGCGGTCTACGACGCTGACGGCAACCGTATAGATTCGTTCACTTCCTGGAACAGCATGTTCGCGAACGATACTATGGAAGGATATGCGCAGCAAGTTCTGAGTCTTGGCAAAGAGCGCGGCTTCATCGGCGACTGCAGATATATTAAGCAAACACAGAACGGCAGCACACTGGTGGTGCTCATCGACTGCGGCCCGGGACTTAATAACTTCAGAAACTTCTTAAAATACAGCATCCTTTTCTCGCTCGGCTGCCTCGTGATAATCAGCATCGCTGCCGTTATTGTGTCGGGTAAGGCGGTCAAGCCCGTCGCGGACAGCTACGAGAAGCAGAAGAGATTCATCACAGACGCGGGTCACGAGATCAAGACCCCGCTCGCGATAATCAACGCGGACGCCGACGTGCTTATGACGGAACTCGGCGAAGACAACGAGTGGGTCACGGACATTAAGACGCAGACCAGGAGGCTCTCGGCACTCACCAACGATCTTATAAGACTGTCGAAGATGGAAGAGGGCAAGAAGTCTCTGAATCTCGGCAAGGTCGACCTCGCGCAGATAGTCGCGGAGCAGGTAAATTCGTTTAAGTCCATCGCGGCATCGGACGACAAGGAGTTCGTCTTAAGCTGCGCGGGCAACGTGAAGACTGAAGGCGACGCGGACGCGTTAAGGACGCTCGTCTCGATCCTTCTGGACAACGCGGTCAAGTACAGCCCCGAGGGCGGGAAGATAGACGTCTCCTGCCGCGCGGAGGACAGGCTGGCCGTGCTCGAAGTCGGCAACAGCACTGCGGATTTTTTGGAAGAAGACATGCTCGAAAAGCTTTTCGACAGGTTCTACAGAGCGGATGCTTCACGCAACTCGGATAAGGGAGGCTACGGCATCGGTCTTGCCACCGCGAAAGCCACTGCTGACGCGCACGGAGGCAATATCAGCGCGCATAAGAAGAGTGATAAGCAGATCGTTTTCGCAGTTACGCTGCCGCTGTCACAGTAAGTCTGTAAGTTTCTTGTTATAGAAATAGTTGTGTACGATCTCGTCGAACTCTTTCCACATGGGAAGTGTGAGACATTCTTTACGGCGCGAGCAGTCGAAGTCTTTGTCGGCGAGGCACGCGACGGGGGAGAGGGTTCCTTCCATGAGTTCGAGGATCTCGCCGACGGTGTATTCTTCGGGCTTTCTTAATAATTTATAGCCGCCGCCTTTGCCGGACGCGCCTACTATGAGTCCGCCCGCGACCATCTCTTTTACGATTATCTCAAGGTATTTCTTCGATATCTCCTGACGCTCGGCGATGTCCTTAAGAGGGACATAATTGCCGTCGTTGTTCTGCGCCAGATCGAGCATTACGCGAAGCGCGTATCTTCCTTTTGTAGAGATCATAACATTCTCCATTTATACTTCCATGAAACTTTTACCTATTATACCCATAGTTAGTAGGGTAAATCAAGTAAAACCTATTGACATAGTAGGAAAGAGGGAATATTATAACGACGTTATATTTACACGCAGGGGAGAATAAAACAGTGATCTACGCAGATAATGCCGCGACAACCAAGATGAGTGAAGCGGCTGTAAAAACATTAACCGAACTTATCGGCACAACATACGGAAATCCCTCGAGCCTTTATAGCTTCGGACAGGAAGCAAAGGAAGTACTCGAGCAGGCAAGAGCAGACGTCGCAGAGGCCATCGGTGCGACCGCGAAGGAGATAATCTTCACTTCGGGCGGCTCCGAGGCAGACAACCAGGCATTGATCTCGGCAGCAGCGATCGGCGCGAGAAAGAATAAGAAGCACATCATCTCGACCAAGTTCGAGCATCACGCGATCCTTCACACATTGAAGAAGCTCGAGAAGGAAGGCTTCGAGGTAACGCTTCTCGACGTGCATGAGAACGGCCTCGTAAGACCCGAGGAAGTCGAGAATGCGATCCGCGAGGACACCGCGCTTGTTACCGTCATGTATGCGAACAACGAGATCGGAACAATCCAGCCCATCCGTGAGATCGGCGCGATTTGCCGTAAGCACGGCGTCATCTTCCACACCGATGCGGTGCAGGCTGTAGGACATATTAAGGTAAATGTCGAAGAGGACAACATCGATATGCTCTCGGCTTCCGGACACAAGTTCCACGGACCCAAGGGAACGGGTTTCCTCTACGTTAAGAAGGGCATCGCGCTCACGAACCTGATCGAGGGCGGCGCTCAGGAAAGAGGCAAGAGAGCGGGTACCGAGAACGTTCCCGGCATTGCTTCCATGGCGACTGCGCTTAAGGAGTCCGTCGCTAATCTTAATGACTACAAGGCGAAGCTCACACCCGTAAGAGACCGCATTATCGCGGGCTTGAGCGAGATCCCTCACTCCGCTTTGAACGGCGATGCGGTAAGCCGCGTTCCGAGCAATATCAACTTCTGTTTCGAGGGCATCGAGGGCGAGTCCCTGCTGCTTCTTCTCGACGACAAGGGCATCGCAGCTTCATCCGGAAGCGCGTGCACATCGGGCTCTCTCGATCCTTCACACGTTCTTCTTGCGATCGGCCGCGTGCATGACGTTGCTCACGGTTCGCTGAGACTCAGTTTAGGCGAGGACATCACGGACGAGGATGCGGACTACATCGTTAAGTCGGTCAAGGAAGTCGTCGAGTACCTGCGCGGCTTCTCACCCGTATGGCGCGACCTCGTCGCAGGCAAGACAGCATTCATTCTTTAAGGAGGACACTAACATGGCTTTATACAGCGAAAAGGTAATGGACCACTTCAGAAATCCCAGAAACGTAGGCGTACTCGAGGACGCGAACGGCGTCGGCACGGTCGGTAACGCGAAGTGCGGAGACATCATGAAGATGTATCTTAAGATCGAGAACGACATCGTTGAGGATGTTAAGTTCGAGACATTCGGCTGCGGCAGTGCGATCGCATCAAGCTCGATGGCGACGGAGCTTATCAAGGGCAAGCCCGTAGAGGAAGCTCGTAAGCTTACCAACCAGGCAGTTGCCGAGGCACTCGACGGACTGCCGGACTACAAGATGCACTGTTCGGTACTTGCGCAGGAAGCGATCGAAGCGGCTTTGAAAGACTACGAGGAGAATGGTAAAGATAAATGAGTTTGTTAAGTGATGTATCTGCTTACATCAGAAGCGGTGAGACAACAACAAAGAAGCTCGGTCTTGAGATCGAGCATTTTATCATTAATGAGAAAGGTGTTCAGATCGACTTTCATGAGATCTCTTCCATGATCAGGGAAGTCGGTGAGAAGATCGGCGCGAAGCTTGTATACATGGACGGCTATCCGGTAGGTTATATTGCAGACGAATATACTACCAGTCTGGAACCTTCATGCCAGTTCGAGATAAGCATCAATCCGTATTCTGATATCCATGAGATTGGGAGGATCTATAATGAATTCATCGATCTTTGGAGTCCTCTGTTCGCACAGAAGGGTTACCGTTTTATAACTGCAGGCAACCTTCCTCTTGTAGAACTTGGCGTCATCACACCTGATGATATCGCCTTGTCTCCAAAGAAGAGATATATCTTCATGGATGACTACTTTAAGACCAGCGGCAAGTATGGCAAATACATGATGAGAGCTTCGGGTTCCACGCAGATCTCCATTGATTATTCATCAGAGCAGGATATGGTAAGAAAGCTTCGCGTTCTCCAGAAGATAAGTCCTGTACTGATGATCCTGATGGAGAATAAAAGCGATCCTGACTCCACATTGCCCGGAGCAGGTGATAAGAAGCATCTTCACAGAATCCAGCAGTGGGATGATATCGATCCTGACAGAACAGGATTTGTTCCGCATTCATTCGATGAGGACTTTGGCTACGATAAGATGGCCGAGGTAATCTGCAATGTTCCTCTGATCCTTTATACAGAGGATGGGGTAACCCGGGGCGTTGGAAGCAAGACTGCCCTCGATCTCGTAAATGAAGGAAGAGATCCGAAGAATATCGAGCACATTATGTCGATGGGATTCTTCCACTTCCGCGTGAAGAAATATATCGAGATCAGAGTTGCTGACGCGGTGCCGGTAAAGAAGGCTTTGGGTTATGTTGCACTTGTTAAAGGTATCGTATATTCTGACAGCGCACTGACGTTGCTTGATAAGGAGCTTGAATCAGTAAAAGATGCGTCTTCTGTTCAGGACGCGGTAGAGAGAATCATGAAAGACGGATTTGATGCGGTTATCTATAACGGTAAGACTGCAGCCGAGTGGTCTGATCACCTGATAGGTATCGCATCCGGAAATCTTTCTTATGAAGAGAAGGAGTACCTTGAGCATGTGCGAGCTTTTCGCAGTGACAGCAAAGCGCAAGATAACGGTCAACGATACGCTTAAGACCTTCTACTCGCATAGTGAGGAGCATAAGAACGGGTGGGGAATCTACCTGAAGGACGACGCGTCCGAGATTATTGTAAAGGAATACCTGAAGGCGACTGACAGCCTGTACCTGAAGGCGCTTCTCGAGCAAAAGCTTGAGACTAAGCTTTGCATCGCGCACATCAGAAGCGCCACCATCGGCGAGGTAAGTGATAACAACGCGCACCCGTTTACCGGCATAGACAAGTTCGGAAGACAGTGGGTGCTGTGCCATAACGGGACGCTTTTCGACGCGCCGGAGCTTGATAAGTACCACTACATACAGGAGGGCAGCACGGACAGCGAGCGGCTTTTCCTGTATCTGCTCGAGCGCATGAACGGCTTGGATGTTGCTGACGCGGAGGACCGCATGCGTCTGATCGAGGACGTGATCACGAAGGTCGTTCCCGGCAACAAAGTGAACCTCATGATCTACGACGGCGAGTACCTGTATGTGCACAAGAATGAGCCCGGCACGCTCCATGCGAAAACAACTCCTGACGGCATCATATTCTCGACGCATCCTCTTGATGACGGGCACTGGACCGAGGTGCCGACCAACTGCCTGCAGGTATATAAGGACGGCGACCTCGTTTACGAGGGAAGAAGACACGACTACACCTACATCTACGATCCCGAGAAGATGAAGGTCGTCTTCATGGCATACGCAGGGCTTTGATAGGTACCAAAAGAGAACCGTCCCCGAATGAGACATAAATTGTTATATACCTATTGACACAGTAGGTAAGTAGAATTATAATCACTCACATAAACCAAAACGAAAGGAAATCCAACTATGAGAAACGTGTGTTGTCGAATGTATCTTACCCGGGCGAAGGAAGATATGTCCCTCGATGTTTCGCGATGTTGAGATTACTTAAGAAAACCATGTCTTTTATGCCCGGCGTCTGAACAAGCCCCGGGCTTTTTTAACTCAAAAAACAATTCAAGGAAGGTAAATAAAAATGAGCAAGGAAACATTAAATATCAATTCACTTCTTATCCACGGCGGTATCGACGGAGATGAGACGACAGGCGCGGTAAACGTCCCTGTCTACCAGACATCCACTTACAAGCAGGACGGCTTGGGCAAGAACAGAGGCTGGGAATACTCCCGCACAGGCAACCCCACGCGTGCCGCACTCGAGAAACTCATCGCAGATCTTGAGAAGGGACAGTACGGCCTCGCATTCGCATCGGGACTTGCGGCCATCAATACCGTTCTGTCGCTGTTCAAGTCAGGCGACAAGCTGATCGTCTCCGACAACATCTACGGCGGCACATTCCGTATCCTCGACAACGTATTCAAGAACTTCGGCATAACATATAAGATTGTAAACACATCTGACCTCGCGGCAGTCGAGGCGGCGATCGATGATGACGTTAAGGCGATCTACATCGAGACACCCGCGAACCCGCTTCTTACTATCACCGACATTGAAGCGGTAAGTAAGATCGGTAAGAAGTACGACAAGCTCGTTATCGTAGACAACACATTCCTCACGCCTTATCTGCAGCGCCCGATCGAACTCGGCGCAGATATCGTAATCCACAGCGGCACCAAGTACTTAGGCGGTCACTCAGACACGATCTCAGGCTTTGTCGTAGTTAACGACAAGGCTCTCGCCGACAGACTCTACTACCTCCAGAACGCTATCGGCGGAGTGCTTGCACCCTGGGATTCTTTCCTCATCATAAGAGGCATCAAGACACTTGGCGTAAGAATGGACAGACACGTGGCGAACGCGAACAAGATCGCGCGCTGGCTTTCGGAGAGCGGCTATGTAAGCAAGGTTTACTATCCCGGCCTCGAGTCTGACCCCGGCTACGAGATCCAGAAGAAGCAGGCAGACGGCGCAGGCGCGATGATATCTTTCGTGCTGGATGAGAAGTATGACTACAAGAAGTTCGTAGAGGAGCTTAAGCTCATTACGCTCGCGGAGAGCCTCGGAGGCGTGGAGTCGCTCGTATGCCATCCTGCGTCGATGACGCACGCTGCGATCCCCGCAGACATCCGTAAGGAAGTAGGCATCGTGGATGAGCTCATAAGACTGTCGGTAGGTATCGAAGATGTTGATGATCTGATCGCAGACTTGAAGCAGGCCATCGAGAATTCCGCGAAGTAAGACGGAGAACAGGAGATCACTATGAATAATGTATATCAGGATGTAAAGGAAATGATCGGAAACACTCCGATCCTCAAGATAAATCATATGGGCGTTAAGCCCGGAGTAAATGTTTATGCAAAGCTTGAATTAATGAACCCCGCAGGCTCCGTTAAGGACCGCGTAGGCGTCTATATGATCGAAGATGCGAAGAAGAGGGGAATCCTCAAGGAGGGCGGCACGATCGTTGATGCCACAGCAGGCAACACTGGTATAGGTATCGCGATTGCAGCTCTTAACATGGGCTTTCACGTAATCTTCACTGTACCCGAGAAGTTCTCTATCGAGAAGCAGAAGATCATGAAGGCCCTGGGTGCGGAGATCATTCATACACCACGAGAATTCGGTATGCTCGGCGCAGAGCGTATCGCAGAAGAGATTCTGGGGAAAACTAGAGGCGCTGTCTCATTAAGACAGTTCAGAAACCCCGCGAACCCGCTCGCACACTACGAGACAACAGGCCCCGAGATCTACCGCCAGCTCGACGGCAAGATCGACTACTTCGTAGCAGGCGCAGGCTCGGGCGGAACATTCTCGGGTGTAGTTAAGTACTTGAAGGAGCAGGACGCTAAGATCACCGGCGTTCTTGCTGACCCTTACGGCTCCACCATCGGCGGCGGCGAGCACTTCGACTACAACATCGAGGGTATCGGCAACGATTTTATCGCGGACACGATGGACATCACTCTCGTGGATAAAGTTATCAAGATAACAGACGATGAAGCGTTCGAGACTTCGAGATTGCTTGCGCTTCACGAAGGTATTCTCGCAGGTTCGTCTTCAGGTGCGGCTCTGGCTGCGGCACTGAAGCTCGCCGAGGAGATTGAAGAAGGAAACATCGTAACGGTATTCCCCGACAGAGGAGACCGCTACTTAAGCAAAGGATTGTTTGATTAATGGAAAACGTTTACGAACTCAATAATGTCTACAAGACCTATAAGAATGACGGCAGGGAATTTACGGCATTAAAGGGCGTGAGTCTGGAAGTGAAAGAAGGCGAGATCTTCGGCATCATCGGCATGAGCGGCGCAGGTAAGTCAACGCTCGTTAGAACGCTGAACCGCCTCGAGGAAGTCACTTCAGGCACCGTCAGCTTCTACGGCAAAGACCTTGCATCGTTAAAGCCCGTGGAGCTTCGCGAAGTTCGTCATTCAATATCGATGATATTTCAGGGATTCAACCTTCTTAACCAGAGGACGGTAATCCAGAACGTGGAGCAGTCGCTTAAGATAATCGGCGTGCCTCGCGTTAAGCGCCGTAAGAAGGCAGAGCAGATGCTCGAGATCGTAGGCCTGCTCGAAAAGCGTAACGAGTACCCCGCACGTCTCTCCGGCGGACAAAAGCAGCGCGTCGCGATAGCACGTGCACTTGCGGCAGATCCGAAGGTTCTGCTGTGCGATGAGGCAACTAGTGCACTTGACCCGAAGATCACGGGAGAGATTCTCGATCTTCTGAAGAAGATCAATGAAGAGAGAAAGTTAACGATCATAATCATCACGCATGAGATGGCTGTGGTCGAGAAGATATGCGACCGCGTCGCGATCATAGACGACGGTAACCTAGCAGAGATCGGTGACGTTAAGGAAGTCTTCTCGAATCCTAAGAGTAAGGCAGCCAAGAAGCTCGTGTTCCCGAGCAATCCTTTCGAGGCGTCTCATCCTGACGGGAAGGTGATAAGGCTTGTTTTCGACGGGACGCAGTCGAGTGTGCCGTTTATCGCGAACCTCGTGGAGAAGACCGGCATCAAGGTCAACATCCTGAGTGCGAACACGAAGAGTGTCGGCGGCATCGGCTACGGTCAGATGATCGTGGAACTGCCGGAAAGTGAGAAAGAAAGACAGACCGCGATCGATTTCTTCAAGGACGGCGGACTGTCCGTGGCGGAGGTGAGTTAAATGAGTGATTATATTAAAGATGCGATCATAACAGGTGTGTGGGAGACCTTCATCATGACGTTCTTCGCTTCGCTTTTCTCATACACTGTCGGACTGCCTCTGGGTGTGGTGCTGTACTCTACGTCAAAGGGGAGACTTCTCGAGAACCGCGGTGTCAATGCCGTGATAGGAACCATAGTCAACATCACGCGTTCTCTGCCGTTCCTGATCCTGCTGGTGCTGCTGATCCCGTTCACGCGTGCAATCGTGGGAAAGTCGATAGGTACCACGGCGGCCATCGTACCTCTTACTATCGGTGCGATCCCGATCGTTGCAAGAATGGTCGAGGCGTCATTGAACGAAGTGCAGCCCGGCATCATCGAGGCGGCGACATCGATGGGCGCGTCACCTCTGTATACGATTATTCATTTTATTATTCCCGAGGCTATGCCTTCATTGCTGCAGGGCGGTGCGATCAATGTCGCGACAGTGCTCGGTTACTCAGCGATGGCGGGCGTTATCGGAGGCGGAGGTCTCGGTGCGATAGCTTTGCAGTACGGCTATTACCGCTATGACAAGCCGGTTCTGTGGACGACGGTCACTTTGCTGATCATCATGGTAATGCTGATACAGGAATTCGGCATCAGGCTGTCGAAGAAACATCGTAAAGCTTGATTTATCAGGACCTTAGCGGTCCCCGTGTATCGAATCAGTCCCTGAATTCTTCAACTGTCTCTTCATAATTAGAAAAGTGAAGAGGTTCATGAAGAATTCAGGGCTTTTTCTGCAACAGTCTCTTCATAATCCTCCAAAGTGTAGAGATTCATGAAGAATATGATTCATCCTAGAATCTATTGACAAGCAAATCTGAAGGTTGTATAGTCTGTATTACAAGGAGTAATACAAAGCATACAGAAGCTTTGGAAAGGCGGTAGATTATGGATAAGAAGAAAGTAATTAAGTATGTAGCAATCACATATGTGATCGCTTGGACTTTGCAGATCATCGGATCGCTTTATGCGGTTAATAATCCCGGAATGACGGGGACTATGGTGTTCCGTGGGAGCCTCGCCGTCTGCATGTTCGCACCTTTGGTTGCAGCTTTGATCGCGAACGGGAATCTGAAGGGCATGGGCTGGAAGCCTAAGTTCAAGGGCAATATCGGCTGGCTCTTCTTCGGCGCATATGCCATGATCATTCCGATGGCCCTGGGAGCAGCTTTGTTCTTCGGGATCTTTCCGAGTCTGTTTGACGGCAGCGGATCAATGCTGATCGCTCAGGCCGAGGAGCAGGGCGTGAACCTTATGGAGATGCTCGAGCAGTCAGGAATGGATATGAATACATACCTGATTGTACAACTTGTTCCCTCAGTGCTTATTGCACCCTTCATAAATATCATTACAGCCATCGGCGAAGAGGTCGGGTGGAGAGGATTCCTGTATCCGGAACTTAACAAGAGCTTCGGCAAGATTGGCACATGGCTCATAGGCGGAACCATCTGGGGAGTATTCCACTTTCCTGCGATGATATTCGGCGGCTACGAGTATGGCTTCGACTATCTTGGCGCCCCTGTACTCGGACTTGTTGTATTTACGATCTGCTGTATAGTACTCGGTATATTCGAGGAGATCATCTACGACAGGACAAAGTGTATCTGGTATGCAGCGCTCTTACACGGATCATTCAATGCGGTTGCTACCATCCCTCAGCTGTTCATGAATGCGAATAATCCGGATATCAACAAGTACATGGTATTAGGACCTTTACCTAACGGACTTATCGCTATGATCCCCTTAGTCGTATTCGCAGTGATCCTTGGAGCATGGTCGATCAGAAGAAAGAAGGTGGAATCATGATCATAAGAATAGATGAATACTCTGATGTGCCTATCTATATGCAGATCAGAAACCAGATTGTGATGGGAATCTCCTCGGGCGAATTGAAGCCCGGAGAGCAGCTCCCCACGGTAAGGGCACTTGCACTCGAGATAGGAATCAATACCATGACGGTCAGCAAGACTTATCAGCTATTAAAGCAGGAAGGCTACATCATGACGGACCGTAAGAACGGTGCGAGAGTGCGTGAGCAGATCACGCAAAGCGGCGTAGTAAGTGAAGAGAACAAATTGCAGCTTCGCCGCATCGTATCAGAAGCAAGATTATCAGGCGTCGGCAAAGACGTGCTGAAGAAACTCATAGATGAGTATTATTGAGAATAGGAGGTAGAGTTATGACATGGCTTATTAAAGCAATAATGTTTGTCTGCATAGTTCCTTCAATTATTCTGATGTATATGCTTGGTTTCTCCGGGAATCCGGGAAAGAAGAAAATGATCTTCGGCGTAAGAGACAACCCGAAGTTTCACGAGGGTAAAGGACAGGAGAAGTTTGATGCGATAGTAAGTTCCGCACGTAATGGCGGCCTCATCATTACGGCAATTGTTGTGATCTTAAGCATTGTAATGCTGTTCCTGCCTGTTACCGGCGGTACGTTGCTCGCGTGGATACTGCTTGTTTTCGCGCTGTTCCTGGTGGCAGCTCCTTACGGGAAGGGCAACATGGAGCTTAAGGATCTTAAGAAAGAACTTGGCATAACGAAGTCGGGCGTAACATATACAGACCTTACGAGTACGAACACCGTGCACGCGCTGAAGCTTGCCTGGATCATTCTTCCTAATGTACTCGCACTTCTCGGCACGATTGCAGCAGTCCTTATAGACTTTGGTGTCTTCGG
Organism: Clostridiales bacterium; assembly: GCA_017940895.1. Taxonomy (GTDB): domain Bacteria; phylum Bacillota; class Clostridia; order Saccharofermentanales; family Saccharofermentanaceae; genus Saccharofermentans. The sequence continues at coordinate 45,400 of JAGAXM010000019.1, read as the reverse complement.
AGTAACGCCCGCTGTCGAGAAGTACGCGCTTACGGTAATGAGCCTGTCGTTCCTGTTCATAGCAGCTATCATTGTTCCTATCGCAGTTATGATGGACAACGCCAGAAATATGGTAATAAGCCGCGACAGCAGCATCAATGCGAACTACAGCAGAGCGAAGAAAAAGACATGGGCGGATCTGTTCATCGCGTTTAGCTGGGCTAACGCTCTCTACCTGATCGCGAACAGTGTCCTGATGTTCTTTACTGACAGCGAGGCGGCAGTGCTCATAAGCACCTTAGGTTACACAGCAGTGATAATGGTGGTTGTTATAATCGGTGTCATCAATCAAAGACAGGTCGAGAGCAGATACGCACGCGACACGGAGCTCGAGCTTACGGATGACGACGACAACTGGATTCTCGGCATGTTCTATTACAACCCGAACGACACGCGTCTCAACGTCGAAAAGCGCTTGGGCTACGGCGCTACCGTAAACTTCGCACACCCGGCAGGAAAAGTAATAGGTATTGTCAGCGCAGTCATCATAATCGGATCGATAATACTGATGATTTACCTCAATGCCACGGGACAGCTGGTGGTATAATTCCGATATCTTACGGAATAGGGGATAGATATATGAAGAAAATATTCGCGGCTGTATTGGCAACGGCAATGATGTTCACGATGGCCGGGTGCAAGTCTTTGTATCAGCTTGATCCGGCATCCAAGACGGAGCAGGAGCTTGTGCATGTTCTGCACTCGGGCGACGATGTGGGTTTAAGGTATTTCGATGAACTGGATTATACGGATATCGAATTTGAGGAGATCTACTGGCAGACGAATGACAGACTGGCTGTAGGACCGACCGAGCCCTGGTATGCGGGCGTCCTTTACTTAAGCGAGGAGCAGGCTGACAAGTTGTGGGACGAGTATGAGTGGGAAGAGTGCGAATTCCCTGATATCGAGCTCTATGATATAGAGGTTCCGCAGACGGATTCGAATGTATGGTGCAGCTCGGCGGACTTTAACGCTTATATCGCAGGTCAGGCAGTGAACGTCGAGAACATCGTGTTTAACGGCAGCGTAATTGTCTTCTATCTGAAGGTCTTCTGATAAATCCATTACAATTTAAAGCTATTTAAGCGGGTTATCAATTTAATTGATAACCCGTTATCATTTTCTGCCTATTGAACTGGTAGGTAATTAGCATTATAGTATCACCATCACGAACGAAAGGAGACGCGAGAATGTACAGAACATACGATACTGGAACAACCATGATGTGTTGTCAAATGCTTTACTCCCGGGCACGCCAAATGGCCGCGGCGCAGAACATAAACTCGCGCCTCGATATGAAACGATGTTGAAGCTTTGAAGCTCACAGAACATATGCCATGTGCCCGGGAGTAAATGAACGCCACCCGGGCTTTTTAATGCCCGACAACAAAACAAAAAATATATTATTGAAACTTTCATTTACTAAGGAGATCACAAAAATGAAAAACGTAACAAAGAAGATTATCGCTACAGCAACAGTACTTTCCATCGCAAGCTCTTTCGCGGCTTGCGCAGCAGACACAGAGACTGAGGCTAACTCAAACGCAGATGAGAACACAGTCATCACGGTAGGCGCGAACATCACACCTCACTCCGAGATTCTCGAAGTAGCAAAGCCGATCCTCGCCGAGCAGGGCATCACACTTAATATCGTTCAGCTCGAAGATTCAGTTACACCTAACACAGGTGTTATCGAAGGTTCACTCGACGCCAACTACTTCCAGCACGTGCCTTACCTTGAGCAGTTCAACCTCGAGAACGGATCCGACTTGGTATCCATCGGTGCAGTACACTATGAGCCGTTTGGCATCTACGCAGGAAGAGTTTCTGACCTTGCAGACCTTCAGGACGGCGCTGTTGTTGCAGTTCCCAATAACGTAACAAACGAAGCTAGAGCATTGCTCCTCCTCGCACAGGAAGGACTCCTCGTACTTGATGAGGATGCAGGCATCAATGCTACAGTAGAAGATATCATCGAGAATCCTCTCAACATCCAGTTCGAAGAGCTCGCACCTGAGCAGCTTGTAGCGGCACTTCCTGACGTAGACGTAGCAGTCATCAACGGTAACTACGCTATCGAGGGCGGACTCCATGTAAGCCAGGCACTCGCAGTAGAGGCAAATGACGGACTCGCTGCACAGACATACGGCAACATCATCGCTACAACCCCCGAGCATGCTGACGATCCTGCACTCCAGGCTCTCGTAGAAGTACTCCAGGGACCCGAGATCGCCGAGTACATCAACAACACATACGACGGCGCAGTAGTACCTCTGTACTGATAACCTGAATCGCGCATAAGGAGATCACGACGATGATAGGTTTTGAGTACTACAACCCGGCGAAAATAGTTTTCGGTGAGGGTGCGGAGCAGAGCTTAAGCAAGCTTCTTAGAAGTTACAACGTAACATCGCTTCTGCTCGTATACAGCGGCGACTTCATAAAGACTCTCGGCATCTACGATGTTATCAAGGCTGCCGTGGACGAACTCGGTATCGGGTTCTCCGAGAGCGGCGAAGTAGTACCGAACCCCTCCATCGAACTGGTACGTAAATTAGTTAGTCAGGGCAAAAAAGATAAGGTTGACTTTGTTTTGGCAGTCGGTGGAGGTTCCTCCATCGATACCGCCAAGGCAATAGCCCTCGGTATCCCGTACGACGGCGATGTCTGGGACTTTTTCGACAAGGGTGTCAGCCCCGAATCCGTCCTTAACATCGGTGTCATCGCGACGACAGCGTCGAGCGGATCCGAGACAAGCAACTGCGCGATACTCTCATACGGAGAGTGGAAGAAGGGCTTCGAGGATGACCGTATCATCCCCAAGTTCGCGATAATGAACCCCCGCTACACAGCGAACCTTCCTTCATATCAGACGAATGTGGGTATCGCAGACGTTCTGTCACACCTCCTCGAAAGATACTTCTCCGACGAGAAGAATTCAGACACAACAGACTATCTTATCGAAGGTGCTATCAGGGCACTTCTCGTGAACGCAGACAGGCTCCTTGCTGATCCTTCTAACATCAACGCCAGAGCCGAGATCCAGTGGCTCGCTTCCGTATCACACAACAATTTCCTTGATGCCGGAAGAAGAGCAGACTGGGGTTCACACCGTATCGAACACGAACTGTCCGCGCAGTATAACATTACACACGGCGAGGGCATGGCAGTAGTCTTCACAGCTTGGACGAAGTATATAGCAGACATCAAGCCCTGGAGACTCGCGTTACTCGCATCAAGAGTTTACGGCAAAGACCCGTACGACTATTCCGAGCGTGAGCGGGCGCTGCTTCTGTCACAGGAGCTGGAGGCTTTCTTCAAGAAGCTGGGACTCAAGACACATCTGTCGGAGCTCGGGATAACAAACGAAGACTTCGAAGTGATGGCCGCACGTGCGACCGCCGGCGGAGAGGTAGGACATTACGTCCCTCTCAACGCATCGAAGATCATCGATATATTACAAATTGCACTTTAATAAATGTGAAAAGGAGATCACAACAATGGCAAGAATTAAATTGGTAGAGCAGAATGAAGCAACAGGTGCAGAGAAGGAGCGTTATGACGAGCTCGCAGGCAGAAATGCAGTAACGAACATGAAGAAGGGACTTCTGAATGACGCTGCTACATACGACGCATTTATGGCTTGGTATACATCCTGGAACCGCCTCGTAGAAGTAATCGGTGAGAAGGACGCGATCCTCTTCGCACATAAGATATCCACAACGAATTCATGCCAGTTGTGCTCACTGTTCTTTATAAGCGACGTTAAGGGCTTGGGCCTCGATCCCGCGAACCTCGTATACGACGAGAAGGAGACATTGCTCACCACATTGGCTGAACAGATCGTAAAGGATCCTACTTCTGTATCCGATGAGTTGTTCGCTGAGTTGAAGAAGTTCTTCAACGATCAGGAACTCGTTGTAATCGTTGGTTTCGCAGGTCAGATGATCGCTACAAACAACTTCAACTCAGTATTCAAGATCGATGTCGATCAGCGCCTGCTGCCGCTTGTACAGGAGTTCAAGCCGGCAACATGGAGAGCTGATATTAAGAAGTGATCCCATGAGCAACATTCTCGCATTCGGAGATTCGAACACGTGGGGTCTGATACCCGGCACCAAGCCTCATCAGAGATTCCCCCGCGAGGTCAGATGGACAGGGATCCTGCAGTCTCTGTTACCCGATGCGAGGATCATAGAGGAAGGCTTATGCGGCAGGACAACGGTTTACGAGGACCCGTTAAGACCGGGGAGAAGAGGTCTGTCTTCTCTCCCCGGTACCCTCGAAAGCCAGTCGCCTCTTGATGGTGCGATCATCATGCTCGGCACCAATGACTGCAAGACGATCTACGGAGTCTCCGCTTATACGATCGGACGGGGTATCGAGTTGAACCTCGATGTTCTCGAGAAGTTTGTAGATCCTTCGAAGACATTGCTGGTCTCGCCGCTTCACTTAGGTGATGATGTGTGGAACCCTGAGAAGGATCCCGAGTTTGATAAACATTCGATCGAAGTAAGTCATGAACTTAAGTCAGTGTATGAAGCGATAGCCGTGAGGCGCGGACTGCATTTCCTGGCGGCTTCGGATATAGCTTCCCCAAGTGCAGTTGACGACGAACACTTTGATGAGGAAGGGCATAAGCTTTTCGCGCAGGCAGTGCTTACCGGAATAAAAGAAATGCATTTGTGACCTGCAAGTGCTATCCTCCGTCTTAAGAGCAGGCGGAGGATTTTTGTTATGAAGAAGTTTGTGTGTGTATTGACTGCGGCGGCGATGCTCGGGGCTTTGGCGGGGTGCGATCAGGATTATGACGGCCGCGAGACGCCGGACGAGAGCATGAGCATCACCGAGATGTATCGTCTTCATTCTGATATGGACCCCAATGATGTGATGTTCGAGTTTAGGATCAGCAACGGCGGCGAGGTCTGCTCTGATGAGAATTACTGGGTGAACGATACATATGACGTATACTATGACGGCCGTGTCGAGTACACCGGGATCTATAATTTGGGCGACCCGCAGTTCAGACAGGAGTATATGTCGTACGAGGATGTTGCGACTGTCTATGCGACGGCGTGCCAGTTTATGTATTCGCATGATGAGACGGTGAACGATTACAACGCGTGTGATGCGCCATCTTATTCTTTTGTATTCTATGATGCCCACAATGTTTATCATCAGTTGATGGTGTCCGACGGCGCGAGGGGGCAGATGGGAGATATTGCTTCGATAATATATTCGTATTTCCCGGATGAGGCGCCGAGTCCGACGCCTGCGCCTGCTGATGAGTCTGATGTGCTCGAGCTCAGCGATGAGTGGGAGATGAGATTGACGCTCGTTTATCTGGGAGCTGCTGACGGCACTGCCTCGACGCATGATTCTTACCACGTCTGTTCTGACGCGACGCTCGAGTATACGAATACCGACCTGAACGGGAGCACGACGATAATTGATTTTGAAGATCTTTGTCTTGTGGAGGACTTCCTGCGCGGCGTGCTGTCGGGCGAGATAGAGAATCCTCAGAGCCACTATGCCCCCAACGGGATCCTTTATAACATCTCATATACAGGCGAAGACGGGGTGTCGCATTCTATTTATCTGACGGGCGTTCTTGAAGGCGAGGCGCTCGAGTTGTATGAGATGTTGAGCTCTTATTATTCTTAATAGTAAATAATATTTGAGAAGAATCTGTTAATGACTTATAATCTTTCTATACCTTGAGGGAGGGATAGATAGATTATGAGAAAGAGGATTGTTTGTTCTTGGGTGATTGCGATCGCGGCGGCGCTCTGTGCCGGGTGCTCGGGCTTCGGCGGCGATAAGATAGATCAGGAGAATATCGGACCTATAGGCTACGGCGCGGATATTGATTATACGGAGCCTACGACTGTGGCGACTACCACAGAGGAGACGCATCCGACTCAGCCTATCGAGGTTATCGAGGCTTCGGGCGATCCGACTGCCGAGGATGCATATCACCTGCCGGGTACGGATTTTTATTTTACAAAGCCCGACAGTTATTATGAGGTCGATCTCGTAGCCGATACGGATCCCGCGATGCTCGTCGGACTGAATCAGGATGTTCTTAATTCCACTGTATATACAGTTTTCTATGATTCGGAGCTGTATCCTTCTTACGGCATGATGATCATCTATGCCAGCGACCGCGGCATAGATGCTTACCACAGCACAAGAGATGTCCAGGTCATGGCTGCCGAGCAGTTTAACTTCGAGCAGGCGGGTCTGGACTACGAGCGTTATGAAGTCGAGTTTGTGCTCGGTGACCGCACATATACCGTTCAGTGCATTGAGTCTGTTGCTTCCGGAGGCAGACCTGCGATCAGCTGTTTCGTGGCATACATCGGTGATGACGACGCGGTATACCAGATAATGGGTATAACTCCTGAGCCGAACGGCATCCGCAGTCTGCTGTCGTCGTTCTCTTTTGACGCGACAAACGAGCATTGATATAATCAAGTTCAATTAACAGTGTAAGTCCGTTTGATATCACGCGAGAAGGTATATGTATTACACGGTAATAGGCTTATTAGCACTGGTATTGCATTGCATAATCAATATTGAGTTCCTGCTTCCCGGTAACACGTCGCAGCTTAATTCTGCAATGAGACGTTATAAGGAGTTTTTCTGCAGCGTTATTGTATTCTATGCGGCAGATATTCTGTGGGGATCTTTCACTGAACTCAAGATCATCCCTCTGGCTTATATCGCTGCAATGGCATTCTTCATGTCGATGGTATGGTCCGTTCTCAAGTGGACCCAGTTCGTCATCGAATATCTTAAGCGTAACAACCGCTTTACCGAGCTTTTGTCATACGGCGCGTGGGCGATCTTTATATTCGAGATCCTCGCGCTTATGCTCAACTTTATCCTGCCTGTTGTATTCTCTTATGATGACGGCGAATATCACACCTATTTCGGCAGATTATTAACGCTCATCGCGCAGGTTGTCCTGTATCTGTTCACGACTTTCTATTCGATGGTCGAGGCGCACAGACAGGAAGACGGTATTGCCAAGATGAATCACGCATCGATCGGAATCTCCGGTCTTATAATGGCGGCGTTCATACTCTTCCAGGTACTCATGCCTAATGTTCCTTTCTATTCGATGGGATGTATCATCGCAGGCTGCATTATCCACACATTCGTTGTTCAGGGCGAGAAGCTCTATCACACCAAGGAATTGGGCTCAGTTAAGATGGTCGCTTACCGCGATCCTCTGACCGGCGTCAAGAACAAGCAGGCCTTCCAGGAGATGAAGGCAGATGTAGATATGCGCATTGATACACTGCAGTTGAAGGACTTCGGAATTATCGTCTTCGACGTTAACGGATTAAAGCAGGTTAATGATAACTTAGGTCACGAGGAAGGTGACAGATATATCATCAGCGGCTGTGAAGTCATCTGTAAGACATTCCGACACAGCGCAGTTTATAGGATCGGCGGTGATGAGTTCGTTGCGATCCTCGAGGGTGATGACTATCTGCAGAGGCTCGATCTGCTCGATCAATTTGATCAGATGATGGAAGAGCATGTCCGCGAAGGCGGAGTTGTAGTATCCGCAGGTCTTGATATCTTCCGCGCGGGCCGCGACGGCGACTTCAACTCGATCTTCGAGCGCGCGGATCAGCGAATGTATGAGAAAAAGAAGTATCTGAAGTCTCTTAAGACTGATGCCGCCCCCGCGACTCCGGCTTGATAGGCAAAAATCTACCTAGTAGTCTACCTATTAGGCATTTAGGTAGATTAGTAGGTAGAATTTATGAATTATTCTACCTAACAGTCTACCTATTAACTGTTTAGGTAGAGTCTTAGGTAGATTTTTCTTAACTAACTGCATACATCCTGCACAATTTCTTGATTAATGCGACCAGATCATCGAGAACTTCGTCAGGAGAGACCATTCTATTCTCGTAACCACAGAACAAAATCAGGTCTTTGTTTATGATCATTCCTGACTTAAGATAAGCACCGAGCTTAGGGAGATTATCAGTAAGATAATCGTCATCGTCCAGTCGTCCCATAAACTCGATGATAAAGCATCGTCTGAGTTCAGGCAGCCAGACCACGAAGTCGGGACTGTAGTATTCGTCACCTATACGAATTATCGGTTCGTACTTATACATCAAGCCCAACGAATCCAGTACCTGTGCGATTATGACTTCTCCTCTTGATCGCATTTTGATGTTCTTATATTCGTAGACTGACTTTGATTGATAATTGTTCGACTGCGGCTTCAGGGAATTCCAGAAATCAACGCCAAACAGCGGTTTATGAAGCTGCGGATTCAAATCCGGGGCAGTATATGAAGGCGGCAATGCCGCTTCGATCTGTTTCCTGATGCTCAGGAGTTTCTCACGAAGTTCGTATTTACTCATGAGCAATTGTCCCTTCTTGGATGTTAGCTTGTATTCGTTATGAGTTCTGTGATCAGAAGAGAACGAATATGCTCTTATGACTTCATCGGCTCCGTGTCTGCCGATCTGAATCCTCGGCAGCTGATTCAGTTCGCGGTCGATGAGGGTCAGGCGCGCCTTGAGGAAGGCGGGTGGGAGGGCTTTGATGTTGTTCATCTGTCTATTCCTTCTTATTCGTTGATGATTAAACTCTACAGACTTCTTTTGTCGAAAACACCTACGAAATGACGACAATTTTCGACAAAAGTGCAACTTACCGAGCCATAGTGCATCTTACCGACTGAAGCATTGAAGCGGCCGCGAAGACATATTAATCTCGCCTTAGAAAAAGAAAGGCGGATACGGTTATGGCTTCGTTACTTCTGATAATCCTTATGATCGCGGAACTGGGATTCTGCGTTTATGAACTGACAAGAAAGACAACAAAGAGAGAATGGACACCCGGAAGATTCATCATCGATTCGGCGCAGTTGGTAATTTTCCTGATCATGGCGCTGCTTCCGGGAATCGATTTCAGTTTCAGATTCAAGGCGCTGTTCTTTATCCTGATAGCCAGGCTGATAACAGCGGGCATCTTCGTGATCGCGTACAAGAATAACAACAAGACCAAGAAGAAGGGCGCGATCGTATTCAGCGCACTCATCAGCATCACGCTCATTACAACAAACATGCTGCCTGCGTTTATCTTCGCAGATTACAACGGCAGACCCCTTACAGGCGAATATGAGGTTAAGGAAGATCAGATAATCATGGTCGACGAGTCGCGCACAGAGCAGTTCGAGACAGACGGATCATACCGCGAAGTGCCTGTGCATTTCTACTATCCTGACAATGCAGATCTGGCGGACCATTCACTCCCGCTCGTCATCTTCTCGCACGGCGCATTCGGCTACTATCAGAGCAATGCATCGACATATATGGAACTTGCAAGCCACGGCTATGTGGTCGCAAGTCTCGATCATCCGTACCACTCGTTTTTCACGCATGATACGGACGGCAGGCTGATCACTGTCGATCCCGAGTTCTTTCAGACTGCCATGTATGTCGGCGGCAACGATAATGAGATGAGCGAGGAAGAAGTATATGAGATCACATCGGAGTGGATGGAATTAAGAGAAGCCGACATGAACTTCGTGATCGACGAACTCGAGAACAACCTTTTCGAGCAGGAGTGGGGAAGACTCATGGACACAAGCCGCATCGGCCTGATGGGACATTCGCTAGGCGGCGCGACAGCTGTGACTGTCGGAAGAAGAGCGGACATCTCGGCGGTAATCGACATCGACGGTACGATGCTCGGTGAGCAGACGGGAGTTATCAACGGCATGCCGACAGTCAATGAAGAAAGGTACACCACGCCGCTTCTCGCGATTGATAATGACGAGCATCACAACAGCCGAATCGAGGCGCGCGAGACGGGATATGTGTACTCGAATAATGTTATACTTGATAACGCAGACGAAGGTTACAGCACGTACTTCAGGGGCGCGGCGCACATGGATCTTACCGACCTGCCGCTGTTCAGCCCGGCGCTCGCGGGACTGCTCAACACATCCGAGAGCAGCGTCGACCACGAGGCTTGCACTGACACGCTCAACAGAATAGTACTGAACTTCTATGACTGTTATCTTAAAGGGGAAGGCACGTTTGCCGTAAACGAGAGTTATCTTTGATGGAGATCAATATCAGGAACATCGAGCCTTCGCAGAAGGAATATATCGAGATCGGCTGCTGGCGCGTGAATGAGCGCGTGAATGAGATCGTGCGTTTCATTAAGCTTAAAGACGGGCACGTCGAGGCCTACAAAGACGAGAAGCAGTACCGCATCGCGCTGTCCGACATCCTCTACGTCGAATCGGTGGACGACAAGTGTTTCGTATATTTAACAGACGACTGCTACGAATCCCGTAAAAGACTCTACGAATTCGAGGAGCTGCTGCCGTCCGAGAACTACCTGAGGATCTCGAAGTCGGTCGTGGTAAACCTCATGAAGATAGAGCAGATCCGCCCCGCGCTGAACGGCCGTTTCCTGTGCCGCCTGTCCAACGGCGAGGACGTAATCGTCTCGCGTAAATATGTGCCCGAGATGAAAGAGAAATTAAGAGGTGACAGAAGATGAAAGACAAGCTCAAAAACATGCTCTCAAGCTTCTTCATAAGCGTCACTCTCATCAACATCGCGATGCTCGTGCTGGGGCGCCTCTTAAGACCCGACCAGCAGTTCGGCTACGAAGTCTTCATGTACCCGCTGATCTACGGCCTCATCGGCATGATCCCCGCGCTGATCGTGCGCGACGGCAAAGAACTCACGGTCAGGCAAACGCTGATCAGGGAAGCCATCCGGATGGTACTCACGGTAGTGCTTCTGGTGGCGTTCATCTTCGGCGGCAACCCCATCGAAAAGGATACTGTCATCACCGCAGTATGCGTCGCCGTAAGCGTAGTGATCATCTACGTCGGCGTGGTCGTAATAGGCTGGTTCCTTGATAAGAAGACGGCCGATCAACTGACAGAAGACCTCATAAGATTCCAGGAAAAACAGCAGAATCTGTAAAACAACTGTTGACAGAACCTATACCTCGCGTTATGATGTATATCGCTTAAGGGGGTATAGATTGTGCATTTTGGTTTTTCTTACGTAGGTCTTATTTATCTTGCGATGCTGTTCATTCCGAACGGCATTTGGGCGAAGAATCAGCCGAAGGGTTACGCGGATTATGCGGCACGCGAGAACAAGATCCTTCTCGCGTTCGAGCGCGTCGGACAGTTCATCGTCACGCCGTGCGCACTTATCTTCTCTGACTTCAACCCCCACGGCTGGAACTTTTGGCTCATCGTGCTCGGCATCTCGTTTCTCATGATGGTGCTCTACGACATCGCGTGGGTGCGCTACTTCAAGTCCCCGAAAACAATGCAGGACTTCTACCGCGGCTTCTGCGGCATGCCTTTGGCGCTTGCGACTTATCCCGTGTTCGCGTTCTACCTTCTCGGTGTGTACGGCGGCAACATCTTTATGATCTTCGGTGCCGTCATACTCGGCATCGGCCACATCGGCATCCACGCACAGCATGCGCGTGAGGTCTACGGCAGGAAGACTAAGAAGAAGCTGCCCGTTCGAATTATCCTCGGTGTGTTGAAGTGGATCTTAATCGCTGCCGTTGCAATTGTTCTTATTGCACTTAATACCGTTATCGCATTCAGATGCGGCAGACAGATCAAGCGAGCGTTCGCTTACAGAAACGGCGTGAACGAGCAGGTTTATGTTCAACTTGACGGCAGTGAGGGGTTCATTTATGTTTTCGGCGAGTCCGAGTCGAACCCCGTTATCATCTCGCTGCACGGCGGCCCCGGCGCACCGACGTCTTTTGTTGACTACCACTGGCAGGATTACCTGGCAGATGAATACACGATTGTCTCCTGGGATGAGACAGGCTGCGGACGGTCTTACTATCACAATGCCGATGTCAATCCCGACAACGCAGGTCTCACGTTCGAGCAGCAGCTTGCAGATCTCGATGCGCTTGTAGATTACTGCTGCGACAGATTCGGTCAGGATCAGGTCATCATCCTCGGCCACTCGTACGGCTCGATGCTCGGCTCTTCTTACGTTATGGCTCATCCCGAGAAGGTGTCCGCATATATAGGTGTCGGTCAATGTGTTAATGAGACCGATTATTACGGCGAGGTTTATGCCTATGAGGATGCCCTCCGCATCGCGCAGGAGAGGGGCGACGATACTTCAGCGATGGAAGCGGCTTATGAGGATTTCATGTCCGACTTGTCGCTTGAGCACCTGCTGACGCTTCGCGAATACACTTCCCAATATCACCCGCAGACGGATATGTCGGATACGGCTACCGCGGCTGCTGTTTTCTCGCCTGTGCTGGGTGTTGATGACGTAAGGTGGTATTGGCTTGAGATCAAGGCCACGATGGGCGATCCGTTCTTCATGGAGCTTCAGGCGCCGCTCGAAGAGACGATGATGAACTTCAATCTTTATGATATCGGGCAGTATCAGGTTCCGGTCCTGTTCATCTCGGGCTCGTGCGACTGGGCATGCCCCGCGGAACTCGTCGAAAACTATGCGTCTGAGCACGGCCTGCAGTACGTCGCGATGGAAGGCTGCGGCCACGCACCTCAGGGTCAGCATCCCGATCAGTTTGCAAGTATAGTAGAGGATTTCTTAAATGAGTGTTAAAGAAAAAATCAAGAAGCCGTTCGGGTTTATTAAGAGGAAGAGCCAGCCGGCGCGGGAGTTCATGAAGAGCGGGCGCGCGGGAGCGATGATATTGGAGTTCATTCTCGCTTCGCAGTTTTGCTGGTGGATCATCGATTCTTATACATACAACAAATTCAACGCGATACTGATATTTATCATCAGCATGGGCCTCGTCGCGATCGTCACGGAACTGTGCACGCTGATCTTCAAGCTGTTGTTCGCGGGCGGCAAAAGGCACAGAGGTTATTTCATCGCTGCATTCACCACGGTGGCATTTACAAACATTGCCGCGAATCAGGCTGAAGCTATCCCGGGCGCACTTCTTTTCTCATATGCGCTCGCACTTGCAGTCGATGTATTGGGAAGGATCATCTGGGGCTTCATCAGGACAAAGAGATTCAAGCAGGTCTTTGCCTACATCGCACTTGTGCTCTGCGCTGCGGTAATCGGCGGATATGCATACACATACCATAACGACATCTTCGGCGACAGCAGGATCGAGTTCTACACATCTTTCGCACCGGCGACACAGACCGCGCAGGCTCAGGGCTTCGACGCATATATGAAGGACGGACCTTACACAGTTGAAGAGTTAAGCTACGGTCCCGAGGAGGACAACGACATCGTCACCGACACACTCGACTTCACGATCTACGATCAGACTGAACTCGAGGGCCTCGATGCGCTCACGGATGTGTTCAACGACTACGATTTTGCCGAGACTCCGGTGAAGGGCGAGATCTGGTATCCTCAGGGTCAGACGGACTGCCCCGTTTTCTTCATCGTTCACGGCAACCACGATTCGTACGTTCCGTCGTACTTGGGCTACGATTACCTCGGTCAGTCGCTCGCATCACACGGCTACGTCGTCATCTCTGTCGACGAGAATATCATCAATGCGTCTGGTGTCGGTAATGACCTGAGAGCGATTTTGCTCCTCGAGAACATGAAGGTGATCTTCGGCCTTAACGACACGGCAGGAAGTGCAATTGAAGGTCTCATCGATGAGGACACGGTCGCGATCGGCGGTCACTCCAGAGGCGGCGAAATGGTGGCGACTGCATACCTCTTCAACGACTTGGACTACTATCCGGAGGACGGCAACGTCGCTTTCGACTACCACTTCAACATCACATCCATCGTCGCGATCGCGCCTGTAGTCGACCAGTACAGACCGGTCAGCCGCTCTGTCGAGATCCAAGACGTTAACTACCTTCTCATCCACGGCTCTAACGACCAGGACGTCAGCTCCATGATGGGCGAGAAGCAGTACAACAACATAACGTTCACGGGCGAGACAGACGAGTTCTACTTGAAGTCAGAGGTCTACATCCTCGGCGCGAACCACGGTCAGTTCAACACGCAGTGGGGACGTTACGACAATCCCGGCGCATGCGCGGGTTACCTGAATACTCATAACTTCTTAGACCCCGCCGACCAGCAGTTCATCGCGTCTTCTTACATCAGGGTTTTCCTCGACACGACGCTTGGCATCGACAACACATATGAGGAACTCTTAAGCAACGTCGACGCGTTCAGAAGCGTACTGCCTGACACGGTCTACATTACAAACTACGAAGACAGCAACTTCGAGCAACTGTTCTCGTTCGACGACACGGTGGACATTGGAGCCGCACAGACAATAGGAGTAACAGGCGCCGACACATGGACGATCGCTGTATACGACAGAGGCGACCAGGGCGAGAGCGATAACTACGTGCTTTCAGTCGAGTGGGAAGAGGAGTCCGCGCCCGAGATAAGCATGAACTTCGACGCGGTGGACTTGAGCAACGGCTACATCTCATTCGCGATCGCGGACATGAACGAGATTGAAGTCGAGGATATCGAAGAGGGCTTTAACTACTCCGTCACGCTCACTGATATCAACGGCAATACGGTTACCGTCGACAACCCGACTTTCGTATATCACACGCTCGCGGTACAGCTTTGGAAGGATGACGTTTTCTTCGGCTCGTATGAGTATAAGCATCAGCTGCAGCAGGTTGTGATCACGGCGGAAGCTTTCGCGCAGACGGCAGACTTCGACTTCACGGCAGTCACCGGCATGACGATAACAACGGACGGCACGGAGGCGGGCTCGCTTATCATCGACAACGTCGGTTACTGCGCGTAAATATCAAAAAATCTGTATAATATAGGGGACTACCTTCGGTAAAGGAGAGGCCCCTATGTTTGCGAAAAAGATCCACCGCTCAGACATGATAAGGTGTGTGCTCTGCGCTGATGCGCCGTGCTCCAAGGCGTGCGGCGGGCTCGATCCCGCGCGGCGTCTGAGAAGCATCTGGTTCGATAACGAAGCGTGTGCGGCGGCGTCCCTTCCTGACAGTATCCCGTGCATGAACTGTGACGCCCCGTGTGAGAAGGCGTGCGTCCGCCCGGGCGAGGTTCACATCAAGGATCTTATCAAGAGGCTTAACGATGAGATCAAGCCCGAAGTCGAAGCGATAGATAACGACGAAGATATCCTGAAGACGACCTTCTGCGGCAAGCCGATTGAGAACCCGTTCCTGCTGTCGTCATCGGTAGTCGGAAGCACATACGATAAGTGCGCCCGCGCATTCGAAGCGGGCTGGGCAGGCATCTCGTTCAAGACGATCTGTTCGATAGATATTCACGAGACGTCCCCGAGGTACTCCGCGATCTTTGGAAGTTCAGGTACGATCACAGGCTTCAAGAATATCGAGCAGTTAAGCACGCACACTGTCGAAGAAGACATGGCGATTTTCAGGAAACTTAAGCAGAATTATCCGGACAAATTCATACTCGCGTCCATAATGGGACAGAATGATCAGGAGTGGGAGGACCTCGCGCGTATATGCGAAGAGAACGGCGCGGATGCGATAGAACTTAACTTCTCGTGCCCGAATATGGTCGAAGGGTTCTTAGGATCCGCGATCGGCGAGTCGCCGGAACTCGTAGAGAGATTCACGGCGCGTGTATGCAGGGGAACGAGCCTTCCGGTGCTCGCGAAGCTTACTCCCAACGTCGGTCACATGAGCCCCGCCGCAGACGCCGCGATAAGAGGCGGCGCGAGCGGAATCGCAGCGATCAATACGATAAAGAGCATCATCGGGATCAACCCGCATACATATGTATCCGAGCCTGCGGTGCATGGCATGTCAGCGGTCGGAGGCTACAGCGGCAATGCGGTCAAGCCGATCGCATTAAGATTCATCGAAGAGCTGTGCCATAACCCTAATCTTAAGAACAAGCACATTAGCGCGATGGGCGGCATCGAGACGTGGACTGATGCTCTCGAGTTCCTTCTTCTGGGCGCCGCTACGGTGCAGGTTACTACTGCGGTCATGCAGTACGGCTACCGGATCATTGACGACCTTAAGTCCGGCATGATCCGTTACCTTAAGGAGAAGGGCGTCACCGATATCAAGCAGATAAGAGGCATCGCGCTCGACTCGATAAGCGACACGACTGAAGTGCTCGAGAGAGACACGATACTTTTCCCGAAGTTCGATCACGATAAGTGCATGGGCTGCGGTCGCTGCGTTATCTCATGCGCAGACGGCGGTCACGATGCGCTCACGATGGACGGGAACAGGAAGGTCAGACTTAACGGCAAGAAGTGCGTCGGTTGTCACCTGTGTATCCTCGTGTGTCCCGACAGAGCAATCTCATCGACATCAAGAAGAATAAGCAGAGATAAACCCGCCGAAGAATAATGTGTATAATAGTAGACAGTAAGTCTTGGGGGAGTTTATGACTGAATTTATTAAGAATAATCTTTTGTGTTCTATACTGATCGGAGCGGGTCTGTTCTTCGTCATCGTTTTCTATGTAGTGATGCCGCTCATTTCGAAGAAGACGGGCAAGCACTTCTCGAGCGTGCCGTTCCTCGGCGGAATACTGATCGCGGCGGGCTTCCTGCTGTCGCCCATAAAGTGGATGGCGGTGTTCGCGCTGCTTGATCTGAGCATCCCGCTGTTCTTTATCAAGTTTATTCCCGACCTTATCATGAATAAGAAGGACAGCTACAACAGAGACATCCCGGCGTTTATCGACGGCTGCAAGGTGGTCGCGTACACGTCTTACTACAACAGATACTACGACATCAAGATCCCTCTCGAGGACGATCCGGAATCGTTCAAGGTTTGCCCCGTCGAGAGGCTCGCGATCCTTCAGACTGAGACGGGCTTCGATCTTCTCGGGCTCGACTACCAGTTCAATATCGTTAAGCGCGAGCAGTTCCATACGATAAATGAGTGCAAGAATAATGCGGCGCCCAAAGCACAGGGCAGGTGGATAGACGTAAACAGGTAAGCATAAGTTCATAGGGAGGATAAGGGATATGGACACAAGCAGGATATTTACGGGAATCTTCATGATGGTGATCTGTCTCGCGTTCGCAGCCGCGGGCGTGTGGATGCAGTTCTACAGGAACACGGACTACATCGAGACGCAGGCGGAAATCATCGATATACAGACGACCGTCAATAGGTCGTCGAGCAGCAGGCGCAGCAGACGCAACGCGGTGCCGATCGTGCGCTATGAGGTCGACGGACAGACTTACGAGGGCCCTTCCGACGTATGGGATTCCACCATGAGAGTCGGGCAGACGATCACGATCCTGTACAACCCCGACAACCCCGCGCAGATAGCGGGCGATCCCGGCTGGCTCGGCTGGTTCTTCATCGGCATCGGCGGCCTCTCGGCTATTTTCTCCGTCGTGTTCATGTTCACGGGCGGCTCGAAAAGGGTATGAGCGCGACCCCGCACTGCAATTCACCACACAGGAAACGCAATTGACCACAGAACCACCCCCTTGTGGTCAAGCCAATGATAGTATCTCCTCATCATTGAATGGTGAGGAGATATTTTATGAGGAGAATCAAGGGATTGGCTGTCCTGTGTGCGGCCGCGGCGGCAATGGGCGCTGTGGCAGGCTGCTCGGTTACGGTTACCGAACCTTCTGCGTCTGAGGCTTCTGAAACTCAGGAGACTTATGTGATTCAGCAGGGACCGTACAGACCGCAGGACGATTACTACATGTATGTTAATGAGGAGGCACTCGCGAATGCCGTGTTCGAATACGGCGATTACCAGGCGGGCACAGCGTTTGATGAAGATCTTGTAGACGAGAGGATCGAGGGAATCATCAACGATGTTGTCGCGGGGTCGGGCTATGAGTACGGCACTGAGGAATACATCATTCAGCAGGCTTATAACTTAAGGCTTAACTACGATTCGGACAATGCGGATATACCCGGGGATCTCGATGCGTTGATGCATGAGATCGACGGGGTAACCACGATTGAGGAATTCCTCGAGCTCGACGCGCGAATCGCACGCGACTATGCGGTTCCGGGTTACTTTAACATCGGTATCGACTTTAACTACCTTCAGGCAGATCACAGGATCCTCGGGTTCGAGCAGCTGTCCGCCTTCCTCGGCGCGGACTTCGATTCGCTCGAGGATACTTATGCGCCGCTTGATGACGTTAAGACTTCGGCAAGCCTTTACTATCAGGCATTGGGTCATGATAAAGATTCGTCTGATGAGGCAGGCACGAGACTCGGCTACATCGCGATGGATATCTATAACGCGACCGACCTCGACGTCGTAAGGGAGTTATTCCCGGTCGAGTACTATCAGGTTCTGTCGTTCGACGAGACACAGGCGATCTTAAGTAATGTCGACCTCGCGTCTTACCTTACGCAGATGGGGATTGATTCCGAATTCCATGATGAATTCGCCACAGTGGATCCCGGACAGTTAGCCGCTCTTAATAACGCACTCACAGAAGATAATCTTGATGCCCTCAAAGCATGGAAGATGGCACAGCTCGGGACGGAATACCCAAGCTTTGTCGTAAGGGGATATGAAGCACTTGAAGACTACGCAACTATCGATTACGCGACACCTGATGAGCAGGCTATGGAATATGTTCAGAACACCTGCTGGCGTCAGACGGATCCGCTGTACCTCGATCAGTATTACACAGAGGAGACGGACGAGGCTCTGATCTCCATGTGCGACGACATAAGGGAAGGATACAGAGCACTCATCACTAACGCCACATGGCTTACCGAAGAGTCGAGACAGGGTATCCTACGGAAGCTCGACAACATCGTATATGTAACCGGCAGCAGCGTCGGCAGGGCAGACCCTGACGAGTGGTCGGATCTTTGCTACGACGACTACTATTCATTCTATCTTTCATACAGGCTTCACGAGCAGGCAGATAAATATGCAAGTCTCTCAGAACCCGTCGACAGAACAGAGGCCGGCATGCCCATGCAGATGTTAAATGCCTGCTACAACCAGTCGCTTAACAACATCACGATCACGGCGGCTATCACGATCGAGCCTTTCTTCTCGCCCGATCAGGACTACTACACGAATTTGGGCGGTCTCGGCATGGTAATCGGTCACGAGATGGGTCACGCGTTCGACAGCACCTGCATCGTGTTTGACCAGGACGGCAACTATAACCCTGCGTGGATCTGCGATGAGGACCTCGCGACTTTGAATGCCCGAAATGAGCAGGCGGTCTCCTACTTCGAGGACAACTTCACGGTCTTCGGCGTTTACCACGTCGACGGCGAGCAGACATTGGGTGAGAACTACGCCGACTTGGGTTCGCTTGAGTGCATCACGACGCTAGCGCATACCCAAGAGCAGCTCGAGTTGCTTTTCGAGAATTACGCGACGATATGGTGCGGCAAGGAGCTCGATTCTGCTGTCATAGACCAGCTTGATACGGATTCGCACAGCCCGTCGGTCATCAGGGTTAATGCGATACTTTCGACGCTCGATGCTTTCTACGAGACGTACGGCGTGCAGGAGGGCGACGGCATGTATATCGCGCCCGAGAACCGTATCAGCAGATGGTACTGACGGGGGTGAACGGCAATGAATATAGTTCTTAAAACGACATTTAAAAATATCTTCGGGAAGCCTCTTCGAACGCTTCTCGTGGTCTTCTCGATATTTGTGTGCAGCTTCGTTGCGATGTTCTGTTTCGACTTCGGTGCTGCCGAGCAGAACCTTATCACGGATCTTTACAGCAAACTCGGAGGCAACGCGAATCTCGTGCTGACGGTGACTGCCGAGGACACGAGCAGGCTCCCCGCGGATTTTCCCGAGCATGAGGAAGTGATCCTGCAGTACTTCTCCGACACGATCTACTGCGACATCGAAGGCGAGCCCATGTATGCGACTTCCAAAGATCTGTCAGTATACGGCGTTGACTTCGAGGCGGCGGAGCGCATGGAGGTTCTCGGGCACTACGAACTCGAGGACGGACATGTGATCCTCACAGATCAGGCTGCGGAGGACATGGGTGCAGAGGAGGGCGATACTGTCATCCTTCACGACAACCGCGGGGACGAGCATGAGTTCATCGTGTCGGAAATTGTCGAATCGGATTACATGAGCCTGCTGCTTCACGGCGACAACGCGCTTATCAACGAGAACGACGCCGGGACCCTGTCGTGCGGCAAGCCCGGATCTATCATGGTCATGATCGACCTTGCGGACGACACACAGGCTGAGAATGCGCAGATGATACTCGAGGTGACTTATCCCACCGCGAGTGTCGAGAATTTTACTATCGATGAGGCGATGCAGGGCGTTCTCAATCAGGTGCTCGGCGTGATGTTCCTCGTATTCGCGGTAACATTCCTGCTCGTAGTCTTCATCACGGCATCCATCTGCGAGCGAATTGTCGGCGAGCGTATGTCGTTTGTCGGAACACTCCGAAGCCTCGGCATGGACAGCACCGGCACGGGACTCATCCTCCTGCTCGAAAACATGCTCTACGCGGTTCTCGGAAGTGTGCCTGCAGCGGTTCTGTATTCGCTGATTCGTAACTCTATGTATTCGTCACTTCTGACGGGTACGACGACGGACGGAACATCGATATCTTTGGACATTCCTGTCATGTCGGTGCTGCTTCCCGCAGGCGTAGTCATCGGAGCTATCGCGATCGAGTGTTTCATACCGCTTCGTGCGATCATGAAGGCGCTTAAGATCTCGATCAGAGACATCATCTTCGACAACAGAGACACAGAGTATAAGTTCAGCAAGACAGGCCGAATTATCGGCATCGTAACCGGCGTGCTCTCGATCATATTGTTCTTCCTTAAGACCAATATCTTCTTCGCGGCATTCTGTCTGATCTTCGGCGTTATCTCGCTGGCGTTTCTGTTCCCTTTGATCCTGAAGTTCTTCTCCGGACTTATCACGGGTGCGGCGCTTAAGGCTGAGAACGAAAGATGGGCGCTTGCTTCCCGCGAGACGATCTCGAAGAAGAGTACGGTTACAAGCGGCGTGCTGTGTGCGACTTCATCTGCGATGTGCATCATCGTATTCTCGATCGCGATGGCAATGATCACCATGTTCGCGGCTGACCGTTATCCTTACGATGTTCAGGTAACGACTTATGCACAGCCCAAGAACTTCTCATATGTCGAGTATCTTGATGAAGTTGATGATTATGAATATATCTACAATAAATTCGAGACGATGACGGTCAACGGTGAGCAGAGGATCGCCCAGGTCTACGGACTTCCCGACGGCGGATTCAAGTTCTTTAATTCGATCTATGATCTGCCCGAGTCTTTGAATGAAGGCGAGATCTGCATAGAGAGAAGATGGGCAAGACAGAACGGTTTTGATATCGGCGATACACTGACGCTCACATTCGATCCGAACGGTGTATTCCCGATAGAGAAGACATTTACGGTAGTCTCGTTCTTTAATATCGACAGTTATGATTCATTAAATAACAACTTCGTAATAAGCCGCGATGAGTTCATAAACATCTATCACGATTCGCCTTACTATCTGCTTATCAGGACTTCCGATGCCGACGGCGTCGCGAATCTTATCAAGACTTACAGTAAGGGTTCATATGCTGATGTTAAGACACGCGACGAACTGGTCGCGCAGGATGAGCAGAGCTCAGTGCAGATCAGAACGATCTTCTCCGCAGTGATCATCATCGCTCTCGTGATGACTTGCATCGGCATGATCTCGAATCAGCTGATCGGTTTCGACGGACGTAAAAAGGAATGCGCGGTCATGCTGTCGACCTCTATGGATAAGAGAACTTTGTCGGGCATCCTGTTCCGCGAGATGTTCATCACTTCAGCGGTGTCCGGAACTGCGGGTGCAATAGTCGGAACGATACTCATCTATGTGGTCAAGGCTGCGGTCGATTACACGGATGCGATTAATCTTCCTCTTGATATCAACATCCCCGCGATAATTGCCATGTGGGCGGCGATGATAGTGCTTTTCGCGCTGACGGTGCTGTTCCCCGTGAAGAACCTGCGCAAGATGAAGATAGCAGAGCAGATCAAGTACGAGTAATTAAGAAGGAGAAATTATATGAATACGATAATCGAAGTAAATAACGTAAGTAAGACATTCGGCAAGAACACAAGTCTTAACCAGGTCCTGGACAATGCATGCATGTATGTGGGCGAAGGCGAGTTCGTGTCCCTGATGGGTGCGTCCGGTTCGGGCAAGTCGACGCTGCTGTATCTTATCGGCGGACTCGATAGGGAGTTCGACGGCAAGATCACTTTGTGCGGCAAGGATATCGGTTCTTTAAAAGACCGCGAGCTGTCGAAGCTGCGCCTGCAGAATATGGGATTTGTTTTCCAGTTCTATAACCTCGTAATGAATCTTAACGTCGAGGATAATATCCTCCTTCCCGCGACTATCAACGGCAAGAAAAGATCCGAGTTGAAGAAGGATCTTGACGATATACTTTCCATCACAGGCTTGACCGAGAAGCGCAAAGCGATGCCTTCCACACTCTCGGGCGGACAGCAGCAGCGTGTTGCTATCGCAAGGGCGCTTCTCGGCAACCCTGCGGTCATCCTGGCAGATGAGCCGACGGGCAACCTCGATTCGAAGTCGACAAGGGAGATCATGGAATTGTTCGCCCGTCTTAATAAAGAGAAGGGCATGACGATCCTTCAGGTAACACACTCCGACGAGTGCGCAGCTTACGGCACCCGCACCGTGAGGATCGACAGCGGCAAGACGGTAGGGTGAGGGGCCGCGCGCTCCCGCTTTTCGCGCCGTCCGCCGCCCTGCTTTTCGCCCGGACGCATCCGCCAGAGACAAATCCAGAGACAAAAATCGAAAACTGTCTCCGGTTTTGTCTCTGTGGTGCTCTCAGAGACAAAAGTAGAGACAAAAATGAAATTCTGTCTCTGGAAATCAAGCATGTGAAAGAGGAGTTAAGAAAACAACACACAACGTTAAGGTTAAGTTAAGGTTCAGCGATTTGTCCGTTAAGGTTAGACCTATAGAATGGCATTGTAAGATCAAACGAAAGGAAGGCAACTTACAATGACAACATGGAAAAGGAAAGAGATTAAGGAAAAGGGAAAGAACACATTCAGGGCTAACTTCTGGAAGTGCGTAGCGACGGCGCTCATCCTCGTGATCGTCGGAGGCGGAACGGCCGGAGCATTCGGAGGCGGCGGAAACGCATTCAGCCACAGGGACGAGGAGTCCGCCGGACACTCGATCAACATGGTAAACGAGGACTGGAACTTCTCATTCGACGCTGATATGAACGATGACGAAGGCAACATCTCAATCGGCATAGGTCCCTCCGGTGAGCAGGATGAGAGTGCGGAAGAGATTACGGAAGCACAGGAAGAGTCTGAGGTAATCGATATCCCCGCAGAAGCAATGGTAGCTTTCGTTGTGGTAATGGCAGTAGCAGCCCTCTTCATCTTCGCTGTCGCACTGGTAATCGATGCATTCATCGCTAACCCTCTCGAGCTCGGATGCAAGAGATTCTTCAGAAGAAATCTCGATGAGCCCGCTGCTATGAGCAACATCGCATTCGCATTCGATTCGAACTACAAGAATATCTGCAAGACGATGTTCTTAAGAGATGTCTACATCGTACTGTGGAGCCTGTTGTTCGTGATCCCGGGTATCATCAAGTCTTATGAGTACAAGATGATCCCTTACATCCTGTCTGAAAATCCTGAGATGACAACAGAGCAGGCATTCGCTGAGTCGAAGAAGCTCATGACAGGCAACAAGTGGAAGGCATTCGTACTCGATCTGTCATTCATCCTCTGGGATATCGCTTCTGCAGCTACATGCGGACTTCTCGGACTGTTCTGGGTAGCACCTTACAAGGCATCCACACAGGCTGCTCTCTATGAGGCAATCAAGTACGGTACAACAACAGACGCACAGGCTGTAAATGCATAAGATACATGCCCTCAACATAAGGATTAAGGTATAATGGCTAAGGGAACCCGGCGGGTAAACTCGCCGGGTCTTCCGGGGTTAAAGGAATAACGGAAGGAAAGCATATGGCGGTTAAGATACTTGTCGCGGATGACGAGAAGGAGATCAGAAATCTCTTAAGACTATATCTCGAGAATGAATCATTCGAAGTGGTCGAGGCGGGGGACGGACCAAGCACTCTGGAACTCATCCGTAAGGAGAAGCCCGACCTTTGTTTACTTGATATCATGATGCCGGGATTAGACGGCCTGCAGGTCATGAAAAGAATAAGGGAAGAGAGCAATATCCCTATACTTATCATCTCCGCGAGGACTGCGGATGCCGAGCGCATCTTAGGTCTTAATCTCGGCGCGGATGACTATATCCCGAAGCCTTTTAATCCGCTCGAAGTCGTGGCACGCGTTAAGTCGCAGGTAAGAAGATTCTACGACTTGGGCTCCGCGGTGACAGTCTCAGCAAAAGAAGAATTAACAGTTAAAGATCTCACACTCGACACCGAGTCTTGCGTGCTGATCAAAGACGGCGAGACCATCGAACTGACACCCGTCGAATTCAAGATGATGGAACTGTTCATGAGAAGCCCGGGCAAGGTCTTTACCAAGCAGCAGATATATGAATATGCGTGGGGCGATGACTTCGTCGTCGCGGACAATAACATCATGGTCTCGATAAGTAAGCTGAGAACCAAGCTCGACGAGGAGGATCCGTCGCGCTACATCAAGACCCTCCGCGGCTTAGGCTACAGGATGGATAAGTGATGCACGAGCGGGAACTTAAGCGTTTTATCATAAAGGGTTTCGTCTGGACTGCCGCCGTCGTTACGGTAGTCGAATTCGTGATGATCTATACGATCATCAATTACCTGATCCCGATCATACTCGAGAACGCTTTCCCCGCGGTCTACGACATCACGACTCTGCAGGGACTCCGTGATCTTCCGGGAGCGACTAAAGCATTCGCCATTCTGATAATCCTGGGACTTGCCATCATGTCGCTCCTGCCTCTTGCGACAGGCGGCGTCATCTTCTCGGGGCGCGTCACACGTAAACTTAAAAAATACGAAGCCGAGCGCGAGGCGGAGAGAACGCAGGAACAAAAGCAGCGCTACCTCATGATCTCGGACATCGCGCACGACCTGAAGACTCCCATGACCACGGTCTCGGGCTATGCGAAAGCGCTGTCCGACGGAATGGTAAAAGAGGACCAGGAGAAAGAATACCTCGACGCGATCAGGGACAAGACATTACGCATGAACGACATCGTTCAGATGCTGTTCGACTACGTGCGATTAGACAGCGATGGCTTCACGCTCGTTAAGGATAAGACCGACATCTGTGAGCTCGTAAGAGAGTGCGTCGCGTCTTCGTATTCGGTCATCGAAGATGCGGGGGACGAGGTCGATATCGACATCCCCGATGACGCGGTCATGATCGACGCCGATAAGATTCAGCTGTCGCGCGTGATCAACAATCTTCTGACCAATGCGGTTAAACATAATGCGTCCGGCACGAAGATTGGCGTGTTTATAAAGAAAGAACCCGACGAGGTGCGCGTGTATATCGCGGACACGGGTGCGCCGATAGATCAAGAGTTGGCGGGAAGTCTTTTCGAGCCGTTTGTTATGGGAGATAAGTCGAGATCAAGCGGAGGCGGCTCCGGCCTGGGGCTTTCCGTAGCAAGCAAGATCGCGGAGCTTCACGGGTATAAATTGAAGCTCGTGCAGAAGCCTGAGATGGCAAGATACAACCTCGGCGAAGAATATAAGAAAGTGTTCCTGTTGATATGCGTATTGCCGTAGTCGACGACGAGAGTGTTTTCCGCAGGCAGATCACGGAGGAGATCGCGTCTTTGTACGGGCGCGAGGATGTCTCGTGCTTTCACTACTCCGACGGCGAGGAGATCATAAGGTCGTTCGAGAACGGGTTTGAGTTGGACGCGGTGTTCCTCGACATCGAGATGAGAAGCATCGACGGCATGGCGGCGGCGCGGCGCATCCGCGAGTTTAACAAAGACATCCCGATCGTGTTCATGACTTCGCACACCGAGATGGCGATGGACGGGTATGAGGTGCAGGCTTTTCGTTTTCTGGGGAAGCCCGTGGAGCGCGAGAAACTGCGCCAGACGCTGCAGGACCTCGAAAAGAAACTCAAGATCGACGAGAAGATCGTGCTCGTAAAAGACGGCGAGCAGATAGTAAATTCCGTGTCGGCTCTCATATACGTCGAGGCGTCGAATAATTCGTGTCGCTTTGTATTTACAAGGCAGCAGATAGAGCTTCGCATGAAGTTCAAAGAAGCGTGCGCGCTCGTAGATAAGTGCTCGCAGAATTTCTATAAATGCCACCGCTCGTATTACATCAATTTGGGGCACGTGAAGAAGATGGCGGCCACGGAAGTTACGATGGATAACGGGCAGGTTCTGCCTGTGGCCAGAAGCGCGTCGGCGGAGGCGAAACAGAAACTGTTCGAGTATGTAAGAAGGACGGGACGCTGACATGAGCGATCTGATGGTCAAGGTCATCTACATACTTCTTATCTTCCTGCCGTGCTTGGGGTCGCCGATGACGGTCTACTTCATTGATGAAGTCTTAAGATACAGACTTAAGCACAGAAAGATGATCTACATCTTCGCGTTCATCACCGCGGGGCTCGCGGGCTTATTCTTCACGTTCTTCGGCGGCTACTACGGCGAGGTCAAAGATACGATTCTTATTGTCGACGCGCCGATGATACTGCTGTCGCTGTTCATGATGGTAATCATCGGATTCAACATACAGGAGAAGTGGTACAAGAGGATCGCGGTCGTATTCTTCGCGACGAATATAATCACTGACTTAAGTATGGTCTTCTCGGGGCTTCGCGAGGAGGTCAATCTCATCGGCACAGCCGATAACCACGCCGTTATATCGATCCGTTACCTTGTGTTTGAGGTGCTGGCGCTGCTTCTCGAGTTCCTGCTGTTCGTCGCGATCGCGAGGGTAAGACGCAAGAGAGACGATGTGCCGCTGCCGATGCCGGTGCTGATCGCGATGTTCTTTATCCTGACGCTGTTCACGTCTTTGCTTCCGGAGGATTACACGGACACGGCGCTCCTTCGTTCGTCCTCGCCGTCGATCATCATTCTGATCTTGTCGGCGCTCGCATTCGTGACGCTGCTGTTCTATGTGCGTGTGACTCGAAAAGAACGTAACGACCTCGCGGAACTTAATTCGCGTAATGAAGAGTATATCGCGGCGGAGGCTAAGTACTTCGAGCTCTCCGCCAAGTCCGATACCGAGATCCGCGCGATGAGGCACGATATGAAGAACAACGTGCAGGTCCTGATGCTGCTTCTCGAGAACGGCGACTACGACAAGATGCGCGACTACCTCGAGGAGATGGGCGGCAATCTTACCGCTGCCGACATAAGCGCGCACACGGGCAATACGATCGCTGATGCGATCATCGCGGATAAGACGCGTAAGGCTTCGGAGGCGGGCGCGGAGTTGATTGTATCCGGAGTCATCTCGGGTGTCGAATTCACGCCCGTCGATATGTGTAAGATCCTCGCGAATATACTCGACAATGCTATCGAGGCGGTAAGCGATGATGAGCTTAGCGACGTGGATCCGGAGTTTAAGAAGATCGAGTTGTCGTTCAAGAGGACCGACAAGTTCTTCCTGATATCGCTTACGAATCCGTGCGTGTCATGCCCGGTGATAGTTGACGGACAGATCGAGACGCATAAGAATGATAAGAAGAACCACGGCTTCGGACTTATAAATGCGAAAGAAGCGGCGGCTAATTACGGCGGAGAGCTCTCCGTCGAATGCGAGCAGAAGTCGTCGGGGTTCATATTCAGAACAGAGATCCTGTTCGACCTGAAGGAGGAATAAGATGGACTTTGATAATGTTGCCGAGTTGGTTAAGGGCATGCAGGAGTATCTTGAGTCGCATGACATCAGGAAGGCCGGACTTCTCGAGTACGACGCCTTTGAGGTGAACGGCGATCAGGACCCCAGACTCAAGGCTTTGACGGATAAGGACAGGTACGGCGAGTACCTCGGCCGCTACTATCATTCGTCGGTGACGTCTCCCGACGACCCTCATGTGTCAAGCAAGATCACGGTCTATCTTGATTCTGATGACCGCCCCATGGGTGTGTGGAACAATATCGGCGGCTTCGTCGACAACTATGAGATCTTCGAGCATCACGACGGTTACTTCACCGGCGCGTGCTATATGGTGATGGGCGGGCACGTGACGCCGTCGCATTTTACGTACTATGTGCTGCAAGACGGCCGCGTGACCGAGATGCACTCGCTTCCGGGCGCGAGCATGGATGTCGGGACCGTGATCGTGTCCAGCTTCGAGTTCGGGTATGAGGGCGACACGACGATACTCAAGACCGCGTTCAATTACATCAATGACTTGAAGGAGGACGGCACTTACGAGCTTCGCCGCAAGGATGATCTGCTGCTGCCGCCCAAGAGCGCGAAGAAGATCGGCGGCAAGGGACGAAAAAGAGTCGACAACCAGGAGAAGCTCGCTTCTATGCTTAATGAGAAGGTTAACGATCAGATGACGCTCTCTGAATTGGTCGATGCGTTCTTTGAAGTCGTCTCTAAGGCTAAGCCCGTCGATGATGAGATGCTCCAGTACGCTGCCGGTGATTACCCTAAGGATCTGGGTCCGTTCACGCCGCCCTGTTCATTTATCCTGATGCGCCAGACTCCTAATGGCGATGAATTCTTCCAGCTTAACCTCGAGGTCGGATTCGATATCCCCGAGGGCGAGAAGATACCATATGATTTCCACTGTTATGAGGACGGCGACGAGGATCTTAAGGAATTCGTTCTTAATTCGAAGTCTTATAATGCTTTGAAAGATAAGGCGATATCGTATGTTCAGGTCTATGTTGACGAGACGTAAGATGTCGTGTAATCTCTAGGGCAGAAAAACAACAAGGAGGAACACCAATGAGGAAGACAATCTGCTGAAGTTTTATATTGCCTCGCGGATAAGTCTTTTTGTGTGTTCATTTATATTGCTATTGATATTGCCGCGGCTTCAAGTCGCGGCTTTTGTTGTACCATTTGAGAACCGTCCCCGATTGGAACATGACGGTGTTTCTTATCCGGCGAGGATCTTACAAGGAGGATTCTGTATGCCGATGATAACAATTAAGGACCTGACATTCGGATATGACGGGTCGGAGAATAATCTGTTTGAAGATGTTAATGTGACGCTCGATACGTCGTGGAAGTTAGCGCTTGCGGGGCGTAACGGACGCGGGAAGACGACGTTCTTTAAGCTGCTTCGAGGCGAGCTGCAGTATGCGGGCAGCATAACGGGTGTGCCGCCGACGGTGTGTTTCCCGATGGAGGAGTTCCCGGACAATGAGGAGTGGCGCGTAAGGAAGGAATTGAACCTCTTGGGCACCGATCCCGACATCATGTGGAGGCCTCTCGAGACGCTGTCGGGAGGCGAGAGGACGAAGCTCATGCTCGCGAATCTGTTCGCCTCGGACGGGATCTACCCGCTGATCGATGAGCCGACGAACCACCTCGACAGGCAGGGGAGAGCGAAGGTCGCGGAGTATCTGTCGCAGAAAGAGGGGTTCATCATGATCTCGCACGACAGGGCGTTTCTTGACAGTTGTACCGACCACACGCTCGTCATAACGAAGACCGGCATCGAGCTCGTGAACGCGACTTTCAGCGTCTGGTGGGACAACAACGAGGCGCGCATGCAGGGCGAGCAGGCACGTAATGCCCAGTTAAAGAAGGAGATGGGCGCGATCGAGACCGCGATGAAGAAGAATGCTCAGTGGTCGAAGAAGGCGGAAGGCGACAAGAGCCGTAACAACCCGAAGGGCGCGGAGGACCACTTCAGGCGCGCGTTCGAGGCGAAGAAGGCGAGTAAATTAATGAGCCTCAGTAAGAACCTCGAGAACAGAAACGAGCGTAAATTAGCGCAGAAACAGTCGTTATTAAAAGACCTCGAGCGCGAGCAGACACTCAAGATCACCGGGTCCGAGCACCACGACAGGAAGCCGCTGATATTAAAGGACGTGAGGCTCTCAAGATACGGCGAGAAGATATGCGAAGGCATAAATCTCACAGTCGGGAAGGGGCAGAAGATCTCGCTTCAGGGCGTCAACGGCTGCGGCAAGAGCACGTTGATCAAGTACCTCGCGGGAATAGGCGGGGATGAGGGAATCACCGCAGAAGGTGACATCCATATTGCCAAGGACCTCAAGATATCGTACGTCGGGCAGGACACGTCGGGACTCAAGGGGAGCCTCTATGACATCTGCGCGGACCGCGGCGCCGACAAGACTCAATTCTCGACGATCCTCGTGAAGATGGGCTTTACGAAGGAGATGCTATACAGGGACGCGAATGCGCTGTCTCTGGGGCAGAAGAAGTTCGTCATGCTCGCGCTGTCGCTGTGCGAACAGGCGGACGTGTATCTGTGGGACGAGCCTTTAAACTACATCGACATCTATATGCGTAAGGAGATCGAACGCCTCGTTAAGGAGAGCGACGTTACGATGCTGTTCGTCGAGCACGACCGCGCCTTTGCCGAATCCGTGGCGGACGAAGAGTGTATAATTGCTTAAGGGGGTTAAACCTATGAGTGATGTTAAGATGTATCAGGTATCTACTCTTCAGGCTCTCATGCTCGGCTATTCGAGGTCCGTTATAACGGTCGGAGAGCTTATAAAGCATGGAAATACGGGGCTCGGCACGTTCGAGGACGTCGACGGCGAGATGATTGTCACGGACGGGGTGTGCTACAGGGCGACCGAGACCGGCGAGGTCGTGAAGGCAGGCGAGGACAAGGGCGTGCCCTTCTGCGCGGTGTGCAATATGGAAGACGGCGAGTGGGTCGAGCTCGGGACATTTGACAGCATAAGCGCCCTTAAGGATCAGCTGAATCTTATAATCGACGGGCATTTCGGGCTTAACAGCATGCATATGGTAAAGATCGAGGGGGACTTCGAGCTCGTGGACGCGAGGTCGGAGTCTCCTTACCGCTCGCAGCACGTGACGCTCAAGAATATCCTCGGGAAGACCCAGAAGGCTTTCCAGTTTGAGAATATCAAAGGCACGCTCGTAGCCGTGTATTTCCCGGATTATATGGACGGGATCAACGCCGCGGGGTGGCATCTGCACTTCGTTTCTGACGACAGAACAAAGGGCGGACACGTCTTCGAGATAAAGATGAGGGGCGGCAAAGCGCTCATAAATAAGATCAACAGCATCGAATTGAAGCTCCCTGACGAGCCCGTATTCGACACATATATGCTCAAAAAGGCTTCCGGCAACGATATCAAGACCGTAGAGCAGGGCAAAGGATAACAAAATTCAAACTAACTGTTAACAATCTGCGGAAAAGCCCCAAAAACCCGATGTCGATATTATAATAAAAGAATATTGATAGATAGTTAGGGGTAATTGAATGAGCGAACTGAGGACGCTTAACATAGATAAAAAGCAGGCTGAAAAGAAAGACAGCAGACTTTTCCGACCCTCTGTTATTGTGCTCATTATCGCGGGCACGCTCCTTAATCTCATCCTCTCATGGCTCATGAGACAGACGGATCTGCCGTTCTACGTGGATACGGTAGGCACCATTCTGACTACTGCCTTAGGCGGCATCATCCCCGGCATCATTACAGCGCTTATCACGAATATCGTTAACTTCGCGATGGACGGCGAGTCGATCTTCTATGCGTCCCTTAACATGCTGATCGCGATCGTTACCGCCGGTTTCTTCGAGAGCAAGAGAAAGAAGCATCTTCTCCATCACGTACTTTATGTCCTTGCGATCGCCTTCATCGGAGGCGTTATCGGAGGCCTCATCACATGGTTCCTGTACGGCGAGCCTTCAAGCTCTCCGCTTTCAGACGCGATCATGGACTTCTACACCAATTCGTTCAAGTTCAATACATTCTGGTCGTTCATGTTCTCCGTTTATCTTACGGACATCATCGACAAGGCGATCTCCTATATCGCCGCGGTCTGGATCATGTATCTGCTTCCCGAGAAGCTCAAGAAGTCCCTCTTTATGTCCGGCTGGCGCCAGAAGAAGCTTAGCAAGGAAGACCAAAGGGCAGTTAAGAAGAACCTCAAGGGCAAGTTATCCATCGGTACGAGGACCATCGTTCTTGTCATCGCTTCGACTTTCCTCATGACCGTAATCGTCACTGTATTCAGCCTTATCAACTACAGACGTTACACCAAGGAGTGGATCGCCCAGAATGCCGAGCAGGTCGCATATCTCGCGGCCGGACAGATCGACGCCGACAAGGTCGAGGATTACTTAAGATACGGCTACGATACGGCAGGATATACGAGGACTCACGAGAAGATCCAGAATATCATGGACAGCTCCGCGAATATCCAGTTCCTCTATATTTATAAGTTCGAGCAGGACGGGTGTCATGTTGTTTTCGACTCGGATGCAAGGTTGCCCGACGGCACGATGATCAAGGGCGATGAGCCCGGAGCGGTAGTACCTTACGAGCCCGAGCTCGAGCCGTACATCCAGCAGCTTATAAGAGGCGAGCGGATCCCCGCGATCGAGACTCACGACCGGTACGGATCGCTGCTTTCCGTCTACTATCCTATATACAATTCGAACGGACGCTGCGTATGCTATGCGATCACGAACGTTAATATCCAGACTATCTCGAGCTTCTCTTTCGATTTTGTCGGAAGAGTTGTACTGCTTTTCTTAGGGTTCTTTATCCTCGCGGTCGTCACCGGTCTGTGGATCTCAAGGTACCGTATCGTAATGCCTCTGGCGGGCATGACCAAGTACGCGGATGAGGTCGCGTTCATGGACGAGGACGAGTACGAGAATAAATTGAAGAAGATGGAGAGCCTCGATATCCACACGGGCGACGAGATGCAGCTGCTGTACAAAGCGCTGTGCAAGATGACGGGCGACACCGTATCGCAGATGAACGACATCAGGATGAAGTCGGAAGAGATCGCGAAGATGCAGAACGGACTTATCATCACGATGGCGGACATGGTCGAGTCGCGTGACTCCGATACGGGCGCGCACATTCAGAAGACTGCGGCGTACGTAAGGATCATCCTGCAGGGCTTGAAGAAGAACGGCTACTACACAGAGAAGTTAACTGACAAATATATGCAGGACGTCGAGATGAGTGCTCCGCTTCACGATATCGGCAAGATCAACATCTCGGATACTGTCCTTAATAAGCCCGGTAAGCTTACGGACGAAGAGTACGCGATCATGAAGACGCACACCACGGCGGGCAAGAACATCCTCGAGAGTGCGATCAGCACGGTCGAGGGCGACAACTACCTTAAGGAAGCGCGTAACATGGCGGGTTATCATCACGAGAGATGGGACGGCAAGGGCTACCCCGAGGGTCTTCACGGTGAGGTCATACCTCTGTCTGCACGTGTAATGGCGGTCGCGGACGTATTCGATGCGCTCGTCTCACCCCGTATCTACAAGCCTCCGTTCCCGCTCGAAAAGGCATTGCAGATCATTCAGGAGGGCTCGGGCACACAGTTCGATCCGAAAGTGGTAGAGGTCTTTATGGAGGCTCTGCCGGAAGTTAAGAATGTTATGAATAAGTACAGGGAGTCGTGATGAAGAAGTTAGGTGTTAAAGCTTGTATAACCTTCATACTCATGGCGCTGATGATCCCCGCGCTGTCGCTTGTTAACGTCAATGCGACAAGTTACAGCGAGAGACTGGTCGGAGGCGGCTATGCCGTCACGGGTCAGATCCCGGGAGTCGGCTACACTGCCGAGGTCTATGATGCGACGAGCGGACTTCCCACATCCGAAGCCAACTGCGTACTTGCCGCGAACGACGGATATATCTGGATCGGCGGCTACAGCGGAATCATAAGATATGACGGATCGGTATTCGAGAGACTGCCTTCGACGGACGGTCTTACGAGCGGAAGAGGTCTTTATGAGGATTCTCAGGGACGCATCTGGGTCGCGACGAACGATAACGGCGTAGTCGTGATCGACGGCAATGATTCGAGACATTTTACGAAGAATGAGGGACTCACGTCTTCGTCGATCAGGTGTTTCGCCGAGGATTCGTACGGCAATATCTTCATAGGTTCGACCGCGGGTCTTATGTATGTCGATGACATCATGCAGATCCATGTGATCGACGACGGGAGGATCAACGGCGAGCGTATCCTTAACATGGTCACCGATGACCACGGCAGAGTCTACGGCTATACGAAGAACGGTGCGATCTTCGAGGTCAATACCGACGGAATCGCACAGTTCTATAACAGCTCTGAGCTCGGCACGGGCAAGATCACATGTATGGTCGCGGATCCGAGGTATGCGGGATGTATGTATTTCGGCACTGAGTCGAACTGCATATATTACGGAAACTTCGGTACTACGGCAGCCGAGATGGCAAGGATCGACACGGGCTCGTGCGAGAACATCAACTGCATGCACTACGGCTGCGGAAGAGTGTGGCTCGCATCGAATAACGTCGCGGGTTACCTCGATCTTAATAATGCTTTCCATGTAATAGAGAATGTTCCGTTCGATGAAGCGATCGAGATGATCACGACGGATTATCAGGGCAACCTGTGGTTCGCATCTTCAAGATACGGCGTCATGAAGGTAGTCGCGAACAACTTCTTAAACTATACGGAGACCGCGGGCATCGAGGATGAAGTCGTCAATACGACATGCTTCCAGAACGGCGATCTGTATGTCGGTACGGACAACGGATTAAGAGTTATCGCTTCAGGTCATGCGATGAATTACAGCCTGACGGAGTACTTCGACGACGTAAGAATCAGACACATAATGAGCGACAGCAATGACGATCTGTGGTTCTCGACATTTACGCATCAGATGGGACTTGTATGCAGGCAGCACAACGGCTCGATCTTACAGTTCACGACCGATAACGGCATGCCGAGCAATGAGATCCGCTGCACATATGAGGCGGCTGACGGATCGATCATCGCGGGTACCAATGCGGGTATCGCGATAATCAGGGATGAGCAGGTAGTTGATGTCATCGATGCCGAGGACGGCGTCGACAATACGGTAATCCTCACGGTATGCGAAGGTGATAACGGTCAGATCCTCGCAGGTTCCGACGGTAA
This sequence comes from Clostridiales bacterium, assembly GCA_017940895.1. GTDB lineage: Bacteria > Bacillota > Clostridia > Saccharofermentanales > Saccharofermentanaceae > Saccharofermentans. The sequence continues at coordinate 10,313 of JAGAXM010000019.1, read as the reverse complement.
CGGCATGTACCTGATTGAGAACGGCAACGTTACTCATTTCGGAACGGCTGACGGACTTACGAGTGACGTAGTCATGCGTATCACAAGAGACGAGACGCGCGACCTGTACTGGATCGTAACTTCGAACTCGATCGAGTATATGAGAGACGGCGTCATCATCAATGTCTCGACATTCCCTTATAACAACAACTTCGAGATCATCCCCGACCATGAGAATAATCTATGGGTAATGTCTTCGCAGGGTGTATATGTGGTCAATGCGGATGACGCGATCAATGATGACATTACTGATTACAGACTCTTCGACGTCGCGAACGGCTTGACGAGCGTGCCTGTAGCGCACTGCCACTGCAGCACGGACGGCGAGGGCAACCTCTATATCGCAGGTCAGACGGGCGTATCGAGAGTAAATATCGACAGCTTCTTCGAGGCATCGGCAAGAGTACAGACCGGCGTCAGAGCCGTGTACTTCAACGACGAGCAGATCCTGCCCGACGAGAACGGCGATTACGTGATCCCCGCAGGCGGCGGACGTATTCAGATCATGCCTTCGGTAATGGATTACACACTCACGAATCCTCTGGTTCGCGTATATCTCGAGGGTGCGGGCGACGAGGACGACGGCAATACGACGATGCAGAGCAAACTGTCGTCTCTCGAGTTCACGGATCTTCGTTACGGCGACTATGTGCTTCATATCCAGATCCTCGATAAGAGTACGAACGAGGTCGTTCTTGATAACGCATTTAATATCATTAAGCAACCTAAGTTCTTCGAGTTGCTGTCTGTAAGGATCGTGCTCATCGCGCTTCTCGCGGCTGTCGCGGGCGTCATCGTATGGCGTGTAATGACGGGAACAGTCATCAGAAAGCAGTACCTGGAGCTTCAGGAGGCGCGTGATGAAGCGCAGAGAGCGAACTCGGCGAAGTCGCGATTCCTCGCGAACATGTCTCATGAGTTAAGAACGCCTATCAATACGATCGTCGGCATGGATGAGATGATCATGCGCGAGAATCCGACAGAGGATGTTAAGGAATATTCCGGCAAGGTCAAGAAGTATGCTCAGGATATCAAGCTCGCATCTGAGTCGCTGCTCGTACTGATCAACGACCTGCTCGACGTATCGAGGATCGAGTCCGGTCAGATGACATTGAACGAGCAGGAATACGATCCCGAGGAGATGATCCGCGAGGTTCTCGCGATGGTAAGATCCAAGGTCGAAGAGAAGAGACTTGAGTTCGTAACCGACATCGACGAGAAGCTTCCCGTGCGCCTGTACGGCGACGGCCTGAAGATCAAGCAGATAGTACTGAATCTTATTACCAATGCGGTCCAGTATACGAATGAGGGATCGGTATACTTCTCGGTTCGTGTAACGGCTAAGGCGGAGACGAGCGTATCGCTTCGCATCTCGGTCAAGGATACCGGCGCGGGCATCAGGGAAGAGGATATCGAGAAGCTCTTTAACTCCTATAAGCGACTAGACGAGATGAGCAATTCCTCATCGCTCGGCGCAGGTCTCGGACTTGATATCTCAAGACAGTATGCCGAATTGATGGACGGCAAGCTTAAGTGCGAGAGCGTCTACGGACAGGGCTCCGAGTTCATCCTTACGGTTAAGCAGAAGATCTCTGATCCCAAGGAGATCGGCGAGTTTACCGAGCTCGAGGAGACATATGCGGAAGGTGAGTATATCCCGCAGTTTATCGCACCCGATGCGGACATTCTCGTAGTCGAGGATAATGCGAAGGAATTGCAGATCATAAAGGGACTTCTTAAGCCGACGAGAGTATTCGTAACGAATGCGAAGACGGCGGAAGAGTGCATCGAGAAGATAAAGTTCAACGACTTCTATCTTGTATTCGTGGATGCGACGATGCCCGGTATCGACGATAAGGAGATCCTCGATGAGATCCGTGAGATCAAGCCGGATATGCCTGTATTCGCACTGACGAGCAATCTGTCGCTCGCGGGTGAAGAGCACTATAAGAGCATGGGTTACAACGGGCTTCTCCCGAAGCCTTTGTCACCCGCAGATCTCGAGAATACGATCAAGAGCGTATTGCCCGAGAACATAATGTTGAAGCCGAGAGGATGAGCATATGATCGAATTCTTAAAGATTTGGCAATTGGATATCATGCTCGCCCTGTCGAGTATATGTGCGGTAATAGCGCTTCTTGCATGGCTTAACAAGACGCTGCCTAAGAAGCGTAAGTACGCGATGATCTATCTTCAGGTGGCATCGTCACTTCTGATGCTGTTCGACAGGTTCGCGTATATCTACAGCGGTAATGAGAGTTTTCTCGGATTCTGGGTAGTGCGCATAAGTAACCTAGCGGTATTCATGCTGATACTGAATTTCCTGCACGCGATAAATATCTATATAACGGATCTGTTCGCGAATACGCTCAAGGTCGCCAGACCGCACAGGCTGCAGATTGCCGAAGGTCTTGTAAGTGTCGGCTGGCTTCTTATCATCATCTCGCAGTTCACGGGAATGTACTATTCGTTCGACGCGAATAATGTGTACAGCAGGGGACCTCTGTATCCGGTCGCGTACGCGATACCTACGGCGATATTCCTTCTGCATCTGTCGCTTATCATCCAGTATTACGGGCAGCTCGGCCGCAAGATACGTCTGCCTTTGCTGATGTTCTATGTTGTGCCCCTAGCGGCTTCACTCGTTCAGCTTAAGCTTTACGGTCTGTCTCTTATCAATGTCGCGGCGGCCACTATGTCTATCGTGCTTTATGTATTCGTCATCAACGAGATGAACGAGACTCTCGATAAAGAGGCGCATAAGGAGATTGATAACGCCAATAAGGAAGTCAAGAAGATCGACCACGCCCTCGAGCAGATCATCAAGACTATCTCGAGTGCGGTAGATTCGACAGACTATGAGGCGAGAGGTCACTCTGTAAGAGTCGCGAACTATTCGAAGATGCTCGCCAGACGCGCGGGACTTAATGAAGAGCAGTGCCACGAGGTCTATTATGCGGCTCTGCTTCACGATATCGGACTTATCGGTATTGGTCGTAAGGATCCTGAAGAGATTAAGAAACATACGACCCATGGCGGCGAGATCTTAAGCGCGGTTAAAGACTTCCCGTTCCTTGCGACAGTCGCGAAGTATCACCATGAAAGATACGACGGCAACGGTTACCCCGAGGGGCTTATCGGCAACGACATCCCGCTGTATGCGAGGATCGTCGCGGTCGCAGACGAATACGATAATCTTACATCCGAGACGGATATGAACGAACCGCAGCCTCAGGGCAAGGTGCGTGAGGCTATGGTAAGAGGGGCGAACAAGCAGTTCGATCCCGTTTATTCACAGATCATGATCAAGATGATCGACGAGGATACCGAGTTCACGATGAGACCCGCGACCGAGGTGGTCGAGGAAGAGAAGGTCGTATTCGACCTGTCGCAGGTTAAGAGGACCGAGTTCCGCGAGTATAAGCACAAGGTATTCGACGGAATCAAGCTTACAAGAAATATCGTTAAGATCTCGTTCGACTGGGTACCCGCCGGGGATGCGGAGCCGAAGAATTCCCTGCCGGCATTCGTATTGTTTGATTCGATCGACGGATGCGTGCAGACGAATGAACGTACGATCAAGGCGATGAAATATCTTGAGTTCGGCGAGCTGTGGTTCGACGGCAAGTATATAAGCACCAAGGCGCGCGCCATGACAGTCGATGTCGAGGGTGAATTGAAGTTCGACGGCAAGCCGGTTCACTTTGAGGTGGTCGCATGTAAGTATAAGGATCACTCGCAGATCAAGATCAAGGCTCAAGGGCTTAAGATCACCGCGATCATGGCGCTGCCCGACACGTCGAGAAATGCGTTCATTGGCTTTACCGGCGAGAACTGCACTGTGTCTCGCATCAGTGTCGAGGAGACACAGAAGGAGATCACGGAGGAGTACATCCCGCGTATCGCCAAGGAGATCAATATCATCAATCTTGCAGACGGAGATGTGCCTAATATCCAGGCTGATTCCAAGAGAAGTGCGACGACTGAGGGTGTGCCTGTATTTGACGGCGTAAGACTCGTGTTCCATACGAAGAGCCTGCCGGCGTCGTATCTTGTATCCAACTGTCCGTATGTGCTGCTCTATACGTCTGACGACGGCAAGTACCCGGGTAAGAATTACAGGGAGCTCGCGTGCATCAGGCTCGACGGCGAGGACGTTACGGACGATGAGACGGCTGAGAATGAGTTGACTGTATCAAGGGGCGAGACGTTCCCGGGATGGGATGCATGGAAGCAGAATAACCGCAACGGCTACGAGAGCGAAGTGCTTCTTATAAGGCGTCGTAACAAAGTCCGCATGGTGACTCAGAATTGCGGAATAGAGATAAAGAACATCACATCTGTGCCCAAGGGGACGGATCAGATATATGCCGCTTTGACGGGCGACCAGTGCGCGATCATGGATATCAGAGCGCTGTATGAATGGTAAGGAAAAGGGAGAAGGGTATGGCTAATTACGACAGGATCCTGCAAAGATATTTCGAGTCGGCGATCGGTAATTATCTGATCACCGATACGTCATGGAAGATACTGTATTGTAAGGGCTCGCTGCTTATAGGCGAGGACCAGTGGAACCGCTGGTCGAAGCTGTACCATGATGATCCCACGGAGGATCTCGACATCGAATGGGAGATTGCCGAGAAGGGCAACGGCCTGTACTACAGGGTGCGCACGAAGGAGATCCGCGACGGGAATGAGAGTTATCTCGTTCATCAGGTATATGATGTCTCTGACTTCGCGAATATATTCCACGACCTGTCGTCCTACTCGCGTATGTGGAGGACGCTGTCGACGTGCCAGGCGGATCTGATGTCGATACTGTCGGATCAGCTGACGCACTGTCTGCCTATCGTAGTTAAGAATCTGCAGGCGGAGTGCGCGGTACTGTATGTGGACAGGACCACGGATGAACTTAGAAGATATGTCTATGCGAAGGACATGCAGAAGGTCGTTAAGAAGAGAATGCCGGAGTTAAAGTTCGACGTGTTCTCCGAGAAGCATGTGCCGGGTAAGACCTGCGAGCTTCCGGGATTCCGCGGCGATTTCATGTGCTTTACCAAGGGTTGCACTATAAGCGGCGATCTCTACGGACTTTACGTCGCGCTGCCGAAGACCGAGAAGGACGACGACAGAATGTATTCGATGTATTTCTCGATGTTTAAGCTGTTTATCGAGAACGCGCTGTTGCGTGACAAGGTCGTCTACGAGAGCGAGCACGACCACCTGACGGGACTTTATAACAAGGCAAAGTACAGCGCACTCATGAACGGCAAGTTCAGGACATGCGACTGCATCACAGTCTTTAACCTGGACGTTAATTACTTGAAGCGCGTTAACGATACGATGGGTCACGAGGCGGGAAACACATTGCTTCGCATGGCGGCGGATTCGTTGAAGGCTGTCGCGGACGGAGAGGATACATACGCGTTCAGACTCGGAGGCGATGAGTTCATGCTGATCGCAGCCGACGCGGATGAGGCTAAGGCCGAGAGGATAGAGCGCAGATGGCGGGATGCTCTCGCCGAGATAAATAAGAATGCTGACGGTATCGAGTGCGTTATCGCATGCGGTATCAAGACGGGAAAGAAGCCTTACGATATCGATCAGATATTGGAAGAGGCAGACAAGCTGATGTACGCGGATAAGCGTGCGATCAAGATCAGCCGAGGCGACGATCCCGACGCGAGATAATACAGTTAGTAGATTGGGGTTGATAGAGTGACTAAGGATTATAAGAAAAATCAGGGGATGGACCGTACCCTCCGCGATATCACTATCGGGAATAAAGTCCCGTGGAGCGCGTTTGTTCTGTTGCTGCTTATTTATATCATACCGTCGTTCTTTACGAGGTATGTAGCGACTAATCCCGGCGTGATCAACGTCACACTGGTCGGCGGAGTCGTAAGAAGCGTACCGTTCAGCTCATTCGCGGGTGTATTGACGTCAATTGCGAATCTCGCATTGATGTTCCTGGTTATCCTGTTCAAGAAGAGCGGATACATTACGACGGTTGTTATTCTCGTTGCTTATCAGCTCCCTTCGATGGTCATTCAGTTCGTTAAAGCCGGTAACACAAGTGTCGTCGCAGGTCTGTTCACGAATCTGTTTACGCTTGTAGCCGTTACGGTCATCTACTTCATGAATAAGAAGAATATGAGATTCCAGCAGAGGATCACAAGTCAGGCGATAACGGACCGACTGACGGATCTGCCGAACCGTTTTGCCGTGAGTGAGCTGATAGAGAAGCTTATCAGAGACCAGGAGAGATTCGCATTCCTGTCGATAGATATCAATAACTTCAAGACGATCAACGATACGATGGGTCACGATTTCGGAGATAAGGTCCTGATCGAGATCGCGAACCGCTGGAGAGACTTGGCCGAGTCCGATAAGACGGAGACCAAGGACTTTGTGGCACGTCTTGGCGGTGATGAGTATGCACTGATCATCAGAGGTTACAATGATGTAGGTCAGATCAAGAGAAGCGTACATAAGTATAAGGACGAACTCGAGAGAGTTATAACGATCGAAGAGTGCGACTATTTCATGACCGCGAACTTCGGCTTCGCCGAGTATCCCACTGATGCCATGACCAGCAATGCGATCATCTCGGGTGCCAATGCAGCTATGCATGCTGCAGGCAAGAAGGGTGAGAACTTCATTATGCGTTACGATCCCGATGCGATCAAAGATGTAAGGTCGATGGAAGTCGAGCGTATAATCCGCAGAGCCCTTGAGAATAATACGATCACATTTAATCTCCAGCCGCAGTACGATATCTCGCACCGCTTAAGAGGCTTCGAGGCTCTTGCACGTCTTAAGGATGAGGACGGCACGATGATCAGCCCCGGTGAGTTTATCCCTGTAGCTGAGAAGACGGGTCTTGTTGATCAGATCGATTCACGTGTGTTCGAATTGGCTGTCGAGTTCGTAAGTCGCGTAATGAACGAGACCCTGTCCAATATCACCATGTGTGTTAACGTATCCGTGCGTCACCTGATGAAGAACAACTTCATCGAAGAAGTGCGTAATATGCTCGAGAAGTACGGAGTGCCTGCACATTTTATCGAGATCGAGATCACAGAGTCCATCATGATCGACTCGACGGACAAGGCACGTAATACGATCAGCAAGCTTAAGGCTATGGGTATCAAAATCGCAATCGACGACTTCGGAACAGGTTATTCGTCATTGTCTTATCTGAATAATCTGCCTTCGGATATCCTCAAGATAGATAAGTCGTTCATCGATGTAATGAATAATACGGAGTCGAATAAGCAGTATGTCTCGATGATCGTATCGATCGGACATATCCTTAATCTCAAGGTTATCTCAGAGGGTGTCGAGTCTGACGATCAGGTCGATACGCTTAAGGAGATCGGCTGCGATTATATCCAGGGATTCGTCTGGGGTCGCCCGCTACCTGCTGAGGATGCGATGCTTCTTGTATTGAAAGATAATTAAAATATATCGAATAACAATAAATTTGTGTTGAAATTCGTTTGTTGGTTTGCTATTATATCCTCAGAATATGAATCTTGTCCGGGGGGTGTCTTTATGAGCAATCCTGCAAAATATGATGAGTCCGCTAAGCGTAAATATAGGCGTTTGTTCTTCTTCTCGCTCGGGCTGTTCGTTTTGTTTTTGTTGCTCGAGTTTTTGGCCGTTTTTATTGAAGTAAACGGAGGAGCCCGGTTTAAGATTCAGCCGTATATGGTTATGTTTACGGTGGTCCTTGAGTTCGTGGCTGTGCCGATGATGCTTGTGACAGGATTTATATATGCAAGGGCGTCGATCTATCTTAAGAGACTGAAGGAGAGCGGGGATTCGGGTGAATCTAATGAGTTGCCGGCTCCGGTTGTTTCTGTTAACAGACCTAAGACTAACCGTCATGCATCTGACAGTAAGATCGCGGCTATTCTTTATGGTTGTGCATTTCTTCTGATGCTGTTCGGGGATCTTGCCTTCTGGTATAAGTGGCATGCATATGAGAGCGATTATATCGTGCTGCTGGTTCTGCTTCTGTTGTATCAGTCAGTGTTTGTGATAGGGTTCTTTATCTTCCTTAGACAGAGTAACAGGCAGAAGTATATTGATGATGTTGACGGTCGGGTGCCCGGTGATAACCGTAAGCCCCGTATTAATCTCTTTACTGCAGTCTTTGTACTGGTAATCCTGTGCCTGATCGGCGGATTCGGTCTCATAATGGCGAATTCGATGACGCGTTATATCTACAGGTCGCGCAACAGTTCTTATGATAAGTTCCCGGATCAGTATATTGCCGGGGCGACTATGGAGGTCAGTTCTTCTGATCTGGTTAACGGCGAGTGGTCGTTTGATCTGGAGGAACGTGCGCCGCAGATCGAATTCTCGGAGGTCGAAGGCGCCCAGTATTATGTGATCTATATGGTCGATGAGTCGCTTTACGGGACTGAGCATTGGTATGTTGATGATCTGCATACTACTTCTCTCGAGGCGGGTTCGGATGCAGGTACATATATCGGACTTGAGTATGGTGAAGATCGCGAGCCTCATGTTTATTCCATCAGTGTTTATGCGCTGGCGGGTAAGCCTGACAGTGATTGGGAGATTGATATGTATAACGATTCGCAATACAGACCGATGGACTTATACTACGACGTCCTCAATGTCACCCGCCGCGGCGATCCGGCTGAGTACGGGAATGTACTGGCGTACGGGTATATTAGCGGTACGTTCTGAGGGTTAGAGGGCTTGCGGGTTGGAGATTTGCCGACTAGGGAGCTGATAGGTTGATTGAAGTAGAGAAACCGGAGACAAAAGTTGATTTTTGTCTCCGGTTTTGTCTCTGTGGAACTCTCAGAGACAAAATTGGAGACTGTTGTTGGATTTTGTCTCTGGAATGCCTATCTGATGTTTAAGGAGACTTTCTTATTACATATTGTCTGGCTAATGAATCCAGAACAATCGCCAGCATTCTCATAATGGTCGACTGATCGGGTCTGTAATCATTATCGCCCGGGATTATTGCTACATCGCGGTTGGGATACAGACCGCAGTTGAGGTATTTGCCGTATTTATCGACATTGTCTTTCATATAACCGAAGTTGCTTAATCCGCCCATTGCTTCTGCGAATCCGCAACGGTTGAATTCGGGAAGCTTCATTGCAAAATCAGGGGATATAGATTTGTTGCCTCCGGCACTGATCATCGTATCGTACTTGTATTCTATTCCCATACGGTCGAGAATATCCGCGACTTCCGTTTCTAATACAGACCTCATGATGATTCCGTTGTGCGTGTATTCTTTATTCTTTGGGTAGGTATTTGAGCCTTCCGTTAAAGCCTTCCAGAATTCGGTATTGTACGGATTGTCAGTGTTAGGTCTGAGCATATAACCTTGAGAGAGTTTCTCTAACGAACCTCGGTAATTATCTTTCCACAGCGATAGAAGTTTATTCAGCTGTTCTTCGTACTTGGCTCTTTGAGCAGCAAGGGCGCTGTATTTGTCCCATTTGGGATTCTTGTCTGTAACTCTTCTTCGGATTGTTTGACCGGTCTTTTTATTGACTGCATTAAACGATACGGCATCATGACCGTTCATCGTTGTGTAACGGACATTGGGGATTTTGTTGTCCAGCAGATCCTTGAGATAGAGGAATCTGCCGATGAAGAATTCCTTGCTTATTAGTCCTTTTTCCATAATTGCAACTTGATGCGGACTCCTTCACTTATTCGATAAGCAAATCCTAGCATGCTGCAACGGCTTATTTTCCGACAATTTCCGACAATTTTCGACAAAAAACGACAAAGCAAGATCTCTGAAGTGGTAAGGTAGAAGTACACAATTCATCAATTGGTAGACGGAGGTGCTAAGTGCCTAATAAAAGAAAACCCAAGGTACCCAACAATGTTTTGAGTAACGAGCGAGCCGCTTATGAAAACATGACTAAAGATGAACTCATTGACGCGCTTATCTTGTCCAAGGTCAATACGTTAAGGGCAGAAATGGGATACGAAGTGAGAATAACTGAAGATGGAAAGAAGAAGTTCTATCGTTTGAATGGTGAGGAGATAAAAGACTAATTTAACTGTCTATATTTCTGATTAAGTGACTATTTAACTTGTTTGAGTGTCTACTATTTCTTGACTATGTTAGCGTCGGGTATATTTAACCACTCCAGCGTCGGACAAAAATCGCCAATATCAGTCAGATAAAAATAACCAACACATCAGCTGATAATAGATTTTGTTTATTTGTTCTTTGCTGCCGCAGTGGTTATGGAGTACGTCT
>JAGAXM010000018.1 GCA_017940895.1 Clostridiales bacterium | reverse complement strand
TTTGATTTTCATGTAGTACCTCCTTGGAATCAGTTATTCCTAATTCCAAGGGCCTCTTTGAATCTTCAATTTAAGGATTCAAAGAGGCCACACACATGGACTTGCATGTCAACCCCTAAATGCAAAAATCACACAAAAAAAAGACCCCCATACTCTTTGAGGTATGAGGATCTTTGAAGAGACCGTCTTAACTTAATGACATTGCTCAAAATAAAGGGACGCCCCTATTTCAGTTCACAGGCGAGCGAATATATAAAAACTTCTTATAAGCCTTTGTTATATACGGAAAAAGAGCTAAACATATATAAAACAGGTCATTTGTGGCTTTTATATACGCGTTTACGGAATTTGTATATAAGATATGGATAATCGATCATTTATATATTTTTTATCACGTATTTGTATACTAAAATCCCTGTTTTCGAAAACTTATATACTTGAACTCTTTGTGCATATGTCGCTTTTGAGACAGCAGCTTGTTTTGCATATCGATAATGATTTATTAAGCAAATAAAGAGGTTGCCTCTCGGTGAACTTACGTCACTTTTGAGACAACCCCTTCGTGAAAATCTTCTATGAGCAGATTATGAAGGCTGCTGTGTAAGATATGTCGCGGAGATGTAGAATCCGTCGGATGTCTTATACCAGGAAGAATCCGTAACGGCTACAATCTGAACCTGCTGGTTACGTGTCAGAGTTCCTACGATATCATACTCTGTGGAAGGTCCCTTCCTTACACGGAGGAACTCACCCTCGGATACAGCCGCATACATGATCACGGGAGTATCAAGTGTCGTCTCTCCCCAGGTAACTGCGATATCACTTGAAGGCAGCGGTCCCGAATATACGGGGATCGTTGTCGTAGGAGTTGTCGTTGTCTCAACAGGAACAGGTGTCGGTGTTATCTCTGCGAAAGAAGTCTCAGGTGTCTTATCTTCCTTACCGCATGCTGCGAAGCCTGCAAGGACCGTCAAAGCACATGCAACTGAAACGATTTTCTTGATCTCGTTATTCTTCACGGTTAACGCCTCCGATAAAAATCTACTCTAATTATATACTATTTTTCGTTTATACAAATATTTTTGTAATTTTTCTTTCATTCCGCCAGAAGATAGAAAGCTTCGTGGTCTTCCCACCTTCCGTTGATGTGCATATAGGACACGCGGCAGCCTTCGTAAGTAAACCCGCAGCGCCTGATAAGAGACTTCGATCTCTCGTTAAAAGGCAGGATAAATGCCTCAATCCTGTGGATGTCCATAACCTCCATGATCATCCTGCACGCCTCGGTAAGAGCCTCCGTCATATATCCCTGCCCTGTCGCGCCTTCATCGAGATGGTAGCCCACGGAGCAGCTCATCATGCCGCCGAAAGCGAAGTTAAAGAACGTGACCTTGCCTATGATCGTACCGGGATTGTCCTTAAGCGTGATATAAAGCGGTACCAGCCTTCCGTGAAGATACTCGCCCGCGTCGTACCTTAAGTAATCCTTCTGCACGCGCTCGGTAAAGTAACTGTCGTTATGCGTCTGCGACCACTTCTTATGAAACTCCCTGTTACGCACAAGATAGTCCGTCACAGGCTTGCACGCGGACTTCTTCAGCACCGACAGTCTAAGCCTGTCCGTCGTCATCGCGAAAAGCTCGCCGCCCCTTAACCTGTCTTCTATCACATACATATCAATGCTGACCCGCCTGCACGAAAGAAACAATCAGATCGACCGTAATCGCGACCTGCTCTTCCCCTGTTATCGAAGCCTCTCCGTCACCCTTCTGAGCACCGTAAGAGCCGAACTGCGCATGATTGCCGCCTTCTATCACGAATTCCTCCGCGTCTGCCCCCACACTCGTGCGGTTTTCTAAGTAATCCTCCTTATCCATCACATGATCTTCAGAACCGTAAATATACAGGGCCCGCATGTCGCCGAGAGGCTTAGTTGCATAAGCTCCGAGCAAAATGATGCCGTCGAACTTTTCCGTATTCCCGGAAGCATATATATCCGCGCAGGCACCTCCCAGGGAATGTCCGCCGATATACCAGTGATCGTAATCGTACTGCGACAGGACGTCGTCAGCCGCGTCGGTATCAAGTATCGCGAGCCTTGCGGGCATACTTACAAGCATTACGTCCAAGCCCTGTGACGCCAGACTGTGAAGCAGGGGCGCATACGCTTCCTCTTCCACCTTGCCGCCCGGATAGAAAATGAACGCATTCTCCTCTGAAGGACCGTCAAAGAGCCAACCGTAGTCCGTTTGACTGACATTTACGAGTTCATCGGAAGCAAGCGCGTCAATGGCAGTCCGGTCCGCACGGTAAAAGACCTGCGTGTAAAACGCAGTCCCCAACAGCAGCAGCGCCGAGAGAAAACATATAACCAAAAGCACTTTCTTTTTGTCAGTCATGCTGTACATTTTACATCTTTAAAGGCTCTTGCGTAACAGGAACTTGACTTTAAAGAACCTTCCCCATATAATTCATAGGCTGACAGAAAGCACATGGTGAGATTAGTTCAGCTGGTTAGAGCGCCAGTTTGTGGCACTGGAAGTCATGGGTTCGAATCCCATATCTCACCCCACTTCTTACTAAACCCTGTCACTGGGGTGTCGCCAAGGGGTAAGGCACGGGTCTTTGACTCCCGCACTCGTAGGTTCAAATCCTGCCACCCCAGCCAAAACGACATAAAAAACTCTCGGAAATTCCCGAGAGTTTTTGTTTGCTTATGTTTTCTGCTGATCAGGACAGCTCTATACGCGCTCCGTTAAGCTGCGTTAATACCTGATATCCCCTGCCCGTATAAATCGAAACGGAAGCGATCCGGGGTCCGGGACTGACTACGATACTGAACGCGTACTCACCGTTCTCCTTTATGTACAGCGTATAGTAATCCAACGTCATGACATCCTGAAACTGCGGGTACTGCTCCTCCCACACGGCATTTATGATATCGACAACTTCGTCATCCGTAAGGTCGCCTTCCTCCACACACACACCGAGAACGGTGTAATCTACACTCTCGAAAAGCTCACTGTGTTCATCACCGTATGTGAAGTCACCGAAATACACAGAACCCGGCACGCACTCCAGACTCATATTCTCCGGCATATCGTACTGTTCGTTAATATAATCTTCAAAGTCTTCCTCAAAGGTCTCATCCCAACGCATATAGGTCTTAAAAAGATCATCATAAAAATCGTCGTCTTCAGACGTATACACATAGAAATAACCGTCCTCGGGAAGCACGGGAGAAGTAACACGGTACTGTCTGTCATCATAATAGACCAGAGTAATGGTTATATCGCTTGTAACTTCTTCGCCGTATTTGTCGGAAAGGTACTCGATAATGAGTTCTCTGTCAGCATCGATCAGTTCTTTCTTCTTCACCTCGTAGTAGATACCGGCAGCAAGTATAGCCGTGACCAAAGAAGCAACAACAGCGATAGTGACTATCTTCAGCACCTTATGTTTCCTGATATAAGCAATTCCGAATATCAACTGGTAGAGGATACAGATCGGATATATCGGGACTATACAAAGCCACAGGAAAATATTTGCGATAGCATCGAATCCGTAAATGTACGGACCGCCGAACAAACCGGACTGAACACCGTGTATCCCGACTTCGATAAGCGGGACAAACGGAAGATAGCTCAAGAAAAACAGGACAACGCCTATTATTCCGAATACTTTCTTTGCTTTACCTTTGTTTTGAGACGCCATATCTATCACCTCCCCGTTAAGGTGATAATACAATATTTATTTTGATTGTCAAAGTATCTATAAGGAATTCACACAATTTGCCACAATTCGAACACAAGAAACCCCTCTGCAAGTACGTAGCAGAGGGGTTCCTTATGTATTTGGTGACCCATTCGGGGCTTGAACCCGAGGCCCCTTGATTAAAAGTCAAGTGCTCTACCAACTGAGCTAATGGATCATAAGAGCCATTGAATTATAAGGTAATAGCATGCTTAAATCAAGAATCACTTCTGCTCTTCATCCTTGACAATAAGTGTTGCGGAGCCGTAAGCCTTAAGAGGTCTGCCGTTCTCATCAAACTCGGTCGTGTACATTACACGGAACGGAATCCTCTCTGCCGTAAGCGGGATTACGGTCTCAAGATGCTCGACACCCTGAGCGAGCTGGCGATGCCAGTCCATATACATATCGTAGTAATCCATCGGGAACAGTCCGCTGTCGAATACGGGCTGAGGATAGTTCTCAACCACTGCAGGAACGCCCAGGTCTCTCATGCATCTTAGGCACGGTCTCATCTTCTTTGTCGATATCTCATATTCCCATGCATATGTATTGTTGTTCTCGCTTGCCATGCGGAACTTCTTCTCGCTGTCTGCAAGAGCCTCGAACCTTCTTCTCTCGGCAGTGATATTTCTTACCATAGCGTAGAAAAGATACTGATCGCCTGCGCGACCTATCATGCGAAGCTCACTTCTGATAAGGACCTTCTCTTCCCCGCAGATTTTCGAGCAGACCGTACGCCAGACCTCGCAGGTAACTTCTTCCTCGGTGATGATCGCCTTGTTAAGCGCATCTATAAGTTTCTTAGAGTTAAACTCGTCCAACGAATCAAGAAGGTCGAGCCCCAGCATCTCCTTCGCGGTAAGGTTCATGCCGATCTCTCTTATGTATTTCTCGTTAACACGTACGAACTCTATCTTCTTATCTTTGAATGTAAAGATCGCGGCCGGTCCTGCCATATAATTAAACAGCAACGTCTCAACAGACTGAGGATCCCAGAACCTTCCGGACTTGATCGAATGCATCAGCTCATTCTCAGTTACGACCGGCTCGTGATCGAGCTTCTTCAGTTTCTCCTTAAACTCAGCCTCTTCAATAGGCTTCGAATACAGATAACCCTGTATGTAATTGCAGCCGATACTCTTCATGTAATCTGCCTGCTCATTTGTCTCGACACCTTCTGCAACAACCGGTGTATTGAGCCACTTGGTCATCTGAACGATGGAACTGATTATCGCGCCGCCGCGGCCTCCTATGTCACCTGACAGGAAGTTCATGTCAAGCTTGATGACATCGACATCAAGATCCTTAAGGACATTAAGCGATGAATATCCGCTTCCGAAGTCATCCATCTCTACCTTATATCCCAATTCATGGAACTTATCGATAACATCCGTCATGAGCTCCATGCCGCCTATCGCGGATGTCTCCGTGATCTCGATATGAATATACTCAACAGGGATATCGTACTCTTTGCGGATGCATTCGACCTGTTCCACATAATCGTGGTTATAAACATCATAGCGGGACATGTTGACCGAGACCGGTACAACGGGAATGCCCTCGTCTATACACTTACGAAGAAACTTGCAGACGTTCTCGCACACGGCAAGGTCTGCGCTGAATACCATATCATTCTTCTCGAACACCGGGATAAAATCCGACGGCATCTGAAGACCGTAAAGCGGATGCTTCATACGCATAAGAGCCTCCGCACCGATCATTCGTCCGGTAACGTGATTCATCTTAGGCTGATAAACGTTATAGATATGACCGTAATTAACGGCATCAAAGAAGTAGGATACCAGCTCCTGCTCGGTCATCTTGCGCTGGGAATTCGAGTCTGACATAAGCGTCCCCTCACTTTCAGACTTTTTTATATTATATCAGAATTCGTCTACCTCGAGGGTGTCGTAATGCACATACTGAGCGACAGGCTCCTGTGCGATATTGATCTCGGGACCGTACACTTCCGGATCATAAAGATGGTCATAAGGATTGACGTCAGCATCCGAGCACATGAAGTAATATCCGTAAGGAGAAGAGAACGCGAGCGCATCACAGTGGTACCACGCGCCGTCCAGGTACACGAGGTTCCAGTAGTGAGCAGACCAAGTTACGGGATATCTTGCCACGAGCATATTAGGTATCCCCTCCATGTCGAGGAACGCTCTGCACACAGCATAGTAGTTATAGCAGTCGCCATGAAGTGTCGTAAGTCCGTCATAAGCCGCGCATGTCCAGTCCGTTTTGTCTGCCTCGCCCGAGTAATACACGTTATGGCTCGCCCAGTTGAATATGCGGAAAGCCTTTTCGATGTCCGTCATGTCCTCGGTATAGATCCCATACTGCTCGTTAAGTTGTCTGCAAAGCTCATACAGAACTTCGGGCTCGTAGTATCTTTCGGGTCTTGTGCGAAGATTAAGCTCGACCGTTACCGACGTGCTGTTGCCGTTCTCATCGCAGGCCGTATATGTTATCGGATAGATGCCGGACGTCACAGGATCCACGGCTGAATTGTCGACTTCAAGCTGCGGCTCGTCATCGTAATCATCCGTCACCGTGATGCCGTCAAGATAAGCGATACTGTCCCCGATAAACGCTTCGATATCGTGCGCCCCGTATATAAGCGGCGCGAGGTGGTCGTCGATTACGGTGAAAGGCACCTCAACAACAGTTTCGTTGCCGGAAGTATCCGTAAGCAACACCTCGAAAACATACTCTCCTCCCTGCGACACATCAGGTTCTTCCCTGTAAGCGACCGTCACCTGCGACAGATCATATACGTCTACTACGACAGAGGACGCTTCAGGAAGTTCACCCGTATATACAGTCTGCGGCACAGCCTGTCCCGCAGGTGCTGTCGTATCAACAACATTAAGCACAACATCCTGATGGAATTCCCTGCCGAAATCTTCAAACTTAATTATGAGTCCGTATGAACCCGGAACATTAGTATCAATACCTGTTATGTCAGTAAAGAATGCCGCCTGATCAACATCTGCCGAGAGGAAATCATCAAGTATTATCTGCGATCCTGTCTCGATGGTTACTTCTGTATTTATCTTGGCGCGCTCTTTCTCAATATGGTTAAAGACATAAAGGCCGCCGCCGGCGAGACACACTGCGAGCGCTCCTATGCCGATCCTGATTATGCCTTTCTTATTCATATGCATATCTTCCTTAACCATGCGAAGATTATACATCATCTTTTCGAGCAGCAGAGTTGCATTTATTCACGATCAGTGTAAAATTACACTATCACATTAAGGAGGCAGCTTATGGACTTGGAAGTACTCCCCTACATATTACTTGAGATAGGTCTCTACGCACTTTTTGCAGCTTTCTTTATTGCGACCATTGTCTCTATCGTTCTTTTTATCAGGGACGGCATAAAGGCAAAGAAAGAGAACCGCAAGAGAAATGTTCATGTGAATGCATTCTTTATAGTAATGATGTCATTTGCCGGCGCTTTTCTTGCCTTTGTATTGCTGGTTGTATACGTCGCTGCTACAGGCATGGTAGGTATGTGATATGAAAGACAAGACATTCATCAAAGCACTTGTTATAACGCTGGCTGTATGTATCGCACTGACTTTGGCTCATATAGGTTACATTATGTACGCCTATAAGAACTCTTCCATCATCTATTTCATCTCACAGGAGATCTGGCCATGAAACGAGCACTTACACTTGTTCTTATCGTGGCTTTATTTGCAGGCATAAACTTCGGTCTTTACATGACCATGACCAGACGTCTGCGCCAGAACTTCTCGGGTGCAAGTCAGCTTCGTATGGTGGACGTCAGACGTTTCCTTCCCCACGAGGTGGATTCCGACCTTGCAAGAATTGACAGCAGCCTGCATTTCGAGGAGGGCGATGACCTTCCGGTATTAGACGGAGCTGCGGCTCTTGTTCCCGTGTATGCATCGGTCATCGATAACTGCTATCCCGAAGGATGCGTTACTTACGAAGGCGGCGTGTTCGATGATGACAACAAATACGGCGAGAATTTCGCTCCTGACTCCGCTATGCAGTATCAGAATACGATAAGGGGATTCACTGACGTAGTCGACGGCAGCACAGATCTTTTCTTCACCGCTCACCCCAACGCAGAGCAGATGCAGTATGCCGAAGAGCAGGGCGTCGAACTTGAGATCGTTCCTATCGGAATGGAGGCATTTGTATTCTTCGTCAATGCCGATAGCCCTGTAGAAGATCTCACCACGGATCAGATCCGTGCGATATACAGAAACGAGATCACCAACTGGAATGAGGTCGGCGGTCCTAACCGCATGATCAACCCCGTTACGCGTGTTACCGGCTCAGGAAGCCAGTCCATGATGGACCGCTTTATGGAAGACAATATGCTCACAAGAAGGAATCCGCTCTCGATCTTCGGCGGTTCCATCGGATATTCGTTCCGCTACTATCTTACAGGACTTGTCGGCAACGACGGCGTTAAGATGCTCTCCGTCAACGGAGTTATTCCGGATGCAGAGAACATCCGCAACGGCACATACCCGCTCACTGCGAACTTCTACGTCGTATACAGAAGTGATAACGATAATCCGAACGTCACAAGATTAGTAGACTGGCTTCTCTCCGAAGAGGGTCAGTCGATGATCGAACAGACGGGTTACGTCGGACTTAACTGAGATTACTCTTCAGTACCCTTGGAGACAGTCTTTCTCTTTCTGGGCTTCTTCTTAGTCGTGATGAAAGTCATTTCCTCATCGCCGTCGTTGTAATCGATAACGATATCGGTTACATCCTTAAGAGAGCCGTCGAGGGTCATATCGGACAGTTTATCTTCGATCTGCTTTCTGATAACCTTACGAAGAGGTCTTGCACCATACTTCGGATCATAACCCTGCTGCGCGAGTCTGTTGGCAGCGCGGTCTGTGATGCTTCCGTCGATACCCTTATCGGACAGAACTGAGAATACTTCCTTCATCATGATATCCACTATGCTTCTGATCTCCTCGGGCTTCAACTCACTGAAGATGATCGTCTCATCAACACGGTTAAGGAACTCAGGTCTGAAGGTCTCCTTCAGCGCGGAGTTAACCTTAGCCTCAAGCGCCTCCTCGGTACCGGAGAAGAATCCGATCGTGGGAGCCTTGGCGGTATTACCTGCGTTACTTGTCATGATTATGATCGCATTCTCGAAGTTAACGTGAACGCCGTGGCTGTCCGTGAGTCTTCCCTCATCGAGCATCTGCAACAGAAGATTAAAGACATCCGCATGTGCCTTCTCGATCTCATCGAAAAGGATAACGCAGTAAGGCTTATGTCTTACCTGCTCCGTAAGCTGACCCGAATCCTCGTGTCCGACATATCCCGGAGGAGAACCGATAAGTTTACTTACTGAATGCGGTTCCATGTACTCTGACATATCGATCCTGATAAGAGCATCCTCGGTACCGAACATAACCTCGGTAAGAGCCTTAACGAGCTCCGTCTTACCTACACCCGTAGGACCTACGAAAATAAACGATGCAGGCTTATGCTTCTTGGTAAAGCCCGAACGGTTTCTTCTTACAGCCTGTGCTACGGCACTTACAGCCTTCTCCTGACCGACGACTCTCTCATGCAGTCTTTCCTCAAGGTGTATGAGCTTCTCTGACTCGCTCTCGGAGATAGACTTACAAGGGATGCCCGTCCACATCTCGACTACTCTCGCGATATCCTCGACAGTGATCGGATCAGGTTTAACCTCATCCTTAAGGGTGTCAAACTCCTGCTGAGCTTTCTCGGAAGCGGCACGGAGTTCTGCCATCTTGGGATAGAACTGCTCGCGCTCGGAAAGCGTGAGGCTCTCCATCTTCTCTACCATAGAGGAATATTCCTTATTAGCCTTATCAAGCGCCTCTTCAGCTTTCTTAAGCTTAACGAGCTTGATGTTGTCGAGGTTTGCTCTAGAGCCCGCTTCGTCGATAAGGTCGATGGCCTTATCCGGCAGATAACGGTCGGTAATGTATCTCTTGGAAGCCTGAACGGCAAACCTGATTACCTCGGGCGAATATGTGACATTGTGATGCTGCTCATAGTAATCCTTGATTCCCATCAGGATTCCTACTGCAACTTCTTCCGAAGGCTCATCGACTACGACACGCTGGAA
The DNA here is from genome assembly GCA_017940895.1 of Clostridiales bacterium. Lineage (GTDB taxonomy): Bacteria > Bacillota > Clostridia > Saccharofermentanales > Saccharofermentanaceae > Saccharofermentans. Next base: position 101,019 of record JAGAXM010000018.1, on the reverse strand, counting down.
ACGTCTCTCGAGAGCCGAATCCTTCTCGATCTTCTTATACTCGGCTGTAGTTGTGGAACCGATAATGCGAAGTTCTCCCCTTGCCAAAGCAGGCTTAAGGATATTCGCAGCATTCGTCGAACCCTCTGAGTCTCCCGCGCCCATTATCGTATGAAGCTCATCGATAACGAGGATTACATTCTCCTCCTTGATAGCCTCATTGATAACGCCCTTGATACGGTTCTCGAACATACCTCTGAACTGAGTGCCCGCTACCATAGCAGGAAGGTCGAGCTGCCAGATCTGCATATTCTGAAGTTTCTCCGGAACTGTTCCGTCGAAGATCTTATTGGCAAGTCCCTGCGCGATCGCAGTCTTACCTACACCCGGCTCACCGATGAGAACGGGATTGTTCTTCGTTCTTCTGTTAAGGATCTGAACGACACGGTCGATCTCCGTCTCTCTTCCGAGAATCCTGTCGATCTTGCCTTCCCTGGCGCGCTCGGTAAGATTCGTTCCGAATTCATTAAGGAACTTCAGTCTTCTCTTGGAGCTCTTGCCGTTACCCTTACGGCCCTGTTCATCACCCTTCTCGCCGGGATTCTTACCACCGAAGATCGAATCCATGAAGCTGCTTATCGGATTCTTCGCAGAATCATCCGCTTCGCTTCCGGGACGTCTTCCGTATGAATCCTCAGAAGGAATATCGCTGTCGGGTCCGAAGTCTGCAACGCCGACATTATTCTGATCATCATCGATAAAATCCATATCGTCTTCAGAACCGTCAATGTCGAACGGCATTTCCATATCGCCGAACTCATCATTGAACTCATCACCCGCGATTGCCTTAAGGAAATCCTGCGGGTTTGTGGCATTGCCTGCCTTACCGATGATATTCTCGACTCTGTCGCTCATCTCATCGATATTGTCGCCGTTGATACCTGCTGCCGCGAACATATCGCTTATGCCGGCAAAACCCGACTCATAAGCGCACTTCATGCAGTAGCCGTCGTCTATTCTTCTTCCGTTCTCATAGCGGCTGGTAAATACAATTGCCTGCCTCTGCTTACATACTGAACATAATGGCATATCTTATCCTCTTTCTTTCCCTCTTATTCCGTATATTACTCTTTTATCTTTCTTCTGACCTTAGGTCCCGTTGATATCTCCAGAGCCTCGAGTTCGAGCTTGCCTGCATCTATAAACGCTGACAGATCAGCATATTGTCCGTTCTTCTTCGCTCTGTCGAGCAGTGGCTTAACGAACTGTCCCGTATACGATCCCTTAACCTTCGCGACCTGCTCGGGTGTTCCCTCGGCAATTATCTCACCGCCTTTGTCACCGCTCTCGGGACCTAAGTCAATGATATAATCCGCAGTCTTTATAATATCGAGATTATGCTCGATTACAAGGACCGTATTGTTATTCTCAGTAAGCCTCTCGAGTATGTCAACCAGTTTATGCACATCTGCGACATGAAGACCCGTGGTGGGCTCGTCCAGTACATAAAGAGTCTTACCCGTAGACCTCTTCGACAGCTCGGATGCGAGCTTAACGCGCTGCGCCTCGCCGCCGGATAACTCCGTTGACGGCTGACCCAACTTAATATAACCCAGACCTACCTCTTTAAGCGTTCTCACTTTGCGGTAAATGTTAGGCACGGAAGCGAAGAACTCACACGCCTCATCTACGGTCATATCAAGCACATCCGCGATGTTCTTACCCTTATATTTTACCTCAAGGGTCTCTCTATTATACCTTCTTCCCTTACAAACATCACATTTTACATATACATCCGCTAGGAAATGCATCTCGATCTTATTAACGCCGTCACCGTTACAGGCTTCGCATCGTCCGCCCTTTACGTTAAAACTGAAGCGTCCGTTCTTATAGCCTCTCATCTTGGCATCCGGTGTATTCGCATACAGAGCTCTTATAAGATCGAATACTCCTATATACGTCGCAGGATTGCTTCGCGGCGTCCTTCCTATCGGCGACTGGTCGATAACGATCAGCTTATCAAGGTTCGAATACCCTTTGATCCCCTCACACTTGACCTTCGTCTTACGCGCGCCGTTAAGCTCGTGCTGCAGAACAGGTACCAAAGTCGAATTAACAAGAGAAGACTTACCTGAACCCGACACTCCCGTTATGCACGTGAAAAGCCCGAGAGGGATATCGACATCGATACTCTTAAGATTATTAACCGCGGCACCCTTGATGCTTAACATTCTCTTGGGATCCGGCTTACGCCTGTTCGAAGGAACGGGTATGAACTTCTTTCCGCTTAAGTATTCTCCGGTAATGGATCCGGGAACCTTGCATATCTCATCTGCTGTACCCTGAGCGACCACCTGACCTCCGTGGATACCCGCACGAGGACCGATATCAACAATATGGTCGGCAGCACGCATCGTCTCCTCGTCATGTTCTACGACGATAACGGAATTACCGAGATCTCTTAACTTGATCAAAGTATTAAGGAGCTTCTCGTTATCTCTCTGATGAAGACCTATGGAAGGCTCGTCGAGGATATAAAGAACACCCTGAAGTCCGGAACCGATCTGAGTCGCAAGTCTTATTCTCTGAGCCTCTCCTCCGGACAAAGTCATCGCGGGACGGCTCAAGGTCATATACTCGAGTCCGACGTCTGAAAGGAACTGCAATCTGGCCTTGATCTCACGCATGATGGGGGCAGCGATAGTCTCGTTCCTCTTCGTAAACTTAAGTCCTTCCATGAACTTAAGCTCGTCTCTTACAGACTTATTCGTAAGCTCGCTTATATTGGTCTTGTTGATATAAATCGACAGGCTCTCCTTACGAAGTCTCGCGCCGTTACACAACGGGCAGACATCTACGCTCATATACTGTTCGTAATGCGCCTTAGCGTCCTCTCCGTAAGCTTCACGGTAACGACGCATGATACTCGGCACAAGACCTTCCCATGCAGCATAGTAGTCATCATCACGTCTGTAGACGCTGTTCGTGGTATCGATCTTCATCTTTACCCCGTCATTACCGTACATGATGATATCCTGTATCTTCTTAGGCAGCTTACAATAAGGCGTGTCGAGCGAGAACTTATACTTCTCGGACAAAGCCACTGCAAAACCTCTTCCCCAGCTCTTCGGATCACCGAAATTCCATCCGCCTGCCGTGATCGCGCCCTCATTGATCGAGAGCTTCGGATCCGTGATACAAAGATCGGGATCGACTCTTATCAGCGAACCTATACCGGAACACTCGGAACATGCACCGTAAGCATTATTGAAAGAGAAGCTTCGGGGCGTGATCTTGCCGTAAGAGATACCGCAGTCCGGACACGACAGATTCTGCGAAAAGAGTTCTTCACTGACCTCATAAGTCTTCTGTCCGTCCTCACTCTCACTCGTGAGCACCTGTGCTTCGACCGTGAGAAGTCCGTCAGCAAGCTTCAGCGCAGTCTCACATGAATCATAAAGTCTCGTCGTATTCGTATCACGCACGACAAGTCTGTCAACGACAACCTCGATCTTGTGCTTCTGATTCTTGTCGAGCTTGAGCCCGTCAAGTTCTTCACCGAGGTCGTACATGGAGCCGTCGATCCTCGCACGGACATAACCCGACTTCCTGTAATCCTCGAGCACTTTAGTAAACTCGCCCTTCTTGCCTCTTACCGTGGGAGCCATAACAATAAGTCTCGTTCCCTCCGGATAGAGCTTAAGCTTATCGACTATCTGGTCGATTGTCTGTGAAGTAATGGGCTTACCGCACTTCCAGCACACGGGCTGACCTACGCGCGCGTATAAAAGTCTTAAGTAATCATATATCTCGGTAACTGTACCGACAGTGGATCTCGGGTTATGGCTCGTCGTCTTCTGATCGATCGAGATCGCAGGAGAAAGACCTTCGATACTGTCAACATCAGGCTTCTCCATCTGCCCCAGGAACATACGGGCATAAGAAGACAGGGATTCGACATAACGTCTCTGTCCCTCGGCATAAATAGTATCGAAAGCGATAGAGCTCTTGCCCGATCCCGACAAACCGGTCAGAACAACAAGCTGATCTCTCGGAATATCAAGATCTATATTCTTGAGGTTGTTCTCCCTGGCCCCGTGAATCCTTATGTATTTATAATCTTTCATAATGCCTCTAATCGAATTTATGTTCGTTTTTATAAAGTTATCATATCATACCACAGAAAAAGAAACTATACACCCTTGCCATTTCGAAAAGGCTGTGATAATATACTCGAGCGTTTCGTCTTGCGCATTAATTATTCGCTTATAGATGGCCCCATGGTCAAGCGGTTAAGACGGCGCCCTCTCAAGGCGCAATCACGAGTTCGATTCTCGTTGGGGTCACCACTTAAATACCCGGTTCATTCGAACCGGGTTTTCTTTTGTTTTATAATCCACGACCTGCGCAGCATCGACGAATTACACTTTAAACGTTCCAGAATCTCATTAATTCAAATACAACCATTGCCGCTGCAAAAGATACGTTGCCGAGTACGTTTACTATGTACTTAAACTTACCCTTGCCGCCCTTGGTGAGAGCTTTGACGGATACAAATGCTGACGCGAGACATACTGCAAAGCAAAGCATCTGCACGAAGCAGCCAATGATGCCCTGCATCTTATAAAGTCCGTACTGTTCATTCAGCACACTGAGCCAGAAACCGATGACACCGGCAGAGACGATCTTCGCGATCTGCGCTACCGTAATGATCTTTGAGCCTTCATAGGGCTTATTCTTCCCGGCAATTACTCTGATGAGCTTGATGATAAGAAGCACGGCTGCAGCAAGTACGATCAACACATAAAGACACATCAAAATAAGCTCAGCCGCCAGTCCCTTCTCGGTAACATAACCGGAAGACGCGATATCGAATACGCGTGTGCCGTCATCGAGAACCTTATACTCAGCCGCCATTCCGACCGAATCATCTTGTAAGTAAAAAGCATCCTCGGCAAATCTTGTAATGGTATACATGCCCGCGACATCGTACTCATCTTCGCTTACGCGCGTGATCGGCATGAGTCCCAACATCGACATGAATCTCAGAGGACCGCGTCTCCACGACCTCGCGCTGATGCAAAGCCCCGACAGATCCTGCGAAGAAAGGTCACCGCATGTTGTCTCCGGTATCTGAATGACAGAATCACCGAACACAAGCTCATCCATGGCATGATGAGGATTACCGCTGCCGTTCATAAGAGTAACAACACCGATGCCGCTTATGGGATCGAATTCAAGGTTAGCGGAGCCGCCGTTGGTTCCCCCGTTGTGGCCCAATGTGGATGCATATTCATAATCGGCAAGCCAGAAACCGTGACAGCAGGAAGCAATATCAGTACTGCCGCAGAACATCGTGGCAGAGAACAATTCATCTCTTGTGGACTCGTTCTCGAACAGAGGATTCTCGTCTGACACAAGAGCGGAACAGTATAGTGCCATATCCTCGATCGTACCGCAGGCAGCACCTGCAGGATACGGCAGGATGAAGCAAAGCTGATGACCGTTAGCTACCCAGGAATCACCGGCTCGCTGATAATTCACGAACTGCTGTCTTCTCTCATAAACCCACTCGTTATCGTTATGTGCCGGTGCGATGGCAGTGTGCTCCATGCCGAGCACATCGAAGATATGCTCATGTACATAATCCTCATAAGACTGGCCTGTGATGCACTCGACTACATAGCCTGCGAGTGCCGCACCATAGTTGCTGTAGGAAGCAACCTCGCCCGGGCGGTACATCTGTACCGGCTCTGAATACTGCAAAGCTTCCCCCAGATCCATGATGTCATTCTCATCTGTGACCTGCATTGCCCATGTTGACTCACCCCAGCCGGCATTGTGGTTCATGAGATTCAGCATGGTGATGGGATCGTCATATCTTAAGTTATGGAAGAAGCCCTCAGGCAGGTAATTACGGATGTCCTCGTTAAGGTCTATCCTCCCCTGCTCCCACAACTGCATTACGCTGACCCAGACCAATGTCTTGGAGCAGGAACCCCACTCATAAACAGTGTCATCAGGTGTCGCCTCAATCCCGTTCCCAATGTCGATATATCCGAACGCCCCCGAATAGACCAGTTCACCGCCGTTTACAACTGCAACTGCGAATGACGGATACTCGTTCTCATTCTCTGAAGCCCACTGTTCGATCCGGCTTCCTACTTCGTCGATCGGGATGCCCGAAGGCGTCTCGTTCCGGGCTGCCATTGTCGTAGCGGACACACCTGCGAGCACCGCGGCAGCCGTTAAACCTGCAATCATTCTCTTAAACATATCTATACCTCCTCAGATGATATACATCATATCGAGAAGTATAGTATTCTGTCAACGGATATTTGGGGGCACGCGGGCTCAAACGCTGCAAAACCTGTTTCCAATATCAATAATGCTGCAAGTAAACTGCACTATATCAGTCGAATCTCTCGTCTATGACTCTCTTTGACTTCTTCTCGGATCTCGGAAGCAGTCCTATCTCAACAACCTTAACGATAGGTGTAAAGCCGATCTTAGCCTTAACTGAAGCAGCTACTCTCTTCGACAGCTCATCGAAGTCGTAGTGACCTGATGTCTCGACATAGATCCTCATCGTATCGCGTCCGTCAAGATGCGATATGCGAATCTGATACTCGGAAGAAAGCTCGGGGAACGTCTTTAATATCTCCTCGATCTGAGCCGGGAATACGTTGACGCCCTTGATCTTCATCATGTCGTCCGTTCTGCCCTTAATTACATCGATACGGGGGAACTTCGAGCCGCACTTGCAGGGCTCGGGTATGATACGTGACAGGTCATGAGTCCTGTAACGGATAAGAGGTGCGCCCTCCTTAACGAGTGTGGTGATAACGATCTCTCCCCACTCGCCGTCAGGCAGAGGCTCGAGCGTAACGGGATCGATAATCTCAAGATAGATATAATCATCCCAGTAATGCATATACTTCTCGCCAGGACAGTTGATGCCTATACCGGGTCCGTAGATCTCGGTGAGGCCGTAGATATCGAACAGCTCTATGCCGAGCTCGTTGTGGATCCTCTCTCTCATCTTATCGCCCCAGCGCTCAGATCCGATGATTCCCTTCTTAAGGTGGATCTTGTCCTTGATGCCTCTCTTCTCTATCTCTTCAGCAAGGAGCAATGCATAGGAAGATGTCGCACAAAGAACGGTGGACTTCATATCCATCATGAACTGAAGCTGCTTATCCGTGTTACCGGGACCCATAGGGATACACATGGCACCGAGCTTCTCGGCACCGAGCTGGAATCCGATACCTGCAGTCCACAGACCGTATCCGGGAGTGATATGAATACGGTCCTTATTTGTGATGCCTGCCATCTCATAACAGCGCTTGAACTGGATAGCCCAGTCGTCAACATCCTTCGCTGTATAAGGAATGATAACCGGAAGGCCCGTAGTGCCTGAAGAAGAATGGATACGGACGATCTCCTCCTCTGGAGCCGTCATAAGTCCGAGAGGATAAGCCTCACGAAGGTCGTTCTTCTCCGAGAACGGCAGCTTCTCAAAGTCCTCTGCCGAATTTACACCCGTGATACCTGCCGCTTCGAGCTTCTTACCGTAGAAACTTCCGGCCTTTACCAGTGCTTGAATTCTGCTGTTAACCTGCTCCAACTGAATGTCATTGATCTTCATACAGATCCTCCTTATACACTCGCATATTCCAAAGCCTTGAAATTAAGCTCATGGAACTGCGGTTTAACCTTTTTTACAAGCGCCTGTCTGATATCGTCTATAGTAACTTCACCCAAGAAGCCGCCTCTTGCAGCAGCTCCGAGAAGAACCATATTCATTGCCTTGGGCGAGCCCAGGTCGCGCATGGCATCGTCTGTATTAACAATAACGAGCTTGCCGATACGACCGCCCTCGAGCGACTTAAGATAATCCGTCATCTTGGAGCCTTCATAGTCCGAACCCTTCAAAGCGGCAGTAACCGGCATCATGGCACGGTCGGAAGTAATTACGATGCCGCCCTCTTTAAGATAAGACAGGGCACGCACAGTCTCTGCGGGTTCGAATCCGATAATAAGATCCGCGCAGCCGCTGTTTATGAGAGGCGACGCACACTCGCCTATGCGAAGGTAGCTTAAGACACTTCCGCCCCTCTGTGCCATACCGATGGTCTCTGCAGATCTGACATTAAGACCTTTCGCCATGGAAGCGGCAGCAGTCAGCTTACTTGCAAGGACCGTTCCCTGGCCTCCTACGCCGCACAGAATGATATTAGTTGTACTCATTCCTTCACCGCCTTTCCGATGGCATCACAGGGGCAGACCTGCGAACACAGGCCGCATCCGTTACACAGAGCCGGATCCACCGCCACATGTCCGTCCTTCAGGACCACGCCAGGGCATCCGATCTCGCGGATACACATCTTGCAATCGACACACTTATCAAGGTCGACCTCATACGGCGTCTCGGGCTTAAACAGAACACAGCACGGCGCCTCGAAAATAACTGCTTTCACGCCTGGCTCATCTGCGACTTTCTTAATAACTTCCACCGCTTCATCAAGCTTGAACGGATCCTGTCTTACGACAGTCTCCACGCCGATGCCGCGCAGGATATTCTCGATATTGATCTTATCCGTGAACTCACCCATCATGGTGTGTCCCGTACCCGGATGAGGCTGGTGACCCGTCATCGCGGTAGTGGAGTTATCAAGGACTATCAAAGTCATGTCAGCCTGGTTATAAACAGCATTAACGACACCCGTTATCGCCGAGGCAAAGAACGTGGAGTCACCCACAAAAGCGAAACATTTCGTATCGGGCTTAACTCTGCCGACACCCTGCGCGATACCGAGACCGGCACCCATGCAAAGACATGTATCTACCATATCAAGAGGCATGGCGTTTCCTAAGGTGTAGCAACCGATGTCGCCGGCAAAGATCGTCTCTTTTCCCTTCATCGCCTTCTTAACTGCATAGAATGACGCACGGTGAGGACATCCTGCGCACAGTACAGGCGGACGCACCGGAAGCTCGGGAGTATTCATCTTCTCACAGGAAGGGAGCTCCCATCCCATAAAGTCACTTATGTATTTCTGTACAAGATCCGGCATGTTCTCACCTGAACGGGCGACATGGCCCGTCAGCTTACCCGAGATCTTCACATCAATATGCTTCTTACCGCACAACTGAAGAACATGTCTCTCGATATAAGGGTCAAGTTCCTCAATTACCAGGACTTCATCAACGTCATTAAGAAAAGTCGACACCAGCTCATCAGGGAACGGAAACGGCGTGCTTATCTTAAGAAGAGACGGCACCTTTTTCTTATCTGACCGGGCTTTTGTAACTATATCCAAAGCATTGGCAAATGATATTCCCTGCGAGATAACACCATAAGTTGTATTGCCCTCGATGAATGTATTGGGTGACGAGCGGTAAGAGAACTCCTCCGACAGCTTATCATTGCGCTCCTCTATCTTCGCGTGGTTCGCATAAGACAACTTCGGAAAGATTACCCAGCGCTTCGAGTCCTTCACAAAACCGTCAGGTCTGTGGTCCTCGTACTCCGCATAATCGCGTACGTCTATGCTCTGATAAGAGTGGCACACGCGCGTAGTCGGACGCATGAATACGGGGGTATTGTATTTCTCTGAAAGCTCGAAAGCTTCGAATATCATCTCATATGCTTCCTTCGCATCGGAAGGATCAAAACACGGTACCTTGGAATACTCGGCGAAAGTTCTCGTGTCCTGCTCTGTCTGCGATGAGATCGGCCCCGGATCATCTGCAACGAGAACGACCATTCCGCCCTTAACTCCCACGTACTCCAGACTCATCAGCGGGTCTGAAGCGACGTTAAGTCCCACCTGCTTCATCGTAACGAGTGTTCTTGCACCGGAATAAGCTGCACCTGCGGCAACCTCCATCGCGGCTTTCTCGTTAACTGACCACTCGACATAGATACTGCCGTCATTCTCTTTTGCTATAGTCTCAAGGACTTCCGTGGAAGGAGTACCCGGGTAACCTGCGACGACGTTAACACCTGCTGCTATACAGGCCTTACCTATCGCCTCGTTTCCCATTAGAAATTCTTTATGCATAATTACCTCTTCAGGGCGCTAAAGCGCGCTACAAAGGATTATACAACAAATAAAGAAAGACCGCTTCGCTGAAGCGAAACGGTCTTATAAAAAACAGATTGTATCTTAAGATCAGATCTTGCCGTCGGAACCGAGAACGTACTTGATCTTGTGAGCAACCATTTCCTTAACAGCCTGACGAGCGGGCTTGAGGTACTGGCGAGGATCGAAGTGATCGGGATGCTCTGCGAAGTACTTTCTGATGTTACCTGTCATAGCGAGACGGATATCGGAGTCGATGTTGATCTTACATACTGCGAGCTTAGCAGCCTCACGGAGCTGCTCCTCAGGGATACCAACAGCATCAGGCATGTTTCCGCCGTACTCGTTAACCATCTTAACAAATTCCTGAGGTACGGAAGAAGAACCGTGCAGAACGATAGGGAATCCGGGAAGTCTCTTGATGCACTCTTCGAGAACGTCGAAGCGAAGCGGAGGAGGTACGAGGATACCGTCAGCGTTTCTTGTGCACTGAGCAGCTGTGAACTTATAAGCACCGTGGGATGTACCGATAGCGATAGCGAGGGAGTCGCAGCCTGTTCTGGAAACGAACTCTTCAACTTCTTCAGGTCTTGTGTAAGCTTCCTTACCGGACTCTACAACAACCTCATCCTCGATACCAGCGAGAGTACCAAGCTCAGCCTCAACAACTACGCCGTGAGCATGTGCATACTCAACAACCTGCTTTGTGAGGGCGATATTCTCCTCGAAAGACTTGGAAGAAGCATCGATCATGACAGATGTGAAACCGCCGTCGATACAGGACTTACAAAGCTCGAATGAATCACCATGGTCAAGGTGAAGAGCGATCGGGATCTGAGGATTCTCGATAACTGCTGCCTCAACGAGCTTTACGAGATATGTGTGATTAGCGTAAGCTCTTGCGCCCTTGGAAACCTGAAGGATAACAGGGCTGTTAAGCTCTCCTGCTGCCTCTGTGATTCCCTGAACGATCTCCATGTTGTTTACGTTGAAAGCACCGATAGCGTAACCGCCGTCATAAGCCTTCTTGAACATTTCAGTAGTTGTTACCAATGGCATAAGCTACAATCTCCTTTGAAATAAATTGTTTCTTGAAACATCTAATATTTTATCACATTTTTGGGCGTTTCTATACTACTTTCTGGTCACCCGGAGCACAATCGCTTCGCATTCGTCAAAATCGCATTCGTAAGGCAATGTATATCTTCCGACCACTTCTGCTTCGAGCTCGTCGTCAATGCTGAACCAATACAATGCATATTCTATGGCTTCATCATCACTTTTCTGCCCTATCTTCTCAAAATCCATGATGTACACCTCATCGGTGTAGTCCCATAAGCTGTCATAATCAGGAAGATAAGTGATGTCAGTATTAAGAACATCGAGGCTTACAAGCACCTTGCCGATAAAAGTCGTTGCATAATGACGCGAATTCGGGAAAGCATACTTCGAGTAGCTGATCGTGTATTCCGTAGGATGAATGAATACAGGCTCGTCCCCGCTTATGCGTGTGACATCCTCTATCATCTGATCTCTGGTATACGAATCAAGATCGCCACGCTTCTTATAAGCATTGCATACGCCTGTAACCAGCACCATTACGGAAAGAATTACCGCCAATACCTTCTTCCTGTCGCAGATCGATACGAGCGACGCCAGAAGCAGTATACCGCCTCCCGACAGAATATACAGATACCTCTCGACGAAGACCGGCACAAGCAGGACCGTAAACAGATAGAACCCGACGATCGAAGCCGACACGATCAAAGCAAGATACAGGAACTTATTTAAATTCGGGCAGTTCTTCTTTATCTCTTTTACCGTGATAAGTTCCCTAATCGAACCTGCAGTTTTGTATCTTTGGGCGGGGATCATAAGAATAATAAAGATCAGCGGCAAAAAGATAATGAATATTATCGTTATGAACGACAGATAAGGAACCAATTCATTCTCGACAATACCGATAAGAACAATAAAGAATGCGAACGGCAGAGAGCCTTCATTCGACCAGTAGTTCTCCATAACATTACTGTACTGTCCCATGAGAACGATAAGCCACGGTATGTACAGCACCGCAACGGCAATTCCGCTTATTAGGAACTTCTTAAACACATCGAATCTTTTTCGTATCAGTGCCAGTATTATCGTCGTGCCGTAAACACAGAAAGCAGCGATAAGCGACACGTTATGCGTGTACATGCAAAGACACGACAGCACCGTGAACACTATCATGTCGGACTTACGCCCTTCGAAAAGCGCGAGCACGGCGTACACGAACATGCCGGTCGTAAGCACATATGCGAGCACCGCAGGTCTTACTTCAACACTGAAATAGAAAAGATAAGCCGATGAAATGTACATACATGCGGCGACAACAGAGCTCGTCTTCCCCATCAGTCTTCTGAACGGGAAAAAGATTATCAGGAGCCCCGCAGCCAGGATCACAGTCGAGAAGACACGAAGTCCCGCAAGACCGTAACCGAATACAGACGCATAAATCTTCAGTACAAACGCATAAAGAGGAGGACTGTAATCGATACTTATGTAATACAGAAGCTCGTTCCACGGATGCTTGATTAGATTTAACTGGTAGAACGTATCATGCGACAGGCTGTCTTCCCTGCATAAATATTCCGCCCACAAAGCCAGGGTCGCCGTAAAGAGCACCCATAAGCCCGCGAACGTCATATTTTTTGTCTTAATCTTCTCTAACATATAAAATAGATAATAGCATAAACAACGAAGGATTATTCATGAACGGGATCACAGTTGCAAACATCAGGCGGGCCAAAGGGAATCTTAAGATAAGCGGCCTCGCATATATGGCCTTCGGTATCTGGGAGGTACTTAAGGTCGCAATCGAGATAGGTACCGGCATCATAGATCCGTTCGGGTTTGCCGGCCTCGATCAATATGACGTTAAGGTGATATTCCTGACAGCTCTGATCACTCTTTTCTTTCTCTCCGCGATAATCCTCACACTTCATTTCTACGTCGGCTTCTCGTCAATGCGTTTCTCGAAGGATCCGACAACAAGCAGGCACTTTCTGAATGTTTCGCTGCTACTTACCTTGTACTACTGCATAGAGCTTCCGTTCATGCTATACGGCTCTTTCACCCTGGACCAGAGTGTCGATGACACCACCATCGCCTCCATCCTGTTTGAACTGACTTCGATATTTATCCTGATAGATATAATTCGTTCCGGACGCATCTTAAAGAAGAGCGTCGACAAAGAACCCGGGGAGACATAGTATGCAGGAAGATTTTCACTACTACGCCACATACTGTGCCGCATACCTGGCAGGCTACACACACGAAGAAAGCATGGACATCTGCTACAGTGCCCAATTCGTCGACTTGTGCACCAAGACACTGTTGTCGAAGCTCGGCGCTCCTCAGGATGCCGCGACAACCCAGCTTCAGCTTGAACTCGCAGACGCCAGAACAGACATTCTCGGCCTTCAGGACATAACGAGGATCTGGGCTTCGTTCCACTTTCTCCCCTACGATCTTTATGCGCAGCTTCCGCGACACGGCCGCGGTTACATGAACAGATACAGGCTCATTTGCAAACCCAACGGTCCTTTGCTCGAACGCACTGTAAACATCGCACGCGGCACTTCACTGCAGCACGCCGGCATCGCGATGCACGTCCTTGCAGACACGTGGGCACATACTTATTTCGCAGGGACGCCTTCGCTTGTTATAAACAACACCACCGATGACTTCAGCGAGATACTTACCGCGGAGGACGGCTCTTCCTGTACGAAAAGAATAAAGTTCCGTCACAACCCGGGGGCGACGGACGACCTCGAGCAAAACCTGTACACCAACACCGTCTACCAAAGTTCCGAGAAATCCATAATGAACCTGGGACACGGCAGAGCGGGACATCTTCCCGATTATTCGTTCATCCGCTACGAATACCTGCCGGCCTGGAATAACTATGAATCCATCGTGAAGGATAACCCATCTGACTATATGAAGGCTTTCGCGCAGATGATATACGCGATGAAGTTCTTAAGAGGCGGGATTGATGGATTCAAGCCCGGCACTTACGCAGATGATACCGTCTCACCTTACAGGGAACGTATCAACGGCATACTTACCAAAAGACAGATCAACGCATGCGAAGACTGGAAGAAGTTCGGAGAGGAGCTCTCGGGACAGACGATCGAAGACTTCGATCTGAACAAATATCAGGAAGAGTACATCAAAGCAGACAAGAACGGAAAGAGTGATACTTTCATAGGAAAGTTCATTGAAGGCGCTCTCGCGCAGAAGAATATGGTAACGGCCGAGATTGTAAAATCCGGCAATGCCCTTGCAGGTATAGTTAAGTTCAAGCAGCTTGACATCTTGAAGGAGGCCGGCCTTGACTAATATACGAAGACTCGGAAGCATCCTTTGGGCACTCGTGACCCTGCTCATAGCACCGTTGATGATCATCTTCCCTGAATTAGGATACGCGATTATCCTGTGCGTACTCGCCTTCAGTCTTACTTTCAAAGGCCTCGGCACCATCATTTACTATTTCAGGATGGCAAGGCACATGGTCGGCGGCAAATCCATCCTTTATCAGGGTGTTATCCTCTTCGACCTCGGTATGGTCACGCTGTCGTTATCAGATGTCCCGAAGTTCTACGTGCTCGTCTATCTTGCAGTCCTGCACGGATTCTCGGGAGTTGTTGACATCTTAAGGGCAAATGAATCCAAGAAACTCGGCGGAAAGCACTGGCGTCTTAAGTTAACACAAGGCATCATCAACGTACTCGCAGCCGCTCTTTGCATATTCTTCATCAACAGCTACGAAGCCGCGGTAATAATCTACACCGCAGGTCTTGTGATCAACGCATTCATCAGGATAGGCAACGCGCTTCGTAAGCGCACCACAATCTACATCCAGTAATAAAAAGCAAAAGAAAACGCCGGCGGTAACCGGCGTTCTCATTCGTGCTTTTACACTTGTTGTTCTTCTTACTGTCCGAATACGTAACCCGCGATAGCAAGTACTGCGATAACGATGATAATCGCAACGATAACTCTGAGTGCTGATACAGGAGACTTTCCTGCGATTCTTCCTGTCTGGCCGTTAACTACGAAGTTGTAGACCTTGCCGTTGAACGAGAAGTTTGAGATCCAGATCGGAGCGAGAAGATACTTGAATGTGATCTTGTCGTATGAAGTGGAAAGCTTAACGTTTCTTACGCGGTCAGCGCTGTTTCTTGATCTAACTCTCTCGCTGATATGCTGCTTGAGCTTATTCTGAATGCTGACCTGAGCCTGCTTCCATCCGTCATCGAGACCGAGTGAATATCTCTCGGCTGCGAATCCTGCGATGAATTGAGGATTATAATCACGAAGCTTCTTGAAGTCGAAGCTTGATACGGACTTGATGTTCTCATCCTTAGTCTTTGTGCTGGCATATACTACTTCGTCGTCGATAAACTCATCGTAGATGCCTCTTGTGGTATACCATCTTGTCTTGGTATTGCCGTCCTTATCCTTGTAGTCCTTGCCGTACTCGGCTGTATAGGAGGAAGTTGTCTCGGAATCGAAAGTCCAGTAAGGAAGATAGATACCGTTGAACTCCTTTGCCTCGCAGCTCTTCTTCGCCTTTGAAGGTGCGAAAAGCTTCTTCTTAAGCCACCCCTTGAACAGCTCGGCTGCCTTCTCACGGGAGATCTCGAACGGTACTACACCGCCCGGAGCCATGACGTCTTCTTCATCGTCAACAGGCATAACAGATGTGGATCCGCAGAAAGGACATGTTCCTGCCGTCTCTGTCATGTCGTAAACTGCAGAACCTCCGCAGTTCTTACATATGATTGTCTTCTTCTGAGCACCCCAGTCCTTGCTTGTACGAAGCTTAGCGGAGTTGAAGTCGATCTCTTCTCCTGCCTTGCTTCCATCTTCGGGCTTCGGAAGTTCTTTGTGATATCCGCAGAAATCACAAGTCATTGCTAATGTTGCCGGATCATAAGTAACTGTAGCACCGCAGTTGGGACACTTCTTATCGGTTACATCCTCGGTAACGCCTTCGACCATTTGATTCAGATTCTCATTTTCAGCCATGGCCATTCTCCTTTTATAATGCTACAAGGATTATAACATAATAAAAGTCTTTTTATGCTTTCATAACTTTACGCATTACAAGCAAAGTAATAAACATTAAAGCGATCGCGACAGGCAGCGCGATGAGCGCATTCGGAACGAAACCCGCGATGATATATGCGACTGAACTTACACCTGCGACTGTGAGCGCGTAAGGAAGCTGAGTCGATACATGGGTTACATGATCACACTGCGCGCCAGCACTTGCCATGATCGTCGTATCCGATATAGGAGAACAGTGGTCTCCGCATACCGCACCTGCCATACATGCAGATACACATACGACACCGAGAGGATCAGTCAGAGGGAAAACTCCGAGTGTTATCGGGATAAGGATACCGAATGTACCCCAGCTCGTTCCCGTCGAGAAAGACAGACCGCATGCGATAAGGAAGATTATCGCGGGAAGGAATGACTGGAATCCGGTAGCCGAACCCCGTACCATCTGCTCAACAAACTCCTTGGCACCGAGGCTGTCGGTCATAGCCTTAAGGCTCCATGCGAACACAAGAATGAGTATGGCGGGAACCATCGACTTGAAGCCTTCGGGCAGGCAGTCCGTCATGACCTTAAAAGGAATTACACGGCGGATCAGATAATAGAGCATTGTAATTACCAAAGTAACGGCGGAACCGAGCATAAGACCTACGGATGCATCGGAATTGGAGAATGCATCGATAAAGCTCTCTCCGTCAAAGAAACCGCCGGAATAGATCATTCCTATTACGCAACAGACGATAAGAATAACTATGGGAAGAACAAGATCCATTACCGCGCCGTCGGGATTGGCTTTCTTCTCACTCTCATCGGCAAGTCTTCTCATATCGGAGAAAACATCTCCCTTCTCCTTCGCATTCTTCTCATGCTTTAACATCGGACCATAATCCATTCCCGTTACCGCAAGGAAGATCATCATTATTATCGTAAGTATCGCATAGAAATTAAAAGGGATCGCTCTGATAAACAGATGCAGACCGTTACCGTCTTCCACATAAGAAGACACGGCTGCAGCCCATGAAGATACAGGAGCGATAATGCACACGGGAGCCGCTGTCGCATCGATAAGATAAGCAAGCTTGGCTCTCGATATCTTACTCTTATCGGATACGGGTCTCATGACCGATCCGACGGTAAGGCAGTTAAAATAATCATCGATGAAGATAAGCACGCCGAGTGCGATCGTAGCGATCTGGGCACCCGCGCGTGACTTGATATGAGACGACGCCCATCTGCCGAAAGCCGCAGATCCGCCGGCCTTATTCATAAGGTTGACCATGACGCCCAATATAACCAGGAATACCAGAATACCGACGTTATAAGGATCGGCAACAGACGCTACGATTCCGTCGTTAAATGCATGCGTTATCGTACCTTCAAAGCTGAAGTTCGAATAAAGCATTCCTCCGACGATAATACCGAGGAACAGAGACGTATATACCTCTTTGGTAACAAGAGCAAGTCCGATCGCGATAATCGCGGGAAGCAGCGACCAGACGGTCTGATAATAATGCGAATCCGCCTGGCCGGCGTCACCGTTGATCGTAGAGAAAACAAACTGTGCCATCAACAGAACCGCTGCAACAATGCAGCAGATCAGCATCCTGTTCTTCTTCATCAGAGATCTCCTTACTTAAAAAGGATCAGACTATACCGGGTCTGTTATCAACAGGCACGTACTCGCGGCGCTTGCTTACGCACTTGTAAGCAGGACGCATGATACGACCGCCTGTAACTACTTCCTCTATGCGGTGAGCACTCCAGCCTGCGATTCTCGCGCATGCGAAGATAGGAGTGAACAATTCCGGAGGTATGCCGAGCATTGAATAAACGAAGCCTGCATAGTAGTCAACATTGGCACACATGATCTTGTCTGACTTCTTAACCTCGTGGAATACCTCGGGAGCAACTCTCTCGACCATGGTATAGAGGTTGAAGATATCGTCCTTTCCCGTCTCCTTCGCAAGCTCTTCAGCGTACATCTTGAGAAGTCTTGTACGAGGATCTGAAAGAGTATAGACAGCATGACCGATACCGTAGATAAGGCCCGACTTGTCAAAGGCTTCCTTCCTGATGATCTTGGCAAGATAATCTCTGACCTGAGATTCATCAGTCCAGTCACTTACCTTTTCGCGCAGGTCGCACATCATGGCGTAAGCCTTGTTGGAAGCACCGCCGTGCTGAGGTCCCTTGAGAGAGCCTACTGCAGCAGCGATAGCGGAGTATGTATCCGTACCTGTGGAAGATACTGCATGAGTTACGAAAGACGAGTTGTTACCGCCGCCGTGCTCTGCATGGAGTACGAGTGCGAGGTCGAGAACACGTGCCTCGAGTTCAGTGAACTTTCCGTCGGGACGGATCAGGTGCAGGATGTTCTCTGCCGTGCTGTATTCAGGCACAGGTGCATGCAGGAAAAGGCTCTTGTGCTCAACGTAGTGAAGTCTTGCCATGTAGCCGTAAGCGATCATGACGGGGAATCTTGCGATGAGCTCGATACACTGGCGCATAACATTGCTTACCTCAAGCGAATCCGGATTGGGATCGTATGAGTAGGAAGCGAGAACGGATCTTGCCAATTTGTTCATGACATCAGGGCTCGGAGCCTTCAGGATCATGTCCTCGGTAAATCCGTCAGGAAGAGGTCTCTTGGAGGAAAGCAGCGCTCTGAACTCCTCGAGTTCCTTCTCCGTGGGAAGATCTCCCGTGATGAGAAGGAAAGCGATCTCCTCATAACCGAATCTCTTCTTATAGAAACCGTTAACAAGGTCTGTTACTTCATAACCCTGGTAGTAAAGTCTTCCGTCTACAGGCATTCTGTCTCCGTCATCCATAAGGTAACTCATTACCTCACCGACTTCAGTAAGACCTACGAGAACACCCGTACCGTCGTTGTTACGCAAGCCGCGCTTTACGTTATATCTTCCGTAGAGCTCGGGTTCGATCTTAGCCTTCTTACCCGCTACTTTAGCGAGCTTGCTTATAATTTCTTCGTTGTTCATTTCAGCCATCAGGCATTCTCCTTGGTGTAATTAAGAAGGCCTCCTGCGAGGAGCATATCCTTCTGTCTGTCAGAGATCACAAGTTCAGTCTCGAAGGAATAACCCTGAGTCTTGTTTGTGATCGTAACAGTCTTGCCGGAAGCGGCAGCCTCAACCTGCTCTCTTGCATTCTCGATAACGAGCTCATCGAGCATGTTGATCTTATCGTAGTCAGCAGCATCCTTGAATGTGAGAGGAAGGATACCGTTGTTGATAAGGTTAGCCATGTGGATTCTTGCGAATGAGAGTGCGATTACACCCTTAACGCCGAGCTGGAGAGGTGCAAGAGCAGCGTGCTCTCTGGAAGAACCCTGACCGTAGTTCTGTCCGCCGATGATGAATCCGCCGTTGTTCTCCTTCGCTCTTGCCGGGAACTGCTCATCACAGGGTGTGAGACAGTAGTCTGCAAGGTAAGGGATGTTGGATCTGAACGGCAGAAGCTTCGCATTGGAAGGCATGATGTGGTCTGTCGTGATGTTGTCCTCAACCTTGATGAGTGTCTTGCCCTCAACTGTATCAGCGAGCTTATGGTGTGCAGGGAAAGGCTTGATGTTAGGTCCTCTTACAACCTCTACATCCTCAGGTGTAGCGGAAGGCATGATAACCATGTTGTCGTTAACCTTGAATGCATCAGGCATTGTTACTACCGGCGGCTCACCGAAGTCAGCAGGGTTTGTAACTACACCTGTGATAGCTGCAACAGCAGCAACCTCAGGGCTTACAAGGTAGATGGAAGCGGACTTGGTTCCGGATCTTCCATAGAAGTTTCTGTTGTTAGTTCTTAAGGATACGGCATTTGTCTTAGGTGACTGACCCATACCGATACAAGGACCGCATCCGCACTCGATGATTCTTGCACCGGCTTCGATCATGTCGGCAAGAGCACCCATCTCAGCGAGCATGTTGAATACCTGCTTGGATCCGGGAGCGATAACGAGTGAAACATCAGGATGAACTGTGTGACCCTTCAGGATCTTAGCAACCTTGAGCATGTCGTAAAGTGAAGAGTTTGTGCAGGAACCGATGCAGCACTGGTCAACCTTAAGACCCTCGATCTCCTTAACTGTTACAACCTGATCAGGCATGTGCGGCTTAGCAACGAGAGGTACGAGCTTGGAAAGATCGATCTCGATCTCCTCATCGTAAACTGCATCCTCGTCAGCCTTGAGTTCTGTCCATACTTCTTCTCTTCCCTGTGCCTTGAGGAATGCCTTTGTAACCTCATCGGAAGGGAAAACGGATGTTGTAGCACCGAGCTCGGCACCCATGTTTGTGATAGTTGCTCTCTCGGGAACTGTGAGAGATGCAAGTCCGTCACCTGCATACTCGACGATCTTGCCTACACCGCCTTTTACGGACATGATGCGGAGAACCTCGAGGATGATATCCTTGGCTGTTGTCCAGGGAGCGAGCTTATTCTTCAATGTAACTCTTACCATCTTAGGCATTGTGATGTAGTAAGGACCGCCGCCCATTGCTACTGCAACGTCAAGTCCGCCTGCACCGATGGCGAGCATTCCGATACCGCCGCATGTAGGTGTGTGAGAGTCAGAACCGAGAAGTGTCTGACCCGGAACACCGAATCTCTCGATGTGAACCTGGTGGCAAACACCGTTACCGGGACGGCTGAATCTGATGCCGTGCTTATTCGCTACTGTCTGGATGTACTTGTGGTCATCAGCATTCTCGAAGCCGGACTGAAGCATGTTGTGATCGATGTAAGCAACAGAGAGCTTAGTCTTAACCTGATCGATGCCCAGAGCTTCGAACTGGAGGTAAGCCATGGTACCCGTAGAATCCTGTGTAAGTGTCTGATCAATTCTTAAAGAGATCTCCTCTCCAACTTTCATCTCACCTGAAAGAAGGTGATCCTTAATGATCTTCTGTGAAATAGTGTATCCCATGAAAGGTCCTCCATGTATATAAATAATACGTACGCATTAAATTATGCCACGAAGAGCATTATATTGGTCGCGGCTTGATGTTGTCAATTTTAATAAGGATTTTCGGATAATCAGGCAAAAGATTGGACCTTCACTTTGCCTGCTGTCTGCTTATGGCCGAATTACAAACGAATATATTCGCCAATGAAATGCAGAGCATTAACAGCATGACATAAACGATGCCCCACTTCGTAAGCAAGCTTCCTACAGCGGAAAGGAAGAGCGCACCTGCTTTTTTCGCTGTGTTTAATGCAACCAGGCTTCCCTGCTGTGCTTCGACCTCGTCAACCTTAAGAGAGATATTCTGCACAAGAGTAATAAACGGATCACGTGCAAATGCAATCATAAAATAACCTGCGATCATGATCGCTCTCTTCCCTGTGTTTCCTGTAATCCACGGAAGGATCTGCAGGATCAGACCAGCCGTAAGCATTATTGACACCAGAACAGCAGCACGGTCCTTGAAAGTTGAATAGGTCCTGCTCATGAGGATATTCGATAAAAATCTGAACAGATAAACCAAGGAAGATATGAGTCCGAGAAGCCAGATAATATGCCCAGGTTCATGATCATTAAGCAAAGTCTGGAAGTTAAGCCGCGCATATGTAAGTCCTGTTCCCGTTATCGCCGTAAACATGGCAAAAGATATGAGAAGCAGTATACCGAACGAGCTCATAGACGCACGTCTTCTCTTCTTTTCCAGATTTCTGATACAGATCTCATTTGAAGAAGTATCCCCACGTGTGATAAACACCGCACATACCACACCCGCAGAGCTTAAGCCCATGCAGGCGAACATAGGAAGATAAGCATTAATCTCAAAAAGAGAGCCGCAAAGCAAAGATGTGATCATCATGACTATTGAAGTTATACCGCTTGCATCAGATTGATATGTGACATACATATCTTCCTTGTACTCGCTCACAAGTTTACGCTTCAACACAGCTGTTCCTATAGCACTCAGTGTGTGAGCAATACACTTTATAAACCCTCCTATAAGAACAACAATGAACCCGGGAGCGAACGTAATGCAGGCAGAAGAAAGCACGAAGCAGACACTTCCCGTGATTACAGCAGTTTTGTTGCCGACGCGGTTTATCCACTTAAGAAGAGGGTACTGAATAATCAGAGAGAAACCGAGCGAAAGGAATGTCAGCCATGATACAGCCGCCACCGACAGGCCTTTCACTTCAGTAAGGAACATCGCATCATAGACAATGAAGAACAAAAGGTCCGTCTCTAATGCAGTATATCCGAGATACCACCGGAAAAAACTGTTACTGTAACGAGCTCTGATGCTTCCCATTTCCGTCCTGCCTTAAGTGTCCGTTCCAGTATTCCAAAGATCTCCGTCTGGCTTCTTTCAATTCCTCATCCGTAAACACACCCGGAAGAATAACAGAAGCTATACAGATCCTGGCTGCGTGTATTCCTCTGATCCTCTCCTTCATGTCAGACAACACCTTATCTTCAATATCCGGATAGTAGGACTTAAGATAAACGTCAAACAAAGCTCCGGCTTTTAACTTATCGACTCCTAACTTCGCGACGCATTGTTCATCGGTCATGAATGAAGGAAGGAAAACACAATGCGAATACATACAAAGATGATCAAACACCGGGTCCCCCTTACCGCTTATAACAAGATCGATGAACTTTATCCCGTCATTAAATATCATCGCATTTCCGGGGTGACAGTCACCATGAACAAAATGATCCGAATCAGGTATCGATGCTATGATATCCGAGATTTTCTGAATCTCCTCCTCATTGCAGTAAGCGTGATCTATTTGCTGTGCACATGATAACGATATGCCCTTAAGATCCTGAATGCTCTCATCACTCATGCTGATCTTATGCATACTCTTCACCGTTCCTGCGAAAAGCTTAATCAGTTCCTGACAATTTCCTATACCACACCTTATGGCTTCCTCAATAACAGTACCACCAAGCCTGTCGAACATGACACCATACCGGGTATCCGAACGGACCATCTCATACGCCTTAGGAACAGGCAGCCCCTTCCCGTATGCTATCCGTGTATGTTCAAGTTCCAGCCTGATACGCTCATACGGAACCGACTGTTTATACAGCTTGATAACCTTGTCACTGCCGATCGCATATACTGTGGCCTTTCTTCCCTGTCCAATAATCTGAAGATCGGATGATTCCTGTTTTCTGAATTCATCCCAGCTTCCTTCGGGAGGATAGAGACTTCTTTTATCAGTCTTTCCGGTCTCGAGCAAAGGAAACTCTTCCAAATGAATATAGTTTGTAGGTATCATGTATTCAGGCAGAATATCCAGAAGTTTCTGTCTCATCATGACCTCATCAACAATTATGTCACCGGTATAGAAAACAATTATGGATGAGATATCTTTATAAACAAATCCCCTGACTACAAGATTCTTGATGCCGCTTACCTGTCTTACCGCGTTTCCCACCTCATCAGGCTCAATTCTGTAACCGTTAATCTTGAACATCTCATCGAATCTTCCGCATATAACAAGATCACCGTCAGAAGTCATCATTCCGGCATCACCTGAATGAATAATTGTCCCGTTTATTTTCTTCCTGGTCAGTTCAGGAAGATTCAGATATCCCCTGACAAAAGGATCGCGGAAACACACCTCTCCGGTATACCCTGCCGGAACCTCTTTACCGTTCTCATCAAGGATAAGGATCTCAACATCCGACTGTGGCTTACCGACAGGTGCCGGAGTCTGCGGATGTGTCAGTTCCTTCAGCGTCAGAAGACATCCGGACTCAGTTGATGCATAGCAGTTGATACATCTTGTTCCATCAAGATACAAACCATCCGCAGGTTCACTTGACAGAACACATGTCTTAAGACTCTTTTTGAGAGGGAGCAGTTTACGGAGCCTGGAAGGTGTAAGATACCCGCAGTTAACATCATTTCTGCAAAGATATTCGGCAAAACTTTCCGAGTCATCACAATACTCATAAGGAACGATCGCCACAGCGTTTCCGAACACACTTGAGAATCCGACGATAATAGGCATTGATACAAAGCATATCGGACTCATGACAGAATATGTATCCTCAGGAGCGAGAATCGGAACTCCATTCAGGATTGCTGATTTCCATGCATTAATAAGCGTTCCGTATTCATGCATGACACCTTTGGGATTTCCGGTAGTTCCCGATGTGTAAGCTATATAGCAAAGGCTGTGAAGATCGGAAGTCTCATATCCGTCTATAGGTTCCGTTCTTTTTATCTCTTCCCATAAAGACTCATCAACAAACAGTTTACAGTTACAGTCTTTCCTTATGAAATCAGTTCTTTTATCGTTACCTGTCTCTGCTAAAACAAATGCAGCCCCTGCCCTGATAGTCCCGATCATGCAGGCATAAAGATCTGTGCCTCTGGGAAGACAGTACATTACGACGTCCTCGGTACCTATCCTTCTCGATTTAAGCCAGGCATAGATTCTTCCGGTGACAGTCCAGTATTCCTTGAAAGTTAACCTGTTCTCAGATTCATACTTAATAGCTGTCCTGTCCGGCGTATTCAGCACATGCTCATAAAGAGTATCGAGTATTGTATTATCAACCATACCGTCCTCCTGTACGATAATCAGCCGTTAATCTCTAAGTTCCTGAAGGACATAGCCGATTATCGAAGCGGCGGAAGCTGCGTTAAGCGATTCTGCCTTACCCTGCATCCTTATCTTCACCTTGATATCGCACTGGTCAATGGTGGACGCCTTTAGACCCGATCCCTCATTTCCAATGAAATATGCTGCAGGAAGTTCGATCTTTGCTTTACTTAAATCATCTCCGTGAAGCTCCGCAGCAATAATCTTAATTCCTTCATTATGAAGATTAGTGATAATCTCATCTGAATCCTCATAAGAGATTATATTCACTCTCCAGATAGAACCCATCGAAGACCTTACAACCTTGTCATTAAAAGGATCGACCGTATTCTTTGTTATCAGGACCGAGTTAAAATCAAACGCATCAGCTATTCTGATCATAGTCCCTAGATTTCCGGGATCCTGTATATCCTCAAGGCACATGAATATATCTTTACCGTCACCGCGAAGATTTATTCCTGATGTCATGTCAGGTCTTCCGGCAACCAGTGCCATTCCCTGGGGATGAACGGTCTGCGAGATCTTCTTAAAGCAGGCTTCACTTAAGATCAGGCATTCGTTTTCTTCTTTGCAGACAGCTGACGCCCAATCAGAATGAGCTTCATCGGCAATTACGATCTTCGGGTTTATTCCACAGGCAAGAGCATCCTCGCACGCTCTTTTGCCCTCTATGAAAACAACACCTTCCTTACGGGAAGTCTTGTTGTCATGCAGCGATGCGAGATACTTGACCCGCGGGTTATCTTTGCCGGTAATAAATGTCATTTAATCTGTTACCCGTATACAACGAAAAGAGCACTTAAAGGAGCAGTACCGACCTGCATTGTTCCACCGGAAATACCTTTGACAACTGTTTCGCTGTTAAGATCGACATAGTTCTTCTCAATCTGTTTAACTTCAGATTCGGATCCGTTATCGTTAAGCTCGAAGTATGCCGCTTTACTGCCCCTGTTGATGATGACAATGACCTTCCTCGCGCTGTAGTCAGGCAGCACTGTACTTCCGAAATAATCACGCCCCCCCTCATCAAGGAAACGCACAAATGCGATAACATCGTCCGAAGTAAATAGTGTCTTATAGAAGCCTGTCCTCAGCACCTGATTCTCTGTTCTAAGCTTTGCAAGTTTACGGCAGTATTCAAGATGCTCCTCACCTTCCCTTGAGACTTTGCCCCAGGGATATGTTCTTCTGTTAAACGGATCCTTATAGCCATCCATCAGGATCTCATCACCATAATAAACACACGGCGCACCGATATATCCTATCTGAAAAGCAAACCCAAGTTTACAAAGATCAGCACATCTCGATACCTCTTCAGGCGGAACACATATCTTCTGCTGCTCCTCCTTATCACCTGTATCCGAAGGCTTGCTCATCATGGTAAAGACTCTCGGAACATCGTGCGATGACAGAAGATTCATTATGCAGTAGTAACTCTCTGCAGGATATCTCTCGCGGAAGCCTTCCATACGAGCGTTGAACACCTTGGCCGATACATATCCCTGAAGGAACTCGAGCACTGTGGTCCTGAACGTATAACCCATTACGGAATCATGCGTGGAACCGAGCATAAAGTCTCTGTATGAACCATAGGAGCACTTATTGCTCGCGTCCTCCCATACTTCACCGACGAGCATGCCTTCCCCGCCGGTCTTAGCCTTAATGACATCCCTCATCTGTCTGATGAAAGAATCAGGAAGCT
Source organism: Clostridiales bacterium (assembly GCA_017940895.1). Lineage (GTDB taxonomy): Bacteria > Bacillota > Clostridia > Saccharofermentanales > Saccharofermentanaceae > Saccharofermentans. The sequence goes on along the minus strand of JAGAXM010000018.1, from coordinate 74,535 downwards.
CATCAGATACATCAAGACGAAGTCCTGACGCACCTCTTCCAATCCAAGTGTCTACGACACCGCCGTCGCCGAAGATGAACTTTCTGTAGGAAAGATCATTCTCATCGACATTGGGAAGATCGGGGAAACCCCACCACGAATCGTAAACGGTGTACCCGTCCTCATTCTTATAGAAGTTGTACCAGGATCTGTACGGACTCTCCACGCCCTTCTCGTACGCTTCAAAAGCACCCGTGCCCTCATACCTTCCGAACTTGTTGAAGTAACGGGAATCAGCTCCGGTATGCGAGAACACGCCGTCGAGAATGAGTCTTATGCCCTTCTCCCTGCACGCGTTCTGAAGCACAGCGAAAGCCTCGTTGCCGCCAAGCATCGGATCCACATTATGGTAATCGGCAGTATCGTATCTGTGAGACGATCTTGCCTCGAATATCGGATTAAGATAGATGATATCTATACCGAGAGACTTAATATAATCGAGATGCTCGGCTATTCCCTTAAGAGAACCGCCGAAGAAGTCACAGGCAAGATAACCCGTAGACGGCTTGCCCTTGATATCAACATCCTCGTACCAGTCGTCGTGATATACGCGCTCCTCCCTTGGGGATGCATTCATCATCCGCTCAACAGTGAACTCCTTATCACGTGCAAATCTGTCCGGGAAGATCTGATAGATCAGAGCGCCCTTCATATGATCAGGAGTCTTGAAATCCCTTCGGTATGCGGTTATCTGCCATGCATACGGATACTTATCCTCATCGGCGCCGATCCTCGGAGGTTCATGATAAAGCTTGCCCGAACCGTCCTCGGTGTCGCCCTCAAGGACATAGTACTTGGTGTGGATTTCAGATACCGGCTCATGGTCCTCGTCCTCGGAAGGGACCATCTCAGCGATCCTGAATCTGAACCAATAGAAAACGAGACCGGGCTCATGCGGGAGCATAAGCCTTGTCTCGTATCTTGTTGTTTCTGTGTCTGTTCCTTCAGACTTTACTTCATGCATCGGCTCTTCATGATACGAGAAGCCGTAAAGTCCGTAAGAATAACAAAGTGTAACTTCCGAACTGTCAGAAGAAGCGTCGAATCTAATAGTTATCTCAGTATCAGTCGGCTGCGCACCATAAGGTGACCTGTACAGAGGAAGTCTGGACGCATGAAAGAACATGACTTACTTAGTCTCTTCTTTCTTGCTGTCTGAAGCAGCGGGCTTCTTTGCTGAAGACTTCTTTGCAGATGACTTCTTGGCAGGTGCTTTCGCAGCGGCCTTCTTAGTCTCAGTCTTCTTTGCTGCAGGCTTCTTATCCTCGGCCTTCTTCTCCTCAGGCTTCTTCTCTTCCTTAGGAGCTTCCTCCTCAAGAGGAATACCTGTGATGAGAGAATAGAGACCTGCGTACTCCTTGGCACTCTTCTTCCATGAATAGTCTCCGCTCATGCCGGCCTTAACGAGCTTATCCCAGACATCCTTGTGATTTCTGTAAAGATCGCAGGCGTACTTGGTAACGAAGAGAAACTCGTGAGCATTGATGTTGGCAAATGAGAAACCGTTGCCCTCACCCGTAAACTCGTTATAAGGAGTAACAGTATCCTTAAGTCCGCCTGTCTCACGTACAACCGGAACAGTACCGTATGCCATGGATACGAGCTGCGAGAGACCGCAGGGTTCGAACAGTGAAGGCATAAGGAAGATATCGGCACCAGCATAGATAGTATGTGCAAGACCTGAGTCAAAATCGATGCATGCGCACATCTTGCCGGGATTTCTGTTAGCCGTATCAACAAGTGCTCTCTCGTAATAGTTATCGCCTGTTCCGAGGATAACGATCTGCATTCCGTCATAGAGCATCTCATCGAGAACATACAGGAGAAGATCGAGACCCTTCTGGTCAACGAGTCTGGAGATCATGGCACACAGAGGGGCTCCGGGGTTAACCTCGAGACCGAGCTGCTTCTGGAGTGACTCCTTACATGCAGCCTTACCCTTCTTATATGTCTTGATATCGTACTTAACGGGGATCTTATCATCCTTCTTCGGGTTGTACTCAAGATCGTTGATACCGTTAAGGATACCGGATACCTTGTAAGCATACTTCTGCAGTGTGTAGTTTAAGCCCTCGCCGTAGTAATCTGTCATGATCTCATACGCATATGTAGGAGATACTGTCGTTACGGAGTTGGAGAATACGATACCTGCCTTCATGAAGTTGATGGCACGGTCCTTGATACAGAACTCGTCTCTTAAATACTCATCGGGAAGATCGAGCATCTCACGAACTACATCTGTTGCATGAACACCCTGATACTTCAGGTTATGGATCGTAAATACAGTCTGAACGTTGGTGTGATAACCGTGCTTCTTGAAGTGAGCATCAAGCAGCAGAGGCATCATACCTGTCTGCCAGTCGTTACAGTGCAGAACGTTAGGCTCGAAGTTCATGAAGTCGCCCATGAAGTCGAGAACAGCTCTCTGATAGAAGCAGTAACGCTCGATATCGAATACATACTCTACATAGATCTGATCGAAGTTGAAGTAGTATTCGTTATCTACGAAGTAGAAGATCGTACCGTTCTTCTCGAGCTGGAACAGACCTGCATACAGGGATCTCCAACCCATTCTGACGAGCTTCCATCCGAGAAACTGCATCTCGTCCTGATACTTGATCTTGATCTTCTTATAGAGAGGAAGGATAACACGTGCATCGACGTTATCCTTGTTAAGCTCTACGGGCAGAGCGCCTACAACGTCAGCAAGTCCGCCGACCTTGACGAACGGGCTTACCTCAGATGATGCAAATAATACTTTAATCTTCTCCATATCAGATACCTGCTCCCTTTCCGATAACTACGGGATAATCCGGATGACCGATGAGTCTTACGCCGGGTCTTACGAATGAATTCTTATCAAGAATAACATTCTCGAGATGGCAGTTCTCAGAGATGTGGACATCCTGCATTACTACGCAGTTCTTTACCGTTGTGTTCTTTGAGATCGTTGCACTTCTGAAGATGACCGAATGATCGATGTCACCGTAGATGCGGCAACCGTCGGAGATGATAGAAGTCTTGACCTCGGCATTGTCAAAATAAAGTGTAGGTGCTTCGTCCTTAACCTTCGTGTAGATAGGCTTGCCGCTCCAGAACAGAGAGTTTCTTGTCTCATCCTTAAGAAGTGACATGGAAGCATTGAAGTATGTCTGTACGTTATTGATACGAAGAGCCGTTCCGGAATACTCATAAGCGTAAACCTTGATCTCATCGAACATCTTTACCATCGAGTGCAGACCGAAGTGTGTCTGTCCGTGGCTCATCTGACGGGAGATGATATCGATAAGCATGTCTCTTCTCAGGCAGATGATACCGAGTGATGTCTTGTTCGATGTAGCCTTCTGGGGATTGTACAGCATATCCTTTACGAAGCCGTTCTCGTCTGTATCGAGAATGTAGCAGGGATGTCCGTACTTCAGCGCATCTCTGTTGTACATAACCGTAAGATCAGCGCCGCTTGACTCGTGAGCCTTGATCATATCATCGAATGTGCAGTTAAGGATGATATTGGAGTTGGCTACGATAGCGTATGTGGATCTTGAGTGTCTCAAGAAGTCGAGAACTCCTGCGAGCTCCTCATCACCTGTGATATTGGACGCCTCGGAGTTTACATAAGGCGGCAGGATATGAAGTCCGTCGTTCTTTCTGTCGAGGGACCACGGTGAACCTGTGCCAAGGTGATCCATTAATGACTTATATTTATTGTATGTAAGAATACCTACATTCTTGATTCCGGAGTTGACCATGTCAGACAGCATGAAGTCGATGATCCTGTATCTTCCTCCGAACGGAACGGCGGACAGAGCTCTCGGCTCGGAAAGCTCACCCAATCCAATCTTCTTATTGTCGGCCAGTATGAGGCCCATAACATCATTAAACATTTATCTTCCTCCTTCTGACCTTTCTTATACTCTGAACTTCTCTTCGATAACGGAGTTATCACCCGCATCGATATCCGAATCGATCATGGAGTTGCCGGGGATCTCGGCACCGTCCTTGATCTTCAATCCGCGCTCAAATACGCAGATTCCTTCAGAGCACAGCTTGTGGTTCGTATAAGGACCTTCGCCCTCGATCTTCGGTCCGGCCTTAACGTCCTTACCGATGATCGTTCCGAAGTCTACGATACATCTTTCGAGTCTCGCGCCTTCCTTAACTACTACACCCGGAAGGAGAACGCAGTCCTTAACGACCGCTCCCTTCTCTACGATTACTGATTCAGACAGAACGGAGTGATTTACTTCACCGAAGATACGGCATCCGTCTGTAAGAGCTGAGTTGGTAACCTTACCCGACTCACCGATGAACTGTGAAGGCTTAACAGGGTTTCTCGAATAGATTCTCCAGGAACGGTCAACGAGGTTGATGTCCTCAGGCTTGTCGAGAATATCCATGTTAGTCTCCCACAGGGATGAGATCGTTCCTACATCCTTCCAGTAACCTGCGAATCTGTAAGCAAACAGCTTCTTACCGCCGTTAAGGAGCATCGGGATGATGTTCTTACCGAAGTCGTTGTTGGACTCGGGATCAGCCTCGTCTCTTACGAGAGCTTCACGCAGAACCTTCCATGTAAAGCAGTAAACACCCATGGATGCGAGGTTGCTCTTCGGCTTCGCAGGCTTCTCCTCGAACTCTACGATCTGGTCCTCACCCTCGGTATTCAGGATACCGAATCTGGGAGCCTCCTCCCACGGTACTTCGTAAACTGCTACGGTAGCGTCAGCCTCTCTCTCGATGTGGCTTCTAAGCATTGCGCCGTAGTCCATCTTATAGATATGGTCACCTGAGAGGATTACAACATACTCAGGATCAAAATCATCAAGGAAGTCCTTGTTCTGATAGATAGCATTAGCTGTTCCCTTATACCAGTCAGACTTACCTGATCTCTGGTAAGGAGGAAGGATATAAGCTCCTGCATTATTACGGTCGAGATCCCAAGGATGTCCGTTACCTACGTATGTGTTAAGTGCAAGCGGCTGATACTGTGACAGGACTCCAACTCGCTCAATACCTGAGTTAACACAGTTGGACAAAGGGAAATCGATGATTCTGTAACGGCTTCCGAACGGAACCGCAGGCTTGGCTACAGTCTTCGTAAGAACACCGAGTCTTGCTCCCTGGCCTCCTGCAAGTATCATTGCAACTACATCAGTCTTAGCCATTTTTTCCTACCTCCGAATTAGTTATGTTCTTTTTTTTATTTGCTGTTGTTTTCTTGGCCGGAGCCTTCTTTGCTGCAGGCTTCTTGGCCGGAGCCTTTTCCGCCGCGGGCTTCTTTGCAGTAGCCTTCTTCGCCGCAGGCTTCTTCTCTTCCTTCTTGGGCTCGGGATCCTTAACCTTCATGAAGTAGACACCTGCAAGCGGCGGCAGATTAAACTTAACGTGATAAGGCTTACCCTGGAAAGGTTCGTCTATCGCCTCGAAAGTACCGTCAAGCGAAACTCCCGTGGGATAACCGCTTCCGCCGAAAGCCATGTCATCCGTGTTAAGTACGATCTTATATGTACCGAGCTCGTAGACGGGGATCTTGTACTCCTCAAGAGGCTGGGGGACCATGTTGAGTGCTACATAGATATCGTTCTCTTCCCTCTTCGGGCTCTTTCTTGCATATACGAAAACATTATTAACAGTATCGTCTGCAGCGATCCACTCGAAGCCCGACCATGTGTGGTCGTCTCTCCACAGCTGACCGTGATCGATATAGAAACGGTTCAACTTCGAGCAGTAATCCTGAAGCAGTCTGTGTGACTCGTAATCGAGCATGAACCACTCGAGCTGCTCATAGAATCTCCACTCGATGAACTGACCGAACTCGGCTCCCATGAAGTTCAACTTCGCACCCGGATGGCTCATCTGATACATGAACAATGTACGAAGTGAAGCGAACTTTCTCCATACGTCACCCGGCATCTTATTGATGAGTGAATACTTGCCGTGAACGACTTCGTCGTGTGAAAGGCTCAATACATAATTCTCTGCGAAAGCATACATCATCGAGAAGCAGAACTCATCGTGATGCCATCCTCTTGCATAAGAATCCGTCGAGAAATAATCGAGAGTATCGTGCATCCAGCCCATGTTCCACTTATGTGTGAAGCCCAAGCCGCCTTCCTCAACGGGATGGGATACCTTAGGCCATGCAGTAGACTCCTCAGCGATCATCATAACACCGGGATATCTGCTTCTGATCGTGGAATTAAGCTTCTTGAAGAACTCGACTGCTTCGAGATTCTCATTGCCGCCGTACTTGTTCGGGATATAGTTCTGACGTCCGTAGTCTCTGTAAAGCATGGAGCTTACGGCATCAACACGCAGACCGTCGATATGGAATTCATCGATCCAGAATACTGCGTTCGAGATAAGGAATGAGAGTACCTCATTCTTGGAATAATCGAATACGTATGTACCCCACTCTCTGTGCTCACCGATTCTCGGATCAGCATACTCATAACAGGGAGTACCGTCGAATCTTACAAGTCCCTCGAGGTTCTTCGGGAAGTGTGCGGGAACCCAGTCAAGAAGAACTGCGATGCCGCTCTGATGGAGCATATCCACCATGAACTTGAAGTCTGCGGGAGTTCCGAATCTTGAGGTTGCTGCATAGTAACCCGTAACCTGATAGCCCCAGGAAGCATCGAGAGGATGCTCGAGTACAGGCATCAATTCGATATGTGTATAGTTCATCTTCTTGCAGTAATCGACGAGGTCGAGTGCGATCTCACGATATGTGAAGAAGTTTCCGTCCGGATGCTGTCTCCATGAACCCAAGTGCATCTCATAGATGTTGATAGGTCTTGCAGCAAGAGCATCGGGTCTGTGCTTCATATATTCTTTATCACCCCATGTGTAATCATCGGGGTTATAAACAATAGACGCGTTGTTGGGTCTTGTCTCGAAATGTCTTGCATACGGGTCGCCCTTGTCGTAGATTCTCGAATCTGCACCGACGACTCTGTACTTATATCTTGCCCACTGATGAACACCCGGAATCTTGGCTTCCCATATACCGGTGCCGCCGAGCTTGAACATCTGATTTGCCAGTGCATCCCACTCGTTAAAATCACCGATAACACTTACCGAAAGTGCATTGGGTGCCCAGACTCTGAAAATGTAACCTTCTTCCTTCTTGTCTTTATAAGGATGAGCTCCAAGGAAGTTGTAGCTCATGAAATTTTCTCCGCGATTAAACAGATAAGCTTCGTCCATACGCTTGCCCCCAGTTTTTAATACTCAAATATTATATATTATTTTTTAGACATTACCAACCGAAAACACAAAAAAACGGGAGCCATCAGGTCCCCGTTTGTGCAATTTTACAAAAGGTTAATATTTGGCGCTTGTCAAAGCTCCTCTTGTGCCCTCATATTGCGTCTTAAGATCTCGATACACATGCGCACATTGTGATAAGGACACTTCCACTCACCTACCAAAGGCTTCGTCAGATCGGGAACACCGTCCTGTGATACTTCGTTATACCACTCGGCAGGTCTCGTCTTCGTGATGACATGATTACGAATGAATTCCCATGTCTTTCTTTCCGCATTCTTGAATTCCTTCTCATTGGTCTTCATAAATGCATTCGTAAATCCGACTACCGCCTCTGCCTGCATCCACCATGCACGTGTCTGCTTTGTAACTCCGTTCTCGGTCTCATACGCAAGAGAGTTTCCGTCGAATCCGTACTCGAGAGTCTTCCTCGCAAGAGTGTCGGATATAACCGCCATTCTCTCCGAAAGCTTCGGATCGCCCAATACATCGCATGTTCTGTCGAGAACCCAGCTCATCTCGATATCATTACCGTATGATCTTAAGTCGATAAGACTGTTGTAATTCTCATCAAAGAAGATCTCAAGTCTTCCCTCGACAGGATTGTAGATCTTTGTCTCGAATATCTCGAGTATGCTGTAGATCTTACCCTTAACGAACTGATCCTTGGTCTCCTTGTTGATCCTGTAAAGCTCTGTATAGGCCTCCAGAATGTGGACCAGCGTATTCGTCGTACGGTAAGCATGAACTCCGTTCTCGGAAAGCTTCGGGTTATCATCAAGTTCGAAGTCTCTTCCGAATGACTCGAGATAACCGTTGTCATCTTTGAACATATTCTCGATACAGTTCTTAAGATAATAAGCAAGCTTAAATGCTTCCATATCACCCGTAACTTCATAGAACTCACACAGCGCATAGATTGCGAAAGCATGGTTATATGCATGCTTGGCAGTATCTGCCGGCTGACCGTCGTAAGTTACGGACCAGAAGATTCCGCCGTACTCCTGATCGAAGTAATGATCTCTGAAGAAGTTATAAGCATGACGAGCAGCCTCGAGGATATCAACAGATGAATATCCGGCATCCTGAAGCTTAACTTCACTCAGCGCTCCGTCCATACAAAGCTTGTAGCACGTACTGAATACCCAGAGGATTCGGCTGTTCAAAACACATCCCTTGTCAGCCTTCGTGTCGATAACACCTTCGGAACTGACATACCCGTAGAATCCGCCGTTCTCTTTGTCGATCATACCGAGCCAGAACGGAAGCAGATCATGGATAAGATGTATTTTTATCTCCGGTGAAATAGCCATAAAACTATTCTATATCACGCCTCACACCTTGGCAAACTCAGCGCCCTTGGTGAAAGCCTCCATATTACCGGGGATAAACTTATGTCTTCTCTCGGGAAGGATCTCGTACAGAGCAGACTCGAAAGACTCCTTCGTAAAGCATCCTGTAGCAGCTGACATACAGCCGAGCATGGAGATCGTAGCGAAAGCCATGTTACCCAAATCACTTGCGATCTTACTTGCTTCCATCGGGATGAACTTGATGTCATCACGGGTAGGCTCTACATAGAACAGCGAAGAGTCGATGATGAGGATTCCGCCCGGATTAAGATAGGACTCGAACTTCTCTACGGAAGGCTGGTTCAGGCAGATAAGCACATCTGCATTGTTAACTACAGGAGAACCGATAGGCTCATCGGAGATAACTACGGAACAGTTAGCCGTACCGCCTCTCATCTCAGGTCCGTATGACGGGAACCAGGATACTTCCTTACCTTCATAAAGTGCTGCCTCGGCTGCCATCTTACCTGCAGAGAGAATTCCCTGTCCGCCGAAGCCTGCGAGAATGATTGAAAAATCGATCATGCCTGGGCTCCTTCCTTCGCGGCCTTTAAGTCAGCCTCGACCTTCTTGAAATCAATTCCCTCTCCCTTAAAAACACCGAGAGGATACTGAGGGATCATCTTCTCCTTGAGCCAGTCCATAGCCTCGAGAGGTTCCTTACCCCAGTTAGTAGGACATGTCGAAAGGAACTCGACCATAGTGAAGCCGAGGTTAGCCTGCTGTGCAAGGAAAGCCTGCTTGATAGCCTTCTTGGCAGCCATGATATTCTTGTAATCAGTAAGGCAGACACGCTCTACATAAGCAGCACCTGTAAGGGGTGCGATCAACTCACTTACGTTGATCGGGTAACCCTGGTAGGAAGCATCTCTTCCGAAAGGAGATGTTGTAGTTACCTGACCGAGCAATGTAGTAGGAGCCATCTGACCGGAAGTCATTCCGTAAACAGCATTGTTTACGAAGAATGCCGTGATCTTCTCTCCTCTTGCAGCAGCGTGAATGATCTCTGCAGCACCGATGGAAGCAAGGTCACCGTCTCCCTGATATGTGAAGACGACCTTGTCCTTGAGGTTTCTCTTAATACCTGTAGCAACAGCGGGAGCTCTTCCGTGTGCTGCCTGAACTGCATCACAAGCGAAATACTCGTAGCTGTTATAAGAACATCCTACGGAAGCAACGGAGACTGTATCCTCAAGGATACCCATCTCGCACATTACCTCTGCGATAAGTCTGTGGATGATGCCGTGTGTACATCCCGGGCAGTAATGGAAAGGCTTGCCCGTTAAGCCCTTTGTAGCTTCAAAAACAACAGCCATCAGTCAAGTGCCTCCTTATTGGGGTCTTCGTGGATCGCGATGATCTTATCAAGGATCTCCTTCTGCATAGGAAGGTTACCGCCCATTCTTCCAAAGAAGTGAACGGGCTTCTGTCCCTTAACGGCGATCTGAACGTCTTCAACCATCTGACCTGCAGAAAGCTCTATGTCGAGGAATGCCTTAACATTAGGAAGAGCTGCAGTATCACGGATGATCTGCTTGGGGAACGGCCAGAGAGTGATGGGACGGATCATTCCGACCTTGATGCCCTTCTCGGCTGCCTGTCTGATAACGTTACGGCAGATTCTCGAACATGTGGAGAATGCAACGATAACGATCTCGGCATCCTCAAGTCCGATAGCCTCATATCTTACTTCATCTCTCTCGATGATCTTGTACTTCTCGACAAGCTCGAGGTTCTTTCTCTCGAGATCGTCGGGCTGGATATAGATGGAAGTTACAGTGTTGTGCTCTGCTCTTCCGCCTCTTCCGCATGCAGCCCAAGGCTTCTCGGGTTCTACGATGGGCTCTACATCTCTGAAAGCAACAGGCTCCATCATCTGACCGAGTGTACCGTCGCCTAAGATCATGCACGTCATTCTGTACTTATCTGCAAGGTTAAATGCTTCAACAGTAAGCTCATAGAGCTCCTGTACAGAAGCAGGTGCGATAACGAGATTTCTGTAATCACCGTGTCCGCCGCCCTTACAGGCCTGGAAATAGTCACCCTGTGAAGGCTGAATACCGCCCAAGCCCGGACCTGCTCTTACGATGTTTACAACTACTGCAGGAAGCTCGGCACCTGCAATATAGGAGATACCCTCCTGCTTCAGGGAGATTCCCGGAGATGACGAAGATGTCATTACTCTGAAGCCCGCAGCAGCAGCGCCGTATACCATGTTAATGGCAGCGACCTCACTCTCGGCCTGAACGAAGTTTCCTCCGATCTGAACCATCTTCTTTGCCATATAGTGCATAACCTCTGTCTGAGGTGTGATGGGATATCCGAAGTAATTTCTGCAGCCTGCTCTGATAGCAGCTTCAGCAATGACCTCGTTTCCCTTCATAAGTACTTTCTTGCTTGCCATAGTCAGATCCTCACCTTTCTACCGTAATGACCAAATCAGGACATGTTGTAGCGCAGAAAGCGCAGCCGATACACTGATCAAGATCGGTACATGCCGCAGGGTGATAACCCTTGTTGTTCAGTCTGCTCTTATCGAGCTCGAGGATCTTCTTGGGACACGCATTGACGCAAAGACCGCAGCCCTTGCACAAATCATCATTAAATGTGACCTTTGCCATTGCCATACACTCCCTCTTTTAAACTCATTAGGATAGCATTATAAAAGAAGCTCAAATGATTTTCAATTAATATGCGTTTATATATATTATTGTTTTTTCCCGTTATAAAAGCCCCGGCTTTTGACACCGGGGCTTCTGTTAATCAATTATTGATGCCTTGATCAGGGCTGGGGCTTACCGCAGTTGGAGCAGAACTTACCTGTGTTCTGTGTTCCGCACTCGCATGTCCAGGGACCTGCAGGAGCGGGCTTACCGCAGTTAGAGCAGAACTTGCCTGTATTCTGTGTTCCGCACTCACAAGTCCAAGCTGCTGAAGGAGCGGGCTGAGCACTTCCGCAGTTGGAGCAGAACTTACCTGTGTTGGTTGTACCGCAGGAACATGTCCATCCTGCTGCCGCGGGAGCGGGTGCTGCTGTGGGAGCGGGTGCCGGTGCGGGCTGAGCCTGCTGCTGCTGACCCAAGAACTGGAATGCAGAATTCATACCGCCGCCCATCTGACCCATGCCGCCTACCATACCCATGCCCATGAGGCCGTTTACTGCACCGTTTGCATTTGCTGCTGCAGTATTCATAGCCTGTGTCTGGCCGAGTACAGCCTGAGCTGCAAGAGCGTTAGGATCAGCACCGAACATCTTGGACTGGTCAACCTGCTCGATTCTCTCTCTGGACTTATCATCAGGTGTGATACCGCCGATAGCAACGGAGGAAACAACAACACCTCTGTTCTTGAGCCACTCCTCATCGAGAGCATCCTGCATGTATGTACGGAGCTTGCCCTGGTTGGAAGGCAGATCAGCGAACATGATCTTATCAACTGTTCCGCACTTATTGAGAACCTCAGAGAAGTTATCCATGAACTCGATTCTGGGCTGCTTAGGATCAGCAGGAGAACCCATGAACTGAGCATTAGTGTACTGACCCTTGATGTTACCTACCTGTGTCTGGAAGAACTTTACAGGATCCTTAATTTGGTAAGAGAATACACCGTTAAGTCTGATGTAGATATTTCTGTACTCAGGATCGTGATAAGGAAGAGCGGAAGGTGTACCGTACTTCTGGTCACGGATCTCAAGCATATTGACGAAGTAGATTCTCTGCTGTGTTGTGATCTCTCCGCCTGCCTTCATACGGTTCCAAGTCTCGCCTACGAGCTTCTTGGCTGCATCGAGGAAACCGTCATTACCTGCGAATACTGAAGGAGCAGAAGAAGAATCCCAAGTATACATACCTGCCTGGATAGTAAAGTCAACGACCTTACCGTTATCTACCATAAGACATGCAGTGTTCTCAGGAACAGCGATCATGGCACCGTTAGTAATTACTTCAACGTCACCCTTGTTGTGTCCCTTCTGCATCTTTCTTGCACCCTGACGTACAAGAACATCCTGTCCGAGCGAGTCACATGTGAAGAACTCAACGTACTGATCAGCAATTACAGATGAAGCAGAATCGCCGATAGCGCCCATGACATTAGAAATCAATCCCATATTCATTTCCTCCGTTAATTAGTTATGCGGTATCTGTGAATATTGTCCACAGACACCGCAAGTATTTTAACATAAATCAGTGAGTTTAAACAAATATATTTTACTGTGTTTCTTCCGTTTGCTGAACGATACGGTTCTCTGTTCCGGCGAAGCCGTCCGTAATACCGTCACCCTTATTAGGCTTAAATGTGGAATAGATCATATCGGATATGAAGATCGCGACAAGAAGGATCGCTACAGGCAGCAGCTTCATCGGCTTGAACTTACGGATCACATCATCAAGGAGCGGTGACAAGAAATAGATAAAAGCAAGTCCTGCGACACCGAATATGAGAAGACCTTCCGCACAGATCCTTCCGTTGAGATTAAGGAAGAAGCCGTCGTAGTTCCACCACTGCGCACCGAAAGCATACTCGAGGAAAACGCTCGTACCGTACTCAAGTATTCCGCACAGACCCATGGTGGCAAAGAAGTGCTTGGACGGACTTTTACGAAGCGGGAAAAGGAATACGAGGATCGCGATACCGCCTGCACCGTAGATGGGAAGCCACGGTCCGTGCATGACACCTCTGTTGATGTAATGTCCCTGCAGAAGATAGTAGTAGAACACTTCCCATACCCAGCCGAAGCCCGAATAGATAAAGAACATGAGAACGAGCGACAGCAAAGAGTAGTGACGCATATAGTGCATATTCGCGAATCTTCCAGACTTATGCGACTCCGGGATCGGAGCAAGTCTCGTAGGATAACTCAAACCCTCGAGCTCGTCTTTCATATTCTTAATGCGCTGGCGGCTTGCTTGATTCTGCTCATACTTCATCTCATCGTCGGTATTCCACAGCACAATTCCGAAATGCTCCGCAAAGAACTTCTTGGCACCGGTAAGGCCCTGCAGCTCATATTCAGGTGCAGAAAGCACATTAACAGCTTCAGGGTACATTCCGCGAAGGCGTCCCATATCAGCCTTTTCGTAGAGATAGCGATCGTTAAGAAGTTCATATCCCTTCACTTTATTCTCAATCGCATTCTTACGGATATTGACATAGAACTCGGAGTGCACCGCGAGCTTATACGGGTTGCAGAAGAACAGATCCGACAGACCTACTGTCAGCACGGACAGAACTCTCCAGCCGAACATCGTAAGGTCGTTGATGAACAGATCCATCTTGTAACCCTTGGTAATATTCCAGGAAAGTTTGACAGCCTGCACCGGCTTGATCTTGGGGTTCTCCGCGACGATGAAAGGCACCATGAACAGTCCGTAATAAACTATCGGGAAACCTACTACCGTCACCACGGCGATAACATCAAAGACAGCCATAAGCGTCATAGAAATCGTGCAGCTGAGCCACGACTTCGTACGGAATACGAACAGATATCTGTTAATCGGAACCTTATTGTAGATCCTTCCCTCGAGGATATTCCTTCGCATGACAGACATATAAACGAGCTGCACGAACATCCAAAACCAAATCGCAAGAGCAGATGCAAGAGCCATTACGATCCTGTCAGCGACACTCTCGGAACCTACGATATTAAGCACAACTGAAGTGATTGTGGAAACCGCGGTACCTGTAGTAAAGACGTCAATTACCTGATTGATAGTTCCTGCGGATCTGGCGAACACCTCACCCGTCTTATCATCATCGTGGATCTTATGTGTGATCTCCATAACCTTATCGGCAAAAGTGGAACCGCCGGTCATGGTGGCAACTTCAGTCTCAGTCTCTACAACAGCTTCTTCATAGCCGTTCAGCATAACGCTTACGGGGTCGGTCCTCAGACCGAACAGGTTCTCGGAAGTAACGAACTCGGATCCGATCAGAGCCGCGAACAGACACATGAGGATAAACGCGAAATAGTGTTTCTTAAGATTGATCTTGGCGGCTTTCTTAAAGCCTCTTCTCGTCTTGGCATCAATACGCATACTTGATCGTCCTTCTCATCTTCATGACTTCAGGTGTGTGTAATCTCTTGATCTCATCGTCTGTCATCACGCCGTCCATAACGGTCGTCATAACTACCGGAATACCGGTCTTCTCCTGTACCTCGAGAAGTATCTTCTCACCTTCAAGTATATCGGAAGCCGTTGTCTGCTCAAGAATGTTGGTGTTGTTGATAAATCCCGTGATCTTCATCTTCGATGCTTCCTGAAGTTCAGAAGCCATGATGATGATCTCGTCGGCAGTCGATGTGAAAGGTCTTCTCGTATTAACCGCCATGATAAGCTCGGCATCCGTATTATCAAGTCTCGTCTTCATGGATCCCAGGATGGTCGCGCCCATATCCTCACCGCCGATGTCGAATACGCCCATATACTCATCATTATCGAAGATAACATAGACCTCGCCGCTTAATACCGGCGCATCGACATTGGAATTTGCATACATGGGGCTTATAAGTCTGATGTCATTATCCTCGAGCACCTTGGCGGCATCCGAAGATCTGTAGAAAGGATTGACGATATCAAGATCGGCAAGAAGCACCTTATGATCGGGATTGGTCTTACGCATATTAAGCGCGAGATTGACGGACACCTCCGACTTGCCGCTTCCGTATGCACCGATGATGATCTTAAGTCTGCTGTTATTCATAATACCTGCCTCTTATCTGTTGATATGTCAGACGAGCTTCGCGATCGTCACTCCGTCTCCGCCTTCCGCCGGGTCTCCGAGTCTGAATTCCTTTACTCTCGGATCAGCCGCGAGCTTGCCTTCTACCGCTGACCTTAACGCACCTGTTCCCTTGCCGTGCACGATCCTCACGGTCTTAAGTCCGGCGAGGTGGCAGTCGTCGATATACTTCTCAAGCTCCGACTCCGCCTCGGCAGCTCTCTTACCGATGAGCATCAGTTCGGATACGACAGTCTGCGCCTTCTGAACCTTAAGCGAAGATGTGCTTCCCGCCTTGGCACCCTTGTACTTGGCAAACAATGTATCCTCGGGTTCGTCCGGCTTGGTCAACTGTTCGCTCGTAGGTGTTCTTAATTCATTCGCCGGCACCGTATAAGTCATGATGCCGTTCTGGATGCGTATCTTTGCCTTGCCGTTATCTGAAGAATCGAGCGCGGTACCGACTATGTTAAGACCGGGAGCAAAATACTTCTGCCCCTTCTCGATCTTCTTCGGCGGCTCCCCGGGAAGACTTACGTTAACCGCAGCATCATCTTCGTCATCCGAAGACAAATCCTTAACACCTGCACGAAGTCTTCTTCTGATCTTATCGAGCTCAGCCTTGGCGTCCTCATCGTAGTTCTTCTTCGCCTTCTTCTTGACCTGCTTAATGAGCTCGTCGAGCTCTTCCTGCTTGTCTTCAAGAAGTTCCTTCTGCTTCGCGCGTGTTTCATTAAGGATCTTCGTCTTGGAAGCCTTAAGGGACTTTCGCTCTTCCTCAAGCTCTCTGATCTTATCTTTAAGCTCGTTATTAAGACGCTCGTTCTCCTTCTCAAGAGTGCCTGCCTTGCGGCGGTCTTCTTCGGCTTCAGAAAGGAGCTTCTCGAGCTTCAAGTCTTCATCCGTCATCCTGGACTTCGCGTCATCAATGATCTTCGCGGGCATGCCGAGCTTCTTCGAGATGATGAAAGCATTACTCGTACCGGAAGTTCCGATAATAAGTCTGTACGTAGGGCTTAAAGTATCCGTGTCAAATTCACAGGATGCGTTCATTACGCCTTCTGTTGTGACGGCATACTCCTTGAGCTCTCGGTAGTGCGTGGTGGCCATCACGATGCAGCCCTTTTCGCGCATGGCTTCGAGGACGGCAACTGCAAGTGCGGCACCCTCTGCGGGATCCGTACCGGAACCCAACTCATCGAGGAGCACGAGGGACCTTCCCCTTATGTTTTTCAGAATGAAAACGATATTCGAGATATGCGCCGAGAACGTGGACAGACTCTGCTCGATGCTCTGCTCGTCACCGATATCAGCGAGCACCCTGTCGAAAACGGACACTTCCGTTCCTGCCGCACACGGGATCATGAGACCCGTCATAGTCATGAGCGTCATAAGACCGCATGTCTTAAGGCATACTGTCTTACCACCCGTGTTAGGACCTGTGATGACGAGAGTTCCGTACTTATCGCCGTTCTCGATGTCTACCGGAACCACCTCATCCTTATCGATGAGAGGATGTCTTGCTTTACAGAGTCTGATGTGACCCTTGGTATTAAGCACCGGCTTCACGGCATTCATGCTAACCGCAAGTTCCGCCTTAGCCGAGTTGAAATCGATCTGCGCAATAAGGCTGATGTCAGATCGTATTACCTGCTCCGATCTTCCGACCATAGCGGTAAGGTTCTGAAGGATCCTCTCGATCTCAGCCTCTTCAAGCGAAGCGAGTTCTCTGATCCTGTTGTTCGCTTCGACTACGCTCATAGGCTCGATGAATACGGTCTGGCCGGTCGATGACGTGTCGTGAATGATACCCGGAAGCTTCGATCTTTGCTCGGACTTTACGGGAACACAGTATCTTCCGTCTCTTATCGTGATTATCTGCTCCTGAAGGATATCACCGCTGTTTCTTATGATCCTGTCGAGAATAACTCTTATCGATCTTACGACATCCTTGGTCTCACGTCTTATCGAATACAGCTCGTTGCTTGCACGGTCATTCATCTCGGTGTCGTTTACGATACACGAGAATATCTCATCCTGAAGTCTCTGTTCGGGTTCAAGAGCCGCGATAGACATGAACAGATTGGTCTCGGCGAGATCCTGCCTCTTGTCATCGTTAACGATCTTCTTAAGATCCACTATGCTTCTTAAGAATATCGCGACGTCAAGCAGCTGACGCATATCAAGCGTACCGCCCGCACTTATGTACTTAAGGCTCTCCTCTACAGGAGGGAATGAGCCGATCGGCAGGCTTCCGTATTTACTTATGTAAGTGAATGCTTCATATGTATCCTCGAGGCTTTCCTTAACCACTTCGGCGTCGGTCGTCGGAAAGGCGGACGAAGTAAGAGAACGCCCATAGGACGTTCTCGTCAATTCAAGGAGCTTCTCTTTGATCTTATCGAATTCAAGGACCGTTAATACACGGCCCCTGATCTTCTTACGCTCTGCTTCTTCTTCAAATGTTGTGTACTTGTACATTTACCTTTCTCTTACGAGAGTCTCTTGGCATTATCGATCTCGATCTCAGGGATAGTCTTCTTCATCGCAAGACCTGCCTCGAGGTCGATATCCGTTATCTTGCCGTCCTTCTCTACTATGATTCTGTTGTATCGCTTCTGGAGCAGACAATCGATGGCACGAACACCCATAAGGCTTGCCGTAGTTCTGTCACGGAGAGTCGGGGAACCGCCTCTCTGCAAGTGTCCGAGGATAGTGGGTCTCGACTCGATGCCTGTATTCTTCTCGATCCTTGTAGCGATATCAGCCGCGCTGCCGGCACCCTCTGCTACGATAACGATGTAATGTCTCTTGCCCTTGTTTCTGCCGTCGAGAATTACTCTTAATACATCCTTATCAAAGTCGAAAGGAACCTCGGGAATAAGGATAACCTCAGCACCCGTGGCGATACCGACGTTAAGTGCGATATAGCCTGCACTTCTACCCATTACCTCGATAACTGAGCAGCGTTCATGTGAGGATGCCGTATCACGGAGCTTATCGATAGCTTCCATTGCAGTATTCATGGATGTGTCGTAACCGATAGTATAGTCGGTGCATCCGATGTCGTTGTCGATCGTACCGGGGATACCGATAACCGGAACGCCGAGTCTTGCAAGAGCTCTTGCGCCCTTGAAGGAACCGTCACCGCCTGATACTACGAGAGCGTCGAGATTATAGACTTCCATCATCTTCGCGCCCTTCAGAACGCCTGCATCTGTCGTGAATGTCTTGGATCTTGCAGTCATGAGGAATGTACCGCCTCTCTGCAATGTCTCGGATACGTCTCTTACGCCGATCTGGGAGATCTCTCCCTTCCACAGGCCGTGGAAACCTCTTGTTACGCCGAAGACTTCCATACCGGAATTGATACCCGCACGGACAACAGCCCTGATAGTAGCATTCATTCCGGGAGCATCGCCGCCGCTCGTAAGAACGCCGATTCTCTTAACGGGAGCAATATCATCGGGATTAATATTGTCATAGTTCTTTGCCTTAAGTGTGCTGATATCGGGAATATTATTCTCGTCGTATTCAAGATTAAACATATTAAATGATCCTCCGTAGGAAGTTTATCCGATACATTATACACTAATTAATAAAAATATCAGACAGCAGCGTTGATCTCGTCAGTAATCATTTCGACCGAACTGTTATGTGCCGCCAATGAAGATGCCGCATTATGGGCACGATCCATATAACCTGCAATATTCAGGATCAGCACCGCAGCCAGTACTACAATAATCGCAATAACAAGAACCATCTCAATGAGAGTAAAGCCCTTCTTAGATCTACGTAATTTCTTCATGATAAACCCCTCCATCATGAATCACACAAAACACCTATAACTGAATTATAAACAAAGCATTCGCGTCGTTTAACGGATAAATAAGAACAATCCGTAAACTATCACGAGAACTGCACGTTATCGCCGCCGCACACCTCATAGATCTTCTGTAAAACATCAGGAGAAACATCGACATTACATACCGGATCAAGAGGAGCGATACTGCCGTCCTTGAACATAATACTTACCGGAGTATTGCCGTGGAAATATACAAGCAGATTCAGAAGCCTCTGATATGCATTCCCGGAAGGATCCCCGTTAAACCTGATAATGAGCCCGCCGGGCTGCTCGCTTCTTGTTGGCGGTGGAGCAGGTTGCGGGGTAAATGTAACGGTCTTCTCTTTCTTCGCGCTTGCATTATAGATCTTCTTAAACAGCCAGTTGCCGGTTACCTCATATACTTCCTTCTGCGTCTGCGGCATCGGGAAGATCGCATCGATCGACAAAGAGAATGTATCCTCACCCTGTATCCTTCTTCTTCCCAGGAATACATAAGGCTTGTCCGTATCCAGAACACTTGCATACTGATCGAACACCTTGCCGAACAATGCCGCTTCGAACTGTCCGTACATATCCTCTGCAAGAAGGACTGCCATCGCAGTCTTAGACTTCGTCGTACGTATACGCTTATGAAGAAGCATTCCGCACATTATTACCTGAGCATCATCATTAAGAGACTCCGTCCTCTCCTGCGACACCGCTTCTCTGAACTGCCTCATGTCGAAAGTACAATACCGGTCAATAAAGTCCTGATATGCCGCCATAGGGTGTCCCGACAGATATAATCCGACGACATCCTTCTCGTAGGCAAGCTTCTCGGATTCGGGATATTCTTTCATATGATTGATCCTGATCGAATCATCATAATTACTCTGCTCGGGAGCCACCATATCGAACAGACTCAGCTGACCTTCCATCTGTCTGCTGTTCTCCTGAGATATCTTATCCATCTCGGTCCTGACAGTCGCGATCATCGTCGCTCTGTTAAGTCCCGTAAAATCAAGAGCCGAAGAATATATGATCGACTCGACCATCTTCTTGTTAAGACCTATCTTCGAAGCACGTCTCAAGAAATCTTCGAATGATATATAAGGTCCGTTCTCATCCCTGTCATCCGTAAGGGCATTAACTGCCGCTTCGCCGACATTCTTCAGAACGGAAAGACCGATCCTTATACCCATCTTCCCTGACGGCAGTCTCTCTGTCGAGAACTTGGCACGGCTCTTATTAACGTCCGGAGGAAGAACTTCAATCCCCATCGGTCCGCAGCAGTTGATGTAGTATGCCGCAGCAGCCACATTGAACCTGAACGAATTCATCATCGCCGCCATAAACTCGGCGGGATAGTAATACTTAAGGTAAGCGGTATAATATCCGACTACCGCATAACAGGCGGCATGCGATTTATTGAAAGCATATCCCGCGAATACGACTACCTCATTGAAGATCTTGTCTGCGACAGCTTCAGGAACACCTCTCTTAATCGCGCCTTCGATCTCGCGTCCGGTCTCATCGGTACCGCCGTAAATGAACAACTGCCTGTACTTCTCCATGAGTGATTTCTTCTTCTTACTCATGGCACGTCTGATATTGTCCGACTGACCCATCGAGAATCCGGCGAGGTCACGGACTATCTGCATTACCTGCTCCTGATAGACCATACATCCGTAAGTCACGTTAAGTATGGGTTCGAGAAGAGGGTGATCATATGTGATCGAAGCAGCATCGTGCTTCGCCTTAATATACTTCGGGATCTGGTCCATAGGACCCGGTCTGTAAAGAGATATACCGGCCGTTACATCTTCTATCGAAGAAGGCTTCAAGTCTTTCATGAACGATGTCATACCGTCACTTTCAAGTTGGAATATACCTACCGTATCTCCCCTGCCGATCATGTCATAGACATTCTTATCATCGAACGGTATCTTATCGAAGTTAATCTCCTTGCCGTAATTCTCCATGACCATATCCGCGGCATCCCTTAACACCGTCAATGTACGAAGTCCCAAGAAGTCGAACTTAAGAAGTCCCACACTCTCGATATCAGCTTTCGCGAACTGTACGACCGCATTGCCGTCATTTACCGATAGCGGTGCAATATCAGTTATCGGAACACCTGAAATGATTACACCCGCCGCATGAGTCGAAGCGTGTCTCGGCATTCCTTCGAGCTTCATCGCGATATCAAGAACTTTCTTCACATCGGGATCTGCCTCATACTCTTCTCTCATATCCTTGCGAAGTTCGAGAGCACCTTTGATGGTCATACCCATAGACTCGGGGATCATCTTCGCGATCTTATCCGTGCGGTTATAAGGCAAATCAAGAACCTTGCTTACATCCCTGATACACATCCTCGCGGCAAGAGTACCGAACGTGATTACCTGTGCGACTCTTTCCTGTCCGTACTTACGCGTGACATAATCGATAACTTCCTGTCGTCTCTCATAACAGAAATCGATATCAAAGTCAGGCATCGACACACGTTCGCTGTTAAGGAATCGTTCGAATACAAGACTGTACTTGATCGGATCGACATCGGTTATTCCTATCGCGTAAGCCGCAAGCGAACCCGCACCGGAGCCTCTTCCGGGACCTACCATGATACCGTTCGTCTTCGCAAAGTTTATAAAGTCCCAGACGATCAGATAGTAATCTGTGTATCCCATCGAGTTGATTACATCGAGTTCGTAGTCCGCTCGCTTGATATAAACATCCTGATCGGCGGCAGCGCCTCTTATCTTGAACCTCTTCTCAAGCCCCGTCGTAACAAGATACTTAAGATACTGCTTGTTGTCTGTAAATCCTGACGGAACGTCGTACTTCGGAAGATGAATCGTATCGAAGTCATACTCTGCATTACACATCTGCGCGATCTTAACTGTATTATCAACAGCCTCGGGGATCTCCGAGAAGAACCGCCTCATCTGTGTCTCGGACTTAACATAGAAATCATCCGTCTCGAACTTCATACGGTTCGCATCACTCATCTTCGAACCGGTCTGCATACACATCAGAACTTCCTGAACATAACTGTCTTCCTGCTTCAGATAATGACAGTCATTTGTGGCAACAAGAGGAATACCTGTTCTTCTTGAAAGCTTTACAAGTCCGGCATTAACGGGACCCTGATCTTTCAGAAAATTACTCTGTATCTCAAGATAGTAATTACCTCTGCCGAAAAGCTTATCGTACCAGAGCGCAGCCTCATCAGCTTCCGTAAACTTGCCTTCCTTGATAAGACATGCCACTTCGCCCGCAAGGCATCCCGACAGACAAATAAGTCCGTCATGCCATCTCTCAAGGAGTTCTTTATCGATCCTGGGCTTCCTGTAGAAGCCCTCTGTCCAGCCGGCAGTTACAAGTCGGTTAAGATTCTTAAGACCTTCATTATCCTTGGCAAGAAGTATCAGGTGGTGATATGCCTTCTGTTTATCACTCGGTGTCGGAGTCACGTATCTCGAACCGGGAGCAACATATACCTCACAACCGATGATCGGCTTCAATCCTTCCGCCTTCATCGCCTTGAAGAATTCGACGCATCCGAACATCGAACCGTGATCGGTTATCGCACAAGCGTCCATACCCATCTCCTTAAGGCGAGAAGGGAGTTCCGATATCCTTATCGCTCCGTCAAGAAGACTGTACTCGGTATGAAGATGAAGATGTACGAATCCTTCAGACATTCTTACTTACCGTCTCCGTTCTTCAATGCGATGATCGCATCTCTTAAGCTTGCAGCCTTCTCGAAGTCGAGTTCCTTGGCTGCCGCCTTCATATCCTTCGTCAGGCTGGCGATCAGTTTCTCCCTGTCTTCAGCCGACATCTTGCCAGGGTCATTATTCTCAATAAGCTTCTTAACATCGAGCTTCTTGACCTTATCCTTCTTCGCGGCATCATCGATCGTATCGAACACATTCTTAACATGCTTGATAACCGTCTTCGGTGTGATACCATGCTCTTCATTATACTTGCTCTGAATCTCACGTCTTCTGTTCGTCTCGGACACGGCACCCATCATGGAATCCGTAATCTCATCGGCATACAGGATGACGCGGCCGTTACTGTTACGCGCACATCGTCCGATAATCTGGATAAGTGACCTCTCGGATCTTAAGAAACCCTCCTTGTCAGCATCGAGGATCATAAGCAAAGATACTTCGGGAAGATCGATACCCTCTCTTAACAGATTGATACCGACTATGACATCAGTCTCATCATTCCTTAAGCGGTTAAGGATCTGCATTCTCTCGACCGTCTCGATATCGCTGTGAAGATAAGTAACCCTGATCTCTTCCTTCTCGAGGAACTCCGTAAGATCTTCGGCCATCTTCTTCGTAAGAGTCATGATGAGCGACTTCTCGCCGTTCTTATTATTCTCTCTGATCTCATGGATGATATCCTCGATCTGACCCTCGACAGGTCTGATATAGATCTGAGGCTCGAGAAGTCCCGTAGGTCTGATAACCTGCTCGACAGTCTGCTCGGAGTGTTCCTTCTCATAATCCGCAGGAGTCGCGGATACGAATATGGTCTGACCCATACGGGGCTCGAACTCGTCGAACTTCAAAGGTCTGTTATCTCTTGCCGACGGCAGACGGAAACCGTAATCCACGAGCATATCCTTACGCGAGCGGTCGCCCTTATACATGGCGCCTACCTGCGGCACAGTGACATGCGACTCGTCAATGAACATCAGATAATCCTTCGGGAAGAAGTCGAGCAAAGTACAGGGCGGCTCGCCTTCCTTACGGCCTGCAATATGACGGGAATAATTCTCTATCCCCTTACAGAAACCTGTCTCTCGCAGAAGTTCCATATCATATCTGGTACGCTGCTCAAGACGGTATGCCTCGACCAGCTTACCTTCGTCGCGGAAATACTTTATCCTGTCATCGAGTTCATCTTCTATAAGCTCAATAGCTCTCTCAAGCTTCTGTCTTCCCGTCGCATAATGCGAAGCCGGGAATATCTCCGCGAATGACCTCGTATACATCTGCTTACCGGTAATCGCATCGACATAAGATATCTTCTCTATCTCATCACCGAAGAACTCGATCCTCGTTATCACGTTATCCGCATCGGGAGTAAATACATCGAGTACGTCGCCCTTACACCTGAAGGTGCCTCGCTTCAATTCGAATTCATTACGGTCATACTGGATATTGATAAGCTCCGCCATGACCTGGTCTCTTGATATCTCAAGACCGACATACAGATGGACCATCAACGACAGATAATCTTCCTTCTCACCGATACCGTAGATACATGACACGGAAGAAATGACTATGACATCATCCCTCGTAAGAAGCGACCTGGTCGCGGAATGTCTGAGACGGTCAATCTCGTCATTAATTGAAGAATCCTTCTCGATATATGTATCCGTCGAAGCAATATAAGCCTCGGGCTGATAGTAATCATAATATGATACGAAGTACTCGACGGCATTCTCGGGGAACAATTCCTTGAACTCCGAATAAAGCTGACCTGCAAGAGTCTTGTTATGCGCGAGGATAAGAGTCGGTCGGTTGATCTCCTTGATGACATTCGCCATCGTGAAGGTCTTACCCGAGCCTGTAACACCGAGAAGGGTCTGCCCTCTCATGCCGTTTCTTATGCCCTCTGTAAGCTGGGCTATCGCCTTGGGCTGATCACCCGAAGGTTCGAATTGTGAGACTAACTTGAACATACTCTGATTATAACAGAACATGTGTTCGCTATGTGTTACAAATTAACCTTGAGCACAAATAAAAGAGGGCCGCTTCCCGTAAGAAGAAGCAGCCCCCGCAGATTCTTTAAGAGCGGTCTTTACATCTCTGCCTTATCGACTACCACCGCTGCGACAGGAAGCAGTATCGCAAGCATAACAACACCTGCTATAGCACCTGCGATGATGCCGAAGAAGAGCATACCCGTAATGGTTGTTACCGCTATAACAGGGATCATCGCCAGCGAGATGATGAACATGACACCGATGTATCTGACACCCATAAGAAGATATCTTCCGAGCATCGGGAGCGACCTCATGATAAGCAATGCCGCCATCTCACAGAGCATATCAAAGACTATCATCATGCAGCCGAAAGCCGCAGACTCAGCGACATCAAGTCCGACCAAAAAGTGAACAAGAAGTCCGCACAGCACTGAGTCAAATGCCATCTCCGGCAGATCCGCCTTAATACAGGCGAAAAGCTTTGCCTTGGAGGTCTCAGGTATCAGATAGATATAGTGCTTAGTAAACTCTGTTACCGTCTTACCGCCCGCATAAACGACCGCATTCAGAAGGATCATCATCATGAATGCTGATACGATAAGCATTCTGGGATTCTCGTTTGTGCTGCCGCCCTTCAGCATAAACAACAGATATACGGCAGTAATGAGCCTGTATGTGATACACAGAGGATTAACAAAGAAGAACTTCGATCCTCTTTTATTCATAAGAAAATGGATGGCTGTAAGTGCAGAAGCACCATCGCCTCCGCCGAGCTTCTCCTTACCTACCTTAGCTCTCTTCGTCATAGCCGCAGTATCGGCATCGACACCCGCACGCTTCTGCTCAGCAAGATCATGAGCCTTCTGAGCATACGCGATAGCTTCTTCGTAGTAATACAGTTCAGACTTGCTGTACAGAAGAATCAGACCGATCAATGCAGCTGCCGTCAGGAAAATACCCGCAATGCTTATAAGAGAATTGCCGCTGATGATGCCGTCATAGATCATGGCTACCCAGCCGCCGCCCGGGAACGCCTTGAAGAACCAGCAGTTACCGAGTGTTGCGAGCAAGCCTTTCGCAGAAAACGGGAAAAGTGCATTCTTTGCGAGCGCCGTTGCAATGAAACCTCCGACTGCAATAGCGTCGAGAGCAATGCCGACGACCATAACGATCTTCCTCTTGCCTTCATCCTCGTCATCGGAGAACTTGGCACCGAAGTAAGAACCCGTAAAGTAACCGAGTATGGAAGATATAAACGAACCTATTACCATAACGATCAGATCGATCGAGTTTACTCCGACTGCGTTATAGATAAGAGCGGTCTGAGTAGACAAAAGGAACGTGAACACCATACACAGCTGCAATGTACCGGAAGCCGCGATGATCAGATTAAACCTCGGAGTGAAAGGACCTGCCATATGGTAGACCACGTCAGCAGTCGAGAATCCTACAACGCCATTCTTAAGTCCCGTGTAGAACATGAAGTTGAACATGACTACGAGGATAAGATAGATTCCGCCTCTTACTACATCAACGTCTCTGGGAACAAACGAGCTGCTCATCGTTCCGTCACTGTTGGGCATAGCCATCAGTGTCGGATAAGCCATCATGATTACGAATACTCCCAGGAAGAGTAAAAGCAGAATAAATTTCCACGGATGTTTGAGCGCGGCTCTGCGCACTCTGTAAAGATATGAACTTAACATACTGCCCCCTTAAGCCTTGCCTTCGGTGATCTCGAAGAAAAGCTCTTCAAGGCTCTTGTCATCGGAAGTGCCGGGAACATTATGCTTTGTAGCTGCGATCTTACCGTTCATCATGATATGAACTACATCCCAGTAATCCTCGATCGTATCGATCATATGTGTCGAGATGAGGACAGTCTTGCCTGCATCGCGAAGCTCCTGGAATACGTTCTTCAACTCCTTGATCGCATGAGGATCAAGACCTACCATGGGCTCGTCGAAGATAACGACTGAAGGATCGTGCATAAGTGCACAGCAGATAGATACCTTCTGCTGCATACCCTTGGACAATTCCTTACCCATCTTCTTTTTCTTATCCGTAAGTTCGAATCTGTCGAGGAGTCTGTCCTTAACAGATACATCCTCAACCTTATATGCACGTCTGATGAACTCGAGATGCTCATCAACCGTAAGTGTGTCATAGAGTGCGGGGATCTCGGGGATATAACCGAGTTTTCTTTTCGCCTCGAGTGAGTGTGTGTCGAATCCGTCGATCTCGATCGTACCCGTGTACTTGAGAAGTCCTGCGATGGACTTGATGATAGTCGACTTACCCGCGCCGTTGGGTCCGAGCAGGATACCGACTTCGCCGTCATTGATAGTGAAGCTCAAATTGTCATTGGCAACGAACTTCTTGTACTTCTTTGTAACTCCATTTACTGTAAGCATAGTTTGCCTCCCTTAATCAGTCACACTATTCTATCAATGTCAGCGTATAAATAGATTGTGTAAACTTTAAGACTTCTTTAAGATGTGCTCTTACGACTCGGTAAACAGCCTGCGCGTCGCCGCGATGATGATGCCCCACATAATAAGATACGTTATCGCGAGCATGCCGATCATGACCGCGAGCACCTGCGACAGCGAATCCGCGATATAAGGCGTGAGCCCGTTCGTCACGAGATCCGCCGGAACCATGCCGATGATAAGAAGCGCGAGGATCAGCACGTAGCGCGCGAACATCATCGGGAACTTGCCGAACTGCCTGAGCACCTTCACACACACGATGCCGACGGTCTGCGACAGAAGATCGAACGCCGTCATCATTATCACGAGAGCCAACATCGGAAGCAGCGTAAAGTCGTTCCACGCCACGAGCTTGATAAGAAGAGTACACACAACCGCGTCGAAAACCATCTCGGGCAGATCCGCCAGGATACACATCGCAAGTTTGCTGATCGTCTTCTCGGGCACCATGAAGAAATACGGACGCCCGAACTCCATTACGGTCTTGCCGCCTCCGAAGACTATCGCGTTAAGCACCATCATGGTGGTCATTCCGACAATGATTACGAGCACATCGAGATCCTCGGGCATCAGGCTGTCGGTAATAAGCAGAACGATAAGCGCGAACACTCTGTATATAAGCGCTACCTTGTTGATAAAGAACAACTTACTCGTTCGAAGATTCTCGAACAGATGCATGTGGAAGAATGCGGATGAACCCCAGCCTCTTTTGTAGATTTCCTTTCCTACGACTGCGGTTCTGGAGATACCCGTATTGACTGCTTCGACTCCGGCCTTACTCGCCTCGACTATCTCGAGTATCCTTCCGGTATTAAGCACTGCCGTCTCATAGAAATCGAACTTACCCCTGCGGTAAAGGATCACGACCAGCACCCACAGCGCCGCGTACAATGCGATCACCACAGGAAACCCGGTATAAGTTCCTCTTAAGATGCCTTTATATATAAGTCCTACCCACCCTGCGACAGGGAAAGCATCGGACCACAAAAGATTGCCGGCATACGATAAAGTAACAACCAGACTCTGCTCACGAACCGCTTCGAACGAACCGAATCTTCCGATCAATTTAACAATAGCGGCAACGATAAACACGGCATTGGCAAGAAGCAATGCGACGACTGCTATAACCTTAGGCATGATCTTATCTGCGAACCTTCCGCTGATAAAAGAAGTCAGCATAAACGTCACCGACATGATAAAGAAAGCCTCGATCACGAATGCGGTCATATCGGCTGTCGTGAAGCCTATCCACCACTTTAATATCGGTGAGTTCACGCACAGCAGCCAGACAAAAACGACAAGGCTTCCGACACCGTACGGAAACGACACGAACAGATTAAAGACACGCGTAAAAGGCGCCGCGAACTGGAATGTCATATCCGCAGGATGATACCCGAGAACGCCGCTTCTAAAGCCCGTAACAAATGCATAGTCAAAGCACAGCAAAAGCATCAGCGACATTATGCCGAGTATGGTCTCCTGCTCACGAGGAATCAGGTTGATCGTGATCGAATCGAGCTTCGCGACGGTAATTATGGCAGAAAAAATGCCGACAACAGCAAGGATGTCGGCAATAGGTCTGCGTTTAACAGTTATGAGAAGTCTGTAAAGATAGGCTCTCACTTAGACTTTATGTACTCATCGATTCCCTTGGCTGCAGCCTTACCTGCACCCATAGCGAGAATAACGGTAGCGGCACCGGTAACAGCGTCACCGCCCGCGAAGACACCTTCCTTGGATGTCTTACCGAATTCTTCGTCAGCAACGATACACTTCCACTTGTTTGTCTCAAGGCCCTTGGTAGTGGATGCGATCAGAGGGTTAGGTGAAGTACCTAAAGCCATAATTACTGCATCTGTAGGAAGATCGAACTCAGAGCCTTCGATAGCAACAGGTCTTCTTCTGCCGGAAGCATCGGGCTCACCGAGTTCCATTCTTACGCACTTCATACCTGTTACATTGTTGTCGTCATCAGTTAAGATCTCGACAGGATTCGTAAGAAGTTCGAACTTGATACCCTCCTCCTTAGCATGCTCTACCTCTTCAGCTCTTGCAGGGAGTTCAGCTTCAGATCTTCTGTAAACGATAGATACTTCAGCACCGAGTCTTAAAGCCGTTCTTGCAGCATCCATAGCTACGTTACCGCCGCCTACTACTGCGACCTTGGAAGGTCTGAAGATAGGTGTATCGGAATCAGACTTGAAAGCCTTCATGAGGTTGTTACGTGTGAGGTACTCATTAGCGGAGAATACGCCCTTTGCATTCTCGCCGGGGATCTTCATGAACATCGGAAGTCCTGCACCGGAACCGATGAATACTGCCTCGAAGCCTTCGTTCTCCATAAGCTCGTCGATAGTAACAGACTTGCCGATAACTACGTTGGTCTCGATCTTAACTCCGAGAGCCTTAACGTTCTCTACTTCTGGAGCAACTACCTTCTCTTTGGGGAGACGGAACTCGGGGATACCGTAAGTAAGAACTCCGCCTGCCTCGTGCAGTGCTTCAAAGATCGTAACTTCATAACCTAACTTGGCGAGGTCGCCTGCACAGGTAAGACCTGCAGGACCTGAACCTACTACAGCTACCTTATGTCCGTTCGAAGGAGCGGATACCTTCATTCTTGTACCCTCTTCCCTAGCACGGTCAGCGACATATCTCTCGAGCTTACCGATGGATACGGCATCGCCCTTGATACCTCTGATACACTGAGCCTCGCACTGTGTCTCCTGGGGACATACACGTCCGCATACAGCAGGCAAAGATGAGGATTCTGTCAGTATCTCATAGGACTTCTTGAAGTCCTTTTCCTTAAGAGCAGTTACGAATCCCGGGATATTGATATTAACAGGACATCCGCTTACGCATCTGGGGTTCTTGCAGTTAAGGCATCTTGCAGCCT
This sequence comes from Clostridiales bacterium, assembly GCA_017940895.1. Classification (GTDB taxonomy): domain Bacteria; phylum Bacillota; class Clostridia; order Saccharofermentanales; family Saccharofermentanaceae; genus Saccharofermentans. Next base: position 44,204 of record JAGAXM010000018.1, on the reverse strand, counting down.
CTACGACTGCTTCTTCCTCTGTGTAACCGAGGCAGACCTCGTCAAAGTTCTTAGCTCTGACAAGAGGCTCCTGCTCACTGATCGGTACTCTTACAAATCCGTTTGCATCAGCCATTACTTGTCACCTCCGCAGTTACCGCATCCGCCGTGATGCGTCTTTCCTTCTTCAAGAGCCAGAAGAGCCTCGCCCTCCTGCGTCTTATAAAGTCTCATTCTTCCCATAGCCTCATCGAAGTTAACCTTGTAACCGTCGAACTCGGGTCCGTCGATACATGCGAACTTGACCTCGTCGCCGACTGTCAGTCTGCAGGCACCGCACATACCGGTACCGTCGACCATGATCGGGTTCATTGAGACTATAGTAGGAATATCGAACTTCTTCGTGGTAAGCACGCAGAACTTCATCATGATCATAGGTCCGATAGCGACACACAGATCATACTTCTTGCCTTCTGCAACAAGATCTTCGATAACCTTGGTAACCATACCCGAGCGGCCGTAAGAACCGTCATCTGTCGTGATATAGAGATTGCCCGCTACCTTGCTCATCTCATCCTCGAGGATAACGAGCTCCTTGGTCTTGGCACCTACGATAACATCAGCATCGATACCGTGCTCGTGGAGCCACTTAACCTGGGGATATACGGGAGCGGTACCGAGACCGCCTGCGACGAAGAGGATCTTCTTGTTCTTAACCTCTTCGATATCGTCTGTTATGAGTTCAGAAGGCTTACCCAGAGGTCCAACAACATCGTGGAATCCCTGACCTTCTTCGAGGTCCATCATTCTCTTTGTGGAAGCACCGATCGTCTGAACTACGATCGTGATCGTACCCGCCTCGCGGTCATAATCACAGATGGTAAGAGGGATTCTCTCACCGTTCTCATCTATCCTGACGATCAAAAACTGTCCGGGCTCACAGTACTGCGCTACACGAGGAGCCTCGACATCCATAAGGAAGATCGAGGGGCACAGCACCTTCTTCTTCTTAATCAGATACATAACTGACGGAACCTCCTGCTCAAAGGCATAAACTCATTAAAGTTTATCACTTAAAGCATATGTAGTTCAATTGCTTTTAAAAGAAATAAGGAGGGAAAAGCATGGACACGGTCCTTAATACAGGACTGTACACGGACAGGTTCATGAGCACCCCGCCGAAAAGGAACGACAGTATCAGATACGTCGGCAGTACAGCAGCGAAAATGCTGCTTCTTCTGGCATGCATGGGAAGCGCCGCCACTACAGAAGCAATCAGGAACGCGAGCAGGATCGACACGATACTGTACACGAGTACATGGACAACCGAGAACTCCGCTCCGCATATAATGAAGCTTATAAGCGATATCACGACAACCGGGATCACGTGCGCCGCGGGAAGTATCAGGCCCATGAAGAATCTTCCTCCCTTGCTCATGCGCATATAGAGCTTATTGTCGCAGTCGTTAAGGTACGACAGTGCGCCGAGCAAAGCCGCCATCCACAGGAAGAAACCCGCGAACTTATAGACCGGGATCGCGATCTTCTGGGATGTGGTTATCTCGTTGTATTCGATACTTTCAAGGCTCTCGAGTCTGTAGATGGAGTTGCCCTCAAGATACATATCGAAGACTTCACTTAAGCCGTGAATATAATCCGAAGGCATTACGACTCCAGTGCTGTCGATAGTACGCTGCATAACCCTCAGAGCAAATCTCGGGAACAGCTTCATGAAGATCTCTTCGGAGGACATGAAAGGCAGAGTCGAAGACGGTGTCGTTATGACCGTGATCTCCGGCATATGACGCATCTGTCCGCTCTTATCCATCAGATCTTCGGGAAGGATGAATCCGGTATTGGCCTTGCCTGTCGCAAGATCCGAATACATCTGAGCCTCGCTGTCGACCTCATAGAAATCGAAGATGGAACCCATCTCACACAGCTCTTCTACAGCCTCCTCGGTATCCTCATTATCGTCGAGATTAAGCACGGCGACAGGGATATATGCCGAAGATTTGTGCGAAGGCATCGCCACCGATACGACGGCAAGTGCGATCAGGATGAAAGCCATGCCGTAGATGTACGGATTCATGAAGCTTCTCTTGGAAGATAAGTAAAGGCGGTTGAAGAATAATCTCATGCGAACATCGCCTCCACTGCAAAGTCTATAAGATACTTGAGCGGATTATATACCGCTCCTTCCTGCAGGAACCTCGGCAGGAATTCTATCGGAAGGAGGCCTCCCGCAAGATACATCAGCACCGTAAACGCTGCGAAAGAAATATATGCCGCAGACACGGGAGATCTGAACAGATAACTTACGCCCGTTACGATGAATGCGATGATCGCGATGATCGGCAGCATGCGCACAAGCGCCATAAGCGAGATACCGATCTTGGTAAACTGAAGACCTATGACGATAACCGCGAATGCGATATACATCATGACCGTAACCGACAGCGTTTCCGTGATAAAGAAGACCGCAGGATGGATGCCCGACAGCTTCGCTCTTGCGATGAAAGCGGGATTCGAACCCTTGCAGAAATATGCAAATACGAATACCGACAGTAAGAATACATAGACCAGAGCCGCACCCGCGATCTTCTGTGTCAGCGTATATGCGGATATAGAATCGACGGTGTCGTAGCGGAAGATATTAAGTCTGTCGAGTGCGTACCCCAATTCCTCCGTTCTTACCCGGTCGGCTATATCAGTCGTATCATCGTAAGACAGCCCCGCCTGATCGCAGTACGAATAAACCGCCTGTGTGCAGGCCTGGCCTACACCGAGGTCATTCGCGAGAACGAGCATGATATCTTTTACCACCTGCTCGTCAAAGGTCTCGGCTGACTTGAATACGACTTCAAGCTCGGGGTTGGATCCGGAGAAAATGCCGGACGCAAAACCTTCAGGAATTATAAGACCCGCGACTACCTCTTCCTCATCCACGGCTTCCCTTACTTCTTCGGGGGAATCGTAATCAACAAAGCTTATCGTATTCTCGATACTGTTCATGTTGGCGATCAGCGAGAATCCGGTAGCATTAAGGGCATTGTCCTGAGGAATGTAGCATGCGACCTTTACCATCGAGTATGCGCCGTCCTTGAACAGCACATTCTCCCCGAAGAAAGCGAAAGCAAGCGCAGCCAGTCCCAGCGCGATAAAATACGCTGCGACATAAGGCATGAACTTGATAATTCTTTTTAATGCTACTTTAACCATTGATTATCTCGGTTACCGGTCTGCTCTTATCGGTAAGAACACAGTTGCCGTCCTTGAAGTGATATACCTTGTCGCAGTGATCGAAGACCTCTGCTTCATGGCTCGCGATGAATATGATTCCGCCCTTGGCTTTATAGGCATCTATAAACTTGATGATATCGCTCTTGGCAGGGATATCCAGAGCCGCGAGAGGCTCGTCCATCAGAAGAATATCGGGACCCGTGATAATGACGGAAGCAAGAGCAAGTCTCTTCTTCATTCCGCCCGACATATTGCGGACTTTAACATTAATGAAATCACTTACTTTAAGGATAGATAACTCGGGGCCCGCCAGAGCCTTCATGATCTGATCCTTCTTCAAAGAAGTCCACATAAGGATATTGTCATAAGCCGTAAGCTCATCGATCAGGGCATTCTCCTGGGTTACAAAACCGGTCTTGCCTTCAGTTGTAATCTTGCCCGATGCGGGCTTCTTGATCCCTGCTATTGCAGAGAGCAAAGTGGACTTACCCGAACCGTTAAGTCCGAGAAGACCTATACACTGACCCTTCTCGGCTGTAATATTCACATCTTTAAGCACAGTCTTCTTATACTTAACGGATACATTCTCTATCTTAACCATTATTACCTCCCGGCAGATCGCCGTAATACAGGTCCATATCGACATAAGCATCGATGCCGGGAATCGTTCCCGTACAGCTTTGCTGCCAGATGCGGTAGAAGCCTGCATAGTCTGTCTGCGATGTATAGTGGGCAAGCCAGACATTTAAGATATCGTCATCCCAGATGATCTCGAATATAAACTTGCTTCCGTAGAGCATCGAAGAATATCCGCGTGACCTTACCTGATCGTCGAACGCATGATAGAGCACATTCATATCTGCAATACTTAAGTGATACTTCTGGAATCCGCTGAAGAAGTTCTCCCAGTCGAATACGATAGGAAGCTGCACATTATATCCGTCAGCCATATCGCAGATAAGATCGGCCAACGCGGTAACATCCTCGACCGTATTATCTGTTGTATAGACATATATACCTATCGGGATTCCCGCTGCGGTAGCGCCTTCCATGTTGGCAATAAAGTATTCATCCTCGTGGAACTCTCCGGCACTCGACCAGCCCGCTCTTATGAATGCGAATTCGCATCCTGCATCAGCGACGCTCTGCCAGTTGATATCACCCTGCCACTTGGATACATCGATGCCGTAGTGGACACTGTCGCCCTGATAAGCTGCCATGAAGTCTGCAAAAGGAGTCGCGTTCTCGGTCGTCGTGCCGGTGTAATCTCCGCCGGAACCGTCGTCCGAAGGCTGATATACGGTTACGTTCATCGTATCGGAACAGCTGTTGCCCTCGTCATCGGTTATCGTGAGATCCAGATGATACGTTCCGGTTACCGAAGTATCAACGTAGCCGCTGATATCAAGTTCGACATCAGAGTCGATATTATCGATATAACTTACGAAGTCATTGATATTGAACTCATTGCCCACAGCGACCCATGCATCCCTGTTGATATTCATAAAGAACGGAGCCGTGGTATCGGGCTCGGGTTCGGGTATGGGAGTCGGCGTGGGAGTCTCGGTCGGCAGGCTTGCCGTCTCAGCGGTCGTCTCGGTAAGCATCTCGGGAGCAAATTCAGAATCTTCCTCACCTACTCCGACGTTCCTGCTGCTTGCTGTAGCGGCAATCTCTACGGCTATCAGCGCACATAATAATATGATTATTGTAATCAAGATTTTTTTCTTCATGGCAATTATTATATAATATCGTCATGCAAAATCGAACAAGAAGAAGACTTACGGGTCCGCAGGTCATCCTGCTGGGATTCATAGTACTTGTAACAGCGGGCGCTCTGCTGCTTATGCTCCCCATATCTTCAAAGGACCGTACTGTCACTCCCTTCATCGATGCATTATTCACTTCCGTCTCCGCAGGATGCGTTACGGGACTTGTCGTAAAAGACACACAGACATCCTGGTCCCTGTTCGGTCAGATCATCATTCTTTTTCTGATCCAGATCGGCGGCATGGGCGTTCTTACCATGACTACCTTCTTCACGAAGATCATGGGACGCAATATCGACATCCGTTCGAGAGCCGCGATGCAGGAGGCCGTATCCGCGCCTAACATGGGAGACATTGCCAAATTGACCGAATTCATTGTTAAGGGAACGATCCTTTTCGAGGGGCTGGGTGCATTGCTTGTAATGCCGGTCTTCATTAAGGACTTCGGTGTCGCGAAGGGCATCTGGTACTCGGTCTTCATGTCGATCTCCGCTTTCTGTAACGCGGGCTTCGATCTTCTGGGCTCCGCGGGCGGCGAGTGCTCCTCCCTTACATACTATGCGGACAACGCGCTTGTAAATATCGTATTCATCGTGCTGATCCTCACGGGCGGTCTCGGCTTCCTTACGTGGGATGACATCAGAACGTACAAATTCAAGTTCAAAAAATACAGCACACAGAGCAAGATCATCCTCGTTTCGGAGATCTTCCTCATTGTGATTCCGGCGCTTTATTTCTATGTTTTCGAGCTTGCGGGACACCCCCAGGGCGAGCGCATACTCGAGGCTTTGTTCAGCGCAGTAAGTCCCAGAACCGCGGGCTTTAACACAGTAGACTACAACGAGTTCTCCGGAAGCGGCATCGCACTTACGATCATTCTGATGCTCATAGGCGGAGCTCCGGGCTCGACCGCAGGCGGCATGAAGATCACCACCGTCGCGATCCTGTGGGCTGCGATGATCTCCGTCTTCCGCCGCGAAAAGGCACCCGCATTATTCAAGAGACGTATCACGCAGGACACCGTGCTTAACGCAGTAGCGATCTTTCTTCTGGACATGCACCTTTTCCTTATCGGTGCCATCGCTATCGCGACCATAGAGAAGCTGCCTTTGATGGCTACGCTGTTCGAGTGCGGATCCGCGGTTGCTACGGTAGGACTTACGATGGGTATAACGTCAACACTGGGTACGGCTTCCAAGCTGATACTCATATTCATAATGTACGGCGGCAGAGTCGGGGGATTGACGCTCGTCTTCGCTGCGACAGGAAGAACAAATGCGATCTACGACAAGTATCCGACGGACAAGGTAGCCGTAGGATAACAATAAGGAGGAACTTATGAAGAACATACTCGTTATCGGTGCAGGAAGATTCGGTACATATCTGATGCAGAAATTCGCCGCTCAGGGCGACGAGATCCTGGTAATCGACAGTCAGGAAGAAAGACTCGAGAAAGTTCTCCCCTACGTAACATCAAGTCTCATAGGAGACGCGACGGACGAAGACTTCATGAGATCCATCGGCGTAGATACTTTCGATCTTTGTGTCGTATCAATAGGCGATGACTTTCAAAGCTCGCTCGAGACCACTTCCCTCCTGAAAGAGCTCGGCGCGAAGTTCGTTATCGCAAGAGCTTCAAGAGGCGTACACGAGAAATTCTTATTAAGAAACGGGGCAGACGAAGTCGTCTACCCCGAGAAGTTCATGGCTAAGTGGACTGCTATCCGCTTCAGCTCAGATAATATTAAAGATTATATTCCCGTCCCGGGCGACTACTCGATCTTCGAGGTCGAAGTACCCTCTTCCTGGGTCGGCAAGTCCATGATCGAACTTAAGATCCGTCAGAACATGAGACTTAATGTACTCGCTGTAAAGAACACCAAGGACGACTTCAATATGGATTACGATCCGTCCGCACCCTTCAAGGCAGGACAGACCGTCGTCATAATCGGAAGCGACACCGACTTAAGAAAGCACCTCGGATTAAGCTACTGATCGACAGTTGATCAATAATGGCAATGGCGGTAGGCTTCTTCCGCTTTTTTCTTTATCGTCTCCGCATGCTCACGGCTATATTCGCAGCCGGTGAAAGTATTCTTGCCTGTCTTCTTGGATTCATAGAGGATCTCATCAGCCTGTCTTAACATAAGTCTCAGATCATCCTGAAGAACGGTCTTACCGTAAACATATCCTGCAGAGAAATGAACCGGCAAAGGCTTATCGTCGAGCATAACCTTCGACAGTTCCTTCTCAAGAGACGAGACCTTATCCTTGAAGATAGGCTCTGCTATCTCGGGATAGATAACAAGGAACTCATCTCCGCCGTATCTGTAGCTGTATTCCTTTCCGAAATGCGTAAGCAGCGCATCACCGGTCTTCTTAAGAAGATAGTCGCCTACAGCATGTCCGTAACCGTCGTTGATCTGCTTAAAATCATCTATATCGAGCATCATGATATGGACATCCTTCTCGACATAGGTCTCATAGTCACGGCGAAGTGCGAATCTGTTTCTGACACCTGTCAGCGAATCGCTTATCGTCGCTTCCTCGAGCTTAAGATTATCTTCCTTAAGCCTCTCTATATAGTTCTTGATGCTGTTTACAAGCTGTTCGAACGAATGGGACAGAATGCCGACCTCATCGTTACTTCTGTAACTGAGCTGTACATCGTAATCCCCTTTGCTGACCTTCTGGGCAGCCTTGGTAAGCTCGCTTAAAGGCTTTGTTATGGTTCCTGAAATATGCATCGCTATAAGAATGAATACCAGCAGAACCATAATTGCGGCAGAAACGGTCTTGGTGATCATCGTCTCCCAGTGATCGTTGATCTCTGCTACAGGTACGCTTACATTAAGATACATTCCGTTATGAAGTCTTAAACGGCAACCCTGCTTCTCGACGCCTTCGTATGTATATCTGCTGTTCTGACCTTCAGTCAGAAGTCCGTCCGGAACCTTCGGGATAGCCTCCTCGGGCAAGGAAAGAGTATCGATATAAGGATGATAAATGATCGTGCCTTCCTCGTCATCGATGAACGCATAACCCGTATCATAAAGCTTTATGTTATCTACCTGTGTAGCCATTGTGGAATAATCGAGCTCAATTCCGATTACACCGATAAACGTACCGTCCTTATAGACAGGAACGTTATAAGACAAAACATAGACATCAAGATTCTCCGTCTCGTAAGGAGGAAGCCATACGGGCTCTCCGTTGTTCTTAGGAACTGTAAACCATACAAGATCCGATGTATCGGTCGTATCATAAGAAGATATATCCGTTACTTCATGTTCAACGAACCCCTGCCCGTCAGTATAAACATACCAGAAACCGCTCTCGGAGCTCGAGAACTCAGGATCTATTCTGTAATAGTAAGTAAGAACTCCGTTGGTCTGATTCGCGATATCCTCGAACATCACGCTTACACGGTCCATATGATCAGACAGATCGTCTGTGCCGGTCTGCTCAAGATCGGATTCTGCGTAAGCGGCTACAAGATCGACCGAACGTTCGATGCCTATTAAGTATGAATCAAGATTCTTCTGTCCTGTCTCACACAAAAGGCGGAGGATCTGCTCGGAGTCTTCTTCTCCGAGTTCCCTGATCGAATTAGTACAGATCGCGGTTACGATACCCATAGATAGGATAACCGCTGCGATAATTATTAAAGTAATCTTGGTTCTGATATGTTTCATATTATTATCGTCCGAATAAAGCGTTGAGTACTTCGACGGTTCCCTGGAATGCCTGAGTTGCCTCATCGAGTCTTGATATGGATTCATTAAGCTGCTCAATATCGATGGAATCGATCTTCTCCATTGTTGTAGCAAGACCGTCTGTAGCTGTCTCCGTAAGATCGTTGATCTTTGTAGCCATTCCGGGAAGATCCGCTTCCTGAATATCAGTCGCGATCTCGTTCAATGAAGTGATAGCCGTATCCGCCTTCTTATAGAAAGCATTTATCTTAGTATTTACATTAATGAATACGGTTACCGCTACTACCGTGATGATGACCATGCAGATAGTCATTATGGTGATACCTACGGTCTGTACGCCTTCCTTGCGGTTCTGCTTCTTCTCTTCCTTAAGTATCGCCTTGGATACCTCAACTGCACCCTGATTGTCTTCTGACATTTTAACCCCTCCGTTGTTCTTGTTTTTCTCAATTATATTAAACTTCTGCCGATTATGCTAAAATCACGCTGAATGGGAGGGATAAAGATATGATGTTACTTGCAAGTGCGCCTATGACAGTAGGCAAAAGCTTAAGCTATTACACAGGCATATTCTCGACAGCCGTAACCGCATCGGTCAATCCGACTGCGACCATGGCGGCTCTTTCCGTCCTCGGCGCTATCGAGAATGCAGCCGATTATTCACCCGACTCCGCGTTCTTCACGACGATCGCAGATGCACTTAACGGCATCCCCGTTATAAGCACGGCTGCCGATCTTCCTATCGCGAACCCTTATGCCGCGGTATTCCTTACTTTGGTAGCCGCGATCATGATCGTATTGCATTCCTTCGCAGAAAGTAAGATCGTCTCACAGGCGACGATCGACAAGATAGACAAGTTCACGGGGTGGATCGGCGTTACCGCACTCTCGATCATGCCTATGCTCACGACCGAAGCCATAGAGAAGACCCACAGAGCGTCCAAGCACGCTTCAGCCGCAGCGCTTAGCATGGCAGCCTCTTCGTCTTCGTCGTCTGCCGCACCCTGGTACGTCTGGGTGATCGGCATCATCACACTTATAATCGCATCGGTCGTTTATTTCTGCTGCTACTCCTGCGTCGATAATATCGGCACCATCTGCGCGGCGATCCCCGTAAAAGGACTTAATATCATTGAGCAGATCATCAAAGCGATCATCCACGCAGGCATGATCTTACTGCAGCTGACGTTCCCCGCACTGTCTTTCATCATTTCAATCATACTCGCGATACTCGGAATCCTTCTTTTCCGTGTGCTTGCAAGGATCACGTTCTATTACAAGGAAGTCTATATAAGACCCGTGCTTCACCTTCTTTTCAGGAAGAACAAGCCGATCGCGAAGATCCACAAGAAGCTTCCCCGCAAGATCAGAAAGAAGTTCCCCGAAGCGACTCTCGCCGTCCCCGTATTTATTATCAAGGGCATAAAGAAGATCCCGTCGCGCTCGGTCATGTGGTATATCGATGACGGCAAGGCTCATCTCATTATAAAGAAGACGGGCCGCAAACTTCGTGAGATCGACACGGCAGAACTTAAGGAGCAGTTCCCTGCTGCCTGCCTTGTTACTTACAAGAGGTTCCATGAACTTCACACGCCCGACAAGAAGCTCGACCTTGTCATCGGCAAGAGCTACACGGAATATATCGGACTTATCGCAAAAGAAATCGGCTTCCCGTATAAGGAAGCCGAGAAAAATACCGATACCGCCGACGAGTCTCTTACAGCTCTTTCAGGTAATCCATAAAGTTCTGCTTGTTCTCGAGCGCCGTCGTAGTGGGACGTCCCAGATCTTCACGCGCGCCGATGGAACACTTTACTTCTATGAGTGAGAGCTCGTTTCTTGCTTTCGCGGCAAGAAGCTCCTTATCAAGATCCTCGAAATTATCCACGCTTACCGCATTCGGGTAGCCGCAGGCCTTCGCGATGGCAACGAGGTCGATTTGGGATGCTACAGTAGGCATTCCTCCTACGGTCTCGTGCGCTCCGTTATTGATGACGACGTGGATGAGGTTCTCGGGCTTGTTCGCACCTAATACTGCCATAGACCCCATGTGCATCAGAACGGCTCCGTCACCGTCTACACACCAGATACGCTGCCCGGGCTTATTGATCGCGACACCGAGCGCGATGGAGCTTGAATGACCCATGGAACCTACCGTAAGGAAATCGTACTTGTGGCTCTGGCCGTTGGCGACACGCGTCTCGAAAAGCTCGCGGCTCGCCTTACCCGTCGTGGATATGATCGGATCCTCGCCCGTAGCCTTTACGATGTGCTGAATGATCTGCTCTCTTACCATCGTGTTGTCGTTCTTATACTCGACCTTGGGAGCATCTGTAAGAGCGCCCTTGCGGATAACGAAAGCAACGTCCTTGCCTGTCGCGAGGATAGCTCTGAATTCTTCCATCTTCGCTTCCATCTCTTCCTCGGTCGTCTCCTTGCCGATGACGAAAGAAGCGATATCCATATCCTCAAGAAGCTTGAGTGTTACTTCACCCTGATAGATATGCTGGGGCTCGTCGTGAATGCCGGGCTCGCCTCTCCAGCCAACTACGAAGATGACCGGGATCGCATAGACCTTATCATTAAGAAGCGATGCTACCGGATTGATGATATTGCCCTCGCCGGAATTCTGCATATAGACTACCGGCACCTTACCCGTTGCAAGATGATAACCCGCCGCAAGTGCCGTACAGTTACCTTCGTTGGCTGCTATGACATGGTGCTTGGGATCGATACCGTATGTATCCATAAGGTAATTACAAAGCGCCTTAAGCTGCGAATCCGGAACACCCGTATAAAAATCTGAACCTATAATCTGTGTAAACCTCTCTACCTTCAAGACCTTGAGTCCTCCTTGTATGAATTATCTATTGCTGCAAGTTCTGCGACCGTGTCGATCTCGATCATCTCAGAGCCCGTTATCGGATGAACCGTGAGATCTAACTTATCTAGATTACGGTCAACCACATCATCCCAGAACAGATCCTCATATCCGGGCTTGCCGTACGCTTCTTCGACTGCTTTGCCCAGGATACGCGCATCGTCTTTTCTAAACCACGCGACACCGACCATATTGTAGTGATCGTCGCCGACCTTACCTACTCTTGTGATCTTACCTGCATCATTAACATCGAAGACCCAGTCATCAGAGTGTCCGGGCACCATCTTCGCGAAATAACACGAATGATCAAGCTCAACATCGAATAACCTATCATCGCTGATATAAAGATCCGCTTCACAGATGAATACGTCATCTTCGGTCTTAACCAGTTCATCGCACATAACGCGGATCGAAGAGATATTGTTTATTGTCTCAAAGTCTTGGTTATGAACGATCTTAAGTCCTTCATATTTATCCTCGAGATAACCGAACTGATCGCCCAAATACCCCGTGACCACGAAGAACTTAGTAACGCCCCTCTTCTTAAGACCGTCGATCACGGTCTCCACCATCGGCTTGCCGAATACTTTGACCAGAGGCTTGGGCATTGTATCCGTGATGGGTCTCATGCGGGTACCCATGCCCGCCGCCATTATTATCGCTGTCTCACTCATATCAGTCCTCGTATCTTACGGGAATCTGAACGCCGTTAACTTCAAGCGCTTCCCTGAACACCTTCCAGAAGTCCTCGATATCGGGAGCATCGATGGCACCTAACGCGCACAGTCTGAACGTGCCCTGCTTCTCTATCTTTCCGGGATAGATCGTGAAGCCTCTCTCATAACAGTAATCATGAACCTTATCGAAGTCCCAGTTAGGATCGTCAGGATACTTGACCGCAGATACAAGTCCGGACTGATCCTCACGTGCGATGATCTCCTTAAGACCCAACTTCTCCTCACCTTCGTGGATGGCAGCCATTATGCGCTGGTGACGTTTCCATTTTGCTTCTTCGCCTTCAGCCCAGTACTCTATAAGAGCCTGCTTCGCGGCGTAGATGGTCTGCACGGGAGGCGTGAAATGCATCTGCCCCGTCTTCTCGAAATACTCGTACTGCATGTAAAGATTGCAGTAGTAGGAGCGCTTCGGGAAGCTCTTGCTTGCTTCGATGATACTCGTCTTACCGATAACGTAAGAAAGACCCGTCATACCCATGATGCCCTTCTGCGCCGAAGCCATACAGAAGTCGACATTATCCTCATAAACGTTGATCGGAATCATCGCGTAAGAGGAAGTCGTGTCGGTAATGAAGAAAGCATCGTACTTATGAGCCAGCGCACCGACCTCGCGGATAGGATTAAGAAGTCCGCTTCCCGTCTCATGGTGCGTCATGTAGACATATCCGATATCGCTGTTCTCCTTCAAAGTCTGCTCGATAACGTTAAGGTCGGGCTTCGTGTAGATAGGCTGCTTAAGGTCGATGAACGGAAGTCCGTAATAAGTCAGCACTTCCGCAGCTCTCGAGCTGTAGGAGCCGTTATCGATAACAAGCGCCTTCTTGCCTTCGTCAAGCAGCGAATTAAGCACTATGTCGATGCAGATCGTACCCGAACCGCAGAACAGCACCGCCGTATAATCGTCACCGCCATGTACGATCTTAACGAGATCCCTTCTCATCGGAGCCATGATCTGCTGGAACTCCTTCTCGCGCGGACAGATATCCGGGACGATCTGAGCCATCTTGACTGTATCGGTAGTGGTGGACGGTCCCGGGTTCAACAATACATTTCTTTTTACTTCCATATTCTTCCTTCCTGGTTTTCAGATCTCATCGATAAGAGTGATGATCTGCTTTATAGACATAAGTCTGTCGTCAACTTCCTTCGCTCTGTGGTAGCGCAGGATATCTTCAGCCGTCTTCTGCATCGCAGGGAAAGCCGCGCGGGTAAGCTGGTTCGCGTAGATAACGATGTTTACTCCGTGCTCTGCCAATTCGGCTTCCGTTATCGTGTTGAAGCTCGAAGGCACAACTACTATAGGAGTCGTCTTGTCTTCTGCTCTGAACTTATCGCAGAATTCCAGGATCTCGGCAGGATCCTTCTTACGGCTGTGGATCATGATGCCGTCGGCACCTGCCTCTACGAAAGCCCTGGCTCTCGCAAGTGCGTCCTCCATACCCCGCTCAAGTATGAGGCTCTCGATTCTCGCGATGATCATGAAGTCATCCGTGAGCTGCGCCTTCTTGCCGGCTCTGATCTTCTCGCTGAACTCTTCTATCGTAGCCTGCGTCTGCTTTACTTCCGTGCCGAAAAGGCTGTTCTTCTTAAGTCCCTTCTTATCCTCGATAATAACCGCAGATACGCCGAGTCTTTCAAGTGTTCTTACCGTATAGACGAAGTGCTCCGTAAGTCCGCCCGTATCTCCGTCGAAGATGATCGGCTTGGTCGTAACTTCGGTAATATCCTCGATCGTCCTGAATCTCGATGTCATGTCAACGAGCTCAATATCGGGCTTACCCTTGGCTGTACTGTCGCACAGTGAGCTTATCCACATCGCATCGAACTGATCGAGCTTGCCGTTCTGCCCCTCGATAACAGTCTTCTCGACGATGAGTCCGGTAAGACCGGAATGAGCCTCCATAGCCTTAACAATAGGAGTCATTGTAATGAGCTGTCTTAATCTCTTACGCCTGTACTCGGGCATGGACAGCTTCTCTTTAAGCTGAAGATCGATCTTGCTTACCGTCTCGTTAAAGGTGTAAGGAACATCTATGATCTGACCGCCGTACTGCGAGATAAGTCCTTCAACATGGGAGCGAATAGCGGACTCGACGCCCTGCACCCAGTTATCACCGTGGACAACATAGTCAGGCTTGATAGCGGCTATAACATCATCATAGAGCATGTCATTCTGGAGGATAACCTCATCTACACCCTCGACAGACTTATAAAGTGCCATTCTCTCATTCTCCGGGACCGTCGGAAACCGGTTATATCTGATAGAGGCCCTGTCACTTAAGCATCCGACAACAACTCTGCCGTATTTGCCGGCTTCTTTAATGATATTGAGATGACCTTCATGAATAACGTCTGTGGAAAAACAGGTATAAGCAGTTTTCATAGTCCTAAGCTCCCTTGGAATTTACCGTTTAATTATAAACCACGGGGGTATTTTTTCAAAAAAACTGTAAACAGTTGTTTTGTCATCTTCACAAAAATTTTTGTTAGTTTATAATTGGATTTGTGTAATTCTAAGGGTTATAAGGAGGGGTGTGACTTGTCGGAGAAATACGATCTGATCGTAATCGGAGCCGGAAACGGCGGTCTTATGACAGCCTGTCGTGCATCGCGAATGGGGCTTAAAACCCTTGTTATTGAACGGCACAATCTTCCCGGAGGAGCCGCAACAAGCTTTGTCAGAGGAAGATTCGAATTTGATGCTTCCCTGCATGAGATCCCGGACTTCGGCGAAGGCGAGATCCGCGGCGAACTCGGTAAGCTCTTTGACGAGCTTGGCATCAAAGTTGACATGATCCCTATCAAGGACGCATTCCGTTACATAGTCGAGAAGAACGGCGTCCGCGAGATCGATGTCACCTTCCCTCACGGTAAGGATAAAGTCATGGAACTGATGAAGGAGATCTGCCCTGACGATATCGAAGCCATGAACAAGTTCTTTATGGCATATGAGGATATGGCGGCAGGTCTTGATTACTGGGGTTCAACAAGAGGCAACCCGGACTTCGATGTCCTTCGTAAAGAACATCCCAACTTCATGAAGATAATGGGCATGAGCGCCGGAGAATTCTTCCGTGCACTCGGCATGAGCGATAAGTGTATTGACATCATGTCAGCCTATTGGCCTTATCAGGGCTCAGATATCAACACAGTTGACGCATCACGCTACCTGCTCATGGTATACGGCTACTTTGTAAACGGCGCTTATGTACCGAGAATGAGATCCCACCAGCTCTCAACCGCCATAGTTAACAGAGCATCGAAGCTCGGTTGTAAGTTCCTTTTCGAGACGGAAGTCACGAAGGTGCTTACGAAGAACGGCGCCGTGTGCGGGGTTGAAGTCGATGACGGGCGCGTATTCGAGTGTACGGCACTTGCGTCCAATGCTTTCCCCGAGACTGTTTACTTTAAGCTTCTCGACGATAAGTCGCTCGTGTCACAGTTCGAGAAGAAGAAGATCAATGCACGTAAGTACGGATTCCGCGCATTCAGCGTGTCTTTGGGTCTCGACGCCCCTCCCGAGGAGATCGGTATCGAAGACTACACCCTTTTTATCAGTACCACCAAGGATTCCAAGACAATCTGCGATGCGTCGGTAAAGAGGCAGATGGACGAGTACGCACTCGATGTTTGCTGCCTGAACCTCGCCATTCCCGACTGCTCCCCCAAGGGCACGACGATGATGATCCTTACTATCTCCTATACGGACGATGCGTGGGCTGATGTCAAGGAAGAAGATTATGTGAAGGTCAAGCGCGAGATCGCAGATCATATGATCGACAACCTCGAGAAGATCATGGGATATAAGATCCGTGAGCATATCGAGGAGATTGAGATCGCAAGTCCGGTAACGTTCGCTCGTTATATGGGCACACCTCAGGGTGTTGTCTACGGATATGCTTCAGAGAAATGGGACGGAATGAGTTCGAGAACTCTGTCGAACGGCATGGAGCCCACTATCCCCGGACTGTTCTTCGTGGGTGCTCACGGTTCCGGTCTGTCCGGTTACTTCCCAACATATACGACCGGCAACAGAATAGGATACCAGATCTTAGGATATGTAATGTCAGGAGGTGCTGGATAATGGCTGACAGAGAATACCTTGAAGGCATCTCCATCGACAGATTTGATGAGATAATCCCCAGAAGACAGAAAGTCATCAATGCGGCGCCCGATACGGAGCCCAAGTATGAGTTCAATGCGAACGTTCTTGCGCGCAGCCTTCACCCGAAGGTTCAGCACGTTAAGGTCTGCGACATAAAGGAATTTAACGGAGCTCGTGTCTATACGTTCGAGCCCGACACATCCAAGGGTACGACGAAGCTTGCTTACTTCCGTGCAGGCCACTATATCTCACTGAACCTTAAGATCGGTAATTCCGTTCTTACCCGTCCCTACTCCCTGTGCTCTTCCCCGAAGGCTGCACTCGAGGGCAAGTATCAGATAGTCGTTAAGAGCATGAAGGACGGCTTCGCTTCCGAGTATATAAACAAGGAGTTTAAGATCGGCACCGCTCTTGATATCTCAGAGCCCGCAGGCTTCTTCGAGTACGAACCTCTCAGAGATGCTTCTACTGTAATAGGACTCGCGGGAGGCTCCGGTATCGCACCGTTCATGTCATTCGCGTCTGCGATCGCTGACGGCACGGAGGACTTTAATCTTATACTTCTCTACGGAAGCCGTACCGAAGAAGAGATTCTGTTCAAGGACGAGCTCGATTCATTGGAGAAAGCTGCAGGCGGCAAGCTGAAAGTCGTCCACGTATTGTCCGATGAGGAGAAGCCCGGCTACGAGCACGGCTTCATCAATGCCGAACTTATTACCAAATACGTCCCCGAGACCTATTCCGTATTCGTCTGCGGATCTCAGGGCATGTACGACTACGCCGAGGGTGAGTGTGCGAAGTTGGGACTTCGAAAGAAGTTCGTCAGACTCGACGCTTACGGTCAGTACAGACTTTCAGCCCGCGACGAAGCTTTCACTTCCGAATATAAAGACAAGACATTCGAACTTACCGTCATCATGAACGACGGTATCGAGCATAAGATTCCCGCACGTGCCGACGAGCCTATACTGGTCGCACTCGAGCGTGCCGGAATCGAAGCCCCGAGCAAATGCCGTTCGGGCGAATGCGGCTTCTGCCGCTCCAAGTTAGCATCCGGCGAGGTCTACACCCCCGAGAGAGTCGAACGAAGAAGACAGTATGACAAGGTCGCAGGCTACATCCACCCTTGCTGCACTTTCCCCAAGTCCGACTGCAAGATACTTGTTAATTATGAAGAACCTAAAATTGAAAGGAAGGTTAAAGACATGAAGAAGAAAGAACGTACAATGGGACTTATTATGGCGATCCTGATCTCACTTGCGATGGGTATTCTCGTTGCTTACCTGATCCCGAAGATCAGCCCTCAGGCCGCTGAGTCTCAGCCCGTGGCAATCCGCTACATCTCTAACATTCTGATGTCAGTAACAGTAGGCGTCATCGTCGCATTCGTAGTACCTCTCGGCAAGATCGGTAGGAACCTTGCAGCAAAAGCAGGAGCAAATCCTCCTTCCTTCAAGTTCACTTTGATCAACTCGATCCCTCTGTCAGTCGGCAACACTCTCATCGTCAGCCTCGTATGCAGCTTGGTCGGCGTTCTTATGGGCCGTTCACATGCTCCGGCTGAAGCACTCGCTCACATGCCTCCGTTCCCCGTAATGTGGCTCGGCAGCTGGGCAAAGCTTCTCCTTCCTACACTGATCGTTTCCTACATCCTCGCAGTAGTTCTCTCACCCATCGTCTCACAGGCGATCGGCATGGCAGACGCCGGCGCAGAAGTAGGCAGAGCCGCTTCCGGTAAGGACGACTGATCTGTTTACGTAATTATTACTTAGCGATTAAAGGGCTGCCCGTCGTGACAGCCCTTTAACTTGGAGTTTTTGATTCATCACACATTGAAGTGGAGTTTCCAGAGTCAAAAATCAGCTTTGGGCTCCGATTTTGTCTCTGTGGAACTCACAGAGACAAACATAGAGCCAGCTGACGAAATCTGTCTCTGGAATCGCTATCCCTATAAACCCAATTGATTATGAACCTAGTTTTCGAGCGGGGAGACTCACTACTCGTATTCAGTATGTGCTTTGCCGTTGTGCTTACCTTTATACAGGCGGCTGTCGGCGGTATTGATCACATCGTATACATTATCTTCTGATGAGCCCCGGCAAATACCGATGGTCATCGTGACCGTAAACTCGGTATTACCTGACTTGAACTTATTAGCACGTATCGCATCGATAACGCCATCAGCGATCTTCTTTCCTTCTTCGATACCGCATCCGGGGATCAGGAACAGGAACTCCTCTCCTCCCCACCTTGCGGCACTTGCACCTTCAGGCAACGACTTGGTGATCAGCGAAGCCACGGTCGACAATACCTCATCACCTTTATCATGACCGTAGGTATCGTTAACCTTCTTAAAGTCGTCTATGTCTCCGATGCCGATAACGCAGCCCGAAGACGAGATCGAATTAAGCCTGCTTAGCATTTCGCGGCGGTTATATAGCTTGGTAAGCGGATCCGTGGAAGCCAGAAGTCTAAGCTGCTCGGTCTGCACACGAAGCTTGCACTCGATGTAGATATTCATGACGGTAAAGATGCCGGCAACGTAGATCAGTACCGCCGACCCGATGATTATGTTGATTATGTAGAAGACTGTCTCCAACTGCGTGCCGCTGAGATCATAAATAACGTGCGCCCCGCCCTTGCAGTAGTAATTAAGCACCCCGTAAAGCGGAACCGATATGAACAGGATCACAAAGGGCACGTTCTTATTCTTGTTCGGCACCAGGAAAGCGAGCGGAATTATCATCAGCAGGAACATCGCGAAGTTCGGACCCAGGCCTACGCACACCGTCGCGAAAACAGCATGCAGCATGATCTCGGCGATAGTCGCATAAACCAGATTGAGTTTCTCTTTTACAACGTTGATGCGGAAGAAACTTGCGGCATAATAAAGAACGCTGAAGATATTAAATACCGCCATTATCTTCGCACCTGCAAGCGCGAAAAGTATAAGGTACAGAACATGAGCAAGAAGGCACGCCGCGAACGTAAAGATATAAGCCGTATGATCCAAGCGGCGCTCGAGCATTCCGTCTATCTTCTCGATAAACCGGACATCCTTGTTGTATTGATCATTACTGCTCATACCTGAATTATACAAAGACAGGTATTACGCTTATATACCTATACTGTAAATAGTTTGATAACAAATGAAACAGGGCGCCTCATGCGAGACACCCTGAGTTGTTTTAAGTTAAGCGAGGAAATCTTGCTTATCGCCTTTCCTCAAGGACTGTGCTTACACGGTCTGTGAGAACGGGGATGATCTGCTCGAGAGTCTTCTGACCTTCGAAGTAGGAAGGAACTTCCTCTCTGATGATAGAGTTGATCGAACCGTCATTGATATATATGCTCTCGACTGTTCCGATGAATGCATCAAAATCATCAACAGCAGCCTGATCCATCATGTTGGTGTTGTAACCGTACATACGAAGCTGTGCTTCGGGGATCTGGTTCAGGAGGTACTCAAGCTCTTCATTGTGAGACTCGATGATCTTTCCGCTTGCATATGAGAATGCAGCACGGTTAACAGGAATGGAATTTGCTGCGAATACCTGCTGTGACTCCTCGCCGAGAAGAACAGAGATGAACTCGAGGCAGGCATCCGGGCAGTCTGTAAGACTGGATACGGCAACAGAATCGGAATTGTAGATAACCGGACCTCTTCCGTCATAAGACGGGAAGCCGAGGAGCACGTTGTCAGTTCCGACCTGATTGAAATAATCATCAACGCTGTAGACGTAAGCGATTGAAGCAATTCCGGACTCGTCCTCATAGAAACCGTAGTCATCGTCAGCAACCAGCTGCTCGTTAACATTCTCGGAAACGAACTCTACAAGACTTCTGAACTCCTCAGTATCAAAGTTTACGACATCATCCGTGATGAAGCTGTCCTGCATGCAGGATGCGAGTTCAATGAAGATATCGATCTTGCTTCCGGAGAAAGGATTCTGTCCGTTACAGGGACCTTCTACAAAGTCAACATACTGATCGAAAGTAAATCCGATCTGACCCGCATCAACATTATCCTCTGCTGTAGAGATACCCAGAATAGAGAAAGACAGCGGGATCTGATAGAGAGCATCACCCTTGCGGCTTGCATTGATGATGTTCATGTAATACTGGCTTGCATCGATATTTGTATCGAAATACTCGGACAGATCCATGAGATAATCGCCGTTGTTAAGCATGCTCAAAGATGCTGCATTGATGATGATATCGGGACCGTCGCCGGACATGAGATCAATAGCGAGCTGATTGCTGAGTGTGGATGTAGCCTTATCTGCTGCACCCTCGTTAGCGCTATCGTCATCAGGGTTAATCTCTAAATAATTATCAACATTGTACTTAGTATTAAGTCTGATGAAGTATTCTTCGTTTGTTGTGTTGAAGTCGCATACCGCATTACAAAGTGCGAAAGAGAAACTGTCGACAGAAGCCGCATCGATAACGGTCTTACCTGCATTAGGATTCTCCTCGGCTCTTGTAAACACATAAAGATTTGCTGTCTGATAGAATTCGAGGATCGTACCGTATGAAGGTGTAGCGGGCTCACCGGAGAATACGCATCTGTCATCTGTAATGATGATAGGCTCGAATGTATTGACGTTATACAGATTTACATAAGAATCCGTGAACATCATAAGAGGAGTAATGGTCTTAGTATCAAAGTCGATGGTATATACGCCGTCTTCCTTGATAACTACTGAACCTACACCTGCAACGTCTGATACCTGATCAATCTCATTAGAGATCCAAGACATATCGTCCTGAACCTCAGAGATATTCATTGAAGTAAAGTCGATCGTAAAGAACTTTGTTCCGCCGCCGTTCAATGAACCGCATACGAGAGCTCTGTCATTACCGATATCGATGATCGTAGGAATATCATAGATCGAGTAATTCGGGAATTCATCTCTCAGATCAAGAATAGTCTCGCTGCCGTCATCACCCACGATGGCAAGTACATAAGAATACATATCTGTACCATACATCCAGAACTTACGGATAGTGTACTCACCGATTCTGTGGGAAGACTCTTCGGAAGCATCGCCGTCATTGATAATAGCATCAAGAGCAGCAGATACTTCAACCTCTTCAGGCTCGCCGAACTCACCTGTACCGAGATCTACGGAAATACGGTAAGTTTCCGTATCACCCGTATTAATATCATAAGAAGATACCTTTATATAGAAAGCATCCGATGTCTGCTCACATGAATCGAACAGAACTACACCTCCGAGTCCGAGATTACCGATGTAATCAGTCAGAGGAATGTTGTTGATCTCGTTACCGTCAGCGTCATACACCAGAAGACTCTCATCGACATAATCGAGATAATTGTCGGTCTCGAAGTCGAAGTCATCGGGCATGAACTTCTGGGCAGACAGATTAAATACATAACCGTCATTGTACATTCCCTGATAACGCATGTAGGAAGACTCATAGACTGAAGTGTCCAGGTCTCCTCCGAGTTCGATCGTCTTTACGTCATACCACGGGTCATCTGCAGAGATCGTATTGCCGCTGCCTGAAGACTTGTTGCATGCAGTAAAAACAGGAATTGTCATCGCCATGACCAGAGTCGAAGCGACGATTTTCTTGATTGTTTTCATAAATCTTTATCCCTTCTTTAAAATTTAACAAGTTTTTCCATTATACCTCATGAATTGACAATTGCCTATTTGACATAGTCAAATTCACGCCACATTTCTTAACTGTTTATTCTTATTTTTATTGTTAAAATTTAAATTGGTTAAAATTAACATCAACAGAGGGTCGCTCATGATCAACGGCAAAAAACTCATCGCTCTGTGCACTTCGCGTGTTTATGAGCCTTCGACGCACGGGTATATCGTGCGACTTAATGAGTTGCTTAAAGACGAGGGCTATTCCCTTCTTATCTTCACTATCAATTCCGATATCTACTGGGAAGAGGACCGTCAGGCGACAGAGAAATACGTCTTCGACCTGATCCCCTACCGCTATATCGATGCCGTCATCATCATGGACGAGAAGATCAAGAGCCACAAGATTGCCGGCAAGATCATCCGCCAGGCCAAGAATCACAATCTTCCCGTCGTCATCGCGGACGGTCATTACGAAGACTGCTCCTGCTTAGGCTACGATTACAATCACGGCTTCGAGCAGGTCGTGCGTCACGTCATCGAGTATCACCGCGTCAAGCGTCCGCACATCATGGCGGGACATAACGGAAATGAGTTCTCAGAACAGAGGATCGAAGTTTTCCGCAAGGTTCTCGAGGAGAACGGCATAGAGTTCGACAGAGCCACTATGGTAAGCCACGGCGACTTCTGGGCGGATCCGTGCCGCATCGCGACGCAGGCTCTGATCGACAGAGGCGACATGCCCGAGGCGATCATATGCGCGAACGACATCATGGCCATCACCGTATCCGAGATGCTCATGAAAGCAGGCTACATGGTGCCGCATGACGTTATCGTAACGGGCTTCGACGGCTACGACGAGATCTACTTCACCACACCGAAGATCACTACAGCCTCATGCGACATCATCAAGATGGCTACCGCCACGGCAGAGCTCGTAGTGGAAGCGGTCAACGGCGGCGAACCTCATAACAAACTCATCGAGCCCACATTCCAGCCTAACCAGTCCTGCGGCTGTCCCGAGCACACGGAGCACCCTGCGATATTGAAGAACCGTTTCAGAGAGAGCTTCGCGCGTCTTAACGACGACAACCGCGTACTTACCTTCATCACGTCTTCGATGCAGATGAGCAAAACCCCGGGACAGATGGTATCCCAGCTCGAATCCTACAAGCTGGACCACTCCCTCACCGTCGTAGACAGACGCTGTTTCGAAAAGGATATCAACTACTTCACGGACAAGAATATACTCGACTCCAAGAAGGAATTCGTAATGATATACGACTCCGACTACCCCGAGAGATACAAGGAAGGAACGCTCGATCTGTCGAGCCGCGACGGAGAATTATTCGAGGATGTGCTCGCGCCTTCGATCTGCTCGAGGATAATGGAGATCACGAATGCGGGCTTCCCTCTCATATTCAATTCCCTCGTATTCATGGACCGCCCGTTCGGCTTCGTATGCTATCACTTCAAGGACTTCCTGATCTCGAATTACACGAACACCTTGAGCGTCACAAATGCCATCAGCATCGGCATCGGCGGCTATATCAACATTCGCTATCAGAGGACGCTTCTTAAAGAGATGGACGAGATGTACCGTCACGATGCGCTGACCGGACTGTTCAACCGTATAGGCTTCCAGAATCAGTTGAAACAGCTGCGCCGCGAGCCGGAGTACGACGGCATCCCGGTAACTGTCCTCATGTCAGACCTCGACGGTTTGAAGTTTATTAATGATACTTACGGTCACGCCGAGGGAGACAGCGCGATCTATCAGGTTGCTTATTCATTAAGCAAGTCAGTTCCCGAGTCGAGTCTGTCCACAAGATTCGGCGGCGATGAGGTCTTCTCCATCGTATTCGGCGAGTGCGATGCGGAAGAGATTATCAGGAATATCAACGCGACGCTCGACGCTTATAACGAGACTTCGGGCAAGCCCTATAAAGTCTCGACGAGCTGCGGCTATACCAAGACAGTTCTTGATAAGGAATTCGACATCACCAAGGCTATCAAGGAAGCCGACGAGGAGATGTATAAGGTCAAGAACCGCAAGTACGAACTTCGCAAGAAACAACAGTAAGCATGAAAAAGCCCTCTCGATTTTTGAGAGGGCTTCGATTTTACTCGTTAGGCATTGACCATGCGTGGTGATCAGTGTGTAACAGGTGATGTGATTTCTCTGACAGAGGCTTACCCAGATAATCCTTATATATCGCTGTGATCGAAGGGTTCTCGTGTGAGAATCTCAGATCAGAAGCGGCATCCTGTGAGTAGAGCGTCGGCGCTCTCTCGGGAGCCATCTCCACATTATCGTGAATAGGCTGTCCGCCTCCGCCTACGCATCCGCCGGGACAAGCCATGACCTCGATGAAGTCATAAGATACCTTGCCGGACTTCAAAGCCTTGAGAAGCTTATCAGCGTTGCCCAATCCGTTAACAACAGCGACCTTCAGCGTTGTGCCGTTGATATCGAATGTTGCTTCCTTCCAGCCGTCCTGACCTCTTACATCCTTGAATGCATCGGGATCGGGATTGGAGCCTGTTACGAGGAAGTATGCGGATCTTAGCGCCGCCTCCATAACGCCGCCTGTAGCACCGAAGATATTACCTGCACCGGAACCGATACCCAGAGGCATATCGAGCGCTCTGTCTTCGATCTCGGCAGGGTTAATGAACTCGGAACGAATGAGACGGTCAACCTCACGTGTTGTAAGAACCACATCAACATCGGGATCACCGCAAGCATCGTTCATAGCGGGGATAGCGCACTCATGCTTCTTGGCAAGACAAGGCATGATGGATACGCAGTAGATCTTGGAAGGCTCGACGCCGAGGATATCTGCATAGTAGCTCTTCGCGACCGCACCGAACATCTGCTGAGGTGACTTAGCCGTAGAAAGATTATCCACGAACTCAGGGTAATGAGACTTAACGAATCTTACCCAACCCGGGCAGCATGAAGTGAACAAAGGAAGCTTCGAATTATCAGCATCACCGAGGCGTGCCAGGAACTCACTTCCCTCCTCCATGATCGTCAGGTCAGCCGTGAAGTTCGTATCGAATACATAATCGAATCCCATGATATGAAGCGCGGAAGCAAGTCTCTCGACTGTCGCCTCTTCAGCGGACAGATTCCAAGCCTCGCCCCATGCGGTTCTGATGGAAGGTGCGATCTGTGCAACAACGATCTTATCGGGATCATTAAGAGCATCGATAACCTTTGTAGTATCGTCGCGCTCAGTCAAAGCACCTACAGGACAGTGTGTGATGCACTGGCCGCACAATGCGCAGTTGGACTCCTCAAGAGAGTAACCCTCACGAAGACCAACTGTAGATCTTGAACCTGTGTTGATCAGATCCCAGATATTACATGCCTGCTTCTCACACATCTGGATGCAGCGCATGCACTTGATGCACTTACTGTTAGTGCGGTTCAGCGGGAATGACTTGCTGTAAGTATTCTCGGGAACCTTCTTCGCGAAAGGAATATCGATGATATTCAGATCCTGAGCAAGAGTCTGCAAAGAGCAGTTGCCGCTTCTGATACACTGCGGACAGCGGCAGTCGTGCTCGGAGAGGATGAGCTGAACGTTTGTCTTACGTGCGTCACGAACTTTTCGGGAGTTGGTGTGAACTACCATGCCCTCGTGTACTGCAGTGTTGCACGCAGCGGGCAGCTTACGGATGCCCTCGACCTCAACTACGCACACACGGCATGCGCCGACTTCGTTGAGACCCTTCCAATAGCAAAGCGTGGGGATGTTGATACCTGCGGACTTTGCTGCTTCGAGGATGGTAACACCCTCGTTAACACATACTTTCTTACCGTCTATCGTCAGATTTACCATTTGAGCTCTCTGCCTCCCTTCAACTTACCGCAGCCGAAGTGATCGCACTGCAGGCACCTCGCGGATTCCTGACAAGCCTCCTGGTCTGTCATCGGGAATTCCATCAGGTCGAAGTCCTTCGTTCTCTCGGAAGCAGGACGCTCTGTCATGTTGACACGGCCCATAGGCTCACGGTCTGCAAATCTTACCGGAGGCAGCTCTACGCCGCTCGTGATCTCGTGATCGAAGCCCAGGTACTCATCGATGTTGGCAGCTGCGACCTTACCGCCTGCGATAGCCTTGATAACTGTCGCGGGACCGGTAACGCAGTCACCGCCGGAGAAGACGCCGTCGATACCGTCGAAATCAGCAGTATCCTTGGCAGCGATCTTTCTTCTGTTAACGGGGATGCCGTTATCTGCAAAGTGTGAGGACTCGATGCCCTGACCGATAGCAACGAGCACCTTGTCGCAAGCGAGGCGGACCTCGGGTGAATCGGCGTTAACCGGAGCAGGTCTTCCCCACTTAACCTCACCTACGATCTGAGGCTGTACCCAGAGAGCAGCGACCTTGCCGTCGTCTGTCTTCTCGATACGTGTGGGAGCATTGAGCTCAAGGATCATGCAGCCGTCAGCTACAGCACCCTCGACCTCCTCAGCAAGAGCAGTCATGTCGACCTTACGTCTTCTGTAAGCGATCTTAACCGTCTTAGCGCCGAGTCTTATTGCGGAACGCGCAACGTCCATAGCAACGTTACCGCCTCCGACTACTACGATGTCCTGACCTGAGAAGTCGGGCATATTGCCGTCGCCGATACCGCGGAGCATCTCAACTGCGGAGATAACGCCCTCAGCGTCCTCGCCGTCGATACCGATCTTGTTGTCTGTGTGAGCACCGATCGAGATATATACAGCGTCGTAGTCCTTACGGAGCTGCTCGAGTGTGATGTCCTTACCTACTGAAATATTTGTGATCGTCTTGAATCCTGAAAGCTTCAAGCCCTCGATCTCCTTATCGAGGATCTCGCGGGGAAGTCTGTAGCTCGGGATACCGTAACGAAGCATTCCGCCGAGCTTATCACGCTGCTCATATACTGTGCACTCGTGACCCATAACAGAGAGGAAATAAGCTGCCGTAAGTCCGGAAGGACCGCCTCCGATGATCGCGACCTTCTTGCCTGTAGCCTCGGCACAGACGGGAGCCTTGATCTCAGACTCATGCTCTACGGCGTAGCGCTTCAGCCCTCTTATATTGATAGCATCATCGACGAGCTTTCTTCTGCAGTGCTCCTCGCAGGGATGCTCGCAGATCATGCCGCATGTCGCAGGGAACGGATTGTCCTTACGGATGAGCTTAACTGCGTCATCATATCTTCCTTCATTGATGAGGGCGATGTAGCCCGGTATATCAACATGAGCAGGACACTCGGATACACAAGGTACCGACTTGAAGTTCTGGAACTTGCAGCGGCCGTACTTGACGTGCTCCTCGAAGTCGTCCCTGAAACCCTTTACTGCCTTTACTGCCATTCTTGCTGCCTCGGAACCGATAGCGCAGTCTGCGGATCTGAAGATGGTATCACTCATCTTCTCGATCTCGTCGATGTCCTCGATCGTTGCCTTACCGTCGAGTACTGCCTCGATAAGATCTTCAAGTTTGCCTAAGCCGACACGGCAAGGTGTGCACTTACCGCAGGATCTCGCGTGACTTAAATGAATAAAAGCCGCTGCGAGGTCGACAGGACAAAGTCCGGGCTGGCTGGTCTGGATATTACGTTCGATATCCTTGTACAGCTCTTCTACAGTCTCCTGAGCCATGGAGATGGTAATGTTGGAAAGCCTGCTCATATATTCCTCCGTGTGAATAATTCCGGCGCGCCTTATGCAACGCGCGCGTATTAATTAGTATAACACGGGACTATACATATCTTGAATAGGAATTCCTTCAGGCTGCGGCTTTCATTTCCTTCTTGCGCTTGTACATCTTCCTGTCGGCCCTGACAAAAACCGTATTCATGTCATTGTCCTCTTCGGGTCTGAACACATCGAGCCCTGCACTTATGGTAACGAGCCCCTGAGCGCCGTTGCGGTCCATCCGGTCATTAAACGCCGCGAGCATCTCATCTCTTCTGTGATATGCTTCGCCTTCGAGAATGATAACGAACTCGTCGCCGCCGATACGGTATACGGAACAATTCGGGAAATACTCCCTTATGAGTTTGCAGCCTGAGATGATATATTTGTCGCCCGCTTCGTGCCCCTGCGTATCGTTAACATGCTTAAGTCCGTTAAGATCGAATACGGCTATTCCGAATTCTTTGACAGTACCTGCGGAGATGAGCTCGTCTGTCTTGGCGCGCGTCTCGACGTAAGCGTGCACGCTTCTTGCCCCCGTGAGCGCATCGCGGTATGCGATAAGGCGGGTCTCGCCGATCTGCCGTCTTTGCTCCTCTTTATCGTCGTAGGAGACGTATGTGTGCACGATAGTCGTGGCGATGAGGCAACCGACCGTATAGAACGGCATCAGCGGGAATATGCACTGCAGTGCGATGAAGGCTGACATAACGGTACTCGACAGGGCGATCGTTCTGTGGTGCTTTCTTACGATACCGTCGGACTTGTAAGCGACTACGAAAGCATACACACCTGTCAGCAGATAAAGGACAAGCTGCAGCACGAGCGTGATTACTCTGCCGGAATACGTGTGGTACACTCCCTGCTCATCGAAGCCGAACACGATCGGGATGAAGCAGTTGATAAGAAGCGACACCGCCTCGAAAACGAATATCATCCAACCCGCCGTGATGAACGCCGTCGTCAGCGCGCCTCTTCTTCCGAGGTACACGACCATGGTGCGCGTCCACAGAAGCACCGTCGTCACCATCGAAAGGAAATACAGTATCGTATCTATGTAAGTTACTGCCGTAAGTCCCTGCGCATAGAAGACGCCCCACATGATATCCGTGAGGTAGTACACAGCGACGCAGTAAAGGAAAATGCGGTATCGCTTCGTCGACAGGCGCAAGTGTGACATCTCAGCCTTACTGAACCACTTCAGGTAGTCAAGGTTGATGATAAAGTGCATTATCAGCGCCAACACTCCGACACTCGCGTAATACATAAATATATTTTACATCCGCGTGCGCGAAAAGTGTGTTTCATTTTTGCCGATATGCTGATAGAATTGCGCCTATGCGTATGAAGATGATGACAGAAGGTGCGCCTTGGAAGCACATATTATCTTTCTCCCTGCCGGTACTTGCAGGGTCATTATTGCAGCAGCTCTATAACACCGCCGATGCGATCATCGTAGGTCAGTTCGCAGGTGAGGACGCGCTGTCCGCAGTCGGCACGACCGGAAGCTTCGCTTTTCTTTTCCTTGCGATCGCGATAGGTTTCTCGAGCGGCAACGGAGTCGTCGTAGCCCAAAATTACGGTGCCGAGGATAACGAAGACGTCCGCCGTAACGCATCTGTCGGCATCCTCTTCCTGATGACGCTGGGCGTTATATCCGCGCTGCTCGGAGTCGTCCTGTCCTACCCTGCTTTCAAATATCTTGTTGATGTTCCGTATGAGATCCTCGACATGACTTTGCTGTACTTTCGTATCTACGCTGTGGGACTCATCTTCCAGTTCGGATATAACATCTTCTCCGCGATCCTTCGCGCAGTCGGAGACAGTGCAGCGACATTGTATTTCCTGCTGATATCATCACTTACCAATATCGGTCTCGATCTGCTGTTTGTAAAGGTCATCCCCTGGGGAGTCGCAGGCGCCGCGATCGCGACCGTGATCTCGCAGGCTTTGTCTTTCGCTGCGGCATATATCTACATGCGTGTACGATACCCGCTGTTCCGCTTCTCTTTAAGCGAATACAAGTGGGATTCGTCTCTTGTTAAGAAGACATGCGTCGTCGGCTTCCCGATCTCGCTGCAGCTCATCGTCGTATCGTTCGGCATGACGTTTATCCAGCGCGCCGTCAACGGATTCGGCAAGGTAATGACAGCGTCATTCACGGTAGGTCAGAGGATCGAGATGTATCTTAATCTTCCCTGCAACGCATTCCAGACGACGATGGCAACTTATACCGGACAGAACATCGGAGCCGGAAAGCTTGAGAGGATCAAGACCGGAATTCTCCAAACGCTTCTGATATCGTTCCTGATGACGCTTGTTATCTGCGCATGCGTGTGGATCTTCGCGCCGCAGATCATCGCATTGTTCAAGTTGTCCGACGAGGCAGCCGTATACTGCCTTGCTCATCTCAAGGCAGTCGCGATGATCAATATTGTCCTGTCGGTCTATATCCCCGTATTCGGTGTATTCCAGGGCACGAATCATTCGCTGTTTCCGATGATCGTCGCATGCTGCGCACTCGGCACACGCGTCGTCATGGTATACCTTCTGCGCTACAGCCCTTTCCTCGGTCACACGATCATCTGGTGGAACGGCATCTTTGGCTTCGGCATGGGATTCCTTATTACCTGGACATTCTACTTATCCGGCCGCTGGAAGCGCGGACTTCCACCCCTCTCCCCCAAAAGAGATTGAGTTTTCAGAGACAAAAATCAACTTTTGTCTCCGGTTTTGTCTCTGTGCACTCTGTAGAGACAAAAGTAGAGACACTTTTCGAAAATTGTCTCTGGTTCTGCCTCCGGCAGACGACAATCTGATCTGAACTTAAGATAAAAAAGACGGATGCGCGAGCATCCGTTTTTCGTTGGTTTGATTATTAATCTTCCTGATTCTTCGGAACGTTCTGACCGAGGAATGACAGCCATTTCGCGCGCCCCAGGACGGACATCTTGTACTTTCGATCCTTGCCCTTTTTCTCGTCGTAGAACGTGATGCGGATGCCTGTCGGGATGAACGGACCGACGGTGCACTTCTCGAACTTCTTGATGTCCTTATAGCGCACGGACCAGAATGTCGAACCCGCAAAGCCGCCGACGAAGACGAGGCATTCCGTCGTGCAATAGTAGTAACCTCTGACCTGCGAATAGAAGCACAGCAACTTCTCCCAGTAGTCGCCCCTCTCTGAGTGCACGAGGTGATCTCCCTGCTCTATAAGTTCATTCTCGATCAGGTTCTGCTCTATCTCTGCTTTTCTCTCGGGTGTTAAGTCCATATCAGTTCTCCTTAAGGTTACTCACACCAATATACCCTACCGTCTTTACGTGGTAAAGCAGCAGGTGCGTCTCCGTCTGTATAGCCGACTGCCAGATGACCGATGCCTTCATAGTCTCCCGTTACACCGAGATCTTGTCTCGCAATTCCTTGTCAGTAACTGCGATCACAATCGCCGACTGCTTACCCATGCCGCTTGCAGCATAAAGTCCGGCGTCAATGATCTGCTCGAGGTCCGCCTTAGAAAGCATCTCAGACTTAAACTTACGAATACTTCTTCTCTCTGTCAGCACCTTGATTACTTCGTTCATAGGGACCTCCTTACTGTGCAGTTATTTATTGTTTTACTCGCAGGTGTATCCCGGCTCTACGTAGAGGGATTCTTTGTCTGCCATGATCTGACCGTTAAAGACGTCCTTCCAGTTCTCCTGGGGGATCTCCTTGATGGCGACTGACACGGCGGTCGCAGGGCAGCCGAGCGTCTCGGCAACATCCGCTGCCACCTTCTCGGCGCAAGCCTTCTTAACCTCTTCTGTTCTTCCCGGATAGCATTTGATCTCTACGTGCGGCATGGGGGAATCCTCCTTTTACATTTGTGGCTATTGTAGCAAACACGCCGCGTAAATGAAAAGGGATCCCCGAAGGGACCCCTGGTAAGAGTTGGTAGAAGAGGAGGTTAAGACCAACCCTCTGCGAAAACGATTCTTCCTGTGCGTGCCCGACTCGTCTGTTCTGACCGGAGCAAACCAAGGCACACAAAACAAAGGTCTGCCGCCTAAGCAACAGACCTTACTCTGCTTCGAATGTCAGCATCCTTCCCGAAGGGAAAACGAGATCGAGCGTGTTACCCTCGATGATCGCGGTCACGTCCGTGTCGCTGTTGTTAAGATCGAGCGTGTATGTGCCGTCCTCGTTCGCGGTAACGGTGCCCGTGCCGACGTGGTCCTCATAAACGCGCAGCTGGAACTCAGTGCCGTCGCAGATGAAGTACGGGGTCTCATCCTCAGGCAGCGCATCAAGCCCCTCATTCATGATCGTCTCCCCCTCATCCGACGTCACACTCACATAAGTCCAGTTCGACGTGATGTCTGCGTTGCCTGTGGATTCAGCCTGCGTCTCGGCGGCGTCGCTGCATGCGGCGAGTGTGCCGAGGCTGACAGTTACCAACGCCGCGATTGCGAGTGCTCTGATGATGGAGTTTCTAAGTGTTCTGTGTGTTGTAGTTGTAGTGTGCATAGTGTCTATTCCCCGTGGTGGTATGAGGGTATTGTAGCAGAAAATGTAAAAGGGATACATCTGTACCACATATCATTCAAACCGATTTCTATTGAATTGGCACACTATTGGTACAAACTAACACACAGAATCTCCTTATGTCCCTCATAATCACGATTATGATGAGTTATATCAGCTTATGATTTTGAGTGTCGGGATGCCGCCCATCTACTGTTTAGTATGCTTTAGTATGCTTTAGTTTCTTGCTGAAACTCAAACTACAAAAAAAGACATACGGCAGTATCCTTCAGTAAATTGCTGTACGCATGTAGTATTTTGGTACATAAAATGGTGTAGTACGCCCTCAATGCACTTTAGTGTTGAGCATAAGAGAACATTTTTCTTACTGTCGAATACATATGTGTTTGAGATGTTCTGTTGTTCCCAATTAGAAATGTCAGGAACGGGCTCTTTGAAACCGATTTTTATTGCAAAAGCTATCGTTCATCTCATTTGTAAAATGATGTAAAAAAGGAAGGAGCTGAATTGCTCCAGCTCCCGCCATTAATCATGAGAAGAAATATCACAGTTTCCCTAAATACCGTAGTTCTCTTACGAGACTTACTACGGATCTTATATCTACATAGGCCTTTTTACTAGGAGCCGGTTCCGAAATTGCCGGATTATCCTTATAAGGGTCATAGGTTAGGCGTTCTTTATCCGGAACATTATTCGATTCTTCGTAATCAAAAAGCTTATTGATATAGTTCTGTTTATCTGAGTATGACATTGCCATAGGTTTCACCTCCATCAATCATCTTCACCGTATCCATATTGGGTATTTTCATGACCACAATGTGGGCAGGTAACATATGCGTACGCATTATCTCCGTCTTCCCAGGGGAGCGTGAGCTCCCCACCAATTAATGATCTTCCGCAGTTCTCACATGTGTCTGTCATAATAATGTCCTCCTAAATACTTAAAAATACTGTCTTAACCATTCCGGCATTGTTTGATCGTTTAACGACCACGATGTTTCGAATGATTCTTCCTCGTTCCAACTGTTCTCGTGTCCATCAAAGCTCTTAAATCGATGGCATTTGTATTTAGTAACTTCACCTCCTTCCAATCGGTACTCATTCCTGTAATAGTTTTGCTTTCCGTAGCCTTTCCATTCGTTTGTTGTATAGATATTCATTATGAGATCCTCCTTTTCTTAAGCATCAATTACGTGATGTTTAGCAGCTGCAAATCCTATTAGAGCTAATATGATGTCATCGATTGGACCCGGGCAAGCGTCAACAGGAGACACGATGTACAGGATAATAAGTACGATGATCATTCCTTTTGCGATGTCATTCATAAGTCTTTCCTCCTTGATTTAAACCAACCTTACAATTGCTGCTACTGTTCCGATTGTCAGAAAAAGTGATGCCACCCTTCTAAGAGTCAGCGATGAGACTAAGGTTCTCCAAGTCTTCAACCAGACCATTTGAGGTTCTGTTGTTGTCTCGTAATCCATTGTTGCTACGATCTCTGCGAAGTCTGCCTTGAACTTGTTGATATCGATTTCCGGAACGTAGCTTGAGTTTGTTGTCATCTCGTCTACTGCTCTCAGCAGAGTCTCGATATTCTCAAGTGTTAACGCCTTTTCGCCTCTGTAGGTATCGATTACTGACGTCAACTGGCTAAGGAAACAGGTTCTTATGCTCTTGCACTTGTTCTGAACTCTTACTCTGTTGTCTGTAAAGACAACGACCTTCTCTACCTTCAGGTTTTTTATACCGGCCTTCTCAGCGGCTATTTTTACAAACTCCTCTCTCATTGCCAGCTTGCTTCCGATATCTGAATCCCACTTTAGAAATTCTCCTGTGCGATAGTACTGACCATGTTCATCAATGAAGATGTCTCTCTTTGTGTTCTTAACCTCAATGATGAACGCTGCCTTTTC
Source organism: Clostridiales bacterium (assembly GCA_017940895.1). GTDB lineage: Bacteria > Bacillota > Clostridia > Saccharofermentanales > Saccharofermentanaceae > Saccharofermentans. The sequence goes on along the minus strand of JAGAXM010000018.1, from coordinate 10,024 downwards.
TGTGACTACTAAGATGTCAATCTCTGTCTTTCTGTTACCATTGCTGATCTCTACGTTCTTTCTCAGGCTGTGTGTAGACAGAAGGTAGTTAAGCTTGTAAAATGCCTTACTCTCTCCCTTGCGTCCGGAAATCTCAGCCTTAATGTAGTTTGTTGCTGCGCCACACTCCTTTCTGAATGTTTCCATCTTCTGAGCTGATACTCTGTTGTTTCTTCTGTTTTTGTCTGAGTAGTGATCTGAGATATCGTAGAATCTCTTTTCCTCTGAGAGAGTCTCTCCGAAAGCGATTGTTGCCATTTCTTTCTGGAGCTTGAAGAACTCATTTAACATCTCATCTCTGGTGTACTTGTCGTTCTCGAATGCTGTCATTCTGTTCATAATCTCGTTTACTCTTGTCTGTTTCATTTTCTTGCCCTCCTTTTGTTGTTTGCGGGGTTTTTTGCTTTGTGATTTCATCATATCGAGTCGTTGCATTTTCCGCAACGCTTTCAGGCATATTCGCAACAGACGCAACAAAGTTGCACCATAGCGTTCCTCATCTCTGTTTCTTGCAACCGCCGCAACCGTTCTGCAACAGTTATTGTCGTTGATGGTCTTTTTGCAACTTTTTTATACTTTCTGCAACGATGAACCTTCCAAACAAACAAAAACAGGTCAGAGCTGACCTGTTTTTACGATATCTTTCGGTTTGTCCTGTTTAAATCTGATTAAACAAACGCATTGTGGTGTCGGGACCAACATTTCCGATTTGTATTTTTACTTCTTCACCAACAAACGAATTCTTTGATACTCTTACCGTATATAGCTGCTTTTCAAAACTTGCCACAGCATTTTCGTTAATAACACAGCAGGCAATATGCATATCTGGAGTTAGTATTTTCTTAATTGTTCTTCCAGTACTAATAACAGAGTCGACTATTATAATATTCTTAGTATTCGGTCGAACAAACTCCTCGTGTTTGGGATCATATGTATAGAATTTACACCCCATCGAGAAATACATACCTTCAGCAAAGAAAAAGCCTCCTCTGAGCAGTGCTACAATTGTGGTATCGTTTGGCTCAAACCCTTGCATACTCTCAGCCAATCGTCTACCCAATTCCATATGAGCCTTGCAAAGCTCCGGTCCTGAAATTCCTGAATTTGACTTCGTTATTTCAATTAACTTATTGACCTCATCATTCTTTTCAAGTTCAAACAAAACTTATCCCCTCCAAATCCATGTCATTTAGTGATCTACTAATAGTTCCATCCTTCTTGGTTACTAGATATCCTGTATCTGCTTGCTTTAACATATAGTAATCATTCATGCCATCACCATATGCAATTACTCTTTTGCCAACATGTTGAAGAATTCTTGTTATATACATCTTGGTTTCAGCAGCCATCTCCACTCCCTGATAAAAGGGAATACCTAACTGCTGTGAAATATAATGCCACACCCGTTTGTGCCCAGAAGTTAATATGTATGTATCATTTGTAATGGCCTTACACACTGTTTCATTTAAGGAAACTGGCATTTCAGTTATACGATCAAAACTGTATGACTTAAATTCCTTTTCCTGTTTCCAAGATTGAAATCCAGTGTAAAAGTTTCCATCATAAATATGAGTATTATATCCAAATACAGCATAAGAACTATCTTCTACAGTAATAGTTTTATCTCCATCCATCAAGACAACTGTATCTGATTTACATGTGTTAAGTATTTCGTTTGAACAATCTTTTGCAAAGCGTAAGCAACTGTATCCATTTACTACAGCCGCTATGAATTCAAGAACTTCAGAAACATCACCAAATTCATTTTCCGGGGGATTATCTATAACATAGAAATCCTTATTATTGTTATGGCAGTATTTTCTCAAACTCTCAATCTCATATTTTTGCCATTTCTCAATATCGTAACCCAAGTACTTATTGTTACGTTCCGAATTCTTCATGCGTTTCTTAAGAATCTCCGGTGAAATGTATAAATACAAGAAAGCATCATAAAGACGGCCATCACTCTCTGTGAATGCAATCTTATCTCCGAAAGAATAATGACCATCCATGATAAAAGCATCTTCAGAAGATAATATATTCGCCAATTTTAGTCGAACAATTCTCTTTTGCTCCTCATCCTTGCGCTCAAAGTCATTGCAGATTTGACGAAGCATTCTGCTGCCATGCATAACTCTAACAGAATCCACCTGACCTAAAATATATGATTTGCCAGATGTTGGCATTCCATACAGTCCAATTCTCATAGTGACTCCTTGAAACAATAGTTGCGATCAAACTGTAAAGAGATTTTCTCAAGTTCTTCAAATCTCATGCTGCTATCACCAACTGGTGGTAAATCAATACAGTTACCACAGTAATAAACCTTTCCATTAGCAAAAAAATAGTTGTTCTTACCTGCTCCGCATTGTCCACCATACATGGTGCAATCAAGGCCGCCTCTTCTTATTGATATATGCTTTTCTGCAAGAGAAAGAAAATCTCTGTATTCTTGCAGAGATATTCCTTGCTTACCAATCATTCGTGAAAAAGTCACTCTGGTACCATAGTATTTGAAAAAGGAAATCACTTTGTCTGCATTATGGATACTTTCCTTGCCAACGGTAGCATTAAAAGTAGGATAATGTCCCGTCACTCGCTTATATTCCTCAACGTTCTTTATAACCTTGTCAAAAGAATCACAGCGATTCATGTTGTGAAGCTCCTTATAACCATCCAAAGAGAAACCAACATTAACATTGTGGCTTTCAAGAAACATCCAGTCTTCATCAGTAAGAGAAACTGTTCCATTAGTTATGGTATATGAACTAATATTGTCATAGTTTTCAATATAAGAAATGTAAGACTTAAGTTGATCCCACACGAGGAAACACTCACCATTTCCAACAAACCCTATTTTGAAATCACTCTTAGCATAGTTTTTCACGTTATCTAGGATCTCATAGATATTCATCTCTGAGTCTTCTAGTATCCCTTTCTCGTGAAAATGACAATACTTGCATCCAAGATTACATTGGTTATTAATGGAAATACAGATTCTGTTAATCATCTATTGCGTTGCCCATCCCAATGCGGTTTCTTTTTATAATTCTGATTCTTTCTTCTTCCGGTCTCAAGATACTCATGGTAACGATCCTCGGCAGTATATCCATCACGGTCAACAATTTTGGGGTCCGCACCAGCATTGAGTAATATATCCCTAGATTCAAGCCAACCCCAATAGCAAGCTTTGATAAGAGCTGTAAATCCATTACCATCTTGCTGATTCAAACTCGTTCTTGGATCGTTACATAATTCCCTAACGAAATCTTTCTTGTTATCCCATGCAGCAATCATAAGAGGCATATTTCCATCATTCTTCTGCCTTATTTTCCCCGAATCACGAGGATTCCTACTACCAACATTCGGATTTGCGTTGCAATCATGCAGCAAGAATTTAAACATTTCAAAATCACCATTCTGTACGGCATGAGAAAGCGGTGGAAAGTAGTACTTTCCACAATCTCGCTTATTAACATCGGCACCATGATCAATCAACCACTTGATCTTCGCTTTTCGTCTTTCCATAGGCTCTCTCTTATTACGCACCACTGAAATAATAAGAGTATTACCTTCAGATAAATAGGCGTTTATATCTTCTTCATTAGGAATTGTAATACCTAAAACTTTATCGATATCTTCGTAATTATCAGCGTAGTATTCATTTATTTTTTTTAGACTATCTATATCAACAAGGTTTTGTTTCGTAACTATATAGGTTTCAAGATATAAGGCATTGATACCATCAATCCCACTCAACCTAGCAGCAAAGCCAGTATCATTTGTTATAACATCAACTTCACAATTGAATTCGTCTGCCGCTGCTTTTGCAACCGCCACGATCTTTTTGTCATTGTTACCATCATCAGGATCACCATTATAATATCTCGTAACAACATTGGCTTTCTTGCCAATGGAATTCAAAATCTGCCATGCCTTTGCAGCCAGATTATTGGTATTTTTATCTTTGATATTGTCCAGTTCCTCAACAACAATATCAGGTACAATTACCATACTGTATTCTTGGCTGAGTTCATCAACCAACTGCGTATTCTTAAGCAAAGCAGACGTGTCTGTAACGATCACCTTTTCGCCTCGAAGAAAAAGTTCCTTTTGCTCTGGTGTAAGTCCTAATCTATCACAATAATCTATAGCAAATCCGAGAACTGTTTTATATCCAGTATCTCCGCCGATTTTTTCTGCACGAGAAAGAGTTGATTTATTACATCCAATCAACTCAGCCATTTCGGACTGAGACTTATGATTCTTTTCTCTTAATTCAATCATCCTTTTTCTTAAGAAGTCAACCTGTACACGTTCGTTCATTTGGGAGCCTCCATGATTAGAATTTTGCGCCAGCTGAGTCTGTTTGATTACAAAATCAATATAACACCCTGTTGCATTTCCATCAATAAAAGCGCACGTTTTTGCAACTATATTTACAAATTGGCAACTTATCATTATCATTCAATATTTTTTGCAACTTTTCATTCTCGTTCGCAACAAAACACCCCACCATATTGGTGGGGCATAGCAACAATAATAAAGGCCACTACAAGCGCGACTATAGACAAACAGAGGTTGCGTATTGCTTTGGTATCATTCCGATTAGACAAATCCTTCAAAAAAGCCTGTGTGTCAAACAGAGTCTTACACCAAGGAATTCATAGTCCAGCCTGAAATCAAAAGATTTTCAACAGATAATTCTTATGGATCACACCCATATCAGCGCTCCTATAGTAGAGAAAACCACTGCAAGTACTAGCAATCCCATAGCCAACATAAACATCCCTGCCATAGCCAGACCAATGATCATTATGGGCAAAAGAACAACAAACGCCGCAATCTTAGCGATACCCCAAGCTGCCTTAAGGCCCCAGATTAACATACGAATCGCTACATAAACCAACGCAATATAAAACATTACAGTAAGCCTATCTATACCTCCACCTATTCCAATCCTTATCCCTAGAACCAATAGGGTTCATTAAGCAGATTATAGCACCGCCATATACTGAAAGAGTCCAAATAAAGGCTCCTTTCACACTTTGTTTACTGTAATCACCACCGTTTTAGTGGAAGATATTTCAATTCAGATCCGAATTACTCTGTCAGATGTCCTTCAATTATGCTGAGAATAGTTACATATTCATCGATATCTCGGGTCAAAACCTTATAAACTTCATCACTTACCCCAATATCTCGTGAAAACTTCTCCGCAAATGCACTTTCAACACTATCGAAATCCCCATCTATGTAACAAAGGCCTAATAACTCTAAAGCCACAATTCGTTTCTTTTCTTCACTTGTCACTGAGAAACAGTTCTTTACTTCTTCCATACTATGAATGCTGGAAACATCATAAAAGGCGATGCCCATTTCTTTACAATACTGCATCAGCATTTTTGACTCTGCCTCATCTACTATTCCATTCGACTGAGCTGCATATACTGCAAGATCTAAAAACATTACTTTCTCTTCATTATTCAATCTGTCTAAAAACATATTATTCGTCCTTTCCCATGGAATCTTCAATCGATTTGTTTACTTGACACATACAACCTTCAACATCTTCGGCATTGATCATATTGGTTTCGGAATTATTAGGATCCTTTATTACAAGCTGAACCTTACACATCTTATAAAGAAGCCCAACCAACAGAATACAATTCTGAGTAACAAGCTTCTCTTCTTCTGTAAAAAGCGACCATTCTGTTTTGCGGTCTTCTATAATAATCCTCCTCAAATCAGCAAATCGGTTATCATATATAGTCTTTATGCGTTCCAAGAGAGAACTATACCTCTGAGCACATATCTTAAGGTCCTTCAGATATGCATTGATCTCATTAATCTGCCTCTCAATTTCCAGAGATTGATAGTAGGCCTCATCTGCTTTCTTAGATAGTTTTGAACCTGTTATAGTAAAAATCGTACCCCCGACAAGCAATCCTACACCCAGTGTTGACACACCTAAAATGGTAGTCCCAAGTGCAATACCCCCTCCGCCGGCGGCTATCGCACCTCCGCCAATGGCTGCCAGAGTAGCATTCGTAGCGGCCGCTCCGCTTAAAGAAGCAATAGCAGTCCCGGTAGAAGCAGTTCCAAGTGCCATTACTGCAGAAGTAGTAACTCCTGCTGCTGCGAATCCACCAGCAGTACCAACAGCCGCTCCGCCTAATCCCCCAATAAGAACTCCAGCACCAACAGAAACGCGTTTCAACTCTTCCGGGTCATATTGGGGTATCTGTACATCAGCATGAGATAAATCTTTAAACTCCGGTCTACCTTGTATCATCTCTAAAACATCAGAAAAGGACTGAAACTGCTCACAAATACCCAACTCAAGTTTACCGAGATCATCCATTTCGCGAGCCGTAACAGAATTCTGCAATTCAAAACTAGCTACTGCTTCATCACGTTTCTCAACAGCACGCTTCATAGTTTTGTCAGCATTCTTCATTTTGATGCCGCCATTAATACCGGTGCCAACACCACTAACAGCTGCAATACCTGCTCCAATTCCAAGAATTAACGGTAATGGCATAAGAAAGTTCCCCCATACTTATTCAAAGGACAAATGATTCCCTCGATCACCCATAAACGAATCAAAATCTCCCTTCCAAGGCAATTCGAAGTATCCACTTAAGTCTTTAAGCACACTATTAAGCTGTAAATCATCCTTTGCACTAATTACTTTTATAGCATCATCTTCTATTCTTTGAGTATCACGCTTAAACTGCTCAAAATCTATACATGATAATTCTGCAGCATAGCGATCTAGATACTCGGACAATTCTTTCATATCTGTTACTTCTGTAGGAATCTCATTTAACCTATCAACTACAGCATTTATGAACTCACTTCGATCCATATACACAAGGAAGGTGCATGATAAAAGCCCACTAACCAGTGTCGAGCAGAACCTGATTACAACGTCTCCTACAACCGGTATAGCACCAATAGGAGTATCCATCAAAGCCGTACCAACAGAAGTACCCGCAAGCACACAGGCTCCAGTACCTAAGATAACTGTAGACATTTTAATCCGATCTCCCAATTCCAAATCATCGGGATTAAGCAATAGTACTCTGGAAGATCTTATGACAGACGCTGAAACCTCGCGAATATTCTTAACAAATGATTTAGATGTGGTAATAAAGACATTGCAAAGCGTAGTGCTTAAACTGGCAATGCTACCTGCAATACCACATTCCACAAACTTCGCCAGTATTTCTTTGTATTTAGATAATGCACTAATAAAGCCTCTCTCTATTCCTTTGGTCACAGCTTCCACAATATCAGTAAAACTACAGCCGGCAGGCAGATTTTGCACTTCATTCTTCGTAACAAGCCACACCTCAACAAATATAAAGCCAAGAGCTTGACGGATGCCCATCTCAATACCGCGTTTACCTGCAGCAAGAGTTGCATCCCGATAAAACTGCTGACATTGCGGGTTGCTCGGATCTAGATAGTAAGCTTGAAACAATCTCTTATCCATTTGCGCCTGAGCTTGTTGTTCTGCTGTTATCATCCTGCTTTTAGTCTCATCTGACAACTCAGAATGTTTATCTACATAATCTGCTTTACTTGAATCCCCAAGAGACTTATTTATATGCTCATTCGTCCAAGCTAAGTTTTCATCCATATCCGCGAGATCCTTGGTCTCAAGACCCGAAAGGACTCTACCACGATTATCATGAATTGTCTTAGCCGCAACTACATGATCCAAGTTAGCATTCTTATCAGTCGGTCTTCCTTTGCCTTTTGATAAAAAATGTAGCGGTTTATTCTCATATACATCATTAACTGTTTGATTATTATCTTCCCTGTAAGCCGCTCTTGCATCATGCTTAATCTGCTGATAGTTGGTGCCTTGTCCTTCCACATCCTTATGGCTGTATTCACCTCGGTTAGCATATTTGTCTCTATTCGAATCATTTTTATATGTCATCAATGGATCTATTCCAATTATATTAACATTATGAATAGTATCCACATCGCCACCGTGGATATCATCAATCATAAAATCCAACCAAAACGCTGTAAGAAGGCTCTCTAATACAACTCTTTCATACTGATGCCAAATGCAGCTAAACACATCTTCATTCGGGAGAATGGCCGGAGGTTGCTTAATTTTACTCAAATATTCATTCATAAATACAACTCCCAAAACACACTCTTTTACGACCAATAGTTCTCATTGCTCAATGAGTTTTACACCATTCAACGATTCTCTTGTTACGAGACTCGCTGAACTCAATAACATGCTTGAGATACTCGTTATACTCATCTACGGATCGCGGAAGAGGGAAAGTACTATTAAAGTCATCAAACCAAGTTAGGAACTTAATGGAAGAATAGTCCTCTGCCACCATATCCTGCATGAAGAAGAAATCCGTATAACCCTTAAAATCAACAAATAAATCAAAGAACGGTTTGTATCCGGATAGACACTTATATAACGGACTCTCTTCTCCAAGATAGTATCTTCTGATACATTCCATTGTTAAATCAATCCTATCCCGAATTCTCTGATTACATCCTCGAGCTTGATTGATAGTCTGCGTTCCCGCAACCCTATAACATGGAAATATGATTTCTCCGCTGATATAGTAATCTTCCTTGACATACTTATTAATGAGCTCCTGGTCAGCTTGGGACGTTATATGCTTATAGCTTTCCCAACCTAAAAAACCATGAAGAATACTATCACTGCTGAACCAAAACTCTTTCCAATTGAGTTTATCGGACAACTCCATAATCTCCCCATTTGGAAGAGGCTTACTATATAGATACTTCTGATAAGTTCTCAGTGTAGGACTGTGAGAATCCGGATCCTTTCCTTTAGCATCAGTTCTAAAATCAAATGTAGGATCAATTATCATATTTATCAACCTCCATTCCAAAATCAATATAGCCTAAACGTTTGTAGGTCATGTATTCCCTTGTTTTAATGACTTAAGAAACTCTACGTCCTCCTCGCTGTTTAGATAATGCAGTTTTCTATGACAGTTTGGGCATACGGCAACAGTGTTTTCAATAGTGTCTGCGCCTCCCCCTGAAAGCCATACTATATGATGAGACTCAAGGTAGGGTTTACCATCAACTGTAACAAATGGAGCCTCATTTCCACACAACTGACATATTCCATTAGCTTCTCTTTTTGCTAATTCTGCAATGTATGGATCTTGATAATTAATATCGTCAACTATCAGGAATAGCTTAACGAAATACTCTACGTTTATATTGAGGGGATCAATCGTACTTTCTAGTCCTAGTCTCTACAGTAGTACCATTTTCGTATTTAGTTATACTGATTTTTTCGTCACCCCTATTAATTTTTAATACTCGTCTATTTGTTTTGGTTACTTTAGCTTCTAATGAGTCCCCAGGCTTTCTTAATAAAGCATCTAAAATGGATTCAATTACGCCTTTTCTATGAATCATAGGATTGTTTTGTAAGCGCTTAATAATCAGGTGCCTTCATCTCACCGCCGGGCGGTGAGATAATCAATTTTTGAACTTCTTTCGGATCTCGGGAGATGTCGGCAACAGATCGTCGAGCATCTCAGGGTGATTTCTCCAATCCTCTGTAGGCATAACTGTAAACAGGTACTCCAGATAATCACGTACATTTATGTTGTTGGCTTTTGCTGTCTCTACGATACTGTAGATAACGGCACTTGAATCAGCACCCTTCGGTGTATCACAGAATAGCCAGTTCTTACGCCCGACGGTAAACGGTCGGATTGCATTCTCCGCTACATTGTTGGATATGGAGCATCTTCCGTCCTTAAGATAGTTCTCCATATACGGTTTCTGATTTATGGCATACGCAATAGCCTTCCCAAGCTTCGATTTGGGCAGTGCAATAGCTGCTGTATCGTATATCCACTTCCAGAACTCATCGATCAGAGGTTTTTCTAACTCCAATCGTTTCTTATATCGTTCTTCCCGTGGAAGATCTTTGAGTTGATCCTCT
>JAGAXM010000017.1 GCA_017940895.1 Clostridiales bacterium | reverse complement strand
GGCAACCGGAAAAGATGTTACTGAGGAGTGGGAAAAGGCACCCAATATAGGAGATTTCCCAGTTAAGAGAGATGACGATGTTGATTCGCCTATTGAGCCTCCTTATGGAGTTCATATCATACCTGGAACGGATAATTCTCAGAACATCAGTAGATAAATAGTCCAGTATAAGAATAACGCAGCCTCCGATTTCGGTGGCTGCGCTATTTTTTTGCCCTTTTTTAGTCACTTGGGAAGGGGAATCATCATTTGTAAACAACCTTCAAGTGCGGTGTCAATTTGTAGAGATCAACTCCTGATACATCTTCATAAGCGCTGCCACGATCTGAGGCTCGGTCATATCGTAAGAGAATCCATAGGCATCCATAACAGCCTTATCGTTGGCTTCATGTGCCGCTTTAAGTTCCGGTGGCATCTTATCCGGATCGTACAGATCGGCAAGGCTCTTGTCCGGATACAAAGCTCTTGCATCGAGGATTCCCTGAGCGGTCTGCTCTATGATAGCCTTCTGGTCGTCTGTGGGTGTAGGCCAAGGGAAGTTGTTGTAAACAATTGTTGCTGAATAAGCATAATCACTCTTCATTCTTCCGCAGATTGTTCGCATCCACGCATTATGAACGATCGACATAATAATCCCAAAATCGAACAAGGTACCGCCAGGAATCATCTGGGCATTCGTATTAGCTATAACTTGTTTAGATACCCAACCAATAGGCATATAATACCTTCTTTCAGAAGATACTACAGGAAGAATAATGTAATCTTGGTTTGGCTGCCTGTCTTCTGTAAACAGAGCAGGACTATTTGCACATTTACGAGTCGATGCTTTAGTGCTGTTTAACCGAGATTCCCTCACTTTTTTAAGTCTCAGTTCCAATTCAGGATAATTAGTTATGGTATCAAGAGGGAAGTCCTTTAGCCAAAGACAGTAACGATATTCATTGTTCAGAAAGTCCACCGCGCCCATATAGCGTTTAATATATTCACTTAATTCTGGATACTTCGATAAAAGATTCAATCTTTCTTCGGGTGTTAGAATCAAGTTCCCGCCATCTGTAGGTTGACTTCCCTTTGTAATTAAAGACACACCATCAGTTATGGGTTTTTTACGAGTTTCAATATAAACGTCTTCAGCCTCAATCAGATACGGATTTATATGCGATACGATGCTTTTACTTGAACCATCATAAATATATTTAATATCTCTGTTGATATAGCTAAACCCTATAATTACGCAATGAACATGAGCTTTATCTTGTGTTTCGCTGTCCCAGATAAAGGTTCTATGCGCAAATGAAATGATAACTCCGTTTGTTAGTAAGGACTTCCACATAACCGAAGCTTGCTCGCCTTGACATATAGAATTAGTAGAGACGAAAGCAACTTCTATAGATGTATTACGAATATAGTCGGCTGCAATATAATACCAACAGGAAACATAGTCTAAAGTTCTGTAACTGACACTTTGGTGGTTACTATAAACTTCATCCATATCATCTTTTTGTTCTTTTGAAGAGTACTTGGCCCCAACAAACGGCGGATTACCCATAATGTAGGAAACTCTTGAAGGTTCCACGAGATCATTCCAGTCATAACGCAAGGCGTTTTCACAGATGATATTAGCCCTATCAGTAAGAGGAAAGTCCTTTTCATCGAGATCCAGAAGCAGCAGATACTCCTGATTGGCCTTGAGTCTTGAGATCCAAAGAGCTGTCTCGGCGACCGCAACGGCAAAGTCGTTGATCTCTATACCGTAGAACTGGTCAAGCTTAACACGAAGTTCTCTTTCGCCCTCAACAGCACTATCAAATAAAGAGACCTGTCCGTTCTTGTATTCTTTTAGGATTGCATATTCGAGCTGTCTAAGACAGATATAAGTCTCTGTAAGGAAGTTACCGGATCCGCACGCAGGATCGAAGAATACCAGCGAGCAGATCTTCTCGTGCAGCTTCTTGAAGCGATTACGCTTCTTTATGGCAGACGGCTCTACATCAGTCCTTATATCGTTAAATTCCTTCTTCAGATCGTCAAGGAACAGAGGATCAATAACCTTATGGATATTCTCGGGAGAGGTGTAGTGCATACCACCCTTACGCCTTGTCTCGGGGTTCAGGGTACTTTCAAAGATACCGCCGAAGATCGTAGGCGAGATATTAGACCAATTAACCGGAAATGCCATCTTTTCGAGCAAAAAGTCTTTTATTTCCTGTGTAAAGTTGGGGATTATGACCTTTTCTCTGAATAATCCACCATTTACATAAGGGAAAACTTTAATATCGTCATCATATTCATCACGTTCAGGACGCGGAGTATCGAGATTATCGAATAAATGCTGCAATTTAATACGGATATTGTCCGGATGAACATTCTTGAGGTAATTGCAAAAAGCGTCAGGTTCGCCGAATAGACCTGCATCTTCGCAGAAAAGGCAGAAAACAAGTCTTACACAAAGAACATTAAGAGAATGTTTTGTTTCTTCGGAATCCGGATCGTGGTACTGATTAAGAAGCATATCGTAAAGGCTTCCGATAAGACGGCCTGCCTGCTCGGATACTTCTTTTTCCTTACGAAGCCTGTTATTGGAAGGATCCACTATAAACCCCAAATATTCAGGATGTTCTACCAGGTCAGATAAAGAGAATTCGAACTGATTGCCTTCAAGGTCTTTGTCGCCGTATTTGGTACGATCATAGACGCGGAAGGTGTTAAAATTACAGGTGATTAGATACTTTGGTTGTTCCTGCAGGGGCAGGGAAGAGGCGTAATCAATTACCTGTTCCAACGGTGTTACCATTATCCCACGCCGGGGTTCAGGCTTATCAAGGTCAACACCAAGAGCCTTTTGCTCAACCATAACGTCGGATTGTCTGATCCAGACATCAATATATCCGCCGGTAGAGGTCCGATGCTCGAAAACGACTGTATCATTATGAGCATATCCAAGAACATTGCTCAGAAGATCAAGCCAGAAGTGCTGTGTTTCGCCCTTTTCGTAGCCTCTGTCTTTCCACGAGTTATAAAATGATTTGCGTGATTTTTTTTCTTTATAAGGCATATTGCGCTCCTATAGATATGCTATTCGCCGGATTTAACGATTATAAGACTATCGTTGTGGTACTGTAAAAGTTGCTTGTCGTTTGTTACGAATCTATCCGATTGGTGCTTAAGTGCAGATGCTATTTGAAGAGCATCAGGTAATTTGAACGCGGGATATTCACACCTAATCGAGGCTGCAATACGGGCAACATCTTCATCGATACTGGCTATTTCGAAGCCAAGATTACTTAAGAAGGAGTCAAATCTGTTACTTGCCTCGATGTTTCCTTTTCTAAGGCAGTCAACAGTATATTCGGAAATTGTGATTACTGAAGTTGCAACCTCGCCTTCGTTTATTGCTTGCTCAAATAATTTTCTAGCGGACGATGAATTCCGATCAAGCGCATAAATGAAGACGGCGGTATCGAAAAAGGTTTTCATATGATTCGATCCTCCTCGTCTCTCATCTTTCTGATATAAGTTTCAGGAGAGATATCTTCAGGGAATACCGGTATCTTATTTTCATAAGTATCCCAAGGGATCACTTTCTTTGTCTTTGCGACAGGGGAGAAGGTAATCGAGTTTGCATCAGAAGAGACGCTCATTTCCTGACCGTCCCTAAGATTGTTTTTATTTATATACTCATTTGGTACTGTTAACACATAACTGTTACCAACTTTACGAAGCTTTACTGACATAATCTCCACCTCCTGTATATACTATTATACTCATTGTATATACGTGCAACAGACATGTCAACTTTCCATTTTCCCGAATTTGTCGATTAACTCTATCTCTTTAGACTTTGTGTCAACGATAATAAGGCCGGGTTCTGATTCTTCGACTGTGAAGACATCTGTAAGGATCATGTTGTACCATTGTGTGATCTTTTTGACCGGAGAGTGACCTACCACCTGAAAGCACTTATCTTGTGTGAAGGGAAGGAACATATCGTTGGGCCTGTACCAGATAGTAGAAGCCTGGGTTGACATCAAGAGGGGAGAAGAAGCGTTAATTTTGTTCTCCAAGGCGGTAAGATCCACATTTTGTCCGTTAAGCTTTTGGTTAAACGCAGATTCTACGAAAAGGTCGCATAGACCTGCATGACTAAAGATAAAGTCATCGATTATCTTAATATAAGATATCTTATTATTAAGCACAGCTGAGAGTTTATCAAAATACTCTCGAACAGTTTGGGTAGCCGCATCATAATGCTCTGAACAATCCTCACATTCCTGATAAAGATAAGAGAGATCATGGTTTCCATAGATCCAATAAGCGTTCGGGTGCTTTTTTGCGAAGTGTACGGCTTTTTTCAGAACCACTTTATAGGCTTTGACTGATTTTTCACCTCGATCTACTATATCTCCTAATATAATTACATTATTTATATCTGTACGACCCTTAAGGATTTTGTCAGCGGTCTCGAACATAAATGACTTCATATGAATGTCAGGAATTACAAGGATTTTCATAGATCAGGAAGCCCTCAACGTATAAAAAGAGTAAGGGAACACCCATGTCGGTTCTTCTCTGCCTCCGATGCTCTGGAACTCTGATATGGATTCACTTATCACATTTGGATGCTTGGGATTATCCGATACAAATACCCTATGACTGCTGAACCGTGAATGCACAGTTTCGCACTCCTCTGAAAATAAGACAGGGAAATCGCAATCTTCTATGAATCTCAATACTTTTACGATCTTGTAATTAGTACCGGTCGAATCTTCGTAACATTCAAGGATGTTCTTATCCTGGTACTCGGACAACTCATCGAACGGAATAAGCGAGCCTTTTACCATGGAAGCATCGATCTTATCCAATTTTCCAAGTCTGTCGAGATTGGGAAGGCTCATGGAATCCATAAGTTCTGATATAGATACCTGATTTCTATCAAGGATTGTTAATTTCTTAGTCATACGATTTCTCCTTTCAAACGATTGTTCTAATTTGTTAATACCATACTATGCAATACTTTGCAATATATTAAGTTTATCAATTTGACAAAATGCGAGATTTTCTTATTCTTTTAATATGAGGAGTAAAGGGGACAGAGGCATAAATCTCTGAACCCGGGAGAAGTCCCGCTACTATCTCAATGACAGTGTTTTCAGATGTTTTAAGTGGTTCACATTTCGTGCCACTTGCCCCACCAAACAAGATGAAGTTACCTCCCTTGCATATGTCAGGGAGGTTTATTATTATCCGATACCATGAGTGATAAGAAATCCGACAAATACAATTACAGCATAGCCTTCATGAAGTTCTTCTTCAGTTTCTGTGTTGTATGTGCCCATTTCTGGCAGATGCTCAGCATTGATGTTTTCCCGGTATCGATCATGGGAATGATGACAAATGCTGCGGCTCCGTCGTTCTTTGTAATATCTTTCTATCTGACAGGGAAGACTTACAAGTCCAAAGAGAAATCGTTATTGGCAAATAGACTTCTTCGTTTATCTGTTCCGCAGATTTCCTGGGCTGTTATCTATTTTACGTCCTTTACGGCAATCGGGATGATTCTGAACGTTATAAAAATCCCAAATGATTTTGTAATCAGATTCACCAAGAAAGACCTCTTACTCCAAGCACTATTCGGCTCTGACAGATATTTATGCCCTCAGTTCTGGTATCAGTTTGTTCTTATCGTATTTACGATACTTATATGGTGTATTTACAGATTCTGTGAGAAATATGCAGTGAAGATCCTTATATTTCTGGGATTGATGGCTTTGTTTCTCCAGTATTCCGGAATCAATTACAGATTGTTTTGCAGATTTGAATTCGAATTCTGGTATCCTCTGGGTCGTTTGGCAGAATCGCTTCCCTTTGCCGTTGTCGGAGTTCTTTTGCTACACCATGCCATACCTGCAAAAACAAGGAAACACAGGTACTATGCGGTTTTTATCACGGCACTTCTCATTATGATCCTGTCATATATTAAGATCATACCCGATCCGGAATACGGTTTTGATTACTGCGGAATACAGCTTATCATCTTCACGATCAGCGTTTTTATCCTTTTTTATGCAATTCCTTTCGAAAAGATTCATGAACCTCTAAAATTGGCGCTTAAAGTGCTGTCAAAATACAGTTTCGGCGTTTTCTGTATACATCTCGGGATTGGAATGATCTGGGAACGTATAATCTGTTATTACTTAAATATAAATACCGGATCATTCATCGAATGTGTCATGATTTACTCAGTAAGCCTGGCATTAGCCGTTCTTATTTATAAGATACCGGTTAGATTTACAAAACTTCTCGTTACCTGAGACTAATCTGATTTTCAAATGATTTTTGTTTTATTCCTTTTTTGAAAGGTTATGATAATTGTTCCTCATAAATAAAAAAATGCCCGTTTTCTCATAAATATTTTATAGAAAACGGGGGGAATAAATACTATAATGACTTGGTAATAATTAATGAAAAGGAGTTTTCATATGGCAAACATTGATCTTTCCAAGTATGGCATCAGTGACGTAAAAGAGATTGTTTACAATCCTTCTTACGAGAAGCTTTTCGAGGAGGAGATGGATCCTTCTTTGGAGGGTTTTGACAAGGGTCAGCTCACTGAGCTCGGTGCTGTTAACGTAATGACAGGTATCTACACAGGTAGATCTCCTAAAGATAAGTTCATCGTAATGGACGACAAGTCCAAGGATACAGTATGGTGGACATCCGAAGAGTACAAGAACGACAACCATCCCGCTTCTCAGGAAGCTTGGGAGGCTTGTAAGAAGCTCGCTGTTGATGAGCTCTCCGGCAAGAAGCTCTACGTTGTAGATGGTTTCTGCGGTGCAAACAAGGATACAAGAATGTCCGTTCGTTTCATCATGGAGGTTGCTTGGCAGGCTCACTTCGTAAGAAACATGTTCATCCAGCCTACACCTGAGGAAGAGGCTGAGTTCGAGCCTAACTTCATCGTTTATACAGCTTCCAAGGCTAAGGTTGAGAACTACAAGGAGCTCGGCCTCAACTCTGAGACAGCAGTTCTCTTCAACGTTACATCACGTGAGCAGGTTATCCTCAACACATGGTACGGCGGTGAGATGAAGAAGGGTATGTTCTCCATGCAGAACTACTTCCTGCCTCTTAACGGTATGGCTTCAATGCACTGCTCTGCTAACACAGATATGGAAGGTAAGCACACAGCAATCTTCTTCGGTCTTTCCGGAACAGGTAAGACAACACTTTCCACAGATCCTAAGAGACTCCTCATCGGTGATGACGAGCACGGCTGGGATGACAACGGCGTATTCAACCTCGAGGGCGGATGCTATGCTAAGGTTATCAACCTCTCCAAGGAGAATGAGCCTGACATCTACAACGCTATCAAGAGAAACGCTCTCCTCGAGAACGTAACTGTTGATGCTGACGGTAAGATCGACTTCGCTGATAAGTCCGTTACAGAGAACACACGTGTTTCTTATCCTATCGACCACATCGAGAAGATCGTTAAGAACGTTAACAAGATTTCTTCCGGCCCTGCTGCTGAGAACGTAATCTTCCTTTCTGCAGACGCTTTCGGCGTATTGCCTCCTGTATCCATCCTCACACCTGAGCAGACACAGTACTACTTCCTCTCCGGATTTACTGCTAAGCTCGCTGGTACAGAGCGTGGAATCACAGAGCCTACACCTACATTCTCTGCTTGCTTCGGTCAGGCATTCCTCGAGCTGCATCCTACAAAGTATGCTGAGGAACTCGTTAAGAAGATGGAGAAGTCCGGTGCTAAGGCATACCTCGTTAACACAGGTTGGAACGGAACAGGTAAGAGAATCTCTATCCCTGATACAAGAGGAATCATCGACGCTATCCTCGACGGTTCTATCAAGAACGCTCCTACAAAGAAGATCCCTTACTTCGATTTCGAAGTACCTACAGAGCTTCCCGGCGTAAGCACAGAGATCCTCGATCCCCGTGACACATACGCTAACGCTTCCGAGTGGGAAGAGAAGGCTAAGGATCTTGCTGCAAGATTCCAGAAGAACTTCAAGAAGTATGAGACAAACGAAGCCGGTAAGGCTCTCGTTGCTGCAGGTCCTCAGCTCTGATAGTAATTCTTAAGAATTAGCTTAAATGACCAAGGCTGTCCTTCAATAAGAAGGGCAGCCTTTTACTTTGATATAATCTATAGGTATGAACAAAAAAACAGAGATAATCACAGGCATAAAGATTACTGCAGCTGCTGTTATTGCGTTGGCAATAGCTGAGCTTGCAGGACTTGAATTCAGCGTATCTGCGGGAATCGTAGCCATTCTTTCTGTGCTGCCTACCAAGAAAGAGACTGTACGTACGGCTATCGACAGATTCGTCGCATTTGCAGTTGCGCTTATTATTGCCGCTTTATGTTACGGATTCATCGGATTCAATCTTACTGCTTTCAGCATTTATCTTCTGATATTCATTATCTACTGCAGAATATTCGGTTTCTATTCAGCAATGGCAATGGATTCGGTACTTATATCCCATTTTCTTTCTACGGGTAATATGGACCTTAATTCGATATTAAATGAGGTTCTGCTGTTCATTATCGGAACGATGATGGGTATCATCGTAAACTTAACTCTGCGCAAAAACAAAAAGAAAACAGACGAGCTGACACTTAAGACGGATGAGCAGATAAAACATATTCTTATAAGAGCATCTGAACGTGTCATGGATACGGATCTTACAAACTATGACGGCACATGCCTTGTTAAGCTCGACAAACTTCTCGAAAAGGCTAGAAAGCAGGCTCTTACGGATTATAAGAATGATCTTATAGATCCCGATGACAGCGATATCAGATATATCGAGATGCGTGATAAGCAGGCCGAGATCCTTTCAGAGACCTACAGGAATGTAAGTGAGCTTAAAACTACTCCTGATACTGCAAAGATCATCTCTGATTTTCTGGTTAAAATTGCTCAGGAATATGACAGGGAGAACGATGTATCCGATCTTCTTGAAGAGTGTGAATCCATTAATAAAGGATTCAAAGAAAGACCGCTTCCAAAGACGCGCGAAGAATTCGAAGACAGAGCCAGATTGTTCGTTGTCATGAGGAGCATAGAAGACTTCCTTGAGATCAAGAAGGAAATGTATAAATAATACATTTTTCACTTGAATCTGACCCCTTAAAAGAATAGACTTGAGAAGTAATCTTTAAACAGCCCGGCGAGGTTGTAAGATTCTTTTGTTTAAGAATTTTTGTCGTGCCGGGAAATTCAATTTTCCGGCATTTTTTGTCGGGGTAAGGAGTTTCCAAATGAGTGAAGTTTCAAGACAAAATGCGAACGTCCTGATGGATGAAGCAGCTGTCGAACGCGCCATCATCAGGATCTCCCATGAGATAATCGAGCATAACAAAGGCCTCGATGACATTGCTCTCATAGGTATCCAGAGAAGAGGCGTATCGATAGCAAAGAAGATCCGTGATTATCTCGAGTCCATCGAGAATGTTAAGGTCCCCATGGGTATCCTCGACATTACTTTCTACAGAGATGATCTTTCGATGCTTGCATCACATCCTGTAGTTAATGGTACACATATACCGTTTGATGTTAACGGAACCAAGATCGTTCTTGTTGATGATGTACTGTATACGGGTAGAACTATAAGGTCTGCGATCGAGAATATCTTCGATATGGGAAGACCTTCATGCATACAGCTCGTTGAGCTTATCGACAGGGGACACAGACAGCTTCCTTTCAAGGCAGATTATGTAGGAAAGAATGTACCGACATCCGAGAGTGAGAAAGTTGACGTTCAGTTCGAGGATGTAGACGGAGTTACACAGGTTCTGCTAATAAAGGAGGATAAATAATATGGGACTTAAGAGTAAAGACCTCCTGGGAATGAAACAGCTTACTCCCGAGGAGATAATGGAGATACTGGACACTGCAAAGACCATGAAGATGGTGGTTGAGACAGGTCCTAAGAAGACAAGTCATTTACAAGGCAAATCCGTAGTTACGATGTTCTATGAGAATTCCACAAGAACAAGACTTTCATTCGAATTGGCTTCCAAGTATATGGGTTCGACAAGTGCGAATATATCCGCTTCCGGAAGCTCAGTTGCAAAGGGTGAATCCCTTCTTGATACAGCCAGAACCATCGACATGATGGGTACTGACATCATCATCATGAGACATCCCCAGTCGGGTGCACCTCATTCCATCGCCGATAAGATCAATGCGAGTATCGTAAATGCCGGTGACGGTATGAACGAGCATCCCACACAGGCTCTTCTCGACATGCTTACGATGTACGAGAGATTTGATAAGTTTGAAGGAAAGAAGATCGCTATCTGCGGTGACATCTACCACTCAAGAGTAGTAAGATCCAATGCCATCGGACTTGCAAAGGTCGGCGCGAAAGTAAGTGTATATGGTCCCAGAACAATGATGCCTATCGGTATCGAGAAGATGGGCGTTACTGTTGCGGATTCCGTTGAAGACTGCGTTCGTGACGCAGATGCCGTTATGGGACTTCGTGTTCAGCTCGAAAGAATGAAGAGCAGCCTTTTCCCGTCAGTAGCGGAGTATGCCAAGTTCTATGCTATTACACCTGAAGTTCTTAAGCTTGCCAAGCCGGATGCATTCCTCATGCACCCGGGTCCTTGCAACCACGGTGTAGAGCTTCCGACGGCAGTATATGACTGCGATCAGTCGGTTATCAATAAGCAGGTTACAAACGGAGTAGCAGTAAGAATGGCTGTTCTTTATCTGCTCATGGCAAGGAGAAACAACGTATGAAGACAATAATTAAGAACTGTAAAGTAATCGGCTCTGATGCTGGTGTCGTATACATCGAAGACGGTAAGTTTGCTTCCGCTTTCGATGAGGCTTGTGCAGATGAAGTGATCGACGTTAAGGGCGCGACTGTTGTACCCGGACTTGTAGATATGCACGTTCATTTCAGAGAGCCCGGATATGAGTATAAAGAGACTATCGCGACGGGAAGCGCTGCTGCAGCAAGAGGCGGATTCACAAGCGTCTGCACAATGCCTAACACAAATCCCGTATGCGACAACGCCGCTATAGTCGAAGGCATTCTCAAGAGAGCCGCTGACGCAGGTCTCGTAAGAGTTTATCCTATCGGTGCTGCAGGCAAGAATCTCGGAAGTGAGGAACTTGCAGAGATCGGTCTCATGAAAGAAGCCGGAATCGTAGCTATCAGCAACGACGGCAAGCCTATCGCTACTTCAGGCTTTATGCGTAAGGTCCTCGAATACTCCGCCGACTTTGATATACCGGTATTAAATCACGAGGAAGACCTTACAATCTCCGGCGGCGCTATGAATGAAGGCGAGGTATCAACTGCCATCGGTATCAGAGGCTGTCCTACTGTTGCTGAAGATATCATGATCGCAAGAGACATTATTCTCTCCGAGTATCTTAATATTCCCGTACATATCTGCCATGTAAGCACAAAGGGCGGTATGAGAATGATCAGGGAGGCAAAGGCAAGAGGCGTAAAGGTTACATGCGAGACATGCCCTCATTACTTCACACTTACCGATGTAACATGTGAGAACTACGACACCAACTTCAAGATGCACCCGCCGCTCCGATCTGAAGAGGACAGACTCGCTATTATCGAGGCTATCAAGGACGGAACCGTTGACTGTATCGTTACAGATCACGCTCCTCATCACCAGGATGATAAAGAAGTCGAATTCTCCAACGCTCTTAACGGTATCGTAGGTCTTGAGAGTTCATTCGCACTGTGCTACACATATCTGGTAAAGCCCGGCATCATTACTATGGAGAAGCTGATCGAACTCATGTGCCACAATCCTTCCAGGATCTTAAAGCTCGGAAGAGGCGGCATGAATGTCGGCGATGATGCTGACCTCGCTGTATTCGATCTTGATAACGAATTCACTTTCGATAAGAACAAGATGCTTACAAAGGGCAGAAATACTCCTTTCGACGGATGGAAGCTCTACGGTAAGACATTGCTTACGATGATGGGAGGAAAGAAGACATATGAAGAACTTTGCTGATTCTCTTGTTAGAAAGATCAGAGAGCTTGAGAACCCTACGGTAATGGGACTTGATCCTAGACTCGAGTACATTCCCGAGGAGATCCGCAACAGATGGATGGAGACTGTAGGTCCTGATGCAGAGCTTGCAGCAGCAATGGCTATCTATGAGTTCAACACAACACTCATCGATGCAGTATGTGATATCGTTCCTGCCATCAAGCCGCAGTTCCCTTACTACGAGATGTACGGCGTTACCGGAATCGAGACTTTGAAGAAGACCATCGCATATGCCAAGAGCAAGGGAATGCTCGTTATTGGCGATGCCAAGCGTAATGACATCGGTTCCACTGCAACAGCCTATGCTGAAGGAATCATCGGCAAGACAGCTCTTGATGACGACTCCGAGAAGAGCATGTTTAACTGCGACTCGGTAACTGTTAACGGTTACCTCGGCATCGACGGAATCAAGCCTTTTATGGATGTCTGCGCAAGAGACGGCAAGGGTATCTTTACGCTCGTACACACATCAAACCCTTCCGCTGTTGATTTCCAGGATATGGAGCTTAAGGACGGACGTAAGGTATACGAGCTCATGGCTGATAACGTAAATGAATGGGGCAAGGAGCTTATCGGTGAGGAAGGATTCTCATCTGTAGGTGCCGTTCTCGGCGCGACCGTTCCTGAGCAGGCTGTTGCTGCCCGTAAGAGAATGCCGAACACATTGATGCTCGTCCCGGGTTACGGTGCACAGGGTGCAGGTCCTGACGCCGCTGTAGCTTCATTTACAAAGGAAGGTGAGGGTGCCATCGTAAACGCATCCAGAAGCCTTATGTGCGCTTGGAAAAAAAGGGAAGACCTCGCACCCGCTGACTACGCGAAAGCAACACGGGATGAGGCTCTCGACATGAAGGCTAAGCTTAACGAAGCACTTAAAGACAGGAAGTACGTATGAATAAAGACCATTTCTGCGAAGTAGTCTCGAAAAGCATGCTTAACGAGGACACGGCTCTCATCGAGTTCCTGTGCCCCGAAATAGCTTCAAGTGCAGTTCCGGGACAGTTTGTAAATGTAGCATGCTCCAACTTCTTAAGAAGACCTTTCGGTGTAGCGTCCGTTGATAAAGATATGGGCACATTCAAGGTCGGAATCAAGATCATAGGAGAAGGCACGGAAGAGCTTGCTTCTATGGAAGAAGGCGAAGGAACATGGGTCCTCGGACCATTAGGAAACGGATTCAATATAAGCTCAGATAAGTTTATTCTTGTCGGCGGCGGAACAGGTGTTTTTCCGGTTAATTTCCTTTATGAGAAGCTCTCTTCTGAAGGCAAGAATATAAAGGTTGTACAAGGGTTCAGAGACAAGTCTCAGATCATAATGAATGATCCTTCTTATATCCTTACTACCGATGCAGGTGATGCAGGTCTTAAGGGCAACTGCTGTGACGGACTTAACACATTAAGCGATGACGATATTAAGGACGCTGTTGTCCTTTGTGTCGGACCTATGCCTATGATGAGAGCGGTTGCTTCCTGGGCTTACAGCAAGGGACTTAAATGCAGTGTATCTCTCGAGCAGAGAATGGCATGCGGTATCGGCATCTGTCTTGTATGCACATGTAAGATAAAGGCAGAAGAGGAAGGAATTCCTTTCGAGCATAAAAGATGCTGCAAGGACGGCCCGGTATTTGATTCCAAGGAGGTGATCTGGTGAGCGAACGTTTGAACGTAAAAGTCGGAGAAACCTCTCTTAAGAGCCCTCTGATTCTTGCTTCCGGCACATGTAACATGGGCCGTGAATTATCCGAGATCTATGATCTTTCCATTCTGGGAGGTCTTTCTTCCAAGGGCCTTACGATCAAGCCCAGAGCAGGTAATGAAGGCGTAAGAGTTGCCGAGTGCAAGGCAGGAATGCTCAATTCGGTCGGACTTCAGAATCCCGGCGTTGAACACTTCATTAAGTACGATCTGGACTTTATGAAGTCTCTTAATACAGGTGTAATCGTTAACGTAGCAGGTCACTCGACCGAAGACTACATCGACATGGTAAAGACACTGGATCCGCATAAGGATAAGATCGATGCGCTGGAGATCAATCTTTCATGTCCCAATGTTAAGGAAGGCTGTATGTCCATCGGTTCTGATGCAGGACAGGTTAAGAAGATCGTAAGCACACTCCGTGAATTAACAGATCTTCCTTTGTGGATCAAGCTTACCCCGAATGTTACGAGCATATCCACAATGGCGCTCGCAGCACAGGAGGGAGGAGCCGATGCAGTTGTACTTATCAATACTATGCTAGGCATGGCTGTTGATATTAAGACCAGAAGACCGGTTCTGCGTAACAATACGGGCGGTTATTCGGGACCTGCCATCAAGCCTGTTGCCATCAGAATGGTATCCGAGTGCTGTCAGGTAATTGATATTCCGATCATCGGCTGCGGAGGTATCAGCGAAGCTTCCGATGTACTCGAGTTCATGATTGCAGGTGCAGCGGCTGTCGAGATCGGTACGGCAAGTCTGGTTATACCGGATGCGCCGGTTTATATAACGGAAGAACTTGAAGCATGGTGTGAAGAGAATGACACCGATATCGCTTCACTTACAGGAACACTCAAGCTTTGGGAATAACAGGAGGAATATATGTCCAATCAGATTACAGAAGATCTTTTCAAAACTAATGCAGTAAGAGTAGCTCCGGCTGATACACCTTTCTGGTATACATCCGGAAAGCTCGGACCTTTCTTTATCAATACACATTTCCTTATCAAAGATGAGCAGACTGCAGGCGAGATCCTTAAGGTTATCGAGGAAGCCTGTGCCGGTGACAGAAATGAAGCTCCCAAGAAGATCTTTGATGCATTAATGAAGATCTATAATGAGTCTGCTACATACAAGAACTGCATGGATTCTTTGACTGAAGCTGCCAAGAAGTATGATTTTGATTTTATCTCCGGTGGCGAGAGAAGAGATTATATCTTCTCGATGATACCCGCACATCTTCTCGGCAAGCCTCATCTTACGATCTACAAGGATCTTACATCAACATATACAGACAGCGATTTCAATGCTGTAGAGACTGATGTTAAGGGCAAGAAGGCTCTGCATATCGCAGACCTTATCACCGAAGCATCCAGCTACGAGCGTGCATGGATCCCTGCGATCAGAGGATTGGGCGCTGATATTACCGATACCATTGCAGTTGTAGACAGACACCAGAACGGACGTAAAGTACTTGAGGGACTCGGTGTATCGATGGAGACATTGACCGGAGTTAACAAAGAGCTTTTCGACGAGGCTTTACAGAACGGAGCCATCGATAAAGCACAGTATGATCTTGTGCTGAAGTTCCTTGATGATCCCGATAAGTATATGAAGGATTTCATCGCTTCTCATCCTACATTTATTGATGAGCAGATCGCTATTGGAGGTAAAGCAAAGGAGCGTGCTGAATTAGCCGTTTCCAAGGGATTTGTCTGATGCCGTTTAACTTTCTTTTCTCGTTCTTTATAAGACCGATAGAACTGGTCTTTGAGTTTATTTTCTCGACAGTATTCAAGCTGACGGGCAACGTAGGTGTGTCCGTAATTTCTATCGGAATCATAATGAACATTCTGATTCTTCCTATCTATGTTAGAGCGGATAAATTGTCTTTAAAACAAAACGAGAAGAAGAAAGCTATACAACCGTATATTAAGAGAATTAACAAAGCCTTTAAAGGCGACGAAAGATTCATGATGCTGCAGGCTCTGTATAAGGAGAAGAAATATTCTCCTGCAAGCAACATCATAAGCAGCATCTCTATCTTACTCGAAATACCTTTTTTTATCGCAGGATTCCATCTTCTGTCAGGACTTAAGATAGTACAGGGAGTACCTTTCCTTTTTATAAATGACTTAGGACAGCCCGACAGTCTTTTTATGATCGGATCATTTACCGTAAACATTCTCCCAATCATGATGACTGTGATAAACATCATTTCGAGCATTATTTATTCAAAAGATCAATCAACGAGCACTAAGATACAGACCTATGTTTTGGCGGCAATCTTCCTTGTATTGCTGTATGATTCTCCGTCGTGTCTTGTTCTTTATTGGACAACGAACAATCTGTTCTCTCTGATCAAAAATATCGTTATATCTGTTGTTAAAAAATACAGACCTGATCACAAGCCTGCATTGAAGAAGATTGACTTATTCAACTTCAAAAGAAATAAGTCTGATGCCATACTGACATTTGCTGCTTTGTTCTTTATCGCATTTCTTACAGGTGCTCAGGTGAGTTCCGATGTAATCGGTTCCAATGTTCAGGCCTTCCTTGATCCTTATCATCTTGTAGATCCGAATATTTATGTCGTTAATTCCCTTTGTATCGGTTTGGGTATGTATGTCTTATGGGGAACCGTAATATACGTGCTAATTTCTGACTACGCCAGAAATATAATGAGTTTTGTCGTCATAGTTATTTCTTTAATCTGTACAATTGATTATTTTGCATTTAACTCCGGCGGAAGTATAACTCCTCAGATGTTTGTATACGGCGCGGCTAAGGACCCTCAGAGAATACTTCTAAATACTGTGTGCATTCTGATGATAACAGCCCTGTTATTCATTTTTTACAAAAATAACAGGAAATATGCCACGTGGTTTCTTGTTCTTGAAGCTGCCGCTGTTCTGGTTTTGTCTTCTTTCAATATTGTAAGAATCGAGAAGCAATACAGGGATGCATCTTATATCAGAGATCAGCAGCCGGTAAGCGAGCTTAATCTTTCCAGAAACGGAAAGAATGTTATCGTTATTATGCTCGATAAATCAGCAGGCTTTGTTCTGCCCTATGTTATGAACGAAGATCCCGATCTTGTTGAACAATTCGACGGATTTACATTCTATCCGAATACGTTGTCTTTCGGAGCTTTTACAATGAGCGGTTCACCCGCACTGTACGGCGGCTACGAGTATACGCCGGATCTTATGAACAGCAGATCAGATATTCTGCTTAGCGACAAGCAGAATGAAGCCCTGCTTGTAATGCCAGTAAACTTTGACAACAACGGATTTAACGTAACCGTATGTGATCCTACTTTGGCAAATTACGGATGGATCCCGGATCATCGTATTTATAATGAATATCCCGATATCAATACTTATATGATGATGGGAGCTTTCAATAACTATATAGGTGACGAAATAAGAAACCTCAAGCTTTATGAGCGAAATTTCTTCTGTTACGGTTTTTTCAGGCTTTCTCCGATGTTGATACGTGACGTATTCTATGACGGATCGATGTTTAACGCAGCTGACAGAGAGTATTATTTCGATTATGTTCAGATTCTCGAAGATGCATCCGTCGGTCACGGTTATTGTTTGGAATTCCTTGATTCTTACACTGCATTAACGGCATTACCGTCAATAACGACGGTTAATGATTCAAACGAAGACAATTTCATTATGTTTTCAAATAACAGCATACATGATCCCTGTATCTTGAGTGAACCCGATTATGTACCGAGTCTTGACGTAAACAATGTTGAATTTGATATGCAAAACAGTGAAAGATTTACTATTGGTGATGAATCTCTTACGGTTAATAATTCACTCCATTATACCTATTACGAATCTATGATGGCTTCCATGCAAGTCTTGGGCGATTGGTTTGATTATTTAAGACAATGCGGTGTATATGACAACACCAGGATAATAATAGTTGCCGATCACGGTACAGAGGTCTTCTATGAAACCGAATTCAACGGGGTTAATCAGGGACACTTTAATCCTATGCTCCTCGTTAAAGACTTCGGTTCAGAAGGATTCACGGTTTCTGACGAGTTCATGACCAACGCAGAGACGCCTTTCCTGGCTTTTGACGGTATTATAAGCAATCCCGTAAACCCGTCGACGGGTAATCCGCTTGTATCACAGCTTAACAGCGATTCATTTACGGTTATGTATAACGACGATATCGTGGCTGAAGATGTAGAGGGAAGAACAACATATTCCGAAGGTGACTGGTATGAGGTGGACGGCGATGTTCTAGCACCGGACAGTTGGACGCCTATAGGAAGAGGTTAATGTTATAATTTATAAGAATTAAATTGAGGAGACAGATATCATGAAGGATATACCTCTTTATGAAGTAACAAAGGTAACGAATCTAAGAGACGTCATCAAGACAAGAGTAAAGGAATTCCCAGGTAATCCCGTATTCCTTCATAAGCCCGGCAAGAGCAAGGAATATGTTCCCGTATCCACTGAAAAATACGATCATGACATAGACAGCCTCGGTACGGCTTTCATGCATAAGGTCGCTAAGGGCGCCAGGATCGCCATATTGGCCGAGACAAGATACGAATGGTATGTTTCATATCTTGCTACAACAAACGGCACAGGATGCGTTGTACCGATTGATAAAGAGCTTAAGACTGACGAGATCATCAACTGTCTTTCCAGAGCTCATGCTGACCTGCTCGTATTCTCCAAGAGCAAACTTGAAGTAGTAAATGAAGTATACGGCAAGATCGATTCTCTCAAGTACTATGTCTGCATGGATGATCTTGATGATGAAAGATACATCAACTATTCAGAATTCATAGCAGAAGGTGAGAAGATGCTCGCAGAAGGTGACAAGACCTTCACGGAAGCCACTATCGATCCCGAAGAGATGACGATCCTTCTTTTCACATCAGGAACGACTGCAAAGTCCAAGGCTGTAATGCTCTGTCAGAGAAACATCTGCAAGAACCTGATGTCCATGTTCTCAATGCTTTATATTGACAGAAATGATATTTTCTTCTCGGTTCTTCCGTTGCATCACACATATGAGTGTACATGCGGTTTCTTAGGCCAGGTTTACAGAGGAACTACTATCGCCATCTGCTCGGGACTTCGCTATATCACAAGCGAGATAAAGGAAGCCAAGCCTTCTTGTATACTGATGGTTCCGGTTATGCTCGAGATGTTCTACAAGAACATTATGAAGAACATCAATTCAGATCCTAAGAAAGCAAAGAAGTTCAAGACAGGTCTTAAGCTCAGTAAGTTCCTTATGAAGCTTCATATAGATGTGCGCAAGAAGCTTTTCGCGCAGATACACGAAGTATTCGGCGGCAACATGAGACTTATCATCCTGGGCGGTGCTCCTGTTAAGCCGGAAGCGCTCGAGTTCTTCCAGGACATGGGCTTCCTGTGCGTACAGGGTTACGGCCTTACGGAGTGTGCGCCTATCCTTGCGCTTAACAGAGACGTTGACTTCGAGAATGAGGCTGCAGGTCTTCCGTTGCCCGGTGTTGACGTTCAGATCCTTAATCCCGAT
Organism: Clostridiales bacterium; assembly: GCA_017940895.1. Classification (GTDB taxonomy): domain Bacteria; phylum Bacillota; class Clostridia; order Saccharofermentanales; family Saccharofermentanaceae; genus Saccharofermentans. The sequence goes on along the minus strand of JAGAXM010000017.1, from coordinate 171,805 downwards.
TCCGACGGTATCGGTGAGTTTATTGCCAAGGGCGACAACGTTTTCATGGGTTACTACGAAGACCCCGAGTCTACGGCGGCAGCGCTCGACAGCAACGGCTACTACCACACGGGTGACTTAGGCTATATCGACAAGAACGGTTTCTGTATCATAACGGGACGCAAGAAGAACGTTATTATCGCAGCTAACGGCAAGAACGTATTCCCGGAGGAGATCGAGTATCTCCTGTCTCTCGATGACAGAGTTGCAGAGAGCGTAGTCTCAGGCGTTCATGACGAGAAGAAGAACGATATCCTCATAGTTGCCACTATCTTCCCGGATATGGACTGGGTTGAGCAGAACCTCGGCAAGGATGCGACAGACGAGCAGATTCTGAAGGAACTCGAGGATGCCGTAGATAAGGTAAACGAGAAGCTCGTTAACTATAAAAAGATCAAGAAGACGGTTCTCCGTAAGGAAGAATTCGAGAAGAACACATCACGTAAGATTAAGAGGTATTGATAAATTGATCAGCGAAACATCAGCTTCGAGGATCATTGAAGCGGCGATGAGCGGTAATGCCGACTTTGCCGAGATCTTTGAAGAACAAAAGAAAAGTTCATCGGTCGGCCTTCTTAACGGAAGGACAATAAGAGCATCATCCGGTATAGATTACGGTGTCGGCATCAGATTGATGGCAGGAACCAATGTCGTCTATGTTTATTCATGCGACAAGTCGGAAGAAGCACTTATCAAGCTTGCCAAAGAGGCGGCATCGGCATTAAAGGGAGGGAAGAGCTCCGATATAAAGAATATCGAAGCATTGAGCAAGTCTTCTCCTTCGGTCCTTAATATCGATCCTCTGTCGGTATCAAAGAAGACAAATATTGAATTCCTTAAAGAAGCCTCCGATTATGCTTTGTCATACGACGAGCTTATAACTCAGGTTGCGGCGTCCTATGCGACTTCCAACAGGATCATCCACATTCTTAACAGCGAAGGCTTTAACAAAGAAGAATCTCAGACCAGGATACGCTTCTCCATAGAGACAGTTGCTACCAAAGGCAACGAGAAGCAGACAGGACGCATCGCTCCGGGCACCATGAGAGGATATGAGTACGTTAATGAATATCCAGTAATCGATAAGACCCGCGAATGCTGTGAGACTGCTATCAGAATGATCAATGCAGGTTACGCTCCTTCCGGCAAAATGCCTGTAGTTATCGGCAACGGATTCGGCGGAGTTATCTTCCACGAGGCATGCGGTCATGCACTCGAATCCACCGCTGTCGGCATCAAGGCATCCTGCTTCACGGACAAACTCGGTCAGCAGATCGCATCGTCCGTCGTATCTGCAAGAGATAATGCGAGAATTGAAGGTGAGTGGGGCTCCTATTATACGGACGATACAGGAAGAGAGTCTTCTGATCTCCTGCTTATCGAGAACGGTATCTGCAAGAACTATCTTGTAGATGATCTCGGTGCAAGAAGAATGGGATGCAAGCCCACAGGATGCGGAAGAAGACAGGACTTCACATATGCTCCCACTTCACGTATGAGTAACACCTATATCTGTAACGGAACAGATAATCCTGCCGATATCATTGCAGACACCGAATACGGTCTGTACTGCACGAAGATGGGCGGAGGTTCCGTAGATACTGCAACAGGCGAGTTTAATTTCGCTTCAGAAGAGGCATTCATGATAAGAAACGGCAAGATCGCCGAGCCTGTACGCGGTGCCACACTTATAGGCAAGGGACAGGAGATCCTTATGAATATAGACCGAGTCGGTAACGACCTCGAGCTTGCAGCCGGTATGTGCGGATCTGTATCAGGCGGTGTTCCCGTAACTGTAGGACAGCCGACCATCAGAGTATCTTCGATACTTGTCGGCGGAAGGGAGGCATGATCATGGATAAGGATTTTGCTTCGGAATTTATTAATAAACTTGTCAGCAACGCTGTCGAATACGGCTTCGATGAAGCTGAAGCATGCTTTATGACCAATGCTTCAATGGAGATCAACATCCTGAATGCGGAAGTATCTTCTTATGAGAACTCTACTGTTCAGGGTGTCGGCTTCAGAGGAAAGAAAAACGGTCAGATGGGAGGCTCTTTCACAACCGAATTCGACGACTCTGCAATTGACTTCATGCTTTCAACTGCAATGGAAAACTGTGAAGTCCTTGATGACGAGGACGAGGAATTCATTTACTGCGATCCCGAGAACTCACATCTTGAGAGTATTCAGTTAAGCGGTAATTATAATAAGAACACATATGAGAAGTTCTCCGAAGTCGGACTTAAGCTTGAGAAGGACATTCTTAATTTGTCACCTCTGATCAAAGCGGTTGATTATCTGTCAGTGTCATGCGGCACAGGACCTTCTGTATCGGTTAACTCCAAGGGTCTTTATACATATAAGGATTCTGATTTTATCTCTATCTTTGCGGAAGCCAGGGCAGAGAAGGACGGTGTGGTAAAGACCGGCGGTCACTACTGGTTCGGCAAAGATATCGATGCATTTGACGAGAAGCCGTTCCTGGAGACATTAAGAAAGAAAGTACTCGGCAAATTCGGCGGTTCTTCCGTAGAATCCGGTGAGTACAAGGTTATCTTCGACAGCGAAGCATTCGTATCTTTGCTTCAGACATTCATGGGTGCATTCTCATCTTATTCCATGCAGAAAGGTCTTTCGCTCCTTGCAGGCAAGGAAGGAGAGGTAATAGCTTCCGATATCTTTACGTTAAGAGAAGAACCTATGTATGAGAAGGCTCTTATAAAGTTTCCTTTCGACTCCGAGGGCGTACTTACCAAGTCAAAAGCTCTTATCGACAACGGTGTTTTCGTGAAGGCTCTTTATAACCTTAAGACAGCAAACAAGGCGGGAACCAAGTCCACCGGAAACGGCTTCAAGGGAGCGTACTCGTCGCCCGTAGGAATCTCCGCCACCAACCTTGTCGTCACCCCCGGCGAAAAGGATTTCGACGCGCTTTGCGAGTGGGTACAGGACGGTATCTACTTAACGGAGCTTAACGGTCTGCACGCAGGTGTCAACAAGATCAGCGGTGATTTCTCGCTTTTCTGCGAAGGTTATCTGATCAAAGACGGCAAGATCGCCCGTCCCGTGGAGCAGATCACGGTTTCCGATAACTTTTATGATGTATTGAAAAAGATTATTGCCACAGGTAGTGATACAATATCTGTGCCCGAAGGTAAGGGAGAATATTTCTGTCCTTCGGTAGTAGTAAGTAAAATGAATATCTCGGGTGATACCGGGGAAGAAGGAGAAGAGTAATGAACAGCATTGATACAAAGTGTTTGCACGCAGGATATGAGCCCGGTAACGGTGAGCCCAGACAGGTTCCGATCTGGCAGAGCACAACATGGAAGTACAACACATCCGATGACATGGGTAAGCTGTTCGATCTCGAGGCTTCCGGTTATTTCTATACAAGACTTCAGAACCCGACCAACGACTTCGTAGCATCCAAGCTTTGCGCTCTCGAGGGCGGATTCGCAGGTATGCTTACATCATCCGGTCAGGCTGCAAACTTCTTCGCAGTATTTAACATCTGTGAAGCAGGTGATCACTTCATCGCTTCATCATCAATCTACGGCGGAACATACAATCTGTTCGGCGTAACAATGAAGAAGATGGGCATCGAGTGCACATTCGTTGACCAGTCTTTGTCATACGAGGAACTTTCAAAGTACTTCAAGCCCAACACAAAGTGCGTATTCGGTGAGACCATCACAAACCCTACTGTTAATATTCTCGATATTGAGAAGTTCGCTAAGCTCGCTCACGATCACGGCGTACCGCTCATCATTGACAACACATTCGCAACACCTGTTAACTGCCGTCCTTTCGAGTGGGGATGCGACATCGTAACTCATTCAACAACAAAGTACATTGACGGACACGCTTCATCAGTCGGCGGTGCCATCATCGACAGCGGCAACTTCGACTGGATGGCTCACGCTGATAAGTTCCCGGGCCTTACAACACCTGACGAGTCTTATCACGGAATCACATATGCTACTAAGTTCGGTAAGGGCGCTTATATCACAAAGGCTACAGCTCAGCTTATGAGAGACTTCGGATGCATTCAGGCTCCTCAGAACGCTTACTACATTCAGCTCGGACTCGAGTCTCTTGCAGTACGTGTAAGAAGACACTGTGAGAATGCTCAGAAGGTTGCTGAGTATCTCGCATCCGATGACAGGATCGCATGGGTTAATTATCCCGGTCTTAAGACTGATGCCAATTATGAACTCGCTCAGAAGTATTGTCCTAACGGCACTTGCGGCGTTCTCTGCTTCGGCGTTAAGGGCGGCCGTGAGACATCTATCAAGTTCATGGATTCACTGAAGTTCGCAACTATCGCAACACACGTTGCAGACTGTAAGACACTTCTTTTACATCCTGCATCACATACACACAGACAGCTCACTGATGAGCAGCTGAAGGAGGCGGGCATCGCTCCTGACCTCATCAGATTCAGTGTAGGTCTCGAGGATCCTGACGACATCATCAACGATATCAAGCAGGCTCTCGAGAAGATCTGATATTAAGAAAGATTTGAACAATAGACGGGGGGTTCGAAATAGAAAACCCCGTTTATTTTTTTATAATGCTCTGAATACAACATAACCGTTGCCGTATAAAACATCATCGTAGTCCTCATTCATCATAAGATAAGGAAGCATTCTGTTTTTGGAATCTACGATCAGATATTCAAAACTGTATTTATCAAGAAAAGTCTCAAAAGATTCAACACTGTTTACATCAGTATTATTGAAGACTGTAAGATACTCTCCGACAAGGTCATACCCGCCGTTAATATTCTGACAATAACCTTCGGTTCGTGATGAAAAATAGATCTTATATCCGCTCCATGATATATAAGAACCGTTATTAAAGTCTGTATAGATCCGAGAATCAGATGAAGCATTCTCATTAAGATACTCAACAGCGGCAACAGGTGTAAAGATACTGTCTGCAGGGTTATCCTGAATAAGCGCAGAAAAGGGGAATCGTACTGCAGCAGCAACAATACATGTTATTACCAGAACAGAACTTAAAGTGACTATCAGTTTCTTAGTGTTCTTAAGTTTATCTGTTATCTTTCCGACCGGTATTACAAGCAAAAGATCACATAATATGAGAATAACTCCGATAGAAAACATCTGGATATTTCTTATGTATATCATCATCATTATCGCAGTTCCCAAGAACATAAATGCATTACTGGAATGAATCTTTACTTTGCCGTAAGCGAATACAAATATAATCAACATCACTATCAGGAACAGCGTATATTTAGACGTAAAATCCGGGGATTTCATATCCAATATGCCAAGATCTGCTATCTCGCTTTGATCAAACAAAACGGTAATCCCGTTAATACCGTAAGGATTAATAAACAAACTGGCGATCATGCCGATTATCGGTCCTGAGAGCTTAAATATACTTATATGATGATCTTCAAAATGAATGTATTTTTTACAAACAGTAGGAACCGGCACAATATAAGGCAAAAGAAAAATGAAATGTGCTATCCATAATGCGGCATGCGTATTGATCTCAACGAGTGTAAGTAACGGCAGCATAAATAAATAAATTGTCTTACCGGAACGGAAATAAAGTTCACACAGAATTACTTGGATTATCAAAGTAATCATCGTTAAAAGACCGGGACGTATAGATATTACTTCGCGGTCATAAAGACAGATCAGCAATACGGCAGTCAAAGCAATTCTGGTATCAACACCAAAGATCCGTAATAATCGAACAGCCAATACAATGAACAAAACTGCAAAACAAAGTGTAAGGCAAAGAATACCGGTTTTACCGAAATTGTCATAAACCTTAAAGACAAAAAGATCATATAACCATTGTTGAATAACTATTTTATGACCGGACTCAACAAAGAAAACATCATCCTTAAGAACACCGAATAAAGAGATTGCTTTACCGGCTGATAACATATGATAAATATCAGCAGAAAAGAAATATGAAAACAGATTACGGATGATCCTGTAAATAATAACCAACCACACAAGAACAAAAAGCCAACTGTCTCTGAGAAAAGAACAAAACGGGTTGGGATGGATTTTAATTTCAGTCTGCACAGTCAGAAATGATTCCTTTAAGGATTATTGAAAAAATTATAGTTTATATGATCGTTGTATGTCAAAACGGAACGACAGATCACAAATAACTACCTCTTCCTAATTCACCAAAATTGTAATTATACCGAATTAGATATTATCCTAAATAAGCCTTAAGCTGATTATCATTTCAATTATTCGTAGCGGATCTCCTTCCGCCCCAAACGATAAAGATAGAATGTGAATACAACTCTGATAATAATAAGTACGATAATGATGCCGACTGAATCGATCAATACATCTCTGATCGATCCGTCACGTCCGTCGACGAACAACTGATGATATTCATCAACGACAGCCGTTAACAATGAAAGCCACATTGAGAATGCGATATACATCTCGTTATCAGACTTGATCAACTTAACCGGACTCTCCGAATATGATCTTGTAATTGAAGCTTTGTTTGTAAAACGTACAGACAAAAATGAAAGCACTGTCAGAATTGCATACTCAATTACATGTGCTATCTTTCTTAATACGACTTCGCTCATTACGCCTTTACCGAATATCATTTCAATGAATTCCAGAGCCGATGAACTTCTTCCTGTGGATATCGTACCGGTCTCAGACGACAGATAGAACAACAATATGATCCAGCCGACAGTTAGCGCCCAGGAGACAATTGCTGCCACAAGATCAGGTATTGATACATCTTTGTTATTTACAAAACTCTTCATCTGTCAGCGTCTGTCCCTGTTGTTTCTCTTTATCGCTCTGTCTATCTCACGCTTAGCCTGCTTCGAAGCCTCGACATCGCGCTTATCGTAATTCTTTTTACCTCTGGCAAGTCCGATCTCGAACTTAACCTTACCATCTTTAAAATAACACTTTGTCGGAACAAGAGTAAGACCATCAAGCTTGATCTTGGAATAAAGCTTGATGATCTCTTTCTTATGCATAAGAAGTTTTCTGGTTCTTTGAGGATCAAGCTTTACGAAAGTATTAGCCTGATCATAAGAACTGATATTAACTCCGATAAGGAAGATCTCTCCGCCCTTTACCGTAACATAAGCATCGCGAAGATTGATCTTGCCGGCGCGGATACTCTTGACCTCGGTTCCCGCGAGGACAATACCGCATTCGTAGCGCTCTTCTATAAAGTAATCATGATAAGCCTTCTTGTTCTCGGCTATTATCTTAATTCCCTGTTGCTTAGGCATCTTTTCTTCCCAATTTCAGCGACGGTGCCGCATTAAGCGACATATCGTCCCTCCTGCCGTTAATAAACTCATAATACCCCGCGGATGCTATCATCGCAGCATTATCGGTGCACAACCGCAGATTAGGATAGTATAACTCAAGATCATATTTTGAAGAAATCTCATCGAATTTCTTACGAAGGAACGAATTCGCGGATACGCCTCCTGCAAGGCATACCTTCTTTATTCCTGTCTTCTTGGAAGCCTTAACGATATGGTCTGCAAGTATCGTTGCAATGTGATCCTGATAAGAAGCGGCAAAGTCAGATACATTGATATCTCCGCCCTTCTGCCTAGTCTGGTTAATGAGGTTAAGAGCACTCGTCTTAATACCCGAGAAAGAGAAATCCAGCGTGTCGCCCATATGATTATGAGCAAATTCATACGCATGTATGTCCCCTCCCTGTCCGACTTTATCCATCTTGGGACCGCCCGGATAGCCGAGTCCGATAACACGTGCGATCTTATCGATAGCCTCGCCCGCCGCGTCGTCACGTGTCTTACCGAGAATTACAAGTTCGGTATAAGACTTAACGTGAATTATCTGCGTGTTTCCGCCGCTTACACACAGGCACAGGAACTCCGGCTCAAGCTGCGAAAAGCAAAGGTAGTTCGCACAAATATGTCCGTGCAGATGATTAACTCCTACAAGGGGTTTTCCCGATGCCGCACATAATCCTTTCGCCGCGGAAAGCCCTACCAGCAAAGCTCCTACAAGGCCGGGACCGTATGTTACGGCAACGGCATCTATATCATCAAGAGTAACGCCTGCCTGCTTTAAAGCGGAATCGATACAGGGATAAGCGGCATCTACATGCATCCTCGAAGCGAGCTCGGGTACAACGCCGCCGTACTGTTCGTGGAAATCCGCCTGAGAAGCGATAACGTCGCTTAAGATCTCACGTCCGTTCTTAACAACAGCCGCTGCGGTCTCATCACAGGAGGATTCTATTCCCAATATAAGTATGTCTTTCTTATCTTCCATATTTACACAAAGTATGACTGCATGAATCTCATAAAAGTCTCTATATAATCGTCCTTACCTAATCTGAATGACTCAAGGTAACCCGCACCCGGGATCATTCTTGATACTGTCAGAGAAGAATTAAGCCTGTTTCTCTCCTCTACTATCTGCGTGATCCTGTCGGCACCGATAAATGTATCATGTCCGCCGTAGATTATACACACAGGCATCTGAAGACGCGATATCTCAGCTACAAGATTAATCGAGCTTCCCTCACCTGCCGAGATCCTGATCGCATATGGCACAAAGTTCTGTGTGATCGTACCCATGAACTCGGTCTGCTGAACTACGGCTCTTATATAATCATCTGAGTTCTTTGCAGGAGAATCAAATATCATGCCGATAACATAGGAACGGTCGAATCCGAGCTTAAGGATATCATCAGGATAATCATTAAGCTGAGCTTCGGACAGATTAGCTTCCGGAAGCTTGTCGTAAGCGATCATTGAAGACGTGCATCCTGTACCGATAGAATACAGAACTACATTTGTTGTAACAGATATGGCTCTTACCTGCGCTATCGCACCTATTACGTCCTGCCATTCAAGATATCCGTAATTACATACATCTCCGTCAGACTCACCGCTGTTACGCTGATCAAAGAGAAATACATTGTAATTGTTATCCAGAAGATTCTCGATAAGATCGATCATATTTACGCCGAACGGCAGTCTGTTCGAACCTGCACTGTGTACCACTATGACTGTCGTTATCGGGTTATCACACTTGAAGAACCATCCCGACAGATTCGTCTGACCGTCAAAGGACTCGAACGAACAGGTCGAATATGAAGGAAGAATATTCGAAGGCACATTCGATACCGAAGTCTTATCGATACTCATAAGGTGGTTCGATGAAGATATCGTAAGAATAACCATGAAGATCAGGATCGCGGCAAGAACACTCAAAACAAGAGCAGATCTTACGATAAATCCCGATCCGCTCCTTCTCGATCTCTTACCCGTAAAAGACTGTTGGAACCCTGAGGTCATGACAAATTACAATATACTCTTCTTCTTAAGGATATATGCCGTTAAGACGACACTTAAGATACATGACGTTAATATCGATATGAATGGAAAAGGCTGCGATGCGAACTCTGGATCCCACGGCATCGGGAAATTCTGTCCGAAGAAGCATCCGATAAGATCCGGAATCGTAAGTACGATAGTCGCTGCAGCGAGGACCTTCATTATATCGTTCATGTTATTGGAAATGATAGAAGCATAAGCATCAGTAGTAGTGCTTACGATGTTCGCATATACGTCCGCCATCTCATGAGCCTGCTTGTACTCGATAACTACATCTTCAAGAAGATCCTCATCTTCTTCATAAAGCTTGATCGTACGTCCTCTCATAAGCTTCTCAAGCACGGCCTCATTCGACTTCAATGAAGATGCGAAGTAAACGAGGGACTTACTTAAGTCAAGACGCTTATAAAGTTCTTTGTTGGAAACTGCCTTCTCAAGCTCATTCTCGGCAACTTCCAATGTCTTATCGATGAAGCGCAAGAGTCTCAAGTACTCTCTTGCTACCGCATAAAGGATCTGGATCGTAAATCGAGTTCTGTATGCGATATAAAGATCTCTGATGCGGTTCTCGATAAAGTGATCAAGGATAGATGTCTGTCTTAAGGAAACGGTTACGATATGCTTATCCGTAAGGATAATACCCAGAGGGGTCGTCTCATACGTAACGCTCTCATTCTCTCTTACCGTAAAAGGGATATCCACGATGATAAGAACCGTATCGGTATCATCATCATAGTCGATACGAGGACGCTCTTCTTCGTCCAAAGGATACCTTAAGAACTCCTGGGGAATCCCAAGTTCCGATTCGACGCGCATGATCTCAGCTTCGGTCGGAGAATAGAGATTGATCCAGCAGTCATTTGTTATGGTATCTGTCTCGGTAGTACGGTAAAGAATACGGGAGGCTGTCTTGCTGACTTCTTTCGATGTGTAAATATCGAGCATATCAATACCTCCCCTCTTGGAAATGACTATTTATTTTATCATCAAAAGCCGATAAATACTACCCTTTCAGGATATGCCGGAGTGTCCGAATCCGCCGCCTCTGTCTTCGCCGATAGCCTTAACATTATCAACGAATTCGATATCGGCATACTCTACTTTATTGACTACCATCTGAGCAATACGGTCGCCCTTCTTGATGAGATATGTACCATGCTTGCATCCTTTATCTGCAAGTGTAAACGGGTTCTCTTCGGAGGCGTCTTCGCGCTGTGAAGCATTGTAGATGATAACGTTGACTTCATCCCTGTAACCGCAGTCAATCGTTCCGGGAGAATTAGGAACACGAAGCGGCGTCTTCAATGAGATTCCGCTTCTGGGTCTGATCTGAACTTCATACCCGTAAGGGATCGCCATCTTAAGTCCCGTAGGCACAAGCACACTGCATCCGGGCTTAACAAGGATATCCTCGCAGGAATACAGATCCATGCCCGCATCGCCGTCGTTGGCGTAAGTAGGTGCAACTGCATTATCTCTGCATTTTTCCATCGGCAGCTTTATTCTTTCCATCTTATACCTCCGTATAACACTTGATTACGTTGTATCCTGAGGCTGCGGCTTCGTTCGCGGCAGCATCGTCGAAAATGTTTTTCGCGGGTCCGTAGATCGTACATGTGCAGTCAGAAGGATGCGTCACAACCTTCGTAACGGTTCCCGTCTCCTGTGTCAAAGTGAAGACTCCTCTTCCCTTGCATGCCGAGCAACCGGGTGCATTTCTTCCTACAGGACAGAAATCAGACTGCATCCACGGGATCTGCCCTCCGCAGTGAAGATAGATATCTCCGCTTCCCGCAGCATTGCTTATCATATCGAGCGCATCTGAAGGATCGACTTCGTAGGAGATAAATGCTTCTCCGTTACGCTTCAGTTCTTCCTTCAAAGACTCAGTGTTGTAGATATTTGATCCTGCAGTCGGAATGAACTTGATCCCCTTGATATCACTGAAGCGTGACTTCTGGTCGTCATGGCAGAAATCAGGCAAAACGAGTCTTAATTCCTTACCTGTTTCAGAGATTAAAGCATCGATCTTCTTCCTGATATTCGGAACAAGATAATCATAAGCGCTGAATGCATATATATCGGCTTCGGGAACTTCTTCACCGATCAAAGAAACAGAAGGATAATACCTTAATGTTCTAACGCTGCCGGATTCACACGAAGGAGCGGCAGGCATATCACCTATACTGAATTCTTCAACTGCAACATGCGAAGTCTCGGAAAGGATCTCGGAAGACAACATCTCGAGAAGTCCGCGGCGCAATTCGTTGATATCCTTGATCGAGCAGCTGACTTCTTCGGACCCGGACAGATATACATTATCTACCGCATATGCAGTATTTCCGGTCTTACGAAGCTGCTCTTCGAGACGCGAACTGTTGATGGGGCTTCTTCCCTCATTTACATAAGACAATTCGTCTTCTGCAAATACATCCTGTAAAGGTCCTTCAGTAACTCTTGCAGAAGCCTTGATAACACCTTCTTCAGATGAATCGAAGAAGATATCGATATGAGTCTTACGCACACCCGTATCATCATCGAATGTATGATTCATAAGATATACGGATATATCATCAGGCAGTTCCTTGATTGAAGACGGATGCAGACCCTTTACTACGAAATTACCCTTAAACTGTGATACTTTTCCGACAGGAAAAGACTTGATCTCTCCCTTCTTATCGCGAAGCGAAAGATAATCGCCCTTGGAAGGCTCTACAGCACCCTTAACGGGTCTGATAGTTACCGTACCCTCTTTACAGTCACGAAGCGTAATTTTGCCTATTCTCAAGCCGAATTTGCCGACATAATCACCCGAGAGGATGTTGCTGTCTTTTTTGCCGGTCAGATCCTGAGTAGTGAAGCTTCCTCCTCGGTTGAAATTCACAAGCAGCTCGCGTTCAACCTTCTCAAGCATTTCTTCATTCAAAGAACCGTCATAATAAGCATCGATTACTTTTCTGTAGGCCTTAACAGCAGCGACAACATAATCGGCATCTCGCATTCTCCCCTCTATCTTTACGGAGGAAACACCCGCTTCGATCAAATCGGGGATGAATCTTACCGCGCTTCTGTCCTTGGGTGAGATCAAATGACCGGAAGATAATATCTTTCCGTTATTGCTTAATTCATACATCTGTCTGCAAGGCTGCGCGCATAATCCGCGATTTCCGGATCTGGTTCCGCTCTTATTCATCGCAGAGAACAGACAAAGACCTGAAGTACAGATACATACCGCTCCGTGAACGAATACTTCTGTCTCGATTCCCATCTTGGATGCGATACGCGTTCTGTCTGAGATCTCCTTTAATGTCAGCTCACGTGGAAGTACTACTCGCTCAAATCCTCTTCCCTTTAATGCCTTAAGCTTGTCCGAATCAAAGACATTCATCTGTGTGGAAGCATGAAGAGGGATCGACGGATACTTCTCACGAATCTTAACAGCAAGTCCGGTGTCCTGAACAAGAATGGCATCAACACCTGCATTATAGGCATCACGGGCTACTTCGACAGCCTGCTCAAGCTCGGTATCATTAACGAGAGTATTAAGCGTCAGATGCACATACGATGATCTCTCATGTGCATACGCACAGCATTCCGTCAGGTCATCTATCGTAAGATTGGATGCATTCATCCTGGCATTATAAACATCAATACCGCAGTAGACCGCATCGGCTCCCGCGTCAATCGCTTTTATGAATATCTCTTTATTTCCTGCGGGTGCAAGAAGTTCAATCTTCTGTCTCATTAGCAAGCAGCTCCATCGGTGTAGGTTCGGGTCTGTCTTTCTCTTCCTCGATATTCACCTTCTGCTGGTAATACATAAGTTCAGTCTTATAATTGGAATTCTCATCCTTCAATGTAAGGATCCTGTCGCATGCATCGATCAAAGCAAGCGCATTTATCTTGGAATTGGAAAGACCGGGATTATTCTCTTTGGTCTCATTAAGTATCTCATTTGTCAGAGCCGCGATCTTTCTGATACGGGCTTCGCTTATATTCTCGGTACATCCGAGCAGATAAAGATTGCCGTTGATCTCGACAGATACCTTCTTGGAAGCCGAAGTTTCTTCTTTCTTCGGAGACTTAAGTCTTTCACGCTTGGCTATCTTCTCATCAAGAGTCGGCTTAGGCTGCTCCTTGGTGACTTCTTTACTCATCCCTTTGTATCTTTGTTCGTAATTTGCCATGAGCGGAAGATCTTCTGCAGAAGTCTTAGAGGAAGACTTCTTCTTTGCAGGTTTATCCGAATACTTGCTCATTATGCTCTGGGACGATTTCTTCATCTTTCACCTCTTAAGCCTTATACACTGGCTCCTATTATAGCATTATAAAGCTCATAAAACGTATGAGGCTCGATCTGCTCGGCTCTTACCTGCGGATCAAGACCGAATTGCGCAAGAATTCCGGATACTTCCTTGACATTATTAACCAGCTTCTTGCGTCTCTGGGCAAAACACCTGTTAATGAACTTAACAAATCCGTCCGGCAGGATAAGATCGTCTTTGGTAAGACTAATTACACTCGATGTAGTATTGGGAGCAGGCACGAAACAGTTACGCGGAACGTCGAATTCGACTTTTGTATCTCCGTACAGGCTGCAAAAAACAGCCAAAGGACCGTACTGCTTGGTTCCGACGGGAGCGAGAATCCTTGCAAGAGCATCCTTCTCCACCATGAAGACCATCTTCCTTGCATTAACACACTCGGCGAAAAGCTTCTTCATGATATCCGTCATAACATAATACGGGAGATTACTTACAACAACATCAATATCGGATGCACCGTAATCCTTCAATTTAAGAAAATCCTCGGAGATCACAGCCGCGCTGATCTTATCATCTGCCTCAAGAAAAGAAGCCAGTCTCTTATCGATCTCGATCAGTGTAAGATCAGAAGTCTTGTCTGATAGAAATACAGATAAACTTCCGAGTCCGGGACCGATCTCAAGGACCTTATCACCTTCTTCTATACCGCACAGGTCGATAATATTGCCGATAATATCTTCATCAATCAAAAAGTTCTGCCCGAACTTTGATTCGGGCAAGAAACCATTTGACATATATGACGCTACGCGTTCTTTTATCATCGATTAAAGGAAGTAAGCGACACCGGACTCGAAGATCTTCTGATCCTTTGATCCCGGAATATTAAGCGACAGATCCGTATCGTAACGCTCGGAGTGTCCCATCTTACCGAAGACTCTTCCGTCAGGTGAAAGGATACCCTCGATAGCACAGTCGGAACCGTTAGGGTTAAAGTCCGTAGTAGCGGAAGGAACGCCCTGATCGTCTACATAACATGTAGCGATCTGGCCCTTGGAAGCCAAGTCCTTAATGATATCGTGTGATGCTACGAATCTTCCCTCACCGTGTGATACAGGGATCATATGAATATCACCGACCTGTACCTTGGAGAGCCAGGGGCTGTTGTTACTCATAACTACTGTGCTTACATAAGAGCTCTGGTGACGGCCGATGTTATTGAATGTCAAGGTAGGATCGGCATCGGAGAGCTCCTTGATATCGCCGTAAGGAACGAGACCGAGCTTGATCAAAGCCTGGAAACCGTTGCAGATACCGAGCATTAGACCGTCTCTGTTGAACAGGAGATCTCTTACAGCCTCGGTTACATACTGATTTCTGAACGCAGCCGCAAGGAACTTAGCTGAACCTTCAGGCTCGTCACCTGCTGAGAATCCGCCCGGAAGCATGATGATATTGCTCTCGTTGATCTTGGAAGCAAGCGTCTTCAGTGACTCTGTGATAGCCTCGGAAGTTCTGTTTCTGATTACGAATACAGAAGGATCTGCACCTGCCTTCTCGAAAGCTCTTGCTGTATCGATCTCGCAGTTTGTTCCAGGGAATACGGGAATGATAACCTTCGGCTTAGCACCCTTAAGAACGCCGGGAGCCGCCTTGAACTGCTTGTTCGTGCTGTAAGGTGCGGCATTGATCTTCATGTTTGCTTCAGAAGCAAATGTCGGGAAGATCCTCTCGAGCTTGCCTTCGAAGCTGATAGCGGCAGCGCCTGCAGCAACTTCCTGTCCGTTGTATGTGAATACAGGCTTATCCGTTGTAACACCGAGAAGCTTACCGCCTGCCATCTTTACCTTATCTACGGCATTGGCATCGTTCGGGATAGCAACGATAACTGCACCGAATGTTCTGGAGAAGAGTTCCTCTTCAGTAATGCCGGAATCGAAGTCAAATCCGAGAGCATTACCGAAGCACATCTGTGCAACTCTTGCCGCAACACCCGCGCCTCTAACTACAGCAGCGTTCTTAAGCTCTTTTCGTGCCTGAAGCTCCTTAATAGCCTTGAATACACGGAGCACATGATCCTTCTTGTAGTAGCCCTTGCCGTTACGTGCGCACTTGATAAGATACAGCTTCTGGCCTGCTGCCTTAAGTGTAGCCGTGATTACCTTATCCGTAGTAGTCATACCGACTGCAAAGGAAACGAGCGTCGGAGGTACGTGAATGTCATTGAAAGTACCGCTCATGGAGTCCTTACCGCCGATGGCAGCAGTACCGAAGTCGAGCTGTGCCTGGTAAGCACCGAGCAGCGCCTGGAAAGGCTTGCCCCATGTAGTGGGTTCACCCATTCTCTCGAAATACTCCTGGAAAGTAAGTCTTGCCTTAAGAGGATCGACACCCATACATGCGATCTTGAGCAAAGACTCTACAACTGCATGATAAGAACCTGCATAAGGATTCCACTCTGTGAAGTAAGGATCGAAGCCGTATGTCATTACGGAACAGTCATGTGTTGTACCGTGATCGAGCGGGATCTTGGCAGCCATACCTTCCTCAGGTGAATTCTGATAAGCACCGCCGAAAGGCATTACTACAGTTGCAGCACCGATAGTTGAGTCAAATCTCTGTGTAAGACCGAGTCTGGAGCATCCCTCAAGAGAAGACAGCGCACCGGTCAAAGACTTGCCGAAGTCACCCTTAACGAACGAAGGAAGAGGTGTATCGATATAAGACTCATCCATCTTGGGAGCCGTAACCTCTACCTGTGTATACTGCTTAGCGCCGTTAGTATCGATGAACTCACGAGCGATATTAACGATGGTATTGCCGTTCCAGGTCATCTTCATAACGGGCTCTTCGGTTACCTTCGCTACAACGGTAGCCTCTAGGTTCTCGATCTGTGCATACTCCATGAACTTATCAAGATCCTGAGGATGAACTACAACCGCCATTCTCTCCTGAGACTCGGAGATGGCGATCTCAGTTCCGTCAAGACCGTCATACTTCTTGGGAACCTTATCAAGATCGATCTCAAGACCGTCTGCAAGCTCACCGATGGCAACGGATACACCGCCTGCACCGAAGTCATTACATCTGATGATAAGCTTGGTTACTTCAGGATTTCTGAACAGTCTCTGAAGCTTTCTTTCCGTAGGAGGATTACCCTTCTGAACCTCGGATCCGCATGTTACTACGGAAGCCGTATTGTGAGCCTTGGAAGAACCTGTAGCACCGCCAATACCGTCTCTTCCCGTTCTGCCGCCGAGAAGCACGATAATGTCGCCTGCCTGAGGTCTTTCTCTTACGATATTACTTGCAGGAGCAGCACCTACAACGGCACCGATCTCCATTCTCTTGGCAACATAGCCGGGGTGATAGATCTCGTCTACCTGACCTGTGGCAAGGCCGATCTGGTTACCGTATGAAGAGTAACCGGCGGCTGCAGTTCTTACGATCTTCTTCTGGGACAGCTTACCCTCAAGCGTCATAGAAACAGGAACAGTCGGGTCTCCGGCACCTGTTACACGCATTGCCTGATATACATATGATCTTCCTGAGAGCGGATCTCTGATGGCGCCGCCCAAACATGTAGCAGCACCGCCGAAAGGCTCGATCTCTGTAGGATGGTTATGAGTCTCATTCTTGAACATGAAGATATAGTCCTGATCCTCACCGTCAACCTTGATCCTGACCTTGATGGAACATGCATTGATCTCCTCGGACTCATCGAGGTCATCGAGCTTGCCGTCCTTCTTAAGCTTACGTGCAGCCATAGTAGCGATATCCATTAGACAGATATGCTTCTTGCTGATCCTCTCGCCGTAGATATCCTTGCGGCTCTCGAGGTACTCTTCGTAAGTCTTCTTGATCTCGGCTGTGAGCTCGTCATCGCCGTCGAATCTTACATCGGTAAGCTCTGTATTAAATGTTGTATGTCTGCAGTGGTCGGACCAGTAAGTATCGAGAACTCTGATCTCAGTAACCGTGGGATTTCTCTTCAATGTCTTGAAGTAATCCTGTGTGAACTTGATATCGGCAAAGCTCATTGCAAGTCCCATGGAGCTTCTCAATGCCTCAAGTCCTGCATCATCAAGATCCGTGAAGTCGTTGATAGTCTCTACCGTTGTAGGGATCTCATACTTATCCTCGAGTGTCTCGGGCTTCTCGGAAGCAGCCTCACGGCACTCTACGGGGTTGATAAGATACTTCTTGATCGCAGCCTTCTGATCCTCTGTAAGAGAACCGAAGAAAGCAACTACCTTGGCAGTCTTAACGATAGGTCTTTCCTTCTGTGTAAGGAACTGAATGCACTGTGCTGCGGAGTCTGCACGCTGATCATACTGACCGGGCAAAGACTCGATATTAAGAACAAAACAGCTGTCTGACAGATCGATGGTCTCGTCGAAGACATTATCAACGGGAGGCTCTGAAAAGACTACTGTCTTAGCCTGCTCATACTCCTCATCGGTAATACCCGATACGTCATATCTGTTGATGACACGTACATCAGTCAAAGTCGAGATATCAAGATCGGCACAGACATCATGCAAAATGCCTTTGGCTTCAACTGCAAATTCTGACTTCTTCTCGGAAAGGATTCTTCTTACGGACATTGTTTTATCCCCTTTATAAATATTACTCGTAAATTATATCAGAAGTTATCGGCTGACTTTGCCAACAATTCATTATTATACTTAAGGAATCTTGACAATCCTTCGCTGTCGAGAGTGCCGTGGGCAAGCTTAGCCTGATCATATATGTGCTGAGCAAGTCTGTCAGTCTCTTCCTTCTTCGTACCCATAGACTCGAGAGCGCGCAGCTTACCGATAAGAGGGCTGTCGGTATTAACTACAAGCTCTGTATTTACAGGGAAAAGTTCATCGAGGTTCAAAGGCTCCTTTCCTGCCGCCTTATTCATGGCATTCATCTTCTCGTACTGCTTTCTCATGTCCTGCATACGTCTGTTCTGCTCGGATTCCATGATAAGAGCAGGCATCGATTCAGCGCCCAAAGCCTTGGCACTTACTTCGAGCTTCTCATCACCGAGTGCCGCACGGAAGAAGTCACGAATCTTGTTTCTTGTCTCGTCATCACTGTCTTCACCGGTCAGATCGGCATCGACTCTCTTGAATCTTAAATCCTGATACTTGTACTCGAGGAACGATATGAAGTTATCGTCGATTTCCTCATCGAGAACGATAACGTCGAAGCCGTCTTTTCGCGCCATCTCGACATAAGCTGCCTGAGCTACCTTATCGTTCGTGTATCTTACCTGCTTCTTCTCGGAAGTAAGCTCCTCCATAGTAAGGTGCTTATCGTCAACAGTCTTGAACAGGCAGATGCCGTTAACCTTGTCGTAGAACTTCTCTTCCTTCATCATGCCGTACTTAACGAATACGGAGATATCGGACCAGTACTTCTCATAAGACTCACGGTCGTTCTTGAACAGCTCATTAAGCTTATCGGATACCTTCTTGATGATGTGTCCGGAAAGCTTCTTAACATACTCATCCTGCTGCAGTGCAGATCTTGATACATTAAGAGGAAGATCCGAGCAGTCAAGGCATCCCTGGAGCAGGAACAGGAAATCAGGGATGATCTCCTCGATATTATCTGCTACGAACACCTGATGGTTATAGATCTTGATACGTCCCTCAAGTGACTGATAGATATTATCAGTCTTAGGGAAATACAGGATACCCTGCAAAGTGAACGGATAATCCATATTAAGATGGATCCAGAACAACGGATCATATCCGTCATTAAATACGCTGTGATAGAAAGAGATATACTCTTCGTCAGTGCACTCGGAAGGCTTCTTAAGCCACAGCGGAGCCTTGTTATTGATAGGAGCATAAGAGATATCTGAAGGCTTGAACTCCCCGCCCTTCTCCTCGGCTTCCTTCTTTCGCTTCTCCTCTGCTTCCTCATGAAGTCTGTCAGCCTTAACGTCGATAAAGAAGATGTCTACGGGAACGAAAGAGCAGTACTTGCGCAAAGTCATGCGGAGTGTAGCCGCATCGAAGATCTTCTGTGCTTCTTCAGAGAGAGTAAGTGTGATGGCAGTTCCTCTTGTGGCTCTCTCGGACGAGCTTACCGTGAACTCCATGCCGTCCTCGGAGGTCCAGCATACAGCCTCGGCACCGTCCTGGAAGCTCAATGTATCGATCTGAACCTTATCTGCGACCATGAATGCAGAATAGAAACCGAGACCGAAGTGTCCGATAATGCCGGACTTGTCTGTAGACTGCTCCTGATACTTTGTAACGAAGTCGAGTGCTCCCGAGAAAGCGATCTGGTTAATATACTTGTCGATCTCCTCGGCGGTCATACCGATACCGTTATCCTCGAATACGAGTGTCTTCTTGTCGTCATCGTAGATAACGTTGATCTTGTACTCTTCGCCATCGGCAAGCTTAAACTCGCCCAATTCATTAAGTCTTCGAAGCTTGGCTACTGCATCCGCGCAGTTAGAGACAAGCTCTCTTACGAAGATATCCTGATCGGAATAAAGCCACTGCCTTATTACAGGAAAAATGTTCTCGGTAGTTACCGATACCTTACCGCTTCTTGTGTCCATATATGTGCCTCCGTAATATATAAATTAGCGTTTTGCCGATGCGATATATTCATCGGCAATGCGTTGATAACTTGATTGAATGCTCTTAAGAAGCTCATTGTGCTCGGAATTCAATTCATATCCATCAATGTACTTAACAGGCAGGATATCAAAAGGCGTGCTCGATACGAACACCGCAGCATCCTTGTCCTGTACGATCTCATCCATAGTAAACATTCCGATCTTAAGCTCGGCACCTGAAGCCTCGAGAGCTCTCATAACACGGTTTCTCGTGATGCCGAGGAGGATCTTGTCGTCCGGAGCCGAATATACAACGCCGTCTTTGATCACGAACAGGTTCGACTTGGAACCCTCATAAAGTCTGCCTTCGTTATCCGTAAGCAGAAGCTCGTACGGCTTGCCGTGCGCATTCTCCTCTGAGAACTTAGCCGCCACAGCAGCCTTGTAGTCTCCGCGGAACACCTTGATATTAGGAGCAACACGCTCCCACTTTAATGTCAGCGTATTTATACCCTGCTCGAAAAGCTCGTTCCCGGGTATATTCGCCTCGCATGCGTGAATAAGAAGATGATTCTTCGTAAGTACGATCCTTAAAGATCCGTCGAAGTCAGGATCAAATTCGGAAAGGAAAGAATTACTCTTGTCGTGAATATCATCAATATCAACATCGAATGCTTCGATACCTGCAACGGACTTCTTAAGTCTGTTAAGATGATCCTCGAAGAATAAAGATACTCCCTGCTTAACGCGTAAAGTCTCATAGTAAGTTACTTCATCAGTAGGCGTCTTCAACGCAGATGCCTGCTCACTGTCCGCTGATATAAACTGTCCGTCATAATAATAGAAAGCACCTATCGGGCTTTCCAACATAGGATATGCCATAATCCGTGAATTACTCCTGTATTTATACTCCGTGACTATCATATCACTATTTATATTAAATAATAAGAGTTTATTCCGAAGTGGTAAAATGTTGTTATGCATTCTATAAGCGTATCCGTAACATCACTCGCAAGATTCGTCTCAAGGACGGGCAACCTGTCGTCTTCAGGCTCATTTGATTCCGTATCCGGGATCGAAGGAACGATGCTGCACAAGAGGATCTTTGCCGACCTTAAGAAACAGTACGGAGATGCTTTCGAGACAGAACACAGCCTGTCCCATATATACGTCCACGAAGACGGGAATGATTCCATAGATCTTGAGATCAGGGGGCGCGCGGACATCCTTTTCGAGAAGGACGCGGAAGGGCTTCCCCACATCATTGAGATAAAGTCCTTTAACTCAGGCAAGACCCAGTACGAGAAGATACGCCACACGGACCACGAGGCGCAGCTTAAGATATATTCTGCCCTGTATTTTCTCGATAACCCCGATCTTAACGAGATGAACATTACCTTAAGGTATGTAAATATCACGTCCCTCGAAGCCGTCGAGAAGACAGAGATGATTACGCGTGCCGATTCTCTTGTCATCTATGAGGATCATGCCCTCGCCTACATCGAGTTCGTAAAGAAGCTCCTTAAATATGACGAGAATCTTTTTAAGAGCGTGCGCGAGATGACATTCCCTTATGAGCACATAAGAAACGGTCAGAAGGAGCTAATGAAGAGTGTCCTTCATAGTCTGTCGACCGATGAGATACTTTTCGCGCTGGCGCCGACGGGTACCGGCAAGACCATAAGCGTGCTCTACCCTGCCGTAAAGGGGCTGCTTCGCAATAAATACGACAAGATATTCTACCTTACGGCAAAGACTCAAACACGCGTCGTAGCTGCCAAAGCAGTAAACGACATGCGTAAGAAGGGGCTCCTTATAAGGTCGATCACATTAAAGTCGAAGGAGCAGATGTGTTTTCTGCACAGAAAATGCGACACAAAGGGCTGCATCTACGCAGAAGGCTACTATAACCGCCTTATCCCAGCGCTGTCTGAGATACTTACACACGATGAGTTAACGCCGGAGCTCATATCCGCGACGGCACTTAAATACAGGCTTTGCCCGCACGAATTAAGTCTCGATGCGATGAATTACTGCACGGTGGTCATCGGAGACTATAATCACGCATTTGATCCGCGCGTCTCTCTAATTAGAGCATTCGGAGGCGAGGAATCCTGGCGCAATGCGATCCTCATCGACGAGGCACATAACATGGTCGACAGATCAAGGACCATGTTCTCTGCATCAATATCGAAGTCGCTAATCGACCGCATGCAGAAAGCATTCTCGGGGCGTGATCCCAGAACCGAAGGCTTCATAGCACAGGCGCAAAACTACTGTGAGCGTATAAGAGAACTTCTTACATCAGGACAGTCTGCCATGGCTTCCCTTGAGAACATCGCTGAGAAAGACACGCTTCGTACCACGGACTTCGAAGGAACGGTCAAGCGAACTCTTAATCTTTACACAATGCTATGGAGGTCTATACGACTTCTTATGCCGCTCATAGACCTGCTCGAATCAGGCGAGATCAGAGATACGGCACTCGAATACTTCTTCGAGGTACGATTCTTCCTGACGGTCTTCGAGATGGAATACGACGAGAACTACATTACGACCTTCAGCCTTGAGAACGGCGACGTAACTATAAGTCTCGTTTGCCTTGACGCATCCGAGAAGATCAGATCACGTATCGAAAACATCTATCCCGCTGTCTTCTTCTCTGCGACACTGTCACCGTATGAATACTACCGCAATGTTATCGTAGGCAAGAACTGCGAGAGCGCACGACACATCGAGCTCGCTTCTCCTTTTCCTTCCGAGAATCTCGAGATAATGATAGATTCGTCGATCAACACGTCTTATAAGTACCGTAAGCAGACGCTGCCCGACCTCGCGCACAGGATATATGAAGAACTCAAGGACAGGCACGGTAATTACATGGTATTCCTGCCTTCGTTCGAATACCTTGATATGTTAAGTTCTGCCGTGGAGAAGATGCTCAAGGAGCGCTCCGACCTTAAGATAATAAAGCAGAAGCCTTCAATGACCGAGATCGAGAAGAATGATTATCTGTATTCATTCGATGCTCCGTATAACGGTCTGCTGATCGGATTCGCGGTGCTCGGAGGCCATTTCGGAGAAGGAATCGATCTTACAGGAGAGAAATTATCAGGAGTAATTATCGTCGGTGTCGGATTACCGAAGATCACGCCCGAGCGTCAGATACTGTCGAACTACTATATGGAGAAGTTCGGCGACGGATTCGCCTTCGCTTACAGATTCCCGGGATGGGAGAAAGTCCTTCAGGCCGTTGGCCGTGTAATCAGAACCGAAGAAGATACGGGATTCGCGCTTCTTATCGACGAGAGACTGGATAATCCCGAATACATGTCTTTATATCCCGATAACTGGAAGATCTGACTTAAGATTTGAACTGTTCTGCCGCCTTATCGGCAGTTGCTTTTCTCTTCTCAAGTGTCTTCTCGAAAAGCTTATCCGCAGTCTCCGGGAACTCCTCATAAATAACTTTCGCTCCCTCTTCGGTGATGCCGCCTTTGGTAGCCACACGTTCAACAGTCTGTGCGAAAGACATATCTTTCTTCAGCAAAAGATCGCCCGTGGCACTTACGGTATTAAGAACCATCTTTACTATCTGCTCGCGGGGGATATCTGTATGCTTACCTGCAGATTCACATATAACATCGAATATTGAAGCGATGAAGCCCGGCATGCAGCTTACAAGTTCAGATCCCATACCTACTTCATTCTCGGGAAGCTCGATAACTTCGCCTATATTACGAAGAAGACTTCTGAGATTTTCTTTATCTCCATCATTAACGGCATCGTTATAGCAAACGATTGTCTGCGACCTGTCGATCTCGGCCGTTAGACTCGGAATAACCTTCGCAGTCTTGTGATCAATAACGCTGTTTATAAGTTCGAAAGTAACGCTTCCGTTAAGCGTTACAAGCAAAGCATCCGCACTAATTACGGGAGCGATCTGCTGCAGAACATCCTTAAGATCGGAAGGACGAACACAAACAAAGACAACATCGCACTTTGAAGCGAGATCTTCACTTACGCATATACACGCGATGTCACGTGCTTCTTCAAGCTTTTCGGGCGTTCTGTTAGATACATACAGATCTTCTTTACCGAAGCCTGCTTCCGAGAATTTCCAAAGCAGCATCTTGCCCATGCTGCCGTAACCTATTATTCCGATTTTCATAGCGAAACGTATTAACGTCAGTTCATGCCAACCATGTTGTTGATCATGGAATTAAGCTCTGTTCGTGATACTCTTCCGTGAGGATAGATAAGTCCCGGACCTCTGGTACTCATGATATTCCACTGGATCGCCCATGTAACAGGACCCCATGCATAATAGTCGATCTCATAATAATCGCCGATATTGTCGATTCTTCCGTAGTCAAAAGCGCTGTACCAATTCCTGTATATAGCAAACCTGTAAAGCATGAATGCCATATCCTGTCTGTTAACAAGAGTACCGGCACCGAAAGTATCGGATGAGATATCAGGATATCCGTAACAGATTCCGTTATTTCTTGCCCATACAACAGCAGCTGCATAAGCAGATCCCGGCTGAACATCGGAATAGCCCGTAGACGAAGCATTAACAGCGGGACAGCCTGCCAATTCATACAATGCCTGAACTGCCTCACCTCTTGTTACGCAGTCTGCATCAGCAGGAAGAGCGTCAACCGTACTTACATAATTGTCAGCGGTATTAACGGCACCTGTTGCAGCAGTGCTCAATGTAACTGCATCATCAAAGCACAGGAAATACATAAGATCCTCGCCGTAATCAAGAGTCCATGAATGACCCTGGCATACAGCATACTCGGACTGACATACACCCGCATTATAAGTTCTTACAAGACGGCTGTTATTGCCGATATTAAGCGTTGTGAAAGGATTGGTGAAAGCCTGCAGGAAGAACAGTCTCGGATTATTCGACAGATCGAGGCTTCCAATCTGATTGCAGGCACAATCAAGATAAACCAACTGAGGGTTATTAGACAGATTCAGCGATGTGATACTGTTATAGCTGCAGATAAGCTTCTGAAGCTGCGGATTATGAGTAACGTCAATCGATGTCGCACCGTTGTTCGCACAGTTATAGTACTGCAACCCCGGGTTGTTGCTTAAGTTAATGCTTCCGAGTCCGTCATTGTCCCATATATCAAGTCTCTTAAGCAGAGGATTATGTGTTACATCCAAAGAAGTCAGATGATTTCTGAATGCATCAAGATGCGCGAGCTTGGGATTATTAGTCAGGTTAAGTGATGTAAGCTCACATGAACCGCACATCAGATGCTCTAATTCCGGATTATGTGTTACATCAAGTGTTGCCAGCGGATTCGTATTACATTCGATAAAAGCAAGCTTAGGGTTATTTGCTACATTTAAGGATGTGAGATTGCAGTCATAGCAATATACCCAGACCAATTCGGGATTACCGGAAAAGTCCAAAGAAGTGAAGTTATTACCTGAACACCAGACACCTCTAAGATCAGGATTACCGCTTAAGTCAACAGAAGAGATCGCATTATCAGCGCACCACAATCCCTGTAAAGCAGTAAAATACTGAATACCCTGCAACGAGTGAATATTTCTTCCCTGACAGTAGATATTAAGAGTCTGTCCGATCTCGCTGTTACTCAGATATCCGTTGCCGTCGCGATCATAATCACGGCTTGCGATAACGGCTCTGAAAGCAGCATCAGGAAAGTTCCTGCGGTTAATGGCAATTCCGCCTGCAGCCTGAACTGTTATACCGCCCATATACGGAAGAACAATTGCTGCGGTGATCAAAGATACAAGTAACCGGGACAGACACTTCATAAATCATTTCCTTACTTTCTTATAGAAACTTACATGTTTATCGAGTTCGCCGAATCCGTTCTTCATATAGAATCTGTAAGACGGCTTATCCGAATCGGTCTGCAGGAATATACCGCACAAACCACGGTTAAGTATATCATCTTCGATCATCTTCATAAACCTTGAGCCCACGCCCTGTCCCTGCAGATCAGGAGAAACACAGAACTCTTCAATATTGTAGTTAGTCCCCGCCCACCAGTGACGTATCATACCGACTGACATAGCAGCAAGCTTTCCATCAATCAACAGTCCGAAATTAAGCGCATTAAAGTTCTTCGATATCTCTTTTATGTATTCGGACAACTGAGCTTCATCACTCCAGTCATCGTTCCAAGGCTCACCTCTGAAAGCATTTTTGTACAGCAATGCCATCTGATTTAAATATGTATCATCAAGAACAATAAATTCTTCCATAATTACTCCATGTATTAATTAATACCCAGAACCCTCTTGATCTGTTCCTTACGCTTGATCTTAAGCGAAGTCGTCTTGATAAAAGGTTCTTCAGTAAGATACAGATCCGTGACTCTCTTATAGTGAGGGATCGTCTGATTGACTTCCTTGATCTTCTCCCACAATGCATCATGAATCTGCTCCTGTGTATCCGCTCCATACAGTTCCTTAATCTCCTTAGCAGAATACTGCACCTGAACTGCGATGCGAAGATCCGTCCAATCGCCGTCAATCGGTTCACCGAATACAAACGAATCCATTACACCCGGGATCTTATTAAGAAGGATCTCGATCTCCTCAGGGAAAGCCTTCTTACCGTTCTTAAGAACGATCATGTCCTTCTTTCTGCCCGTTAAGAAGATATATCCGTCTTTGTCCATATATCCCAGGTCACCGGTATGGAACCAGCCGTCCTCGATAACCTCATTCGTTAACTCTTCGTTATTGTAGTAGCCGAGCATTACGTTAGGAGCCTTGGCACAAAGCTCACCCATTCCGTCCTCATCCTTATCACGGAACTCGACCTGAACCGCAGGTAGCGGGCGTCCGATGGAACCCGCACGGATATGTCCCTTGTTCTCGGCTGCAAGCACCGGCGAAGTCTCAGTAAGACCGTAACCCTGATAGATCTCGATACCGAGATCAGTAAAACCCTTGGAAACCGCAGGAGACAGCGGAGCACCTCCGGAGATTATGTACTTAAGCTGTCCTCCCATCTGGGCGATGATCTCTTTAAACAGATTGCGGCGTATATCGATATGGAAAAACAGAAGGAACTTCGCGAGTTTCTTGGCACGCTCCACGGTCTTCGTCTTCCCCTGCTTCTCGATACCCTTTTCGACGGTCTCGTACATCTTGTCAATAAGCGCGGGGACTCCGAGGAAAAACGTGACTCCGTACTCGGAAAGATTCTGCTTGATGTAGCGGATGCCGTCGGAGAAGACGTTGCGCATGCCGTCCGCGAGCGCGAAAAGAAGTCCCGTGGAACCCAGTATGTGGTGGAAAGGCAGGAAGCAGATATTGGTCGAGTGCTCGTCAAAGACCTCGAATACCAGAAGGTCCGCGACGTTGCATGCGATGCCCCTGTTGGAGAGCATAACCGCCTTGGACTTAGACGTCGTACCAGAAGTAAACAGCAGTATTGCCATGGATTCGGGTGAGGGATTAAAGTCGATGAACTCCTGCTTTACTACGGCAGAAAGACCGCGGCCTTCTGTGATGAGATCTTCCACACATATAAAGTCCTCAGACTTCTCATTCATGCAAATGAACTCACGGATCTTGGTGCGTCCGTTCGCCTTAATCTGCTCTATCTGCTCTTTGTTCTTTACATCGAATACAACCGCATCGACTTCGGCACGCACAAGCGAGTCTTCCATCTCACCGATGGGCAGCTCCTTATCGATCGGGACAGACACAATACCGCCGAACAGACATGCCATATGTGCCACAACCCAGTAATACTGGTTACGTCCTATGATCGCGATTCTTCCGCCCTTGAAGCCTCTGTTGTAGTATGAAGCACCTACAGCATTAACGTTCTCGATGAAGTCCGCATATGTGTAATCCTTATACTCAGGCTCCTTGCCGGGCTTTATCTTTACCTGGAAAGCGATGTCATCCTTATATTGAGTTGATGTTGCCGTTATAAGTTCTTTGATGCTGTCGTAATATACAGGTGTTTCCATATGTACCTCTGGCTTAAATCTCTCTTGTTAACAGGTTTGAATACAATATACATTAATTACTTTGACAGTCAAAGTAATTAATGCGGCAAAAATCAGTCGTTTTGCTGGATGGACGTAAAGCAGATTACATAACCTTCAGAATCTTTACGTATAACCTTGGCGTAGATCCTCTTCTCCTCATGACGGAGCATTATGTTCATCTTCTCAGAAAGTTCCGCATCAGTCGTAATCAGCGCGAATCTTTTATTGTCGGACATTTTTACAAGCTTACCTTTAAGTGTATTAACACCAACTGTCTTCTCTTCAAGAAGATAGAACTGATACTCATTATCATCGGGATTATCCACCCAGACGATGTTATCCATATCATTCGTCAACACAAGGTCGCCTATCCCCTTGATCTCACAATACATAAGTTCATTCGGAGACCCTTTGGGAAGGAAGCTTCCTTCGGACACGATAAGAAGATCCTCCACGATCTGCTGACGCGTATTATCGGTAATAAATACCTGCCCGCCGACAGTAAGACTCTCAAGTCTTCCGGTAATATTTACGGTAGACCCCATACAGCCGTATTTCATCTTCTTATCGGAACCGATATTACCTACTACGGCATCACCCGTATTGATACCGACTCCCATCTCAAGCGGCGGAAACCCATTCTTCTCATTCCACTCGTTGACTGCCTTAAGGGCTGCCTGCATCTCTACCGCACACTTAACCGCAAGCGTCGCATGCTCCGGGATGTCCTTCGGCGCACCGAAAACAGTAAATATCCCGTCTCCTAAGAATTCGATAACAGTACCTTTATACTTCTGGATAACTGCCACCATCGCCTCGAAATAATGATTAAGAACTGTAATGAGTTCTTCTGCAGAAAGCTTCGCTCCGAGTGCGGTAAACCCGCGCAAGTCACTCATAAGTATAGTTACGTTCTTAGTCTGCCCTCCCCGTTTCTGACCCTCGGCGGTCATAAGGGCATAGTCGGCGATGTCTGGAGAAGTGTATCTTATAAGCGCGGAATTAACCTTGAACAGCTGAGTAAGATCCGTGATAACAACCAGATACACAGACTGATCCTGCATAAAGTGCGTCATCTTAACGTGAATATTACGCACCTTGCCTTCATTATTCCAATAATCAACGATGGCTTCATGTGTATCGACCTTACTTAAGATCGAATCGATAAACAGCTGTATGAGCGCATCATTACCTTCGATATAAGGAACAGCTTCCCAAATCTTTACACTCTCCTTGGCAGAGATACCGAAGAGTTTCTCTGCCGCAGGATTGGAATAAAGCAACTTACCTGTAGACGATATGATACATATCGAATCTTCAGAATGGGTAAAGAAGTATTGTACCTGTTCGTTACTTATCAATTGCCGTGATTCTCGGTTATTTCCTTACATACTTTAAGGAAGTCAATAGTGATGCATCTTAAGCGGTTGGACAGATGTCTTAAGATCAGTTCGATCTTAAGAGGATTCTCGCGGAAGATATCCTCGAGGTCTTCTCTGTAAATGATCTCGACTACTGTCTCATCAGATTCTGTAACTGCAGTATAGGACCTGGGAGTAAATGTAATCATTCCGATCTCTCCGAAGATGGAAAGCGCATTCATCTCAGAAGTCTTCTCTTCATCACTCTTACGGTAATTCTTGTAAAGTCCTACAGATCCTGACTTCAGAATATACATACACTTACGGAACTCGGACTCACCTTCCTTAAAGAAGATCTTGCCCGCCGTGAATGTCTCGGTCTTGCCTGTTCTGTCGCTCTTCAAAGACTCGAACTTCTCGCCGTACGGATCAACTTTGACATCAGTAAGCTGATTCTTATTGGACTGATATGCATCGATGTGCTTCTTGATCTTAGAGAACAAAGACTTCTTCTTGCCCTCTTCAGCACCATTAAGCTGCTTTAGTAAAGCCTTGGCATCATCATAATCCTTGGTCATGGACTGAACGCGCTTACCGATATGAGTCATAAGTTCGATAATCTGCTCGGGATTCTCACTGAAGAATGCATTAAGATCCTCTTCAGTAATCTCTATAACAGTTACAGTACCTATAGCTACTACTGTAGCACTTCTGGGATACTCCTCGATTATGGCCATCTCGCCGAAGAACTCACCTGCTTCAAGAACAGCGATTCTGAAAGGATCAGCCTTACCGTAATCAGCATAAACACCGGCCTTACCCTTTACTATCTGGAAAAAACTCTTACCGATGTCGCCTTCCTTAATGATTACTTCACCCTGACTGAATGTCTTCTCAACTAAACCCATAACCGAAACATCCTTTCAATTCATTTTATAAAATGATCTTGATTAATTATACATCTTTTACGTCCGTTTATGTACCGCCCGGCAGATTAAGTTTATATATCGGATCCTGTATATCTTTCTCAAGCTGAACGCGAAGATAATCGAGCGTAAACCCTCGTAATATCCGTATATCTTCCTCCTCCAGCTTCAGAGCAAATATCTTACTTACGGGACTCTCGCCGATATAATCAAGAATATCCCTGGCGCGTTTACCCAGCTTGTTATCCACAACGCAAGTTTCGGCACGGTCAGCAAGCCCCAACTCCCACATAAGACGCCAGTTAAATGCGATCATTACAGACAGGAAATTCCCGGGATCTACAGAGAGAGCGTAATATGCATATATCGTCAGTTCATAGCAGTCACGGGCATTATCACTCTGCATTACGGTCCAGCTTAAACATTCTGCTATGTGGCCTGCAACCGCCATAGCCTCGATTGAATTCATAATGCCGGTATTACCTGAGATTACACTGCCTTCTTTAAGATAATAGAAGCCGTGGCTCACGGTCACGGTAAGATCGCAGTATGAGAAAGGAACCGAAGCGAAAGCATTCTGAGACGATTTGCCGCTAACGCCTTTGACACATATGTTGATGATGCCCTTCTCGCGCGTAAGTACCCGTATCAGCCGGTCCTTCTCCTTGTATTCGGAGCTTTTAAGTATGATCCCTTTGATTACTTCAGGATCAGACGACATTAATTCTCTTCCTCGGACCTGAAGCCGTAGCTCTTAAGCAGAGTATCGTTGTTCTTCCAGTCTTCCCTGACCTTTACGAAAAGCTCAAGATAGACCTTACATCCGACAAGCCTCTCAATATTGATTCTTGCTGAAGTCCCGATACGCTTGATCATCTGACCGTTCTTACCGATGATGATAGCCTTATGGGAATCCTTCTCGCAGATAATGGTTGCCTTAATTACAACACACTCGCGGTCGTATTCATCCTTGGAATTCTCATCATACTTATCTTCGAACGAATCAATCTCTACTGCAGTTCCGTGGGGGATCTCCTGATCAACAAAGTGCAGGATCTGCTCACGGATAAGCTCGGCAGATATAGTTCTCTCAGACTGATCCGTCATATATTCGGAATCAAAAAGCCTCGGTCCTTCAGGAAGTAGTTCCGAAAGGATATTAAGAAGAACATCCACATTATCACCGGTCTTGGCTGAGATAGGAACGATATCAACAAAGTCATACAATCCGGAATAATTCGTGATAAGCGGAAGAAGACTCTCCTTGCTTACATCGTCGGACTTGTTTACTGCGAGAACAACCTTTTTGTTGTTCTCTTTACACAGCTCAAGAAGCTTCTTCTCGACAGCACCGGGCTCAGTGAATCTTCCGTCAACGATAAACAATACGGCATCAGCGTTCTTCGCGCTCGAGAACGAATTACCTACCATGATCTTACCGAGTTTATTGCTCGGGTTATGTACACCCGGAGTATCCGTAAAGATGATCTGTGAATCATCCGTATTATAGATGGATCTGATGTTGGTTCTCGTAGTCTGGGGCTTATGAGATACGATCGCTACCTTCATTCCCGTAATGTAATTGATGAATGTGGACTTACCTACATTAGGACGGCCGAGGATAGAGATATATCCGCAGTGCTTCGCGATCGATCCCGCAGGATAAGCGATATTATCATCCATGTGATCGGTAACCTCGCAGGCTTCGCCTTCAACAGCAAGTCCGATATCGCTCATCATCTGCTTTTGAAGACCAATCATTATCTTCTCGTCAGACTTCTCTATATGATCGTATCCGACAAGATGAAGCAATGAATGTGCCGTAAGGAATAATACTTCACGCTCAATACTGTGTCCGTAATTATCGGCATTGGTATAAGCCGTGTCGGGATTTATGAGAATATCCCCGAGATTAAGAACCTGATTACCGTCTTCATCAAGCTCGAAATCGATCTCCGAGTTCTTATCGTTCAGCTTACCGTTCTTCATATCAAGCATCGGGAAAGACAGAACATCAGTCACTTTATCGATACCGCGCTGTTCATTATTAAGCTCGCGGATCTCGTCTTCTCCGACAAAAGTCAGTGTGGCATATGCTGATTCGAGCACCTTAAGAGGAATATCTTCAGCATATCCTCTTGCTTCAAAAGACTCTGCCAGTTTGTCTATATACGGCTTCCATGATTCGATCTTCGAATCTTCAAGACCTGTGCATTCGTTGATTATATCTATTCTCATTGAGGATAAGCGATCCTTTCGTGAAGTGTTCCTGCATATACCTGCTTAAAAGCAACTATTATCTTCTCAAGATCATCGAAAGACAGTCCTGAATTATTAAGCTGATCCTTCTCGATCTTGTCCTTTATAAGCTTTCTTATAAGATCTTCGATCTGAACTATATCCGTGAGCTTATTCGATCTGATGGCAGCCTCACAGGTATCTGCGATCATAATTACTGCAGACTCCTTGCAGCTCGGAATATTGCCCTGATATCTGAATTCATTTACGTCAGGCGCCGGCAGTCCTGCCTCTTCCGCCTCCTTGCAGGCTTTGTAATAGAAGTATCCGGGATAAGCATTACCGTGATGCTCTTCGATTATCTTAACAAAGGACTCAGGCAGATGATATTTACGTGCGAGCTTAACTCCGTCTTTGGTATGCGCGGTAATGATCTTAACACTGTCTGTTACCGTAAGATCATCGTGCGGGTTATAGCCGTCAGCCTGATTCTCCGTAAAGAAATTAGGATTCTCGAGCTTACCGATATCATGGAAATAAGAAGCAACACGGCAGAACAATGAATCCGCACCGATGGCATCCGCAGCGGCATCAGCGAGTGATGCGACCATCATCGAATGGCTGTAAGTACCGGGAGCTTCAAGGAACAATCTCTTCAGTAAAGGATTGCCGGGCTGTGACAGCTCGATAAGTTTAACCGGAGATACCACCTTGGAGAACAGCTCGACTATAGGCATAAGACCTATCGCAAGAATGATCGACAGAATAGCCGATACACCTGTCCATACACTTGATTCGATGAAGCTTCTTAATGTAGTTGCAAAGATCGCATTGTAACTGATAACGGACAATACGCACGCTATCGCCGGAACAACTATCAGACTCGCACTGTTATAAGAACGGTTCTTCTTACCCGCGATCGTACCGGTAATGATGATGCCTACAACGGAAACGAATACGAACTCCGAATCGAAGTTATACAGAGGCCACATCATAAGGGTCTCAATAACCGAGAGGATAATTCCGTCTCTGGTACCGAGATATGTGGCAACGATAGCCGTAAAGAACAGCGTAACGATAATGAGCGCATTTAATTTGGCCAGATATACGGATGCAAGGATAGGCAGGATAAACGTAACCACTACCATATAGAAGATTCTCATATCCGGGAATCTGTCCGAATCTTTCCTGATAAAGTAGATTATCGTAATCAAAGACAGAATGACTATATAAGCCGCGATCCTTACGAGGATAAGAAGATCCGTGGTATCGTTCCTTACAAGCTCGAGATCGACAAGGCACTGATACATGTGCTCGGTAACAACATCACCGGAAGAGATGATCTTGGTGCCCTTATCTACCGTAATAGGAGCATTAAGAGCCGTAAGATAAGCATTCTCACCCGCTTCCTCCGTCGCGTCGCTGTCGAATACGGAATTCGGACGGAGCATGCACTTCAGAACAGTCTTCATCGTCTCGGAATATGTCGAATACTCTGAATAGTTCTGGCTGAACTCTTCAACTCTGGAATCGATCGCCGTGGACAAAGTATCGGTATTTACGTTGTCCATCATAATGATCTCTGATATGGATACAGACTTATCCATGATCAGATTGAAGGCAGAATAGGACATCGATAACAGAACATCCATCGTCCCCTCATCAGGGATAGCCGTGAACTCTGAATTAAGCTGGGCATACATTGATGATACGATCTCATCCCAGTTATCTGCGGGAGTACCGAATCCGGTTATTCTCTGGGATCTCGTCTCGCTTACGATATTGTAGAACAATTCAACATTCGTAATACTCTGCTGCGATATCTCCTCAGAACGTATAAAAATAGGACTTACGGAGTTCTTCTCGATTACGGCCTCGTACTCCGTCTGATACGTATCAACAAAACTTCTGTGCGCATAGATATCGCGGTTGGATACGGAACCTACGGACAGATCATAGCTGACCGGACGGTAACCGTAAAATACGAGAAGTACGATAATGACCATACTCAGAATGCATGTCATAACCTGCTGAAAAGAAGACTTATTCATACTGTTCGGACCTGTCCCTCTCCTCATAAGCCGCGACGATCTTACGTACAAGCGGATTCCTTACGATATCGTCGTTCTCCAGAGCAACGATACTGATCCCGTCCACCTTCTCCAAAACACTTATCGAATCTGCAAGACCGCTCTTCATACCTCTGGGAAGATCGATCTGCGTGAAGTCACCGCATACACATGCCTTACAGTTAAGACCGAGTCTCGTAAGAAACATCTTCATCTGCTCGCATGTCGTGTTCTGCGCCTCATCAAGAAGTACGAACGCATCGTCAAGGTTTCTTCCTCTCATAAAAGCAAGCGGAGAAACTTCTATAAGACCTTTCTCGTAATACCTCTCGAAAAGCTCGGCTCCGAGCAGCACCTCGAGCGCATCGTAAATAGGTCTCATATAAGGATTTACTTTCTCCTGTATGTCACCGGGAAGGAATCCTAACTTCTCTCCTGCTTCGACTGCAGGTCTCGTAAGTATGATCCTGGATACCTCGTGCGACCTGAAAGCCTTAACGGCCATCGCTACTCCGAGAAAAGTCTTACCGGATCCTGCGGGACCGGAACAGATAACAAGTTCGGATTTATTGATCGCATCAACATAAAACTTCTGACCAAATGTCTTTGGCTTGATCTGACGTCCCGAAGGAGTTGTATAGATTATCTCGAAGTCGGATGTAATGAATTCTTCTATGGCAGCTTGGGCCATATTGACCTTAGCCATGCTCTCGCCTGTTATCTTAACGGAAGTCTCATTGAATTCAGCGGTACAACCGTAGAAAGCGGCGATGTTATTAACATAACCGTTTATCTTGCCGTCTTTGAATATGTCGTGCTCGTACAGGCTTTCCATAGGCTTATTTTACCATATTAAAGGAGTGTAAGACTTTGAAGCAGCTTCTCGTAGTATTCGGGAAGCTCAGTCTCGAAGTACAGCTCCTCACCCGTTCTCGGATGAACGAATCTTATGGACTTGCTGTGAAGACACTGGCCTTCAAGTCCGTATGAGTTTCTTTTCGAAGCGTACAGGGGGTCGCCGAAGACGGGGTGTCCGATATAAGTCATATGTGCCCTGATCTGATGTGTCCTTCCCGTCTCAAGCTTAACCTCGAGATCCGTACCTTCCCTGTATCTGTTAACCACCTTAAAGTGAGTTACCGAAGGCTTGCCGTCCTCGACGACAGTCATCTTACGTCTGTCTTTGCTTGATCTTCCGATAGGAGCATCGATCGTACCCTCATCCTCGGAGATAACGCCGTATACGACAGTTCTGTATACTCTCTCGATCTCGTGTCTGCTTAACATATCAGAGATCGCGATATGCATATCATTATTCTTAACCGCCATCATAACGCCTGAAGTGTCCTTATCGATGCGGTGAACGATACCGGGTCTGATAACGCCGTTGATATCGGAAAGATTGCCCTCGCAGTGAGCGAGCAACGCATTGACCAGAGTCTGATCATGATGACCCGCACCGGGATGAACTACCATGCCCTGAGGCTTATTGATAATGATGAGATCATCATCCTCATAAAGAATATCAAGCGGGATATCCTGAGCTACCGTCTCATCTGACAAAGGCTCGGGGATATCGACTGTTATCTCATCTCCGGGTGCGACCTTGTAGCCCGCTTTGGTAACGGTCTTTCCGTTTACTGTCACCTTGCCGTCTGAGATCAGACCCGTGAAATACGATCTCGTATACGAATCGATCTTAGAACTGATCAGCACATCAAGTCTGCACGTATCATCAGATTTAAATGTCTTAATTCCGCTTACCATACCTTCTCCACTCTCTTAGGAAGGAACAGCATGATCGCGATAAGCATGAATGTTCCTAAGACCGCACAAATATCAGCAACATTAAATATCGGGAAAGTATAAGGTCCGAAGTCGAATCTTATAAAATCAACTACGTAATGGAGTCTGAATCTGTCAATGAGATTGCCTATCGCCCCTGCGAAAAGCAAAGACAGAGAGCATGCAACAAGATACTCGTTGACTTTGACAGACTTAATAAGGAAAACGAAGACAACAACTGCAAGAAGAGTCGATATTCCGCTTAACACATATATTCCCCAGGACTTATCAGCGAGGAATGAGAATGCGCTTCCAGTATTCTGTGTATAGTAGAACGAGAAGAAGTTATTGATAAAAGCTTCTCCCGTGTGAAGTGCGAAAGTATTAACAATATAGTATTTGGTCAGCTGATCCACTGCCACAAGAAGAAGCGGCATTATAAGTATCAGAACCGACATATACTTATTCTTATTCATATTCCGTAAACCTCTTAAATGAAGTGCACCGGCCATCTGCATCGATCTCGGCGATAACGCCGTTGATCATGGCAGGACCCATAGCGGGCTCGTATCTGACCGATATCTTATCTTTAAGGCGTCTGATCGACGTATCAATATCCATTCCGAGAACCGAATCTACAGAACCCGTCATACCGACATCGGTGATATATCCGGTACCGCCGTCAAGGATCCTGTTATCCGAAGTCTGCACATGTGTATGTGTTCCGACAACAACGGAAGCCTTGCCTGCCAGGTAATAACCCATGGCGCACTTCTCGCTTGTAGTCTCAGAGTGGAAATCAACAAGGATCGACCTGATGCCCATATCATTTATCTCAGATATAAGCTCATCAGCTGCCTCGAAAGGATTATCCGCAGAAGGCATCATATTGACCTGTCCGAGAATGTTGATAACGGCTAACTTCTGTCCGTTCTTCTCCACGGTAACGATATCGTTGCCTTTCCAGGACTTACTTACGTTACAGGGCTTAACGACATAATCGAGCTTATCGATCTTGCCTAAAAATTCGTAATTCGAGAATGTATGATTACCGAGAGTAATTACATCGGCACCGAGAAACTTAAGCTCGGCACAGATCTTATCGCTGCAGCCTAAGCCGTGAGCACTGTTCTCGGCATTGATCACACATACATCTATCCCGTTTGAAGATAAAAATCCGGGAAGGACGGCCTTAAGGGCCCTCCTCCCCGAACTTCCTACAATGTCACCTATGAAACAGAGTCTCAAAACTCGATTCTTCTCCCTTTACGATCAGAACCGTCATCGTTGTCTTCAGGCTTGAAGTCACCGTGATCTCTTCTGTTTCTGTTGCCGTTGAAACCGCCGTTTCTTCTCTCTCTGTTGGGACGGCCCTCACGTCTTCTGGGCTCTTCCTCTACATAGCCCTCAGGCTTGGGCAGGCAGTCACGGATGGAAAGGTTAAGTCTTCCCTGGCTGTCGATCTCGATGAGCTTAACGTGAACCTGATCACCCTCATGGAGAACGTCCTCAACCTTCTCTACACGGTTCCAAGCCATCTTGGAGATGTGTACGAGACCTTCCTTACCGGGCAGGAACTCAACGAATGCACCGAAGTCCATAAGTCTTGTAACTACACCGTCGAACTCCTCACCTACTTCGGGATCGGAGATGATACCGTTGATAATCTTCTGAGCCTTGTCGGCAGCTTCCATATCAGGTGTGGAGATATAGAGCTTACCGTCATCCTCGATGTTGATGTCAGCGCCTGTGTCAGCGATGATCTTGTTGATGACCTTTCCGCCGGAACCGATAACCTCACGGATCTTATCAACAGGGATCTGCATGGAGATGATCCTCGGAGCATAAGGAGAAAGCTCCTTACGAGGCTCGGGAATACAAGGAAGGATAACATCATTGATGATCTGAAGTCTTCCCTTGTGAGTCATGGCGAAAGCCTCTCTGATGATATCGAGAGAGAGACCCTCTACCTTGATATCAACCTGAATGGAAGTGATACCTTCTGTTGTACCTGCTACCTTGAAGTCCATGTCACCGAAGAAGTCCTCGATGCCCTGGATATCCATGAATACGAGGAAGTCATTGTCATCGTTCTCATTTACGATAAGACCTGAAGAAATACCGGCAACAGGTCTCTTGATCGGAACGCCTGCAGCCATGAGTGACAGTGTGGATGCACATACGGAACCCTGTGATGTGGAACCGTTACTCATTGTGATCTCAGATACTGTTCTGATTGCATAAGGGAACTCCTCCTCAGAAGGAAGAACAGGAATGAGGGATCTCTCAGCAAGAGCACCGTGACCGATTTCTCTTCTTCCGGGAGATCTGCTGGGCTTTGCCTCACCTGTGGAGTAACCGGGCATATTGTAGTGATGGATGTATCTCTTGGTTGTCTGCTCGTCGATACCCTCCATCTTCTGAGCCTCTGCAAGAGGAGCGAGAGTACAGATATTCATAACCTGTGTCTGACCTCTCTGGAAATAAGCGGAACCATGAACTCTAGGGATAACATCTACTGCAGCTGATAAAGGTCTGATCTCGTCAAGAGCTCTTCCGTCTACTCTCTTGTGCTCACGGAAAAGATAATCTCTTACAACCTTCTTCTCGAGCTTATAAACTGCATCTGCTGCCCATGAGGAAAGACCTTCCTCCTTCTCCTCGAGCATTGCTGCGATCTCAGCCTGAAGAGCATCAACCTTAGCGTCTCTGACTTCCTTGTCTACTGCAAGAACAGCCTCACGCATCTTGTCCCATGCGAACTCCTTAACAGCTGCAAATACCTCTTCAGGAACGTCTGCGGACTCGTATGTGAACTTAGGCTTGCCGATCTCGGCTACGATTGAATTGATGAACTCACAGATCTTCTTGATCTCTTCGTGACCCTCAGCGATAGCATTGAGCATTACGTCATCGGGTACTTCGTTAGCGCCTGCCTCAACCATGCAGATCTTTGTGAGAGTACCTGCGAGAGTAACGTACATCTGGCTCTTCTCTCTCTGCTCGAGTGTAGGGTTGATGATCGTCTTACCGTCGATCAAACCGAGAACTACGCCGCCGATAGGTCCCTTCCACGGGATATCGGAGATTGCGATAGCGATGGATGTACCGAGCATAGCTGCGATCTCAGGTGAACAGTCGGGATCAACAGACATTACGAGGTTGTTGACAGATACGTCGTTTCTTAAGTCCTTAGGGAACAAAGGACGGATAGGTCTGTCGATAACACGGGAAGTAAGGATAGCCTTCTCACCGGGTCTTCCCTCTCTCTTAAGGAAGCCGCCGGGGATCTTACCTACTGCATACATCTTCTCCTCGAAGTCTACGGAAAGAGGGAAAAAGTCGATACCCTCTCTGGGCTGCTTGGAAGCTGTTGCTGTCGACAATACGGTAGTATCACCGTATGAGACCAAAGCTGCGCCGTTAGCGAACTGACCGATAAGACCTGTCTTAACAGTGAATTCTCTGCCGGCAATTGTCGTCTTGAAAATCTTCTCCATTGAAGATTCCTCCTTGATTAATAGATTTGTATTCGTTAGGAGGTAGCTCGTAGACTCACGGCCCGACATGACATTCGGAACGCCAGTCTACACACTACTCTCCCACAAAAAAACACGGTCTTAAGCAAAGACCGTGTCTATTATATATAAATATAAAGTTTTAGTCCACCCAGTCGACAGTAATCTCTTTTACTTCAGAAACCCCGTCCCTCTTCTTAAGGAACTCGGGAGCGACCTGCGGGAACAAAGCACACAGCAGAACATCCTCTTCGGACTTCGCGATATCCTTTACGCTCTCGCGCAGATTATCCATCTCATTACTCAGAAGATCTGCCGGTCTGCATGTGATCGGAGCCTCGTCGCCGATAGCGAGCTTTCTGATATCTTCATTAACCTCACCCGGGAGCTTGCCGTAATCACCGTGCAGGAGCATCTTGGACTCCTTTGTAAAGCTCTTATAGCGACCCATGAGAACATTAAGAACAGCCTGTGAACCGACGATCTGAGATGTGGGTGTAACGAGCGGCGGGTAGCCGAAGTCCTTACGAACTACGGGAACCTCTGCAAGCACTTCCTCATACTTATCCTCTGCTCCTGCCTGCTTAAGCTGTGACAGAAGGTTCGAGAGCATGCCTCCGGGTACCTGATAGAGCAAAGTATTCGGATCGGTTCTCAATACCTTAGGATTAAGAATTCCCTCATCCTGCATCTTCTGTGCGACACCCTTGAAGTGATCCGCAGCCTTGGCAAGATTCTTAAGATCAAGTCCTGTGTCTCTGGGAGTACCCTTAAATGCTGCTACGAGAGACTCTGTACAAGGCTGTGACGTTCCGCCTGAGAGCGGACTTAATGCACAGTCGATGATATCAACACCTGCAAGTGCAGCGGCATAGTAGATCATCGAGCCAGTACCCGTAGTGTTATGTGTATGCAGATGTACAGGAAGACTCACGTTCTCCTTGAGCTTGCTTACAAGAGAGTAAGCCTGCTCGGGAAGCAGGAGATTGGCCATGTCCTTGATGCAGATAACGTCCGCACCCATCTGCTCGAGTGTTATCGCCTGCTTAACAAAGTACTCCTCGTTATGCACGGGACTTGTAGTATATGAAAGCGCAGCCTCGACAGTACCGCCGTACTTCTTGACGCACTTCATCGGCATCTCCATGTTACGCACATCATTAAGCGCATCGAAGATCCTTACAACATCGATACCGTTCTCGACTGACTTTCTGCAGAAGCTGTCTACAACGTCGTCTGCATAATGTCTATATCCCAGAAGATTCTGAGCACGAAGCAGCATCTGAAGCTTTGTCTTCGGCATGGCTTTACGAAGGATTCGAAGTCTCTCCCACGGATCCTCATTAAGGAATCTCATACACGCATCGAAAGTGGCGCCGCCCCAGCACTCGATAGACCAGTAGCCCATATTATCGAGGATCTCACATGCGGGCAGCATGTCCTCGAGCTTCATCCTCGTGGCAGCCTGGGACTGGTGCGCATCACGAAGAATGGTATCCGTTATCCAAAGTTTCTTGGAAGGCATCTCCAGCATATTCTTACTCCACCTCGAAAAGAGCTTCGCCCTTGGCAACTGCCTGCTTCTCGGAAACGAAAAGCTTCTTTACGACACCGTCCTTGGGAGCCGTGATATCGTTTTCCATCTTCATTGCCTCGAGGATAACAACAGAGTCGCCTGCCTTAACCGTATCGCCTTCCTTAACATTAACCTTGAGGATGGTACCGGGCATGGGGCTTACTGTAGCTCCTTCAGCAGCAACAGGTGCAGCCTTTGATACAGAAGGTGCAGCTGCGGCAGGCTTGGAAGCCTTGGCAGGAGCCTTCGCTGCAGGTGCAGAGCCGTCCATAAGCTCTACATCCATCTCGTATTCTTTACCGTTGATAGTGATCTTGTACTTGCTCATTTGTTATTCTCCCAACTGATACTTAACGTAATTGATCTTGTTATCTTCAATGTACTTGGCAAGGCCCGTCTTATGAACCTCATGAAAGTTGCTTATACGAAGATTCTTAACCTCAGTGCCGAGCTCTTCCGCGATACATGCGGCAGCCATGGCAACGATCTGTTCTCTCGATAATTCTTCTGACATGACTTACCTCCTTAAAGCGGGATGTTGCCGTGCTTCTTGTACGGCATCATAGGCTCGTCCTTGTCCTCGAGAAGCTCAAGTGCGGAAACGATCTTCTCCCTTGTCTCTTCAGGTCTGATTACAGCATCTACGTAACCGCGCTCGGCGGCTACATAAGGATTCATGAACTTGT
This sequence comes from Clostridiales bacterium, assembly GCA_017940895.1. GTDB lineage: Bacteria > Bacillota > Clostridia > Saccharofermentanales > Saccharofermentanaceae > Saccharofermentans. The sequence continues at coordinate 129,389 of JAGAXM010000017.1, read as the reverse complement.
CGTTGTATTCATCGATAAGCTCTGCTCTCTTGGCGTCTTTATCTTCAGCAGCTTCGATAGCTTTACGTCCGATGATGGAGACTGCTCCGGAAGCACCCATTACTGCAATCTCTGCGATAGGCCATGCATAAACGATATCTGCTGCAAGCCCCTTGGAGTTCATGGCGATATAAGCGCCGCCGTAAGCCTTACGCATGATGACGGAAATCTTCGGAACAGTTGCCTCGGAGTACGCATAAAGCATTTTCGCGCCGTGTCTTATGATGCCGCCGTGTTCCTGTGTTCTGCCGGGCATAAATGCAGGAACGTCGATCAAAGTAACGAGCGGGATGTTGAAGCAGTCGCAGAAGCGGATGAATCTTGCTGCCTTATCCGAAGAATCGATCTCAAGAGAGCCTGCGATGTAGTTGCTCTGGTTGGCAACGATACCGACGGTCTTGCCGTCGATCCTTGCGAAGCCTACAACGATATTCATGGCGAAATCCTGCTGAACCTCCATAAACGAACCCAGGTCAACGATTGAATTGATAACATCCTTAACATCATAAGGTGCTCTGGAATCGGAAGGAACAATATCTGCAAGAGATGCAGACTCATCTACAGCCTCTCCCGGAACCTCCAAAGAGTAATCGTCATTGTTCTGAGGCAGGTAACCTATAAGTCTTCTTACGCCGTTAAGGCAGTCGAGGTCATCGTCATATACGAAGTGTGCAACACCTGAAGTGCCTGCATGTACAGCCGCTCCGCCCAAGTCCTTGGCAGAGATCTCTTCGCCCGTTACGGACTTAACTACAGCAGGTCCCGTGATATACATCTGGGAAGACTCGCGCGTCATGAAGATGTAGTCGCAGATCGCGGGAGAATAACAGGCTCCGCCTGCACAAGGTCCCATGATAACGGAGATCTGAGGGATAACACCCGAAGCCATAGTATTTCTGTAGAAGATATCGCCGTAACCTGACAGTGAATCTATACCTTCTTCGATCCTTGCTCCGCCGGAATCATTTATCGAGATGAAAGGAACCTTAAGCTTCATGGCAAGGTCCATAGCCTTAACTATCTTCTGTGCGTGTACTTCGCCTAAGGATCCGCCGTTAACCGTAAAGTCCTGGCTTGATGCCACAGCAGTCCTGCCGTGGATCTTACCGTAACCCGTGATAACACCGTCACCCGGAAGTCTCTTCTTATCCATGCCGAAGTCGACGGCTCTTGAAGTCATCATGTCGTTGATCTCAACGAATGTGTCATCATCGAACAGAGCTTCCATTCTTTCTCTTGCCGTAAGCTTGCCCGAAGCATGCTGCTTATCGATACGGGCCTGTCCTCCGGCAGCCTGAACGGTCTCTCTTCGTGATTCGAGTCTGTCTAATGCTTTAGTCCATTTCTCGTCCATATTCATTTCCTTTGATTATCAAAGTATTTCTGCATTTAATTATTACATAGTTAAAATTTATTGCAAGTGCCATATGTTAAAATCAAGTTATGATGACATTTGTGGTGCTTGAACAATACAGAAATTATATGCTGGCGGTTCTGGGAAGATCCGAACTTACCATCATGGAATACACCTATGACATCGTTAATTTCTTCAGGTTCTGGAAGCGAGATAAAGGACGTGTTCCGAAGGACACTCCCCTTGAGCAGATAGACGTCTCAGATATAACTGTCGATGACATCAACAAAGTAACTTCCGACGATCTTCTGGTCTTCCTCATTTTCTTAGGACGCGAGAGAAAACAGTCGAATGCCACACGTGCCCGTCATATCGCTTCTCTTAAGAGCTTCTTTAAGTTCTGTCACTCGAAGAAGCATCTTATCGACGAGAACCCCGCTTACGATATCGAGACTCCGAAGATCGGCAAACGTCTTCCCAAGTATCTGACGCTCGAACAGAGTCAGGATCTTCTCAAGGCAGCATATGAGTCACCTTCCGAATACAACGAGAGAGACTACTGTATGCTCACCCTCTTTCTTAACTGCGGACTGCGTCTTGCGGAGCTTCGCGGCATCGATCTTGACCACATTCACGGGACTGTATTGACCGTAATAGGTAAAGGTAATAAAGAAAGAACCATATATCTTAATCAGGCTTGTCTTGATGCCATCGCCGAATGGCTACCCAAGCGGGCTAATATGAAGATTAAGCCATCCGCTCAGAAAGCCATGTTCATCAGTAAGCGTGGAACACGCATCTCCGATGACATGATACAGATAATCATCAAGAACCTTCTTATGCAGGCAGGTATCGACACCCGCGTTTACTCGGTTCATAAGCTCCGTCATACAGCGGCTACGCTTATGTATAAGTACGGACATGTCGATATAAGAAATCTTCAGCTGATACTCGGACACCAGAGTGTTTCGACTACCCAGATATACACACACGTAGATGAGCAGCAGCTGCAGGATGCCGTCAACTCCAATCCGCTTTCCAAATTTGATCCTGATAAGAAATAAAGGAGGTCACACACATGAAGATCGCATTCTTTGACACCAAGAGCTATGACCGCGAAGTATTCGAGCCCAAGCTTAAGGCAGCAAAACTCCGTTACAAATTCTACGACACACGACTCGACGAAGATGATGCCATACTCGCCAAAGGATGCGACGTTGTATGTGTCTTCGTAAATGACGCTGTGAATTCGAAAGTCATCGACCAACTTGCTGAACTCGGGGTTAAGATAATCGCCTTAAGATGTGCAGGCTTTAATAACGTTGATTATAAATACGCCGAGCAGAAAGGCATAACTGTTGTCCGCGTTCCTGCCTACTCGCCTTACGCAGTCGCAGAGCATGCGATTGCTTTACTTATGACCTCAACCCGTAAGATCCATAAGTCCTATATCAGAACCCGTGACTTCAACTTCTCGCTTCAGGGACTCACAGGCTTTGATCTTTACGGCAAGACAGTCGGCGTCATCGGTACAGGTAAGATCGGACGCGTATTCATCGATATCTGTAAGGGTTTCGGCATGAAGATTATCGCTTATGATAAGTTCCCTGCCGAGATCCCGGATGTAGAATATAAGCCTCTCGATGCCGTCTACCGTGAAGCAGACATCATCTCATTCCACTGCCCGCTTACCGATGATACTCTCCATATGTTCAACTTCGGTACATTAGGCAAGATCAAGCCCGGAGTTGTGATCATCAATACGTCAAGAGGCGCGCTTATCGATGCCGAGGCATTGCTCGAAGGTATCAAGACCAAGAAGATCGGAGCCGCCTGCCTCGACGTTTACGAAGAGGAATCGGGCTACTTCTATGAAGATCTCTCAGGAAGCATAATCGACGACGACACTTTAAGCAGACTTATATCCATGCCGAATGTTATCGTAACTTCACATCAGGCTTTCCTTACCAGAGAAGCACTCGAGAACATCGCGACGACAACGGTAGATAACGTAAAGAAGATAACCGCCGGCGAGGAATGTGCGAACATAGTTAACTGATACATTAAAAAACGCAAGGCATTGAGCCTTGCGTTTCTTCTATATCCGCCCCTAATTACATCAACCGTTATATGTGCCGAGGAAGATCGGATTCATTGTGGAAGTATCAACGATCGCATATGCGAAAGGTCTGTCACAGTAAACTTCTCTGATCTGTGTCTCATCAGGCATAGGGCAACCTGCAGCATCCATCAATACAACCGTAACTGCAGCCGCTCTTGTACCGTTACGGTCGAGCTCGATGTGTGTCTTATGGATAACATCACTTATGCACAGGTTTAATCCGTTGTCAGGGATCGCGATACCACTGAAGTCAGCGTCATCCTCATCGAAAGCTGTCTCAACACCGAGAGCTTCAAGAACATCGTTGAGATTTGTGTCGTAGTCATACTCAAACTCGGGAAGTCTAGTATATACGTCATACTCATTTGTTCTGCTGCTTACAAATTCAGCATAGTCATCACCGTCAAAGTTCATAAGGAACTCGTTAGCGGATACACTCTCATCAGTAGGAAGCATTACGAGGAATGCATACTGTCCGCCCTCATAGTAGTTAATGAATCCTGTTGCCTCAGCATTCTCGAAGTAAAAATTCTCTGTGCGGCAGAGCATTTGAACTGTAGAAGTCTGTCCGTCGGCATTAGTAAAATCCATCTCATTAACTTCATAGTCTTCGTACTGTGATGCCCACTCACCTTCGAAAGCAATAGCATTAACAAGTACAGCCGCTGTTTCAGGATCGATCTGATCAAGGACTTGGTCGATCATGCCACTCGTATGCTCATCCACCCAGTCATTGATCTCACTTACAGTAGCGGGTCCGAAAGCCTCTTCATTAATCTCGGCATCAAAGTATTCCTGAATATAATCTTCATAATCAGGATTAAATCCGGATGACAAGAAAGTCTCATTTGCCCATACGGCATTAGCACAACTGAATTCAACGTCTTCAGATTCGTTTATACGGTCCATCATGGCAGCCGCAAATGCATGCTGCTCCAAAGGATCAGCTCCTTCAGAGAACAGATCAACAATCTGTCGTAAAGTCTCTCCGTTTGCACCTGCAGAAGTCATATCAAGAGCAAACATAATAGAAGCCGGAGAAATCATAACATTAGAATCAGAGGCTTCATTCGCCAGTACCTGAGACATCATAGCAAAACAATATGCATTATAGTCATCAGATAACTGATTCTCATTGTACGAACACTGCTCCAGATCGGAATAGTCTATCGTAGTATTAAACTCCACATCGATATTACGGTTATTTCTTTCCTGCTCACGTGTGGTCTGTCTTGTGCATGCTGTTGACAGGAGCGCTGTTGCCATCATAAATGCTGTAATCTTTTTGGTAATGTTTTTCATTTTCTTACCCTCCTGTCTATTAAGACGGGACAGGATACAGGCAGGTCACAAAAAAATTATCCTCTTGTGGCAGAAGGCTCGACAGGGTCAGTCTCGGCAATTACCGGAGCCAGCGGATCATAATCTTCCGGCGGCATCTCATAAGCCTCACCGTCTTCATAATATGCTTCACCATTGTCTTCAGCGACAGACTCGGCAGCAACGGCATATCTTACATTAAGCGGATAATAATCAAGAACCGCCACATACTTGTTCTGAAGATCTACGGACTCATATACTACCGACTCATCAAGAGAAGTGTCTCCCTTATTGATCATCGTTACTGAAACTGTACTTATAAGCCAGATAACTATCGCAAGTAATATAAGCTGAATGGCAAGCAAAGGTGTTACCGGGAATACATCAAACACCTTCTGCACTGCACGCGAAGGCTTGCCCTTCTTATTCTCGTAAGAGATAAACTCGGCTACCTTATATCCTGTGGAATCTAGCTTAGCCGTAATCTTCTCGAGCATCGAGTTTCTCGTATACTCATCAAGAGTTCTCGGAGCAAAGCTCAGGTTCTCGGGCAGAGGATACTTCTCCACGATCTCCTCGGCATTCTTAAGAAGGATATCACCGAATACATAAAGGACATCTTCACCATTTATCGAGCTTCTCTGCTGATATGTCTCGATATAGGCCTTAACAATGGCATTCTCGGTACGCGTAGTCTCCTTACAGATACCGTATGTGGAAGAATAGACCATATCGACGGTACTGTTATAGAACGCTTCAAAGTTCTCTCTTGTCAGCTTGTCACTCCACATATCCATCGTTATTGCCTCCTTCCTCTTCACTTGTAATCTCGTCAAGGAAGCTGTTTATATCGATAGAAGAACCGGGTGCAGGCTCATAAAGATCTGCATCCGCGGGCATCTCAGGGATAATGATCTGCTCAGGTGAATAAGTAACCGGAGGCTGTACGGGTGCTTCCGGCGTCTTCTTGCTCTTCTTATTACGCTTAAGAGCAGGATCACCCTCATCGATCTTGCCCGAATACTGCGACATCGGATAGATGCAGGAACATATAAAGAACAGCACGCAGGCTATTATGAACACGATCCTTGCGTCAAAGATGAGTGCACACAGGAATACCGGTAAAGAAATTACCATACCTGCGAGGAAAGACATCTCGGATGCTTTCCGCAGGTTATACTTCACCTTGAACCTCGAAGTCGCGATGAGGTACAGAACATACAGATAATAGAAGTCGTGTATGCCGAGACCGAGACCTACCAGCGCTACCGTAACAACAAGGATCTTTGCTGTCGGCATCAGCGCGAAAAGGATAAGTCCGAGTAAAGCCGCCAAGGAAGATATTATTACACGCATTCTGGAAGTGAGCGCATACGCGAGTCTTTCCTTGATGATGAATCCAACAAACAAAGCGAAGAATGCTGCCACGAGGTAGTAAAAAGATGATGTGGCAAGCGATATTCCGACTGTCTCAAGATAGTTGGGAACAAATCCGAGAAGGAAAGTAAACAGGATACCCATGGTAAAGAAAGTAGACATGAGGAATCTTCCCGTATACTTGTCAGAAACAAGCTCGAGCCACTTATTAACAGGCAGATAAATCTCCTTCGGAGGATTGTTATCTCTCATGAAGTAGATAATGCCGATACATGCGAGGATCATAATGGCACCGCTGATGATATTAACAACCAGAAGACCGAATCTCTCGAAGCAGATACCTGCGATAACCGCACCTACGGATACACCGAGGAAATATCCCGAGTACTGAATATTATGGATCTTACGGTCGGTGAACTCTTCATAACCCAACTTACCGGCATTGATCCTGTAATCACGAAGTGAATCAAGAGCCATACCATATGCAAATCCGATAAACGGCATAAGCACGAGCGTAACAGGCATAAGATCTACGATTCCTGCTACAAGACTCAACATATAACCGACAGCAGTTGATACGACAATAGCAATTCGTGAAGTAAGCTTAAACTTGAGTTCTTTCCTGAGCATAGATCCGCCAAACAGACCTGCAACATATAGCAGCAGCCCGCCGGCGATAATCCCCTGTACAGCCAGATCGGGAAGATTAAGATCGATTCCCGCCTGTTTAATATAATCCGGAATAACTACCGGGATCATTACCGCCCCCAATGCGGCAAAGAACGAAAGGAACGATACCGCTTCCGTGCCGTACATCAGGATAACCGGGACATTACCCGATATACCGCGTGACAATGTGGATACAAACAGATTAAGCTCATAGATAATTATCGCCATAGCGATAGCGATCGAGAAGATCGTGAATATCCAGCTTAATGACATTCCGTTAACAGTCGAAACAAAATCGGAATAAGGCATTCTTACTTCAAGGATACCTGCCGATGTGTTCTCGGGTGAGATAATAGGAGCGATGGCGCATACATACTCGACTCCGTCATCTGTCCTCTTGGTAAATGAGACGTGCTGGAGCTCGAAACAGTTATTATACTCGTCACCTACACCGGACAGATAATACTGCTCGTTACCGCTGTAATCAGAAGTAGTACAAAGTCTTAAGAAAGAATTGCCTGCCTTAGTATAGATATCGAATATATACGGCTTGTCCTTGCCGTAAGTATATACGGGCAAAGGGAAAGTCATGCCTTCCACTATCCTCGAATGACCGAGAGCAGTAGAACAGGAAACAGCCAAAGCCTCCATGGACTCGGCTCTCTCCGTCTCAAGAACAACAGTATAGTTATCGGTCAGGATATTACTCATGACCATAAGAACGACAAGAACTATAACAAAGCAATAACCGATCGTTGCGGCTACACTTCTGCGCTCTTTCCTGCGCCTTATCTCAGCGGAGTTTCTGCTCATATAGTCTGCCTCCCCTTACCCGAACCGGATCTGTGAATAAACTTCGGCACAATAAGCTGGATGATATATACGAATATTCCCGCTGCTACAGCAATTATTACACACTTCAATATCTTGCCTTCAAACTCATTACCCATTGTCTTGAGTCCGCTGAAGTTACATTTATACTCAAATACCGCGACGCATCTTCCTGACGAATCAGCCACGGGTACAAGAAGGCTCTCTGAATTATCACCTTCTATAGTGGTTGGAACATTGTCGGCATTAAGCCACTCTGATATATCACGGCTTGCTACTTCAAATGATTCAGGTGCTTCAGGTCCGTGATTCATCAGCACAGACAGACGTCCGTCGGAATACAGAAAAAGACCGTAGCTTTCGGAACTGAATGACTGAGTGGATACATCCGCGAGCATCAGGGAAAGAACTTCATTATACTTAACCGCAGCAGTCTGAGGATCAGCCGCGATCTCGTCACCGTCAAGCGTACGTCTTACAACATCGCATACGGATTCGATCTTATCGTCCGAGATAGTCTTAAACTCTTCTTCGAACTGCAACCTCATATGGTGAACGGCAAATGATACGGAAAGAACGGAGAGCATAAGAGAAACGATTATCAGAATAATCGTCCTTATAAGTCTGTTAAGAACCTCGGCCTGATGGGCTGCTCTGTTTTCCATTAATTAACCATTCTCCTCAAAGGTATTTTACCTCATAACATTATACACTATTATGTTAGTTCGTTTACAAGGTCACGGAACATGTCGCCTCTGTGCTCGAAGTGTCTGAAATGGTCATAGCTCGTTCCTATATTGGACATAATGACAATCTCACCTGCTTTTGCCATCTTACGAGCCTTCTCGAGTGCTTCGACATACTTACTGATAACAATATCCCTACCCTCAGGAAATTCGTAAACTTCATCTCCGCCTTCTATCTCAAGAACCTCATACTGCCTTCCATTAGCTTCCTTCGCAAGAATATCCTTAACAAAGCAGGCATTGGTTCCGTAGATAATGATTCTGTCGCTTACATTAAGGATCGCATCTCCGAGACCGGTATAATCACACTTCTTATCGGCACCTCCGCAGATAAGCACGCCCTTCTGACCTCTTGAAGCCAGAGCGTTCATTGTGTTCATTGTTCTGTTCGGAGACGTATCAATGGAGGAATTATAGTATTTGACACCATCGAGCTCTCTTATAAATTCTATACGATGAGCAACACCCTTGAATGTCTTGGCAACCTGCTCGAACGCCTCCTGACTTACATAACCTTCAGTCGCAAGCGCAGCCGCAAGATAATTCTCCACATTATGCTTTCCGGGGATGAGAATCTCATCTTCTTTGATAAGCTTTGTTTCTTCTTCACCGGAAGCAAGCACAAGATATCCTTCTTCATCCACATAAGCCTTGGTATAAAGGTCCGAACCGCTTCTTGAAGCAACCATTTTATCAAGAGCAAAGAAGCTTACATTACCTCTTACCTGCTCCTTCATCTTATAGGTTATGTCACAGGCAGCATTAAGGACAACTTTGCCCATAGGGGACTGATACTTAAAGATATTCGTCTTTGCATCAATATATTCGTTGTAGTCCTTATGGAAATCCAGATGATTAGGCGTAACGTTAGTGACTACAGCGACATCTGCACTCGTTACACAGTCAAGCAACTGGAACGAAGACAATTCCAGAACAACCATATCATCTTCACTGATAAACTCTATCTGATCCAGAAGCGGAGTACCTATATTACCGCCGAGCCAAACTTTAAACCCTGCTGCCTTAAGAAGCTCGCTTACCAAAGTGGTAGTTGTTGTCTTACCATCTGAACCCGTTATAGCGAAGATCTTTGCAGGACAGAGGTTCATAAACAGTTCCATCTCTGTCGTAAGGACGCTGCCGTTATTTTTCGCAGCTGCAAGCGCAGGCTCCGTATAACGCATCTTAGGCGTCTTGAACACGTAATCGTAATCATTGTTCATCAGAACATCGAGATAATCTCTCCCGAGAGACCAGCTGATATCAATTCCCTCATCGGCGAATTCTTTCTTCACCTTTGAGATAGACGGATCATCTTCTTCGAGTCTGTCAAAAGCCGTTACCTGGGCTCCCAGCTTATTAAGCCACTTAATAAGCGGTCTGTTAGATATGCCGACACCGATAACGGCAACCCTCTTACCTGCGATCATCTTCTTAAATTCTTCAAAAGTCTTATTCATATTACGCCTCTCATTCTTCCGTATAGGAAGCATATAATCTGCTGTAAAAACCGCCGTTGCCCATAAGTTCATCGTGCGTTCCGATCTCGCTGATATTACCGTTCTCAACAACAACGATCTTATCCGCATCGACTATGGTCGAAAGCCTGTGTGCTATTATTATACTGGTTCTGCCCAAAAGCAATTCCTTAACGGCATTTCTGATACGCACTTCAGTCAGAATATCAACTGAAGAAGTAGCCTCATCGAGTATAAGAATCGACGGATCACGTACCATCGCTCTTGTTATACTCAGAAGCTGCCTTTGTCCTTCCGAGATATCGTCCCTGCCCGAATCGATAAGCTCATCGTATTTGCACGGCAACTTTTTTATAAAAGAATCGGCTCCGGTAACCTTTGCCGCTTTGATACAATCAGCATCTTCTGCCTCAGGTCTTCCGTATTTAATATTATCAATGATCTTTCCGTCACGGAACCACGTATCCTGACTTACGGTTCCGATGTATGTCCTCAGAGTATTTCTGGGTATATCAGCAATATTAACGCCATTAATATAGATCGCACCCGAATCCGGCTCATAGAATCTCATAAGAAGATTGATGATTGTCGTCTTACCGCAGCCTGTAGGTCCTACGATGGCACACGAGCATCCGGGTTCAACCGCGAATGAGACATTCTTGAGAACGGGCTTGCCATGCACATAAGAGAATGTAACGTCTTTGAACTCAATCTTGATGCCTTCTTCAACACCGGGAATCGACTTCTGTGTCTTCTCGAAAAGGTTATCGCTTAATTCCTCTTCGTCAAGGAAAGTGAATATTCTCTGGAGACATGCAAAAGAATCTGACATCTCGGTATAGACAGAAGACAGATCATTAAAAGGCTTCATAAACTGATTGGCATACATAAGCAAGGATGCAAGCTCACCTACAGTAAGTGATGCAGCTATAACAAGGAAAGAGCCAATTAATGCTACAGAAGCATATATTAAAGCATTAATGAATCTTGTAGAAGGATTCGTTATCGATGAATAGAAAGTAGCTTTCCCTGCGATAATTCTGTACTTATCATTAATCTGATCGAACCCATGCATCGTAAGATCCGACGTACCGAATAAATAGTCGGTCTTAAAGTTAGACGTCATTTCCTGAATATAAGATGTCTGTCCTGCCCTTATCTCGGACTGTTTCTTGAAAGATCCGAACGACCTCTTGGCAATAAAATCCGATACTATAAATGAGACCGGTGTAAAGATAAGAACAAACAGCGCGATCCTCCAGTCAATGAACAGCATGATCCCCAACGTAAAGAAGATAGCCGTTAATCCCGAGAAGAACTGATTAAGGAACAGTATAAGTCCGTCTCCTATGGTCTCGCTGTCGCTTATAAGCATACTCTGAAGGCTTCCTGCGGAAGTCTTATCAAGGTAACCGACAGAAACTCTCGAGATCTTCATATACGCTTCATTACGAAGCTTTCTGACAGCCGCATATGAGATGCTGTTGTTTGTAATGTTGAGAATATACTGGAACAAAGAAGCCAGAGCCACAAGGATTCCGATAATGATTATATTCTTCGTAAGCACATCAAAATCCACTTGGGGAGTAAAACTGTCTATAGCCTTACCCGCGAAGTAAGGAATAAACATCGAACAAAGAGAATAAATAACAGCGCTTATGAAAGATACTGCAATATATCCCTGTGACGGCGATCCGGCGGTGTACTTCAGGAATCTTTTAAGGAGAGTTCTCTTATTCATTATTATCCTCCCCTTCATCCTGAAGCCTGATGAGCTCTTTATAAACTTCAGAAGTCTTGCAAAGCTCATTATGTGCGGCAAAAGCGGAAACCTTTCCGTCTTCAAGCAGCATTATCCTGTCACAGTTCTTAACGCTTCTTATCTTCTGCGAGATAAGAATGACCGTAGGCTTGTTCTTTATTGTCTTAAGATTATTAAGAAACTTTCTTTCAGTAACCGCATCAAGCGCAGATGTCGAATCGTCAAAGATCAGAAGTCCCGGATTGCCTGCGATCGTTCTTGCTATTCCGAGTCTCTGTTTCTGACCGCCGGAGAGCCCCGCTCCGTTAGCTCCGATGTTATAGTACATGCCTTCCTTTTTGCTTGCTATAACATCATCAGCCAAAGAGACCCTGCATGCTTCATCAAGAGATTCTTTATCCACATTCTCACGCCACAAAGAGATGTTATATAAGATCGAACCCGTATACATTGACGCTTTCTGAATACACAGACCGATTCCTTTCGAAAGCGTCTGCGACGAATAATCTTCTACTGGCTTACCGTCTATCAGCACACTGCCGGATGTGGCTTTATACATACCGGAAGCCAATGCCGCCAGCGTCGATTTTCCGGAACCCGTCATACCGATAACACCGATGGTCTGTCCGGGTTCAACACGGAAGCTTACATCGCTTATCATATCCTCGGTACTTCCTTCATAACGGAAAGAAACATTCTTAAACTCGACAGAATGAGGAGCGGAATCATCTGCAAAACAATCGGTTCCGTGTGTATCGTCTTCAGGAAGTTCAAGAATATACTCCGCTCTTCCTGCACAGGCAACAGCGCGGCTCACCGTGATTATAAGATTGGCAAGCTTTATCAGCTCGACCAGAATCTGAGACATGTAGTTATACAGAGCAACAACCTGACCCTGAGTAAGATTACCGACACTTACATTCACTCCGCCTCTGTATATAAGAAGACAGATAGAAGCATTGATAATAAGGAATGTCAGCGGATTAAGGTATGAAGATATCTTAGCTGCGGCTTTCTGAAACAGGTACAAACTGAAAGACTCATCCATGAATTCTTTGTAATCATCCTTGGACCTGTTAAAGCCTCTTATAACACGGACACCGGAAAGGCCGTTATCGGCATGGCTTGCCAACACATCAAGACCTTCCCTGGTCTTCTTATAAGAAGGTATCGCCGACTTCATATTGAAAGCGACGACCATCCCGAGCAATGCTACTGCAGCAACAAATATAAGCGCCATCCTGGCACTTATCGTAAACGCCATGATAACGGCACCCAATACAATAAACGGCGATCTTAAAAGGAGCCTCAGGAACAGATTGATGCCGCTTTGGATCTGGTTAACATCAGAAGTAAGTCCCGTGACGATCTTACTTGAACCGATCTTCTCATATTCAGGCACAGACAGACGCTGTATCTTCGCGAAAAGATCATGACGAAGATCACTCGATATATTACACGCCACCGTGGCTGCAAAATACTGCGCGAGTATGGCACTTATAAAACCTACTACTGCAAAGAACAGAAGCAGCAGAAAACGGTTCCTGATAAACGCACTGTCACCCGAGGGAATTCCCTTGTCGATAATATCGGCAATAACAAGAGGCACCGTCAGCTCAAATGCAGCCTCAGACAGTTTAAACAGAGGGCTTAATACAGACCGTAGTTTATAATTACGGAAATACCCCAGTATCCGGTGCATGAACTATATCAGACGAGCTCCGTTAACAACTCATTACACTTCTTACGAGTCTGTTCGTAATCGATTGTCGTGAACTTACCGTCTTCATACAGGATCTTACCGTCAATCATAGTCATCTTAACGCATGAGTTATCTGCGCTGTAGATAATATTTCTTACAACATTATTCTCAGGCTGCATGGAAGGCTTGTCCATATCGATCATAATGATATCTGCCATCTTGCCCGGTGCAAGAACATCGCAGTCCGTAAGGCCCATGCAAAGAGCGCCTCCTGAAGTTCCTGCCTTAAGGATCTTAAACGGATCGACCGCTGCCGCATTATCGGTAAGAACGTTAGACAACACAGTATCAAGATACATCTCACGGAACATCGAAAGGCTGTTGTTGGAGCCTGCGCCGTCTGTTCCGATGGCGATCTTCATATCCTCATTAATGAACTTGTATACAGGTGTGATACCGCTCGCAAGCTTCAAGTTTGAGCATGCATTGAATACAGACCAGAGACCCTTCTTCTTAAATATCTCCCTGTCCTCATCGGTAAACCATACGCAGTGGAATCCGCCGCCGCCGAAGTCGTATATGCCGAGCTTGTCAAAAAGGGCCGCGGGAGTTACTCCGTAGCGCTCCTTACAGCCTTCCACCTCAGCCTGGGTCTCTGAAATATGGGCGAAGACAGGAGCCTCATACTTATGGGCAAGGGCCGCTATCTTCTTAAGATTATCCTCGCATGTCGTATATTCGGCATGGAAACCGTAAATATAGGATACGAGCGGGTCATAGGAATTGAACTTATTGTAGTTCTCCTCAAGAAGATCCATTCCGCCGAAATCATTTGCATCATCGACACTTACATAACGGAATCCGGTCTCCACTGCGGCTCTTGCCGATTCTATCCTCTTGGGATACATATCAAAACATGCCGTAATTCCGCCTGCAAGATACTCTGCATAAGCAAGCTTTGTGAACCAGTAGATATGTTCCAAAGTAAGCTTTGCTTCCCTGGGAAAAATGGCCTTATATAACCAGTCGTGAAGAGAATAATCATCTGCCAGAGATCTCGAGAATGTCATAGCGGAATGAGTATGGGCATTCTTAAGTCCGGGCATCAGCAGATTGCCCTTACAGTCTATTTCCCTGTCAAAGGGTTTATCCGAAGGCTTTGACTGACCAATGTATTCAATCTTCTTATCAGCAGTCCATAACTCACCTTCAAGGACCGTGTTATCAGACATTGTAAGTATTCTGGCATTGTAGAAACGTATCCTCATAAAAAACTCCTGTCAGATATTCTCGATAAAAGCCTTATATGCCAAATATGTATAGTAAAGATCGATCTTGGAAATGACCTCGTAAGGCGCATGCATTGACCACACAGGAATTCCGGCATCGATAACCGACATACCGTATTTAGCCATATAAGCTGAGATCGTTCCGCCGCCGCCGACATCTACCTTACCGAGCTCGCCCGTCTGCCATGGGATACTGTTCTTATCAAATACTCTGGTGATCTCAGATACAAAGTCGCCTGTAGCTTCACTTGATCCGCTCTTTCCTCTTGCACCGGTATATTTCTCAAGCTTAATGCCGTGAGACATGAACGCGGTATTACGCTTCTCGTAAACACTTGCGTACTTGGGGTCGTAAGCTGTGGAAACATCTGTGGAAAGCATCTTGGATGCAGCGATTACTTTTCGATACTTAAGCATATCAAGACTGCCGTCGCCTGACTTAGCTACGATCTCCATGAGGAAGTTCTCATATAGTACGGACTGTGCACCGGAATTGGCGTAAGATCCGATCTCCTCTTTATCCGTGAGCATCGTTATACATGTCTTAGAAGGCTTCTCCTGTGCAAGCAGAGCCATCAGCGCAGGATATGCACAGACTTTGTCATCGTGACCGTAACCGGCAATGAACGCTCTGTCGAAGCCGACATCTCTTGCCTTAACGGCAGGAACAACTTCAAGCTCTCCTGTTACGAAGTCTTTCTCGACAATACCGTACTTATCGTTTAAGAACTTAAGGATATTAGCCTTAAAAGGCTCCTTAACATTGGTCTCCTTCTTCTTGCTGTTAAGCGGCATACCGCCGATAACAAGATTAAGCTCCTCACCCGTTACGATATCGGACGCCTTCTTGTTCTCTTTATCAAGATGAGGAAGAAGATCTGTGATGTAGAAGATCGGATCAGATTCATCTTCACCTACCGTGATCTTGTGCTTTACGCCGTCTGCAGTGTAAATAACACCGTGAATGGCAAGCGGAATAGTAGTCCATTGATACTTCTTGATACCGCCGTAATAGTGAGTCTTAAAGTATACTGCCTCACTGTCCTCATAGATGGGATTCGGCTTAAGATCAAGTCTGGGAGAATCGATATGAGCGCCGAGGATATTGAAGCCTTCGCTCACATCCTTCTTACCGATAACAGCCATAATGAGACCCTTATCCTTGATGCTCGCATAAACCTTATCCCCTGCCTTGAGCTTCTTCTTGGACTCTATATCTACAAAGCCGAGCGAAGAAGCAGCCTCGATGGAATTCTCCGTAAACTCTCTTTCGGTCTTGCTTCTGTCGAGAAAAGCCTTGTATTCCTCGGCAAAAGCCATGCATGCATCATTATCGGAAGCACTTATACCTTCATAAAGATTAGGATACTTCGCGAAAAGCTCTTCATCCTTCTTGTCATTCTTCTTGGACGGCATATATTACACTCCTTCCCCTGCATTCTCAGCAGGAGCGTCAACTGCATTAACATCATCGATAACCTCGAGCTCGCCTTCTTCAGACATATACTCGGGATTCTCTGCTGCGGAAGCGCCTTCTGACGCAACGTGATTCTCGGTAATATTTACGGAAAGGACATAGCCTGTAACGCCGCCTGTTGTTGTGATCTTGCTGTAAGCACCTTCATCACCTATGTACTGAACTACGTCACCTACTGCAAGTGTACCGATTACGGCACTGTTCTCAGAAGCCTGTGCATAAAGGGATGTACCGTCAACTGCAACGTATCTGATGCTCTCGACAACTACCTCGGAAGGCTTGGTCTCATCGAACTTAAGAAGTCCCTTGAAGTAGAAGAAACCTGCCATACCGCCGAATCCTACGACAGCGCAGATAAGGAAGATGATCAAAGTACGGATGATCGCCTTAACTACGGGATTCTTACCGGAAGGAGCGGGTGCTGCTGCAGCAGACTTCTTATCGTTAAAATCGGGATTAAACGAAACTGTTTCCTGTCCTCTGTTAAATACCGTAGTCTCTTCAGACTTGGACTCATATGCGGAATTACCGAACGGATCACCGCTGTCGACGAAAGGACTCTCTTCGATCTCAGGCTCCTCGGGAGCTGCAGCCTTGGCAGCCATAACGGCATCTCCGGGAAGGATCAGTGTTGACTCGATCTCAACTACGGCAAAAGACAGACCGTACTTGATACCGAGGTTACCGGCTGTATTGATGATCTCATGAGCCTTGGACTCTGTAGTCATGGGACGGATGAGAAGTGCATTTCTGTTCTTTGCGGGCATGAGCTTAGATACACCGATACCCATAAGGCAGAGACTGTCATTATCCTTGAGCTTAAGATGAACCTTCTTATCGGGCATAACCGCGCCGTCCTGAGGCATCTTGCCGAGATACTGTGTGAGTGTGAATCTGTCGGGATGATTAGCTTCCTCGGCAGGAGTAATGGCACCCATCTGTACATATCTGTGAGCAACTGTCTGCTCATCGGTAAGAGCCATTATCTTTCCGTCTCTTACGAGAACAGCCTTAGTATTACCGATGTGGATTATCCTTAATGTATCACCCTCGATAACCGCCATCGTCATAGATGTGCGAAGCTGGCTGCCGCCGTGTGAAACTATGAAATTACATACATGAACATTAAGTATATTAACAACCTGATTGGAGAAGGATTCAAAATCAAGAACAGGCTGTCCCTGCGCATTTGCAACGATCTTAGTCAGCTCCTGGTTAAGCTCGATGTTGAGCATTGCTGCATTAGTATCAGGTCCCTGAGTGGAGAACAAAGCAACAACCTGAATGGGAGAGGTCGATCTTGCCGTTCTTACGAACTCACCCGGGAAATCCGCCATAGTTCTGTAAAGAGTATGGAAGAAGATATTCTCCTGAGGTTGATTGGGAACAAGGTTTGTTTCAAGTACGCATGTTGATACTGTTTTACTCATATATAACTCCGTTTATCAAAGATATACAAAAAATGCTTTGTATATTATATATAAAAACACCCGTTAAGACCACAAGTCTCAACGGGTATTTTAAAAATTCATCAAAATTGCCGTTTATCGGCAATATTTACTATTACAGACTTGCAGTAATAGTTGTCTGGCTCTCCATATCGTTATCTACGATGCAGATATAGGAACGTCCGCGGTTAACCTCAAGCTCCTCACCGTTCTCGTTATAAACAACGATGGGATCTACGGGAGAAGGCTTATCCCATGTGATAGGGATGATTCTGCCGCCGGATACATACCAGCCCTCACCGCCGTCCTCAAGGTAAGCATCGATAGTAGTGTCACCGTGAGGCTGAATATTTGCATAAAGAACAAATACATTTGTGAATGAGATCTGAGTACCTGTTGTCTCATCGATCTGAGGATTGCCATACTCGGACTTGGAATAAAGACCTGTAAGAGGATCATATGTAAAGAGTGCATCAGGGTTTGTACCTGAGAAATATACATTGATCTGCTGGCAGGGATCGCCTGTAGCGATATCGGCAGAGTTATCGGGAACGAAGTTGAAGAGCATGTTGCTCTCATTATCGATCATGGAGATCTCGTTATACTCGATAGCCTCAAGAATGTGTCTGCCGTCAGTAACAGCTGTATGCTCGATAGCTCTCTGGGACTTCCATACTGCATCTCTCCAGAAGAAAAGACCTGCAGGAAGATCCACATAACCGTCAGCGTAGTTAGCTGAGCTGTAAACGCCGGCACTGCAGGAGTTACCGTCGATGTGATCTATACCGTACTGTGAGATATGATCGGGAACTCTTGCATTACGTCCGAAATGGATAAATACGGAGTTGTTTCCTGCTGCAAGGTCTGTTGAAAGGATTCTTGCAGATCTTAAGGAACCGATCTCGGGGATTGTATTAACATCGGCGAATACAGCAAGAAGTCTTGTCTGACCGCCCTCTGTCTGATACTCATAGATGGCATCAGCTGCGGAGATACCTCTCTGAGGGATTGCCGCATGGCTGTTATTGATAACGACTGCAACAGAACGTCTGCCTACATTGCCGGGATCCATTGTCTGAAGACCGGTAATAGGATTGACTGCCATAGGATTCGAAGGATCGAAAAGTGCATCCGGTGACAGTGACTGAGTAGCGACGGGCTGTGTCTCGACAGCCTCTGTAACAGCAGGTGTCGTTTCAGAAGGTACTGCTGCCTGTGTTGTTGCTGCGGTTGTCTGCTCTGTTTCTTCTGCTTCTTTGGAGCAAGCTCCGAAAGGTACCGTCATCGCAGCAATCAATAAAGCTGCAGTAATCTTCTTATAATTCATTTAAATACCTCTCATTTCAATTAAAATTGCCTTGATTTGACAACTAAATTATATCATCAGCGCTAATTACCAATATTGATGTTTTGTTACAAGATTATGTTAAGTAAACCCTTATGTTTGAACAGATTTACATTCAGTTTCGGGTTGCCTCGGATCAGTTTGTACTATCCTGCATAGCGATATATTCGGCTGAAGTCATGGCAAAATCCGAGCCCTTCATCATGGATTCGAGAATAATATAAGCGACGCAGTTTATTCTGATCTGCAGAATATCGGTATCCTCAGTCATCATGAACTGATCGAGCGTAACAGTTGAATCGATCGGAGTGTTTCTGATCATACCGCCGAATTCCTGAAGATTAAGATTCTTCGTATCTTTCATATCTTCCATATGATCGAAGTTATAATCTGCACTGTCAAAATAGACTATCGGTATATTCATCTCATCAAAAGGCACATAATCGGATTTATTGACAGAAACTTCACGGTAAATATCATCATATCCGTCGCCGTTCAGATCGGTAATAATGCCGCATTCATTGTAGTAAAGACTGAACCCGTACTGCGTATACAGAAGGCTGTCATAAACTACGTCATAAGCCTGATAGAGCTTTCTTCTCATCTGATACTTCTGACTCATAAGAAGCGAATTGAAGCCTGCGGAGGCATATACCTTATCCCCGCCGTAAATACTGTCAATGCAGTACATACAGTCTATCGAACCTGCGACCTCATCAGTGAGCGAATTAACAAAAGCTCTTGCACCTGCATAATTATCATTACCTGCGCCGAAAGCAACGAGTATAACGTCGAATGACAGATCATCATAATTCTTGATCTGCTCGGCGATCGTAAGAAGAACGCCTATACCGGAGGCATTGTCGGAGATACCGTCATAACCGTATGAAGGATCGACCTGATCCGAAGAGAATGCATCATCATAATGAGCACCGATAACTATTGTTCTTCGGACTTCAACCGGATTGCCGTAATCATCAAAGGAGAAGAACCCGTTACCGGGGATATTAACAATATAATTCGCAGAACTTCCGCCGTACAGATTGGTAAAGTCCTGCTTGGACACATCATAGCCTAACGACTCGAACTGGGATCTTATAAACTCGCCTGCCTGAGCCTCCTGATCTGTATAAGCACGCCTGTAAGGATAAGAAGATGCCAGTTCTCTGGCGACCATCGCACCGTAAGGGCCGTAATCGGCCTGCAAAACATTCTCATCCTCATCGTCGGAACAGGAAGCAACAGGTATAACAAAAATGATCAAAGACAGAATGAGTGCAAGTATCTTCTTAAGTCTGTACATTACCCGATCCTTCAACATCTGATTTAATTACTTCAAGTCTCTTGGCAAAGATCTCACAAGCCTCATCCATGGTAACCTTCTTGATCATCCATCTTCTCGGCTCATCATCACTGATATCAACGACCTCGAATGTGCCGCTTCCGTTTCTGGCAAGATTCTCCTTAAGGATCTTCATGATCGATCTGGTCGATACACCCTCAAGCTTAACAGGAAGCCCGAGCATCTCGTAGATCTTTGCCAAAGGCCCCCTGCTCTTCTCTTCCACGCAGCTCATAAGGCTTAACGCGAGTGCTTCACCGTCGGAATAATTCATAAATCTGAAGTATCCTTCTATCGCGGCAGCAAGCTCGTTGCCGAGATTAAGAAGCTTGGGGGAAGTCTCGTTGATTGAATGTCTCAAAGCATATGTATGATTAAGAAATTCCCTTACATTACCGTCTTTTACAAGCTCGATGAGAATATTGAGATTTCCGAGGATTCCGAGTCTTATGATATCCGCATAACCGTTATGCTTGATCTTATCGGGAACAGTCTTCAGATAAGACGGATCGATGATAACCGCAACCGGCTTAAAGGGCACTGATATAGCATTCTTAAGCTTCTTGGAATTAAGATATGCGTTCTTCGCAACTGCACCTTCATACATGGAATCAGGAGTAGTGGGAACTGCAAGGAAATTGATACCGCCTTCAAAAACAGATGCACAGAATCCTGCGACATCAAGTATTCCGCCGCCGCCCAAAGCGATAATCCAGTCATTGCTTCCGAATCCGAAGTCAACAAGATAATCGTAAACGGCCGATGCTTCAGCCAGTCCCTTCTGTCCTTCCGAACACTCGACCGGGATCAAAACAGGCTTAACGCCTCTTTTGAGGAACTGATCCTCGAACATATTGTAATAATAACCGCTTACGATACGGTCGGATATGATCGCAATACGCACGGAAGCGGGATCAGCCTTGCGTCTTCCGTCGAAAATAAAGGCAGAAGCGAACTTATCAGCCTCGCCGGTTCCGCAGTAGCAGTTATACTCCAAGTCGGTCTTCAGAATATCCATAATAGATATGATACCATTTTTTCGCGAAAAGTATTCCAAAGTGATAGAATATGTTGTTATTAATTAAAGAAAGGTTTTAAATATGCTTATCAGAACAAGATTTGCACCTTCTCCTACAGGTTTTATGCACGTAGGTAATCTCAGAACCGCTCTGTACGAGTATCTTACAGCAAAACACGAGAACGGAACTTTCGTGTTAAGAATCGAAGATACGGACCAGGAGCGTTATGTTGAAGGAGCTACGGATGTAATCTACAACACACTCAAGATCGCAGGAATCACTCACGATGAGGGTCCTGATGTAGGAGGTGATTACGGTCCGTACGTTCAAAGTGAGCGTAAAGATATGTACAAGCCTTATGCCGAGCAGCTTGTAAAGGACGGCAAGGCTTATTACTGCTTCTGTACAAAGGAAAGACTCGACGAGCTGCGTAAGAACGCTCCCGAGGGCACTGTCGTAGGTTATGACAGACACTGCCGTAATCTTTCCGCGGAAGAAGTCGAGGCTAATCTTAAGGCAGGTATCCCCTACGTTATCAGACAGAAGATGCCTGTTGACGGCGAATCCACTTACCATGATCTTGTATACGGTGATATCACAATCAAGAATGACGAGCTCGACGACCAGATCCTTATCAAGGCAGACGGCTTCCCCACATACAACTTCGCGAACGTTATCGATGACCACACAATGGGTATCACACACGTAGTAAGAGGATCTGAGTATCTTTCATCAACTCCGAAGTACAACGCACTTTATGACGCATTCGGATGGGAGATTCCGACTTATATCCACCTCCCTCTCATCAACGGCAAGAGCATCGACGAAGAAGGCAACGTTACAGTATCCAAGCTTTCGAAGAGACACGGAAGCACAGGCTTCATGGATCTCATCAACGAAGGCTTCCTTCCTCAGGCAATCATCAATTACATTGCCCTGCTCGGCTGGTGTCCTACCGGCGAATATGAGAACCGTGAGATCTTCTCTATGGATGAGCTCATCAAAGCATTTGATATCAACGGCATCTCCAAGTCACCTTCGGTATTTGACTACGACAAGCTCGAGTGGATGAACGGCGAGTACATTAAGCTCATGAAGTCCGAAGAGTTCCTTGAGAACGCTAAGCCTTTCTACGATGAACTCGGTATCTCAAGCGACAACTACGCTCTTCTTGAAGAGATCTTAAAGCCCAGGATCACGCGTTTCACACAGATCACGGAGAAGCTGCAGTTCCTTAAGAAATATGAGCAGTTCGAGCTGTCGCTTTTCGAGCATAAGAAAAGCAAGTCCACGCTCGAGACTTCGAAGGCGATCCTCGGCGACGTCATTCCCCTTCTTGCCGACTGCAGCTGGGACAGAGAGACTATCACGAACACCATTACAGGCTACGCTGCACAGAAAGAGTATAAGAACGCGCTTGTCATGTGGCCCGTCAGAATCGCAGCTGCAGGTGTTGCAGTAACCCCCGGCGGTTGTGCCGAAGTCCTTCTCCTTCTCGGCAAGGACGAATCCATGAGAAGACTTAACGAAGCTTATAACCGTTTAGGATAAGAACAGGAGACAAATATGGCAGAAAGCAAACATTTTATCCACGAGATCATCGACGAAGAACTTAAGGAAGGCGGCAGATGTTACGGACAGAAGGTCCACACACGCTTCCCTCCCGAGCCTAACGGCTATCTTCATATCGGACATGCGAAGGCCCTTGAGATCGACTTCGGTACAGCCGAGCTTTACGGCGGTATGTGCAACCTCCGTATGGATGATACGAACCCCACGAAGGAAGACGAAGAATTCGTTGATGCTATCAAGGAAGACATCCACTGGCTCGGTCACGACTGGGAGGACAGATTCTATTATGCTTCCGATTACTTCGACAAGATGTATGAGTTCGCAGTAGAGCTCATTAAGAAGGGGCTCGCTTATGTCTGCGAGCTTACACCGGAGCAGATGAAGGAGATGCGCGGAGACACTTCCACGCCCGCACAGAGTCCTTACAGAGACAGACCGGTTGAAGAGTCTTTGGAGCTGTTTGAGAAGATGAAGAACGGTGAGATCGAGGACGGTAAGATGACACTCCGTGCCAAGATCGACCTCGCTTCGGGCAACTTCAACATGAGAGATCCCGTTATCTACAGAATAAACCGACTTCCCCACCACAGAACAGGCAACAAGTGGTGCATCTACCCTATGTACGACTTCGCCCATCCTATCGAAGACGCACTCGAGGGCATCACTCATTCGCTGTGCTCTCTCGAGTTCGAGAACCACCGTCCTCTCTACGACTGGGTCGTTAACAACATCTCCGTAGAGTGCAAGCCCCGCCAGATCGAGTTCGCACGTCTCGGCATCACCCGCACGGTACTTTCCAAAAGAAAGCTTCGTAACCTCATCGAAAGCGGTTACGTCGCAGGCTGGGATGATCCCAGAATGCCTACACTCTGCGGCTTAAGAAGACGCGGTTACACACCTGAAGCTATAAGAGAGTTCCACAGACAGAACGGTGTATCCAAGGTTAACTCCGTAGTCGAGTATGCATTCCTCGAGTACTGCTTAAGAGAAGATCTTAACAAGCGCGCCAACCGTGCCATGGCAGTCCTCCGCCCTATTAAGCTCATCATCGACAACTATCCCGATGACAAGACTGAGGTATTCACTGTCGAGAACAACCCCGAGGACGAGAACGCAGGCACACGTGAAGTTACATTCTCAAAGAACCTCTGGATTGATGCCGAAGACTTCATGGAAGTTCCCGAGAAGAAGTATTTCCGCCTCTTCCCCGGCAACGAAGTTCGTCTTAAGTCCGCTTATGTCATCAAGTGCACGGGCTGTGACAAGGATGAGAACGGCAATGTAATCGCAGTTCACGCCGAGTACGATACAGAAAGCCGCGGCGGCAATACTGCAGACGGCAGAAGGATCAAGGCTACTATTCACTGGGTAGACCAGAATACGGCAGTTGATGCAGAGATCAGACTTTACGATCAGCTCTTCACCATCGATGAGCCTGACCTTGCTGATGTTAACTATTTAGATTATATTAATAAAGATTCTCTTATAACCATAAAAGACGCTAAGGTCGAGGCTTCTTTGAAGAACGCCGGAAGTGATGACAGATACCAGTTCTTAAGAGTCGGTTACTTCTGCGCTGACAACAAGGATTCATCGCCCGATCATCTTGTCTTTAACAGAGCAGTATCTCTTAAAGACAGTTATAAGCCCGGATCAAATTAATAATTAACGGAGGAATTATGGAGAATTCTCAGCTTAAATTAAATGCCAAGTCAGTCCTTAAGTCGACTTACTGGATGTCATTTCTTGCACTTTTGGTCTACGGTATCATTTACGGTGCATGTAATTCAGTAACCAACTGGATCCAGAACATCGGAGCTGCCTCAGATACAGGTAATTACACAAGATACCTCGAGCGCGGCGACTACGAAAGCGCTTTAGAGGAACTGTCACAGATGAATACAACCCAGAATCCTATTTTCTCGCTCTTGGGTTATGCAGTATCTATCTGTGTCGCAATCTTCTTTCTTAACATCCTGATCGTAGGTCTTAAGAAGATGTTCCTCAGAGCACGCATCACACGTAAGGCAGACATCGCTGATATGTTCGGCATGTTCTCATCTTACAGTCCCGTAATGAAGACCATGTTCTTCTACGACCTTTATATCTGGCTTTGGTCTTTGCTGTTCATCATCCCCGGAATAATCAAGACATATTCTTACTATATGGTTCCCTATATCCTCGCAGAGAACCCCGGCATATCTACTGACAGAGCATTCGAGATCTCCAAGAGAACCATGGACGGCGAAAAGGGCAAGGCATTCTATATGCACCTTTCCTTCCTCGGTTGGTACATCCTCGGATTCTTCGCATGCTGCATCGGTATCATGTTTGTAAACCCTTATGCCAATGCTACATATGCAGAGTTCTATGCATACGTAAAGCAGAAGTCCCTTTCCACAGGTATTGCAACTCCTGCTGATTACGGCGAATTCTGATAAACCGGAATTTCACAACATTGAAAAAGCTGTTCACTTCAAAGTGAACAGCTTTTTTAGTGCTTATAATAATCAAATGGGATTACTTATAAAACCTGTAACCGCAGGCGTAGTATTTTGCCTCTCCGGGTTCGATCACAGGAGTCCGGAATCCGGGAACATTTACCGCATTGGGATAGAGCTGAGCCTCAAGGCACAGAGCATCATAAGGTCTGTATACAGCGCCGTCCTTATTGTCTTCACTCTCAAGGTGATTAGCCGCATAGATCTGAATACCCGGAAGATCAGTCCATACTTCCATTCCTCTTGAAGAAGCAGGAGCCTCAAGACGGGCAACGAGTTCATATCTTCCGTTATTATTGAGACAGAAGTTCTGATCGACTCCCCTGCAGTTCTTTGTCTGCGGATCGTTAAGATCAAGACACTTGCTTACAGGCGCACCGTTTCTGAAATCAAAGATAGTGTCGTCGACATCAAGATATCTTCCGTCAGGACAGTTGTTATCGTCCTTTAAAGTAACTTTATCACTGAGTATAGTCAGAACCTGATCCTTAACAGTTCCGTGATTATGCCCTTCGATATTAAAGTAAGCATGATTTGTAGGAGCAAAGACAGTCTTCTTATCAGTCTCACCCTTATAAAGAATGAGGAACGTTCCGTCATTAAGGAATGTGTACAACACTTCGGTATGAAGATTGCCGGGGAATCCGTTCTCTCCGTCCTCACTCTCACACGTCAGAAGCAAAGATTCATCATAAGGTCCCTTCAGGTCATCATCACACAGTCCCTTGATGCCTGAACCCTTAATGTAAGCAACAGATTCTTCGTTACTTAAGATCTTACCGTCCCAGAACTTGAACTGATAAGCCTTGTCACCTGTATGAAGATTGTTATTGCCGTCGTTTCTCGGGATGCTGTACGAAGTACCGTCGATAGAGAATGAAGCACCTGCAATTCTGTTGGCGCTTCTACCTACGATGGCACCGTGATTGCCGGGATCGGCCAGATATCCGTCCAGATCCTTGGGACCGAGAACAACATCGGCTAATTCGCCCGTAATCCTGTCAGGAACACAGAGCTTGAATATCCTTGCTCCGTATGACAAGATCTGTGCGCTTAATCCGTCTTCTCCGGTAATTACATACTTTTTCGATAAGTCTTCATATTTTCCGTGATTCTCTACGGAAGGAAAACTCTCACAACTTACACTCATTTATTATTTAAACCCTCTCTAACCGGATCAATATCATTCCGGTGCTACCGCAGGTTCGAAAGCAAGTTTCTCTTCTTCGACGAATCTGCCGGCCACCGCTTCATCAGCAAGTCTGATCAACTCCTGCTGACTGTCAAGCTTTACTTTACCACGAAGATCCAGTTTATGATAGTTACCGTCAGAATACAAATAATTTGCACGTATCGTATCGTTAAGCTCTACTTCAAGGATCTCCTTGATTCTCGCACGGCAGTCAGGATCTTCGATCGGGAACATCAACTCCACTCTTCGGTCAAGGTTTCTGGGCATCCAGTCTGCAGATGCCAGATAGATATCTTCCTTACCGCCGTTATTAAACATGAATATTCTCGAATGCTCAAGGAACCGTCCGGTTATCGACCTTACTGTGATATTCTCGGAAAGCCCGGGGATACCCGCTTTGAGACAGCAGATACCTCTTATGATCAGATCGATCTTAACTCCTGCCTTGGACGCTTTATAAAGCTCATCAATAACCGTACCGTCAACAAGCGAATTGATCTTGGCTACGATCCTTGCGGGCTTACCCGACGCCGCATACTCGGCCTCGCGCCTGATATTACGAACAAAATAATCCTTCATCCATATAGGTGCTGCGACAAGCTTACGCCACGTACTCGGGATGGAATAACCCGACAGCATATTGAAGAACTCCGAAGCATCCTCACCGAAGCTCTCAGATGCGGTAAACAGACCTATATCTGTATAGATCCTTGCCGTAATGTCATTATAGTTACCGGTCGCAAGATGCAGATATCTTCTGATACCGTCCTCTTCCTTACGCACAACGAGAGTAATCTTACTGTGAGTCTTAAGACCTACAAGACCGTAGATTACATGGCATCCCGCATTCTCAAGTTTCTTAGCCCAGTTGATATTGTTCTGCTCATCGAATCTTGCCTTGAGCTCAACCAATACCATTACCTGCTTACCGTTGTTAGCCGCCTCAAGCAAGGAAGCGATGATAGGTGATTCGGAAGATACTCTGTAAAGCGTCTGCTTGATCGCGAGTACGTTGGGATCGCGTGCAGCCTGCTTTACGAACTCAAGCACAGGCTCGAAGCTCTCGTAAGGATGATGAACAAGTCTGTCCTTCTGTCTGATCTGATCGAAGATATTATCGAGAGTCTCATCGAACATAGCAGGCGCAGCAGGATCGTGGGACGGATATCTTAATTCATTGAATCTGTCCTTACCTGCAAGTCCGTTGACCTTGGACAGGAACGTAAGATCGATAGGTCCGCCCACGCTGAATATATCATCCTTCGATATCTGAAGCTCGGTAATGATATAGTCAAGGATCTCGGGATCGATATCGTCTTCGACCTCGAGTCTGATGATCTCGCCGTATCTTCTCTTTCTTACCTGCTCTTCAATCTCCTTAAGCAGATCCTCAGCCTCATCCTCATCGATATCAAGGTCGGCATTACGCATGATCCTGTAACAGCCGCTTCCGAGAACCCTCTGGCTTGTAAAGAGCATATCAAGATTCGCACGGATGATGCTTTCGACGGGTACGAGTATGACTTCGTTGTTGTCCCCGGCTATCTTGAACAGTCTCGGCACAACGTTAGGTACCTGCAATGTCGCATATACGGTCTTCTCATCCTCATGCTTGTTATGGGAATCGACAAGGCCCTTGCCGTCTAACATTACGCAAAGATTGAGCATTCTGTTATAGATAAGCGGAAACGGCCTGGACTGGTCAACAGCCATCGGCGTCAGTATCGGATACAGTTCAGTCTTGAAATACTCATTACATCTGTCCTGAAACTTCGGCTCAAGCTCGGTATAGTCGCTGATGAAGATATTCTCCTGCTTCAAAGACGGAACAAGAGATCTGCTGTATGTCGAATACATCAGAGTCATGAGCTTTCTTGTCTTCTCATCGATCCTCTTAAGCTGCTCGTTAACGGTAAATCCTGCAAGATCCTTCTCCTCGAAGTTAACACTTGCCATATCTCTTAAGGATGCAACTCGTACAATATAGAACTCATCAAGGTTAGATGCGGTAATAGCAAGGAAGTTCAGCCTCTCAAGCAGAGGGTTCTTGTTGTCTCTTGCTTCATTGAGGATCCTGTTGTTGAACTCAAGCCAGCTCAATTCCCTATTATAGAACTTATCGCACGGTCTTAATATCTCTGTGCCGTTCTCTTTCGCCGCAGTTTTCTTTGGCGCTGAAGTCTTCTTGGCAGCAGGCTTTTTCGCAGTTGCCGTGACTTTCTTCTTTACGGTCTTCTTTGTGTTCTTGGTGTCCTTGGATTTGGAAGCCATATCAGATTGTCCTCCTTATACGAAGTTCGGGTCTGATGCCTATAATCTCTTCGAAAAGTCCGCTTCTGTGCTCAAAAGACCACATCTCGAAGGACATATCCGAATCGGAATTGCAGACTATGTGCAGACTCTCGGGATTGAGCTGTACCGTTACACTCTTGGATTTCTGCTTATGTGAAGCATCAAGTGCATCCGCTATGCGAAGGATTGCCGTCAGCTTGGATACCAATACCTTCTTGGCAGGATTCAATTTCTGATAGAAATTCGTCTCATACGGATTCTGCTTCGGGTAGAGCCTTACAACAAGAGCTATAACATCAAGCTCTTCGGAATTAAGACCTATAAGATCCGTATACTTGATAAGAGCATATGCCGCTTCATTGTGTTCCCTCTCATGAACATATTTACCGGTCTCGTGTAGTATCGCGGAAATCCTCAAAAGCAGCTTGTCTCTTCCCGTAAGACCGGTAATCTTAGCCGAAGCATCGAAGATATCCATCGCAGTATTCTCGACAAACTCGATATGCTTCTTATGAGACTTATAACGCTTGGCAACATTACGTGCCGCTCTTATAAGATCATCTTCGGGCTTCATCGACAGCTTATATCCGGAGTACTTGGAACAGTAGTTGTAGATAATACCGTCGGACAAAGAAGCCTGCGGCAGATAGATCGTATCCACTCCCGTATACTCAAGCATATTCTTGATGATCATTGCCGAAGGCAAAAGCAGCGGCGCGATATTGGTAGGGATATGATCGTTAAGCGACAGATCCTGAGGTCCGTTATTAAACAGATAATCGTATACACGCAGGAAATCGGCCTTGGTTATAACCGAATTCTCATTGGGTACAAGATCAAGAAGTCTCTTCATGAATCCCAATTCACCGCCGAATGCGACCAGACTCTTATATACGATACCCTTTGGCTCTACAGCATGGTAATCGTCGAGATCCTGCGCGATGAACTCCTGCAGAACATCCTCATAATGGGTTGTCTTGGACTGAAGATCCGACAGCATCTCATAGATTCGAAGCGAACCGAGAACCATGTTCTGGGAGAAGATAAAGTCAGACTTGTCATAAACGGTAGCCTGTAAAGAACTTGCTCCGATATCAAGGATCATAGTTCCTTCTTTGATAAGATTCTTGAACTCCGGCATCCTCTCGCGGACAGCCATATTCTGATAGAACCTTTCCATCGAATTATCGATAACTTCGATCCTGAACCCCGTTCTGATCCTGATCTGTTCTACAATAACATCGCGGTTTCTTGCATCACGCAGAGCACTCGTAGCCACACACAGCACACGTGTTATTCTGTACTCTTTGCACTTAATATCGAAAGACCTTAAGCAGTCGCAGATCTCATCTAACTGTTCGGGTTCTATAACACCTGCAAGATAGCTTCTGGTTCCAAGAGACGTAAACATTCTTACAGTCTCGATCTCTTTGGGAGTTCCGTCGGAACCGACCTCATAGATCTTAAGTCTTGCAGTAAGTGAACCGATATCTATAACGGCGACAAGATTCTTTGCCATGATCCGCCTCCTACTCGAGTATTATCCTGATAATGTCAGATGCAAACGCGAACAACGCCAGACATATCAGCAAGACAAATCCCGCCACATTGATAACGTTTTCCGCCTTCTTCGACATCGGATGTCCCATTATCATCTCGACTACGATCAGGATGACCTGAACGCCGTCAAGTCCGGGGATAGGCAGCATATTCGTCAACACCAATCCAATTGATATTATACCCGCCATCTGAACAACAGTAACGAACTTTTCCATGAACGAATCATCTACATCATCGACTACATCGGATACAACTGCCGTCATTCCGATGGGACCGGAGACCATGTTATATACTTCTTCGTGTCCTTCGAACACATCTCCTATAGATTTGATACTGACATTTACCACCGTGTAAGGCATAAGACAAGCTGTCTTAAGAGCTCCGAGGAACGTGCTGAAATCAGTTACCTCATAGGAATACAACATAAGACCACGGTCATTGGCATATGTCATAAGAGTTTTGATACAGTCTTCTTCGTATTCGACTCCGTTACGCACATAAGTAAGACGCATCGTATCGCCTTCGGTGAGATTATTAAAATAATCGACAAAGTCCTCATCTGCTACGCTCTTACCGTCTACCGCAACGAGATAATCACCGATCTCAAGAATAGGATCACCGTTATTCTGGGACTCGGAAACATCCATTATTTCCCATCCGTTATAACGTTCGTCAATCTCAGAATAGTGTGTAATTCCGATCATAGGTCTTTGTTCGATCTGCGGAACCAGTTCCATCTCGTAAATATCACCGGTGATATGCGATCTCATGGTCAGTACGCAAGTCTCAGTCTTGGATATACCCTGATCAACCTCGTACAGATAATCATATGCGGTCATTACACGGTTGCCGTTGACTTTCAATACCTCGTCTCCGATATCAAACGGAGCCGTTTCATTAATGACGACTTCGGCAAGCTGTGATCCGGGTCTTATACCGCCTACTTCCAAGGTAGCATAATCTGTCAATGAGAAAAGCACACTGAATATCACTACACCCAGCATAAGATTCATAAAAGGTCCCGCCAGCGAAACAAGAAGTCGCTTCCACCTGGGAGAATTAATAAGAAGGTTAGGATCATCGGATACGATAACCTCACCATTCTCATCAAAATCGGTAAATCTTACATAAGCTCCGAACGGAATTGCTCTGATCGAATACTCAACGTCATTCTTTCTCCAATCAATAAGCTTCGGACCGACAAAGATTGCTACTTCATAAGCCTTGATCTTAAGAAGTCTTGCGACCCAAAAATGACCTAACTCGTGTACTGTAACGAGAAGACCGAGCATTATTATGGCAACGATAATACTCCATATGCTCATATCTTAAGCATCTCCTTCGCTTTGGCAAATGCTTCATCACTCGCCCCGAGTACATCGTCCAGGTTAAACTTCAAAACGTTCGAAGGTTCGTAATCTTCATACACCTTACGAACCGTCTTCTCGATATCAAGGAAGCCGATCTTTCCGTCAAGGAAAGCCCCTACAGCCGCCTCATTGGCTGCGTTCATAACAGCTGGCAGCAATCCCTTCTTACGTCCTGCATCATAAGCCAGATCAAGAAGACCGAATACACTTGTATCGCAGCGCTCGAAAGTAAGATTACAGCACTTGGGATCAAAAGGATCGAATTCTTCAAGAAGCCTGGGACCTCTGTCAGGATAGTAAAGCGCTACCATGATGGGAAGTATCATAGAAGGCTTACCCATCTGTCCGAGTACGGATCCGTCTCGCAGTCTTATCATTGAATGGATAACACTCTGGGGATGAACGACGACATCTACACGGTCTACATCAACTCCGAACAGATGTGAAGCCTCGATTACTTCAAGACCTTTATTCATCATCGTGGACGAATCAATAGTTATCTTTCCGCCCATCTTCCAGGTCGGATGATTAAGTGCTTTCTCGCAGGTTACATCAGCAAGCTGTTCACGCGTAAACCCGCGGAAAGGACCGCCCGATGCCGTGATCAGAATACGGTCGAGATTCTCTTTCTTCTCGCCCCAGAGGCACTGCCAGATAGCGCAATGCTCGGAGTCGACAGGCAAGAGCTCGACTCCCTTCTCCTTTACAAGCGGCATAACTATATCGCCGCCTGCGACAAGAGTCTCTTTATTGGCAAGAGCTATATCTTTACCCGCAAGGATCGCCTCATATACGGGCTTAAGGCCGGCAACACCGACGATCGCTCCGAGAACCGTATCCGCCTCGGGTAATGTGGCACAGATAACATCGCCTTCCTGACCGTAATAAACTTCTACAGGAAGCTCAGGATGCTCTGCACAAAGACGTTTCTTTAATTCATACGCCTTCTTCTCATCAAAGACAGATACAGCGGATGGATTGAACTCCAGGATCTGCTCATAAAGAAGATCGATATTTGATCCGCATGTAAGGGCCGCTGCTTTAAAATCAGACGGATTCTGTCTTACTACTTCAAGTGTCTGAGTACCGATAGAACCGGTCGAACCAAGAACTGAAAGAACTCTCATATTATTACCTTTATCACTTTTCCCAAATAATTCCAAATCCCGTTATGACATCAAAACTGCAAAGAAAGCGAGCAATACTCCCATAGGGATCGTAAAGAATGCACTGTCAAATCTGTCGAGCATTCCTCCGTGACCCGGGAAAATATTTCCGTAGTCCTTGATCCCTGTCATTCTCTTGATAAGTGAAGCCAGCCAGTCGCCGAGCTGACTCATTACGGACATGATAAACCCCAGGAAAAATGCCAAAGCCGATATATAAACAATGCTGACGGAATTACTTATAACTCCGGTCAGGTGCAATATATCAAAATAAGCCATTACAACTATCGCACAGCCTACAGCACCGCCAATACAGCCTTCCCAGGTCTTCTTGGGACTTAAGTGAGGCACGATCTTGTGCTTACCCAAGGTAACGCCGACAAAATAAGCACATACATCTGATACCCATGCCGCAAACAGTGCCGGTACCATAAAGAACCAGCCGCCCGTGGTAAGCATTGCAAGAGCAGTAAGACAGAACATCGGGAATGTTACGTACAATACCGTAAATCCGGTAACTGCACCATATGACAGATGATTCTCCATATCTATAACCGACGGAAGAATTAAACATGCAAGACAGTACGGGATCATAATCAGCAGATAAAGCGCCAAAGCAACTATCAGGCTTACCTGCATCAGGAAACATACAAACAGAGCAAGAGCAGCGATAATGCCGCCGATAATAACAAGATATCCGTTAGGTACAAATCCGCCCTTCTTAAATGCATTAAGAAGCTCATACATCGATACGGCTCCGACGATAATGGAGAATATCATCATCAGCGAAGGAAGCCAGAATGACGGTATAACAAATAATAATACAGCCAGTGTAAAGATGATTCCGGTTACTATCCTCTGTCTCAAGACTTGCCCTCCTTGGAAGACAGTCCGCCGAATCGTCTGTCTCTTCCGGCATAGTCTCTGAAAGCTTGTGTCAGGTCATCATAGCCGAAGTCCGGCCAAAGAGTCTGTGATACCCAAAACTCGGAATATGCGGATTCCCACAAAAGGAAGTTGGACAGTCTCATCTCTCCGCTCGGTCTGATGATAAGCTCGGGATCGGGCACATCGGGAAGA
The DNA here is from genome assembly GCA_017940895.1 of Clostridiales bacterium. Lineage (GTDB taxonomy): Bacteria > Bacillota > Clostridia > Saccharofermentanales > Saccharofermentanaceae > Saccharofermentans. The sequence goes on along the minus strand of JAGAXM010000017.1, from coordinate 95,336 downwards.
TACATATTCTCGGAAAGAAGCTGCTCCGTGATCTGCTCGGGCTCAAGCTCACCGTCCTTAACCTTCTTGGCAAGTCTTCTTGCGGCATTCTCGATCTCTCTTCTGCCGCCGTAATTCATTGCAACTATAAGCTGCATCTTCTGTCTGTTCTTTGAGCGTTCCTCACCCTCGGCAATCGTATTTCTTACCTTCTCGGGAAGCGCTGCGATGTCACCCGTAAACCTTACACGGATTCCTTCCTGCTCGAGCTCGGGATCATACCTCTCAAAGAACTCTACGAAAAGCTCCATCAGCTGATGGACTTCGTCTTCGGGACGCGCCCAGTTCTCTGTAGAGAAAGCATAAACAGTAAGATACTTTACACCGTATCTTCCGCAGTTGCGGCACAGCTCCTTAAGGTTCTCCGCACCTGCTCTGTGTCCGGCACTTCTCGGAAGCAGTCTCTTCTTGGCCCACCTTCCGTTGCCGTCCATTATTACGCCTAAAGAGACGGGGACTTTAAGCCCCGTCGTGTCGTAAGTCTTTTTCTTGTCTCCGATAGCAGCCATCAGATCTCCATCAGTTCCTTTTCCTTCTTAGCGCAAGCTTCATCAACATTCTTGATGAACTTATCAGTGATCTTCTGAACCTTCTCCTCATATTCCTTGAGAGAATCCTCAGTAATCTCCTTCTTCTTGTTAGAAGCTCTCATCTTATCGATGTACTCACGTCTGACATTCCTGATTACTACCTTAGCCTCTTCACCGTAAGTCTTAACCTGCTTAACAAGTTCCTTACGTCTGTCCTCGGTAAGCATAGGGAAAACAAGTCTTAACATCTTACCGTCGTTAGTAGGATTGATACCGAGATCCGAAGACTGGATTGCTTTCTCGATTTCCTTAAGGTTAGAAGCATCCCAAGGCTGGATTGTGATCATTCTTGCCTCAGGCACCTGAATGTTAGCTACCGTGTTGATAGGAGAAGGTGTTCCATAGTAATCGATCATAATCTTATCGAGTACATGAGGATTTGCACGTCCTGCACGAATAGCATTAAAGTTCTCCTGCAGATTGTCGATAGACTTCTGCATCTTTGCCTCTACCTTGTCATAATCAGCCTGTGTGATCTCGATCATCATAGTTGTTTCCTCCGGATATTAATTATTCAACAAGTGTTCCTATATTCTCGCCCTTAACGACTCTGACGATATTGTCAGGATCTTCCATGGAGAAAACATAGATCTTAGTGTGATTGTCTCTGCAAAGTGCAGCAGCCGTAGCATCCATAACCTTAAGGTTGGAGCTTAAGACTTCATCATGAGTAACCTTCTCATATCTGACAGCATCGGGATATACATTCGGATCCTTATCATAAACGCCGTCAACCATAGTAGCCTTCATGAAGATATCTGCGCCGATCTCCGTAGCTCTTAACGCAGCGCCCGTATCAGTTGAGAAATAAGGGTTACCCGTACCGCATGCGAAGATAACGATTCTGCCCTTCTCAAGATGACGTACTGCTCTCTTTCTGATATAAGGCTCAGCCATCTGTCTTACGTCGACAGCTGAAAGAACTCTTGTTACCGCACCGTGCTGCTCAAGAGCATCAGACAGGGCAAGAGAATTCATGAGCGTCGCAAGCATACCCATATGATCTGCCGTAACTCTGTCCATCTTCTCGGAAGATCTTCCTCTCCAGAAGTTACCTCCGCCGACTACAATTGCCACTTCAACACCAAGATCGGATACTTCCTTAATCTTGCTTGTGATAGTTCTTACTACATCATCATCAATACCGCTCTTCTTCTGTCCTGCAAGAGCCTCACCGGACAACTTGAGAAGGATGCGCTTATACTTAATATCAGCCATACGTACCTCCGTTTTATACCTTTATATTTTATTTATTTTTCATAGAGTTGTAAACCAAACGACACACAGTACTTGGAGTAATTTCGTAAAATTATTTTATCAATTAAATATTGGAGGTTCTTTATGAGTTTGTTATCCGAATTTAAAGAATTTGCTTTAAAGGGAAATGTAATGGACATGGCTGTCGGTGTTATCATCGGTGCTGCGTTCGGCAACATCGTAACTGCACTCACAGATAATTTCATCAATCCTTTGATCGCTGTAATCTTCGGCGGAAACAGTGAGGATGGTCTTCAGATCGGCGGACAGTTTGTAATTCGCGGAGTTGCATTCAACTACGGCGCTTTCCTGTCAGCAGTTGTTAACTTCCTGATCATCGCACTCGTTCTCTTCCTTATTCTTAAGGCGATCAATACAGCATCTGCAAAGGCAGCAGCTCTTGCAGCAGCCAAGCTTAAGAAGGATAAGGAAGAAGAAGCAGCTAAGCCCGCTGAGCCTTCAGAGGAAGTTAAGCTCCTTACAGAAATCAAGGACATCCTCGCTTCACAGAACAAGTAATTATTACCAAAAGGCATTTGCAAATGAATGAGGGCTGTCAACCGACAGCCCTTGTTCATTGCCGGAAACATAATAAAAGAGCCGTCCTTCCGGACGGCTCTTATCAATTCGAATCTTATCCGAAGATTACTCTTCAGCAGGAGCTTCCTCGGAAGCCTGCTCTGTAGTATCAACTACTGCCTCAGTAGGCTCGGAATCTGCTACAGAATAGAAATCATCTTCAGCAGGATCGATGGGCTCAACTTCCTTGATGCTGATAGAGATCTTTCTGTCTTCAGGCTTAATGCTTGTAACCTTTGCAGTTACTTCCTGGCCGATTGTAAGAACATCAGCAGGGCTCTTAAGTCTTACGTTAGAGATCTGAGATACGTGGCAGAGAGCATCGAGATCGGGCTCAAGCTGTACGAATGCACCGAAGTCTGTGATTCTTACTACTGTACCCTTAACGATAGCACCAACGGGGATTCTCTCCTCGATGTTGTAGAAAGGATCATCCTCTTCCTTCTTATAGCCGAGGGAGATCTTCTTTGTCTCCTTATCGAAGTTCTTTACATAAACGTCAACTTCCTGACCGATAGAAAGAACATCGGAAGGCTTAGAGATTCTCTTCCATGAAAGCTCAGTGATGTGAACGAGACCGTCAACACCGCCGATATCAATGAAAGCACCGAATGCGGGGAGTGATCTTACAACACCTGTGTAGTGCTTACCTACCTCGATGTTATTCCAGATCTCGTCTTCCTTAGCCTTTCTCTCCTGAATGAGGATCTGACGGTGTGAACCGGAAACTCTGAGTCTGTGCTTCTCTGTATCGAACTTTGTGATCAAAATCTCGATCTGCTGACCCTTAAGAGCGTCGAGGTCCTTAACCTCACCCATCTTGATCTGTGTCTTGTGAATATAAATGTCGATTCCGCCGAAGTTAGCGATGACACCGTCCTTAACTGTGCTTGTAATAACAGCAGTTACGGGAGTCTTATTCTCGAATGCCTCCTGAAGAACTGCCTTATTCTTTTCAAAATCAAGTGCAGACTTAGAAAGGAGGATCTCCTTACCCTGATCTGTATTCTTGATACTCTTGATTACTACAGTAACTTCCTGCTTGTTTGCAATTGCCTCTTCAAGATTGAAGTCGGCATCACCTGCGAACTCGCGACGAGGGATCTTTCCATCGGACTTATCATGGATGTCGACATAAACAAAATCCGCGTCAGCCGAGGTAATTTCTCCCTTCACTACAGCATTTCTTCTAAGCTGGGGAATACTCTCAATATACTCCGCAAAATTTGTATCAGTCTGTTCCTGATCCGCCAGAATTTCCTTCTCGTTCTCGTCCATTGTCTGAACAACCTCCAAAATAATTGCTTCCGGTGTAGATGCTCCTGCCGTGACTCCTACCGTATCAGTCTTCAGGATCTTACCTTCATCGATAAGCCGTCTGACATCTCCGGCATCGCTCACAAGGAACGTTCTACAACAGCGACTTTCAGCAATCTCGTGAAGCTTTCTCGTATTCGAGCTGTGTGCCGATCCGATGACTAGCATCACATCAACCTGCTCGGAAATGAGCATAGCTTCCCTCTGTCTGCTTAAGGTCGTACTACATATTGTATCAAAAATCTGATCTTTTGCAATTTTATTTTCAATATCTGCACAAATCTTTGCAAAAGTATCGGTCGAGAATGTTGTCTGGGATATCAGCACGGTTTTGGCAGGATCATATTCGATACCTTCAAGTTCTTCCGGAGAACTTATGACAACTACGGAATCCGGCGATTCCCCTTTTATTCCCTCGACCTCAGGATGACCCGGAGTTCCGGTAAGTATGATCTCACACCCTTCTGAAGCCTTATCCCTGACTATCTTATGGATCTTCTCGACAAACGGGCACGTACAGTCAAAAACTCTTACGTTACGCTCATTAAGTATCCTCTTCTGTTCGGGAGTAACTCCGTGCGCTCTTATAATTACCGTGCTTCCTTCAGGGACATCTTTGGCATCATTTATGATCTCGAATCCCTTGGAAAGCAATTCGGCGGTGACCTTCTCATTATGGGTAAGCTCACCGAGCATGATAAGACGCTCGCCTTCACGGTGCTGCTCTGCCATCTTATTGGCAGTCTGAACCGCGTTCTTTACTCCGAAGCAGAATCCTGCTGACTTGGCTGTGATTACTTTCATTCTTTTATATAGCTTAAGAGAAGATCGAGTGTTTCCTGAATTCCGATATCCGAAGTATCGATCTCGACCGCATCATCAACCTTGATAAGAGGAGAAGCTGCACGCTCACTGTCCTGCTTATCTCTCCAGATGATATCCTTAAGAACCTCTTCATATGCTTGAGGTGTTCCCTTTTCCTCAAGTTCAAGACATCTTCTCTTAGCTCTTGCTTCAGAAGAAGCCGTCAGGAAGAACTTATACTTGGCATTGGGGAGCACAACAGAACCGATATCTCTGCCGTCAACGACAAAACTCTGGTCGGCAGCGATCTTACGCTGCATATCCACCATGGCAGTACGGACAATAGGAAGCGAACTTATATTGGAAGCGGCTCTTGACACTTCGGGAGTCCTTATCATGCCTGTAACGTCTTCACCGTTAAGGATCATATGCTGAACACCGTCTTCAAACTTTATCTTAAGATCAAGAGTATCGAGCATCTTCTGAACGGCATCGGTATCCTTAGGATCGATACCTGTCTTCAGTGCACACAGACCGCAGGTTCTGTACATAGCACCCGTATCAAGATACATGATGCCGAGAGCATTGGCAGCTCCCTTAGCAAGTGTGGATTTACCCGAACCGGAAGGTCCGTCGATAGCGATCTGATAAACATTGTCACTCATGGCTGTTGATCTCCTCTTCATTATGTCTGTCGGCTTTGTCTTTACCGCCGTTATAAACTTCATACTGTGACCACAAAAGCTCCAGAGACTCAAATGAATTCCTGATATGGTCTCTTCTGTGAATTCCGAGAGTTACGAGCAGCGCATTGATAAGAGACAGCGGCGCCGCAAGTGAATCGACAAAGGAGGCCATGCTGCTCTTCGCGAAAAGCTTTATGTCCGCATGCTCGGTCATTGCCGTATTATCCTTGTCAGTAATGGCAATGATAGTCGCGCCCTTCTTCTTCGCATACTCCATGGAGTTTATCGTTCTCTGTGAATATCTCGGGAATGATATACCTATCATTACATCATCTGATGTGATAGGCATTATCTGCTCGAACACTTCGTTGGTACTGTTCGAATGAATGTGGATTACATCATCGAACAGCAGTGTCATATAAAAATGCATGAACGATGACAAAGGCGAGCTGGATCTTAATCCCATGATATAGATCTTACGGGCTTTAAGGATCGCATCAACGGCTTTTGCCATGGCATCATCATCAAGACCTGCGATCGTATCCTTGAGATTATCCATATCGCCTTTCATGATGTCTCTTACGGCAGTCGCATCATCGTCAAAGCGTTCCGTGTAATTTAGTCTCTGAACCGAAGTAAGCTTGGACTTTAATTCTTCTTTCAATGCTGACTGGAAATGCGGATAACCGTCAAAACCGAGTTCAGTCGTAAATCTTACGACCGTTGATTCGGATACACCGGTCTCTTCTCCGAGCTTGCTGGCAGTCATATAGGCCGCCTTGTCGTAACTTTCGATAATGTAATTGGCGATAGCTTTATGTCCCTTGCTCATGCGAGGGAGGCTTTCGCTTATCAGCTCAATTATGCTCTCCATCATCCGCCTCTTCCTGTTCGTTATCTTCCGAACTTTCCATAATTCCTTCTATGGTTATCTGCCTGTCGTCATTACCGGCAGCCTTGGCAAGAGAATCTTCGAGATCTCTTATAGTCTGATAGGACATAAGCTCCATCGAAGGCAATTCGTCTACCGAACTGATACCGAATTCCATAAGGAACTGCTTACTTGTCTTAAACAATGCAGGTCTTCCGGGAGCATCGAGATTACCGCACTCCTCGATCCAGCCCCTGTCGATAAGTCTCGATATGATCGAATCCGAAGATACGCCTCTGACAGATTCGACCTGAGCACGTGTTACCGGCTGGTTATATGCGATAACAGCAAGCGTCTCGTATGAAGCCTGAGACAGCGGCGGGTGCATCTTAGGAGAGAACATTCTCTCGAGAACCTTCTTCATGCCGGGCTTTGTGGACATTACATATGAGTTCTCCACTTTCCTTACAAGAAGTCCTCCCCACGGATTGTTCTCATAAGCAGAAACAAGTTTGCTCATGACTTCTTCAACAGTCTTAACATCCACATTAAGTATCTCAGCGATACGTTCCTGGGGGATCGGATCGCCCGAAGCAAACAGGATCGCTTCACAAGCAGGCGATAATTCCTGATATGTCAATTCGAATGTATCGTTTTCCATTACTTACTTTCACCCTTCTCTTCGATCAGTATTACATCAAAAGGCTTCTTCTGCGTAGCATCTATCCTGTTATTACGAAGAAGTTCGAGAACTGCAAGAAAGCTTACAATCTTATCCGTCTTATCTGCCTTTTTCCCCTCGAAAAGCTCATGGAAAAACAGCTTTCCCCTGCCCGATATCTTAAGCCATACACTCTTCATTCTTTCCTTAACCGAGAGCTTGTCCCTCTTAAGGATATGTGTGATCTTAGTGGAGATATCGGCAAAGCGCACTTCATTACGTTTACATACGTTATCAACAGCCTTCTCAAACTCCTCGGCTACAAACTCCTGCGGAGGATAGATAATGCTTACATCCATCTCTTTCGCGGTAGAAGGCAGTCTTAATACACAGTCTCTGTAGAGTTCATTTCGAGAGCGCAGTTCCTTGGCAAGCATCTTACAACGCTTATAACGCAGAAGTGATATTACAAGTTCCTCACGGGGATCCGCCTCTGCATCTGCTGACATGTCACTCTTGGAAGGAAGCATGATCCTTGACTTAATATGGATAAGAGTCGCTGCCATAACAATGAATTCGGATGCAATCTCCATATCAAGACTCTTCATCTTGTTGAGATAATCCATATACATCTCAGTGATCTCGGAGATCGGAATATCAAAGATGTCTATATCATTCTTCGTTATTAAAGAATAAAGAAGGTCCAGCGGACCTTCAAACTGCTGAAGATGGATATTGGGATGTGTCAGAGTCTCGCTCATACTTATCAGACTACCCCGATAAGACCCGCAATGATATTGATTATCAGCATAGCGGGAAACTCAATGTAATACATGATGGTTCCGAGAATATCTATATTACCGAAGTTGCCGAGTAAGATAAGTATCATAAGTCCCATAGGACCGTATTGAACAAATTTCCTGAAGCCGTCGGAATACGTAACTTTAACGGGAAGGAGTCTCTCGAGAATATGGAATCCGTCAAGCGGCGGAATCGGGATCAGGTTAAATGCCATCAGCGACATCGAGAACAGATATGTGTAATAGAAAAGATAGCAGAATACAGCCGCATAGAACGGAACGTCACCGTTTTCCTTAAGACCCGCATCCATAAAGATCGCACCATAATACAAAGGAGCCGAATTGCCGTAACCGCAGCATCTCATTATCACCGCGATAATGCACATCGAGATCAATGCGATGATGAAGTTACCTGTTACACCCGCAAGACTGACCATGATATTCATGAGTCTCTTGCTCTTAAACCTCTTGAGATTGGAAGGGTTATAGACTACGGGCTTTCCCCATCCGAATCCGACGAGCAGGAGCAGCACCGTACCCATAGGATCCAGATGAGCCTTGGGATTCATGGTAACTCTGCCGTAAAGTCTCGGAGTATCATCTCCGAGCCAATAGGCAACAACCGCATGCATGAACTCATGAAACGAGAATGATATCGTCAATGCAAACAGCATGACGATTATCATCAGTACAACTTCCCTTACGGAATAATTGCTCCCGTTTCTAATAAGTTCTATCAGCATTCTTTATCAAGCCTTCTTAACGCCGAAAGTAATCTTCTCGCCGTTAACGTCCCATTCCTTAGTAAAGCCGTCCTTGCCCTCAACTATGTCGGTAGCAAGAACTTCGGAAGCGATGAAGTCCTTCTTCTGTGCGATGATGGATGCAAGCTTCTCGTTACCCTCGTATGTGAGAATGATGCGGTCAACTACCTCGAGACCTGCTTCCTTACGCTGAGTCTGGATCTTAGAGATCATCTCACGTACAAAACCGTCAATGATAAGATCCTCTGTAAGAACAGTATTGATGGAAGCTGTAATTCCGCCGTCCTCCTGTGTGGAAAGACCCTCGGGCTGTACTGTCTCTACAATAAAGTCATCCTTTGTCATCTCGAAGTTCTCGCCCTCGACTGTGATCGTTACGGGGCCTTCCTCGAGTGCCTTCATTGTCTCCTTACCCGGCAGCGCTGCGATAACATCCTTGGCTGCATTAAGAAGCTTACCGAACTTTCTTCCGCATGTACGAAGCTGGGGCTTGAAAGAGAAGTCCATCAAAGCGGAAGCATCCTTTACTGCCTTATAGCTTCTGATATTAAGCTCGTTCAGAACGATGTTCTTGTATTCATCAGTAAGCTCATAGTCTGCTACAACGTAGATCTCGGACAAAGGCTGTCTGTTCTTCATGGAAGAAGCATTTCGAGCGGCACGTCCGAGCTCGACAACCTTTGCTGCGAGTGCCATCTCCTTCTCGATCTCCTTGTTGATCAAAGAAGTATCGGCAACAGGATACTCACAAAGATGTACGGACTCCGGTGCATCAGCATTAACGGAACGTACGATATTCTGATATACCTGCTCTGTTACGAAAGGAACAAACGGAGCTGCAAGTCTCGTAAGAGTCTCAAGAGCCGTGTACAGAGTCATGAACGCATCTATCTTGTCCTTATTCATCTCACCTGCCCAGAAACGGTCACGGTTAAGTCTTACGTACCAGTTGGAGAGCTCATCAGTGAAGTCCTGGATCATTCTTGCAGCAGCAGAGATGTCATAAGCATCCATCTTGGCATTAACATCAGCGACCAAAGAATTAAGCTTGCTCAATACCCACTTGTCCATAACGTTAAGGTTAGCGGTATCAAGTGTGTATTTATTGGGATCGAAGTTATCGATATCTGCATACATTACATAGAATGAATAAGTATTCCAGTATGTACCGATGAACTTTCTGATACCCTCGTTAACTGCATTATCGGAGAATCTCGAAGGCAGCCAGGGCTGGTTGGCAGAATAGAAATACCATCTTGCCGCATCTGCACCCTGCTTGTTAAGGATATCCCAGGGATCTACAACGTTTCCGAGATGCTTACTCATCTTCTTGCCGTTCTCATCCTGTACAAGACCCATAACGATACAGTTCTTGAAGGGGCTTCTGCCGAACAGGACTGTGCTGATGGCAAGCAAGGAATAGAACCATCCTCTTGTCTGGTCCAAAGCCTCGGAGATGAAGTCACAGGGATAATGAGACTCGAAGTATTCCTTATTCTCGAAGGGATAGTGATACTGAGCGAAGGGCATTGATCCGGAATCAAACCAGCAGTCGATAACCTCAGGAACACGAGTCATCTTGCCGCCACACTCCGGACACTTGATGTGTACGTTATCAACGTAAGGCTTGTGAAGCTCGATATCATCCGGGCAATCATCACTCATGCTCTTCAATTCCTCTATGGAACCGATGCAGTGGCGGTGTCCGCACTCGCACTCCCATACAGGAAGCGGTGTACCCCAGTATCTTTCACGGGAGATACCCCAGTCGATTACATTTCGAAGGAAGTCGCCCATACGACCGTCTCTGATCGACTCGGGATACCAGTTAACCATGTTATTGGAAGCGAGAAGCTCGTCTCTCTTCTTGCTCATGGCAATAAACCATGTGGATCTTGCGAAATAGATAAGAGGCGTGTCGCATCTCCAGCAGAAAGGATACTCGTGCTCGAACTTGGGAGCTGAGAACAGCTGTCCCCTGGTCTCGAGATCCTTAAGAACTTCAGGATCAGCATCCTTTACGAACAGTCCTGCAAAAGGTGTCTGCTCGGTCATATTACCTCTGGTATCCACGAACTGGATCATAGGAAGATCATTGTCTCTTCCTACCCTGGCGTCATCCTCACCGAATGCGGGAGCGATATGAACGATACCTGTACCGTCTTCCATCGTTACATAGTTGTCGCATACGGCATAGTGAGCCTTCTTCTTCTGATTAGCAGCCTCAACACCTGAGCACTCGAACAAAGGCTCGTAAGCCTTACCCTTAAGATCGGTACCCTTATATGTCTCAAGGATCTCATAAGCCTTTGTCTCTTCTGTAGCAAGCTTACCGAGAACCGTATCAAGCAAAGCAACAGCCATGTAGTATGTATAGCCGTCGGCAGCCTTTACCTTGGCATACTCGGAATCGGGATTAAGACACAAAGCTACGTTGGAAGGCAATGTCCAAGGCGTAGTCGTCCATGCGAGGAAATATGCATCCTCATCTACGATCTTGAATCTTACGATCGCGGATCTCTCCTTAACGGTCTTATATCCCTGAGCTACCTCGTGCGAGGACAAAGCCGTACCGCAGCGGGGGCAGTAAGGAACGATCTTGTGACCCTTGTAAAGGAGATCCTTCTCCCACATTGTCTTCAAAGCCCACCACTCGGACTCGATATAGTTATTATCGTAAGTTACATAAGGATGCTCCATGTCAGCCCAGAAACCTACGCGGTCGCTCATGTGCTCCCACTGATCCTTATAAGTCCATACGGACTCCTTACACTTCTTGATAAAAGGCTCAACACCGTAATTCTCGATCTGAGGCTTACCGTTGATGCCCAGAGACTTCTCTACCTCAAGCTCTACAGGAAGACCGTGTGTATCCCAGCCGGCCTTGAAAGAAACGGCTTCACCCTTCATCGAATGATATCTGGGGATAACGTCCTTGATAACACGTGTCTTGATATGACCGATATGAGGTCTGCCGTTAGCCGTCGGAGGACCGTCATAAAGTGTAAATGTCGGTGCACCGTCACGGGCAGGCTTCAGTGATCTTTTGTAGATGTCCTTTTCTTTCCAGAATTCGAGAACTTCCTTCTCTCTTTCCACAAAGTTCATGTCGCTTGAGACTTTCTTATACATGAGAAACTCCTGGGGTTATTAAATATTAGTATGTGATGTAATCGATATCTTCGCTGTCAGTGTAGAAGATCCAGATCGTACCGTGGCTGCCGTCATCGCAGTCAGGCTGGTCCTCTGTATGATCTACGATGTGACCGTTATATGTATCACCGGGCTGAGGAATGCCGTTTGAATCTTCAGCAGAAGTCTCGGCAACAGTCTCTGCAGCCGTAACCTCAGTCTCCTGTGTCTGCTCTACAGCCACAGTCGTCTCGGCAGCTGCCTCAGATGTTTCAGCGGGCTTTTTATCGGTACATGCCGTAAATACAGCGGCTGTCATGGCAACAGCAGTAATAGCAGTAATAATTCTCTTCTTCATAATTCCATTCCTTTCAAGCCTTTTAAGCTATAAAAACCATAATATTATCCGTCGAAACACTATTTTTTTCAAGAAGCGCCTGAAAGCCCTCTGTCCCCTCATCAATATCGGATACAGGGTAGGCTTCGAAGCACATATCGCCGCTTACGATATATATGATCGAATCATCTTCCCATGATCCTTCAGGCAAGGTTCCGGTCACCGTGATATAATCCCCTGCCTCAGCCAGAGAAAAGTCGGATATTTCAACTGCAACTGCATCTGCGGGAAGCTCTCTTACGGGAGCAGGAAGCCTTGACGGTGATCCGCAAAGCTGTGAGATAAACCTCTCTGCTTTCTCGAAGACAAGTATATCGGGGTTATTCGAAATAAAGTCATTTATCTGACATGAGTTCGACCTCGAGAAGAAAGCCGAAGCAAAAGGTTCAGCCATGAAAGGCAGCAACGAACTTCCGAAGGAATCACGATACATAAGAAGACTGCCCGTTCCTCCCGCAGTCGTATAGATACGGGGGTCAAAGTTACTCTCGATCTCATTAACATATGTAAATTCAGGCATGTTATTAAAAAAAACATCCGCCTCGGGAACTACACTTGAGGGATGTATCATCTGATCAAGATCGCCGTTATGGTCTTCAATGAAGGTATATTCGTCATAAACGTAGTTATGGTGTTCGATATTTCCGAGTGTAAGTATGGCATTGGAAACGATAGCAGCACCCATATTATTCCAGTGAGAATCACGGTGGAAATAATAAACGGTATCGGAATCTATAAAAGTATCATATGATCCGAAGTCGATATAATTAATATCAGTATCGGAAAGAAGATCAAACAGCATCTGTCTATTTGTCTGACCTTCGCCCTGAATCAGATAGTAAGGCATGTATTCGGGATATAAAGTATTCTTATTGGGTGCAATTACGAATACGAATTCTATACCGTTAGTCGCACAATATTCATTGATCAGCTCAAGATGTCTGACGGCGTTATGCATCTGTCTGCCGTTAAGGATATTGCTCCTCTGGTAATCTGCAAGAGTATCGTTATAAAAAAGCCAACCGTCATTACCGACAATAACACCGCTTTGGGCCGAGGTCCCGAACACATTCTCCGATATAAATGAATAAGCGGTGACAAGCTGCTTTCTGAATGCAAATCTCTGCTCAAAGATATCACTTAATTCCTGAAGGTAATTTCTGTTAAAGCCCCCTTCTTCACTGTATATAACAGGCATAACAAGCTCTTCCCCGTTCTCGGATTCGGAAGGACCGAAGACCAGCATTCCTACAGAAGGAATGAGCAGTATCGTGAGGAATATGATCATAAAGATTGTCGAACCGTATCTCTTCATAATCAAAACCTGAAATAGATAAAAGGATTATATGAACCGGAAGACAGGCACATTACCGCAAGAACGACCGCTGCAAGTGATGCCGCATAAGACAACACCTTAGTAGTCTTACCTTCTTTAAACAACTTACCGGCAGGCATAGAAAATATAATACCTGCAATAACCGCCGTTATATTAAGCGGTGTAACAAGACTCATAAACAGTATCGAAGATTCATTTGTCACATCAAAAGTTATCAGTCTCGTCATCATAACTCCGAAGTCACTTATCGAATCACATCTGAACATTACAAAACCGATCATTACAACGAAGATAAGATAGATATGAGACAGTATCTTAAGAACCAATCCCTTCTTCTGCTTCTTCGGCATAAATTCCTCTATCATCAGGAAACACCCGTGATACAGACCCCAGAAAAGAAATGTCCAGTTGGCTCCGTGCCAGATACCCGTGCATGCGAAAACAATAAACTTGTTGATAACAGTTCTAGCCTTACCCTTACGGTTACCGCCGAGTGGAATATACAGATATTCCTTGAACCATGTCGACAATGATATATGCCATCTTCTCCAGAAGTCCTTAATACTGCCGGCAATATAAGGATGGTCGAAGTTCTCCTTGAACTCGAAGCCGAACATCTTTCCCAAGCCTATAGCCATATCGCTGTATCCGGAAAAATCAAAATAAATCTGAAGCATGTAGGACGCTGCCCCGAGCCATGCGGTCTTGGCATCGAGAACCGCAAGATTCGAATTAAATACAGCATCTGCGATCACAGCAACGTTATTTGCTATAAATACTTTTTTCGCAAGTCCCTGTGCAAAGCGGCGGATACCGATTGCCGTCTTGTCAGAAGTAACGCTCCTGCTGAGGATCTGCTCCTCGATGTCCCTGTACTTTACGATAGGACCCGCGATAAGCTGCGGGAAGAACGAGATATAAAGCAGAAGTCTTCCGAAGTTCTTCTGCACACCGCAGTCTTCCCTGTAGACATCGATAACATAGGACATCGCCTGAAATGTGAAGAACGATATTCCGAGCGGCAATGTGACATCGGGCACGGGTATGGCAAGACCGAAGGTGCCATTAAAGAACGTGGTAAGAAATACCGAATACTTGAAGAAGACAAGTGCTCCGAGATTAACGGCAACACCGGCCGCGAGAAAGACTTTCTTTAATCCCGTGCCCTTGAATCTGTCGATAAGAAGCGCAGACACAAAATTCAGAAGAGCCGACGCTGCCATAAGAAATACATAGACAGGCTCGCCGTATGCATAGAAAAGAAGACTCGCCGCAAGAAGCAGAGCGTTCTTAATGTGAATATTCTTAAATATCCTGTCGAGGATCAGGACAGCAGGCAGAAAGATACAAAGAAATGTTAATGAACTGAATACCATCAGAAATGAAGCTCATTACCGGCTATACGCTGCTCATAGATGTACTCACGGACATAATCCGCAAGCGTATCGATCCACTCGGCATAACCTGCATATGTGATATGCACGTTACCGTCACTGCAATATCTGGACTGAAGGACGCCGTTGCTGTCAGCAAGAGGCGTATAGATATCTATGAAATAGAATCCCGCATGCGTGTCGCAATACTCTCTCATACCCTCGTTAAGCGCTCTGATATCCCTGTTATTGGGGTGATTATCAAGGCTGGGGGTACAAGCTTCGATGAAAATAACTGTATCGGGGTTGACGCTTCTTATATCATCGAGCCAGGTGCAGTATCTTTGTACAACACCGTTCTGAATATCATTTGTACCCATGCAAATAAAAGCATACGGAGCGCCGGAAGTCCTGATCAGGTCTCTTGCACTCATGGGAGTTCCGTTAAGCATCGGGATATAGGAAGTTCTTGTAGTCATATCGTTAAGCAGCGAATAAGAGACTCTCGAGCAGACCGTAACATCGCCCATGATACCTCTTCCGTAGCTGTTAAAGTACAGATTAAATCCGACCGTAGTAGAACTTCCGATAAGAAGTGAATTACTGAAAAGAGCCGTAACGTCGGCATCACTGATGATTGAAGATCCGTTCCCTGCACCGGGGACGATGCCGCGGCTTTCGCAATAAGAGACAAACTCATCTGAATTCGCGAAACTTAAGAAGAGCATCTCAAGATTTGCATTGAGATTGGACGTCATTCTGGAAGTATACGAGGACACTTCAGACGCGGAAGGATTTCTTCCGAGGAAAGTGTTATAGAAAACAGTAACTATGGCTGTATTGCTCATGGAAGCTGCTCTGCTTAAGAATTCCTGGCTGTGCATGAAGCCGTAAGCCGCTTCGAAGCCTGTTGTTCTGCCCGATGAGAGTCTTCCCCTCCAGTCGGAAAGACCTACAGGATCGGCAGTTCTTCCGAGGAAGCCTGAGTACATGTGACTTACGAATTCATCTATACCCGCATTAGCCGAAGAAGAACCGGAAGATGCGCTTCCGGGATTGATACCGTAAGCAGAACAGATCGAAGCCCATTCAGCCGAACCCGTGAATCCGTTGAAGACCGCTTCCCTGGACATTCCCAGATCAAGTGAACCCGTCCATGCCGTAAGTCCTGTATCATCGGCTTCTCTTCCGAACATGGCCCTGTAAAGATACATGACAAATGTACGGTTATCGTAATTTCTGCCGGAAAACTCCGATGAGAATATGAAGCCTCTTGCTGCATCAGATCCGGAGATGCTTCCGTTTCTTAAATTGTTTACCCAGTTATCGAGACCGCCCTGGTCGGGAGCTCTGTCGAGACATATCTCATAAAGTCTCGTTACAAACGAAGCTATATCACTGTTGGTATCTGCATTGACGTTCACAAACAAAGTGAAGATCATGCAGACTGATAATACTGCAGACAACAGTCTCTTCTTCATTAATCGGCTCCTTCAAAGTATCCGGTCATATCTACGGAAGAGAAATTCTCCTCCAGAGGCAGTTTAACCTTAGTTCCCGTCTTGGCGGATTTGTATATTCCCATAAGGTTGTCGACAGAAGTATATCCTGAATAAGCATCAGCAACAGGCTGTCTGTCATTATCGATTGAATCAATGAGATCGGAATAAATGGCAGTATGAGGATTAAGGGCACTCAGCAATGAGCCGAATCCCTTCCTGCTTATCTGCTGCCTTACATAATAACCATTGAGCTTCTTTCCCTCTGCCGTACGGATCATGAGCGAAGGCTTCTTATTCCTGATGCCCATGGTGATGGACGCCTTCTCGCAGAATACGGTAAACTCGGCACTCTTATCCTTGTCGGATGTGCATGTCGTGCCTTCGATAGCAGCAAGAGCTCCGTTATCCATCTTGAGCACTGCCATTCCGAGATCTTCGGCCTCTATCTTCGCTCTTCTTTGGGAGATCATGGAAACAGCCTCAACGGGCTTGCAGTTCATGAGCCACACGAGAAGATCGATGGCATGAATAGTCTGGTTCATCAGGGCTCCGCCGTCGGACTTCCATGTTCCCCTCCATGCCGCACTGCCGTAATAGTCATCACCGTGACCCCATCTTACGGATATAGTTCCATGCGTAACCTTGCCGTATTTGCCTGCCTTAATGTCATCATGAACCAATCCGACGATCGGGAAATATCTGTATATATGACCCATCGCTATCTTCCGGTCTGTCTTAAGAGATAACTCATATATCTGACGGCTCTCATCTGAAGACATCGTCATGGGCTTCTCGAGCAAAAGATTGCAACCGTTCTCAAGCGCAAACTTCGCAATCTCAAAATGAAGTCCCGAAGGTACAGTAACCGCTACGATATCGGGTTTTATTTCAGTAATCGCTTCTTTGTAGTCCTTAAAATATCGGGTACCCGGCGACAGTCTGGTTGCTGCTTCTTCTGAAACATCAACAAGTGCCGCGAGCTCAGCCCGCTTGCTGTTCTTATTAATCGCCTTAAGGTGCTTAGCAGCTACCCTTCCGCAGCCGATTATTATTACTTTCAATTTATCCATGCCGCTATGATAACACTAAGGTCCGTTATTTTGAACTTCTAATAATAAATAAGGCGGCCGGAAATCCGACCGCCTGATATTGAAGGATAAATTGATAATTATCAGATCCTTGCTACACCGGAATCGCGTGCAGCCTGAGCAACAGCAGCTGCAACTGCCTTACCGACACGAGGATCGAAAGCATCAGGCAGGATGTAGTCAGCACGAAGCTCATCGTCAGAAACCAGAGAAGCAATGGCATCTGCAGCAGCAAGCTTCATAGCGTCGTTGATATCGGAAGCTCTTACGTCGAGAGCACCTCTGAAGATACCGGGGAATGCGAGAACGTTGTTAACCTGGTTAGGAAAATCAGAACGTCCTGTAGCAACAACGGCTGCACCTGCGGAAAGAGCCTCATCAGGCATGATCTCAGGTGTAGGGTTAGCACAAGCAAAGATGATGGGGTTAGGAGCCATTGTCTTAACCATCTCAGCTGTAAGTACGCCGGGAGCGGAAACGCCGATAAATACGTCAGCGCCCTTGATTACATCCTCGAGAAGGCCCTTCTTGCCCTGCTGGTTTGTGATCTCGGCGATCTCATTCTTAACAGGGTTCATGTTCTGGCCTCTTCCCTTATATACAGCACCTCTTCTGTCGCAGAGAACTACGTCCTTGAGGCCTCTTGAGATGAGAAGCTTTGTGATAGCGATAGCTGCAGCACCTGCACCGGATACAACTACGGAGATATCATCGATGTGCTTGCCTGTGAGCTTCAAAGCATTGATCATACCTGCAAGTGTGATAACAGCTGTACCATGCTGGTCATCGTGGAAGATCGGGATGTCAACTTCAGGGTCTTCCTTAAGTCTCTTCTCGATCTCGAAGCATCTGGGTGCTGAGATATCCTCGAGGTTAACACCACCGAAGGAACCTGCAAGAAGCTTAACTGTCTTAACGATATCATCTACTTCCTTGGAACGGATGCAGAGAGGGAAAGCGTCTACATCACCGAAAGCCTTAAACAGAGCACACTTACCTTCCATAACAGGCATACCTGCCTCAGGTCCGATATCACCGAGACCAAGTACTGCAGTACCGTCTGTTACAACAGCAACGAGGTTAGATCTTCTTGTGTACTTGTATGAGAGATCAACATTGTCAGAGATCTCAAGACAAGGTGCTGCAACACCGGGTGTGTAAGCGATAGCAAGCTCCTCCTTGCTTCCTACGGGTGCACGAGCGATTACTTCGATCTTACCTTCCCATTCTGTGTGCTTCTGAATGGCGAGTTCATTGTTATCCATTATCAGCTTTCCTCCAAAATATAATTTGTTTATTTATCTGAAGCTTCGGGACGAAGCATAGATACTCTTTGATATCCGCCGGGGATCTCACGCATACGGCAGTAAACCATGCCGACGTACCTTCCGTAACTTAATGCCAGGAAAGCATTGAACAAAGGTCCCGTCACATAAGCGACCGACGGCAGAAACGACACCAAAGATGATGTCAGCCAATTTCCTACAAAATAGAGCGAGATTATAAGGAGCATATTCCTGGCATTGACCAGATAATAACCCTTCGTAACCTTCACCATATCGATGAAACTGTGCCAAAAACCTGAATCCCCCGATAGGTAGCACGCAGGATACATTCCAACGTACGGCAGAATGATAATAAAAATCAGAAACAAATACAACACGACAAATGATGCAGGAATGAAAATAATGAGCGAAAAGCAAAAAACGATAACCATTCTTAACACCAGCTTCGAAACACTGGAGGGTATCAAAAATCTTGGAGAAATCAGATAACCCGAATCACCGGGCTCATTATTCTTGTGTTCAAGCCTGTATTGTCTGATATAAACGCCCGTGTAAATGAATGAACTGAAGATGAGCAAAAAGTCAGAAGCAAGGATATGTAAAATATAAATGATATTTCCCGTGGTCAGAGGTATATCGGACGGCTGCATATTCATCAGAAGGTCCATATCCTCCATTGCATTCTGCATAAACACGAGAAACTGAGTAAAATCAGTATCGCCTATAGGACATACATATACAGACATCCCGACCAGAAGCGCAAATGTAAATAATATTTTGGAAAATATCCGCTTACCGAGGCGGTCTATTCTGAATACATCAAAAATCGTGTTTGTCATGCCATAAATTTTGCAACAATGTCATTTTAAAAACAAGTTAAAAAAAAGAGATTGTATGTTAGAATTTTCACTGAAATATAAACAGGGGTACAAACTAATGACTGATTTTAAAGTAAATCCGGATTTACTGTGTATTATTCCGCCCGAGAAGCACTCAGTTGCTGATATTACGGGCATTCTTGAATCTCATCCCGAGATAAAGTTCGTTTCTCTTGCTGCAGTTGACCTTGCAGGCAACGATACAGACGAGAGAATCCCGATCGCCGACTTTCACGACAACCTTCAGAATTATCTTGACGGTCAGGCTGTACAGACAGACGGCTCGTCGGTTGTTCTTCCCGGCATCGCGACACTTAACGACGGTAAAGTAGATCTTGTACCGGACTCCGATGTCGTATGGTATATCGATTACAACTACGAGCACATCGATATGAAGACAGGTCTTCCAGTAGGAACATTAAGGATCCCTTCCTATCTTTATCATAACGGAGAGGCTGTCTGCTCAAGATCCGTACTTAAGAGATCTGCAGAATTCTTCGAGAGCAGGATCAAGGAATACTTCGAATCCAATAAAGAATTATGTGAGGAATACGGTTTCGAACCCGAGGACCTCGAGAAGATCACTTTGATAATGGCAACGGAGCTCGAGTTCTGGGTTAATTCTCCTGACGAGAAGATCGCCACGGAACAGCTCTCCATCTCCCAGGTTCTCAAGGAGTCTTATTGGAAGCGCACAAAGGGCGTTGTAAGAACAGCTCTCGAGCAGGTAATCCTCATTCTCGACCTGTACGGATTCAATCCCGAGATGGGTCATAAGGAAGTCGGCGGAGTTAAGGCTGCTGTTACTTCTTCCGGTGACTTCCACTCCATCATGGAGCAGCTCGAGGTTGACTGGAGATATTCCGATGCACTTCAGGGTGCCGACTACGAGCTTACTGCACGTATTCTTATTAAAGAGATCTTCCGTATGCACGGCTTAAGTGTAAGATTCGATGCCAAGCCTATCCCCGGAGTTGCAGGTTCCGGTGAGCACACACATGTTAATGCTGTTGCTTTCCTCAAGAACGGCAAGAAAGTTAATCTTTTCGCTCCGCAGGACCTCAAGGCAGATTTCCTTTCCCGTATCGGCTGGGGTTCCCTCATGGGCATCATGAAGCATTACGACCTCATCAATCCTTTCGTATCAGCTACTACGGATGCATTTATGAGACTTCAGCCCGGATTCGAGGCACCTACACACGCGGTAGCTTCCCTCGGTCAGGATGTAAACACACCTTCACGTAACCGTTCGGTTCTTTTGGGTCTCGTCCGTTCCATGGAGACATCCAAGGCGACAAGATTCGAGCTTCGCTCACCTAACCCGCACACCAATACTTATCTTTGTCTGTCCGCCATCTATCAGTGCATGCTCGACGGTATTGACTACGTATTGAACACCGGCAAGAACACGAAGGAGCTCGAAGCTGAGTTTACAAAGCCTTACGGCACACCCGCCGATTATCTCGAGCAGAACCGTCTTTACAGATGCGAAGACGATATCTTTGAAGATATGGATGATGAAGAGCGCGACAGACTCTTCGGCGCACCTCCGGCTACTGTTTACGATTCACTCAGGAATTTCCTTGAGGCCGACGGCACGACAGAGATCCTGTGTGCAGGCGGAGTATTCAACGACAAGATCCTTTCTTCATATTCACACGCAATGCTCGACAGATGGCAGTATGAGCTGTCCGACAGGATCATTCCCAATAACCTCACTACTCTTCGCGGCTACACAAGAAAGCACACAGATTCAAATGCAATCGATGATGAATATTGGACTGATATCGAGACGATCAAGATGAATCTTGCCAAGGATACAACTGAGAGAACATCGATCTTCAGCTGCATCAAGAATTCTTTGGAAGCAAATGATCTTAAGGAGATATCCAAGCTTCAGATCAGAATGAATCAGGATATGAACGAGATCGCAGATCTCTACAGAAGATATTCGGATAATCAGGTATGAGCCTTACCCCCTACGACATCTGCACTTTCTTCATAGTCTATTCGTTTATCGGGTGGGTTATTGAAGTTGTGTTCCATGTAGTCGTAGCGGGCAAAATAATCAACCGCGGATTTCTTAACGGTCCCGTATGTCCGGTATACGGCTTCGGAATGATATCGGTTCTTCTGATATATAACCTTGTCGGTTCTTCCAACACTGCAGTCGTATTTATTGAAGGCGTAGTGTTCACGACTCTTATCGAGCTCGTGGCAGGCTTCATATTGGATAAATTCTTCCATGCCAGATGGTGGGATTACAGCAATATGCCGATGAACCTTAACGGTTACATATGCGTAGGATTCTCACTCATCTGGGGACTTGCGGTTGTATTTGTCATTAAGATAGCTCACGTATTCGTCTACAGCATCACATCCGGATTCATTCCCGAAAGCATCGGATGGCCGGTACTTATCGCAATGTACGCTGTATTCATCACGGATACCGTAGTCACCGCTCTCACGCTCATCGGTCTTAACAAGAAGCTCGAAGAGCTCGACCGTATATCGGAATCCATCAAGAATGTCAGCGACAAGATTACGGAACGTATAGGCAATACATCTCTTAACACGTTGCAGATGGCGCAGTCCACCGCCGTACAGGCTTCACTTGCCAAGGCTGAAGCACAAGACAGATTCGAAGAATCACGTGATGCGCTTGAACTCCGACGTAAGGAACTTCAGGATAAGTACGAAGAACTTCGCGAGACTGTTATCCGTCACAGACACTTCGGTGTCGGCCGAATCCTTAACGCTTTCCCTGATTCAAAACACAGGGATTACGATAAGATACTGACTGAATTGAAGAGCAGATTAAGAGGAAAGTAATCTCAGAGTCTTTCGTCTTCAAATATAGATTCGCGTCCCATAAAACGCACATCATTATTAATCTCCGCTTTAAATTGGGGATCATAATACTCGCTGAACGGAGGCTTGTCGCCGATCATCATATCGGTCTGTTCAAGAATATTCCTCTTTACTTCAGCGCGTTTGGTATATACAGCCTTAATCGCACGTCTTAACGGATGCAGCGGATTAATCCTTCCAAAATCATCTTCTCCGACAATTGCCTCTATGTTAAATAATATAAACACCAGCGGCAGCACGAACATGCATGCGAGAACCGCAACTATGTTAACGGCATAAGCCTGTTCGGGTCTTGACTGCGACCAAAACTTCAAAGCGAGCACTATGGCAGCACCTCCGACCCATAGAGGAGAAAGAATCATAATATTAACCAGGTAATACCACAATAACCTCAGATTCGTCTTTACTTTATCCACAGGAAGATAACCGTCTGTTTTACCAGTCTGTCCATTAACCGCTATCTGGTAATTCTTCCCTTTGTATTCATAAGTCAAAATCCATACCGGGAAAAGAGCATACTTCTGTTCGAGCTCGCCTACTCCTGCAATACAGGAATTACACTGAAATCTGTCATATCCTTTAAGCGACGCGGAAGCAGCCTGCTTACCGTACCTTTGAAGACGCACCAAAATCCTGTCGGTAAGTTTCTCGGCAGAAAGATCATAACGTTGAGCATAATAGCCCTGAAGATATGACCCGTTAAATGCTTTAAGGTCAGAGCAGTCATACGGTTCAACCGACTCCATCAGATCATCACGCATATTCAAAGCCCCGTCGAAAGGAACATTTTTTACTCTTATATCTATATCTGAGACAACGGAATATTTCTCGGTAGTCTTCAGATCTTCGTTATATCCGATACCCTGAGTATGAATATTGCATTCGGAATCCATTAGCCAGAAAGGTACGTATATGCCGGTCAGTTTCTTTATATTCTTATCGTTAAAGAAATGCTTCGGGGCATATTTACCGTTTCCCGCAAATTCTTTTATCCTTCTAAGAGCTTCTTCCCTTGTAATCTTAAAAGGGATTACATAATCGGGACGGAATCTCTTGGTAAGGCGTTGTGTAACGAGAGACGGCGAACCGCAGAAAGCGCAGAACGTGGCACTTGTATTCTTATCGGCTATAATCTTGGCGCCGCAGGAATTGCATGTAATCTCCTGACGGTCTTCATCCTCATCCGCCTCTCCCTGATCTGGAGGATTGATCCGTGAAAGAAGGGAGAGCTTTTCCGCGGTTATTCCGTTACCGCAGAAAGAACACATAAGCATCTGTTCTTCAACCGAATAAACAAGATTACCTCCACAATGCGGACACTTATATGAATGAGTATCACCCATTATCCTCTCCCCTTATCAAAGCTCTTACAAATATCCCGGATTCCGACAGCATTTCATCAGACCAATGACCTGCAAGCTTCTGTTCTATTGTAAATCTGTCCGAATAAAATCGCAAAACATTCGAACTCGCGGTATGACGGCTTCCTATCGACCAGTTACACCATGAGATATTATTGGCATTAAGATAATCAATCCATTCACGGCTCTCATCATAAAACACACCGCTGTCACCGGTATCGAGCGATACACCCCACTGTGTACAGAAAACAGGCAGACCGTTATCAAGAGCAGTCTGCACTTTATCACGAAGTTCCTGACCGTGAGATCCTGTCGAAAAAATCTTCCGCTTCATCCGCATACTCATTCGGATCCCCGTCGAAGTAGTTATACCAGTTGATTATCACATACACCCCATGAGCTATAAGCGCGTCGGCATACTCACAGACTTCTTCATAGTAATACTCGGGAAAATATATATAACCGTTATCCAGACTTCTTACCGTGACAGGAAGACGAATAACGGTGCATCCCCATTCGCTTATCAGCGTATCGCACACATCGTCACTGAAGAATTCATAACAGGAATTGATATCACAGCAGCTCATGCCGCGAAGCTGCAGCCTTGAGACTTCTTATCATACTTACTCGTACATGTGCATCCACTTGGCACCCTGTATACCGGATACTTTCGTCTCGATGTCACCGTTAACGATACCTCTTACGAAGAGTGCGAACTCACCGTCATCAAGAGCGACTTCCGTCTCATAAGAAGCGAATGCTGCCTTAACATCATCAGCTGCAGCCAAAGGAGCGCGTACAACGATCTTGGAAGCTGCCTTCTCATAAGGAAGCGTTACTCTTCCCTCGTTGGAAGGAACTGACCAGTTATGCGCATAAGCTCCTGCCTCTACGGGCATTACAGCCTCGAGGATATCACCTACTACAGCAGAAGCCGTAGGAAGCTTGCCTGCACCCTGACCATAGAACATAGCCTCGCCGAGAGCGTTACCCTCGACTACGATGGCATTAAATACATCCTCAACAGGGTAAAGCACTGAAGATGATCTTACGAAATGAGGTGCCACATAACAGGAAGAACCCTCATCACCGTTGTTAAATACGGCAAGAAGCTTGACCTTGCATCCGATCTTACCGGCAAACTCGATATCATCAAGAGAAAGAGCTGAGATACCGACCGTGTTGATCTCGGCAGGAGCTACATACGTACCGTCCAAAGCGATGGAAGACAGGATCGAGAGCTTTCTTTGTGCATCGATACCCTCGACGTCAGCCGTCGGATTAGCCTCGGCATAGCCGTTAGCCTGAGCCTGCTTCAGAGCCTCCTCATAGGAAACTCCGTTATCTCTCATGTTCGTGAGGATATAGTTCGTCGTACCGTTAACGATACCGGCGATCCTTACTACGCGGTTAGCTGCAAGACATCTGTGCAGAGGTCTGATGATCGGGATACCGCCGCCTACTGCAGCCTCATACAGATAGATGCAGTTATTCTTCCTGGCAAGCTCCATGAGCTCGGGACCGTGCGTTGCGACAAGCTCCTTGTTGGACGTTACTACACTCTTGCCGAGTGACAGAGCACGCTTCGTATACTCATAAGCGATACGTGCGCCGCCGATTGTCTCTACCATGACCTTGACCTCGGGATCGTTGAAGACCTCATCTGCGTCATGCGTTACAAGACTCTCGAAAGGGCTTCCGGGGAAGTCTCTTAAGTCGAGAATGTACTTTACCTTTACCTTATCGCCTACATGTTTGGCGATCTTATCCTCATTCATGGCGAGTACTTCAGCAACTCCTGAACCTACTACGCCGAATCCCATAATTGCAATATATTTCATTTTCTTTTGCCCCTTTATATTTATTCTCTGCTCAGGACCCTGCAATTACGTACACCTGCGATCCTGTTAATGTCGTTCATAATGTCTTCCACCGAGCCGAACATCGAAGCGGTATCAAGAGATATCGATATGTCAGCCAGACCGTTGATCGGAATATTCTGATTGATGGTCAATATACTCGCCTTGGTGGCTGAGATTACATTGATTATCGAAGACAGAATACCCTGGAAGTTCTCTACGGTAATAAGAAGTGTGACCTTCTTTCCGTTAGTCGCTTCATAGAAAGGAAGAACAGAATCCTTATACTTATAATACGCACTTCGGGACAGTCCCGTCTTCCTTACCGCTTCGTTAACGGAAGAAGACTCGCCGGTGTTAAGGCGCTGCTTTACTTCCATAACTTTGATAAAAACTTCGGGAAGGACTTTCTTGTCTACAAGATAGTATTCTACTTGATCAGGCATCCGTTCTCTCCTATTTACAGTCCGCGTACGGCGGACATTTGTTTACAACCCGTGTATATTAGCACGATTTAAGTATAAGTTCAACAGCTTTACGAAGGGCTTTTCCCCTGTGACTCATACTGTTCTTCTGCTCCGGACTCATCTGCGCCGAAGTCATGCCGTATTCGGGCACATAGAAGATCGGATCGTAGCCGAATCCGTTCTCTCCCGCGGGTTTCTCATGAAGCACGCCGTTAAAATATTCCTCTACGGTAAATGAAGTCTTATCGGGCTTAACAACTGCGATCGCGCATGTAAAGTGTGCCGTTCTCTTCTCCTCAGGTACACCCTCGAGCATCTCGAAGATCTTCTTGAACTTCTCCTCGTAAGTCGAGTCCTCACCGCAGAATCTGGCGGAGTAGATTCCGGGAGCTCCGTCCAACGCATCGATACAAAGACCCGAATCATCGGCAAGCACATAATCATCCGTGTACTTGGCGACCGTCTCGGCCTTGATCAGCGCGTTACCCTTGAATGAATCCGCATTCTCCACGATATCGCATGAGATCCCCGCCTCTTTCATGGAAACAGCCTCAAAGTCTGTCCCCTCAAGAAGCTCGTTGATCTCACGAACCTTATCTTTGTTTCCTGTAGCAATTACTATTCTCACATTAACCTCCATGCTTTGGGATAAAGATTCTTTATCATGCCGTCAGCGCTCCTCTTGCCGAAGCCTAAGCAGAAGCCGTCTGCGGCTATTACAACATTACCCTTGGAGCCGGGCTCCGTGCTTAAAGTCTCGCCTTTAAGATAACGTGTAAGTTCGGGCGCGTCATAAGAGTAAGAGATAACCGCACTGTCCTTGAGCTCATCACGCTTCAGCGTCAGAGCAAGTGAGTTGGAAGGAGCGAAAACAAGCTCTCTGCCCTTCGGTTTGAATTCACCTAAGTACAACCCGTTCTTAACTACTGTAAGCGAACCGAGCGTCTTCTCATCACAGGCAGGAAGCATCGCATGCTCTCCTCTTATAAGAAGTCCTTCCTCTGCCCTTGCCTTGAACTTCGCGAAAGCATCTTCGTTCAGGATGTCCTTCATGAATGTAAGCAGAGCTTCCGTTTCCCTTACATTCTTGCCGCGCTTCTTCACGGTGTAAGAAGGAAGTTCATTTGTCTCACACTCACTGTCAAAAGCTTTTCGAAGGTGCACACAGAAGTGGCCGTCGCCTTCGCTTATATGCGGCCATATACGCATGCTGCCCGGGAGCTTGGAGCCGGAAGCCGCGTGTGTAACTCCCTTTATCTCAGGGTGAGGAATAACCTCGTATCCCGGATGGTTCTCCATAAAGTTTATGATGCGGTCTTCGTCCTCAAGCACGCCGTACGTGCAGGTGGAATAAACAAGCTCGCCGCCGGGCTTAAGCATAATGTCTGCGCTCTCGAGAATGGAATCCTGAAGCTCGGAACAAGGTACGGGACCGTAACGCTCCCATGACTTGACCGCGGAAGGATCTCTTCTGAACATGCCCTCTCCGGAACAAGGTGCGTCAACGATGATCTTATCCGCGACGCCTGCCAGGAAACGGCGCATGTTGATCGGGTCTTCATTAAGCACAACGGCATTCGGAATTCCCATACGCTCGATATTACGAAGAAGAGCCTTGGCACGGTTGGCGGAGATCTCATTCGCGATAAGAACCCCCTCGCCGTTAAGCTCTTCGGCTATCCTGCATGCCTTGCCTCCCGGAGCCGCACACAGATCAATGACGATGTCTCCGGGCTTTGCTCCGATAGTCTGACCCGGAAGCATCGCCGAAGGCTCCTGCGGATAGATGGCACCCGCGTGGTAATAAGGCGAATTGCCGGAAGACTCAGCGCTTGTATAAAAGCCGCAGTCACACCACGGAATCTCCCTTATATCCTCATCGGGAGCAAGGTTCTTAAGAACACTTTCATAGCGGTCGGGGCTTACCTTGCTCTTGTTAATACGTATGCCTTTAAGAGCCTCCTTATCGAAGCTCTCAAAGAAACCGTCCTCCGTAACTTGGGAGGACAGTAATTCTTCTTTCATTCTGTTGATAAACTGCTCGGGTAATTTCATAGATTCAGGAACTCACTGCAGGAGAATGCCACCTGCTTGATGATATCCGTATTGAAGGGGCTCTCAAGTTCCGACTTCTCGAGCAGTCTTAAGAGTGTATCAGTTCCGCCCAGTGAGCACAGCTTGTTGTACTTCATGAGCGCTGTCTTCATGTCTTCACGTGACAGGTTCCACAGCTGCAATGCACAAATATGCGCGAGGCAGTAATCGATATAGTAAAACGGTGATGTGAAGATATGATCCTTCTTCATCCAGGCGCCGCCCAATGCATGGAAAGGATGGTCTTCGTCATACTTGATGAACGGCTGATACTTCTCCTCCAAAGACTTCCACACACCGTGGCGCTCTTCGGGAGTAAGATCGGGATTATCGTAAATAATATGCTGGAATTCATCTACCATGCAGCCGTAAGGCAGGAACAGCAGAGCCTGAGTCATATGAAGCTCCCTGTACTGTTCGGCCTTCTCGCCGTAGAACATATCCATGAACGGATAGGACATGAACTCCATTGCAGTCGAATGGATCTCACATGCTTCCAAAGTAGGAGCAAGACACTCAACGAACGGAGATACGTCAGCGCTCTGAACAGCAGCATAAGCATGACCGCCCTCATGAACGATAGTTGCAACATCATCTGCAGTGCCGTTGGCATTCATGAAGATAAAAGGGATAGCATAACCGTCAAGATACATGCAGTATCCGCCGGTGGATTTATTCTGTCTGGATATAAGATCCGTGAATCCGTGTTCCGAGAGAACTTCCAGGAAGCTCGGTCTGTTGCCGAATATCTTGGCAAAGAACTCACCTGCAACGTCTCCGAGACTTACGGCCGGAATTATGGGTGAAGGATTACCGTTCTTAAACAGCATCGGAAGATCATAGAACATCAGATCATCCACACCGAGTCTTTCCTGCTGAAGCTTTCTTATCTGAACCGTGATCGGAACGATATACTTCAGAACGGCATCCCTGAATGCCTTTACGTCTTCGGGATTATAGTCATAGCGCTCCATGAGCTTGTATCCCAACTGTGTATAGGTCTCGAATCCAAGCTTCTTCGCTATCTTTGTCCTGACTCTGACCATATCGTCATAGATCTTATCGAAGGTCTCTTTCTTGCCCATATAATACTCATCGAGTGCTTTATGGGCTTCCTTTCGTGTCTGTCTTCTAGTGGACTCAAGCTTGGCAGACAGCTGGCTTAAGTTAAGCTTCTCACCTTCAAACTCGATCTGAGCCTCGGACTGGATCTGCGAATAATCATTCTGCAATGAAGACTCTTCGGCATAATCGTCAATTACTTCATTGGAGATCGTCTGCTTAAGGTTGGCAGCCTTACGGAAGATCATCTCGCCGTACTTCTCTTTAAGCTCATCCGCACAGGGGCAGTTCGCCATAACAGTGAGCATCGCGGAAGAAAGTTCGCTTAACTCGGCCGAGGACCTGTCGAAAAACTCGAGCTCATCGGAATAGAACTCATTCGAAGTATCGAGGTCGTGAAGGATATTACACAGCTCATACTGGGTATTGAAGTCAATTACGAGCTTCTCGTATTCCATCAGTATATCGGAAGCGATATTGACGTCCTGAGCCGTCATAAGTCTTAATCTTAAGCTCTTAAAGCTCTCCGAGATAGCATCGACATCAGGTCTTACATACTTGATATCCTTAAAATCCGGCATCGTCTCCATAAGATTACATCCTCTCGACTGTCTCTATACCAAGCAGGTAAAGACCTGACTTAAGAACATTGGCAACAGCCTCGCACAGGGCAAGTCTTGCCTCGGAATCCTTGACATCGATGTCATCGCCTAAGATCCTGCAGTTGTTGTAGAAGGAATTGAATGCGGATGCCGTCTCGAAAAGGCTTCTCGAGATGATAAAGGGCTCATAAACGGCAGCTGCTTTCTTAACATCTGCTTCGAATCCGGAAAGAGCGCTTATAACGGAATATGCATCGTCACCCGTAAGTGTTCCGAGCACTTCGGTGTCGGAAGAAGGTGTGAGACCCGCGTCCTTTGCTTTTCGCATGATGGAACGGATACGGGCATATGTGTACATGAGGTAAGGCGCGGAGTTGCCGTTAAAGTTAAGCATCTCCTCCCATGAGAATACGATGTCCTTCTCACGGCCGGACTTAACATATGTGTAGATAACGGCACCTATACCGACCTTCTCGGCGATGTCAGAGATTTCCTCTTCGGACATATCCTGTCCGCGCTGCTTCGCATTCTCCTCGATAACCTCGCGTGTCTTGGCAACAGCGGCATCAAGAAGGTCCTCGAGAAGCACGATATTACCCTCTCTTGTGGAGAAGACCATATCCTTGAACTTAACAAGGCCGAAGCCGACGTGTACACAGTCGTCTGCAAAATCGTAGCCCGCCTTCTTCAATACGGAAAACACCTGCTTGAAGTGCAGTGCCTGAGGTGTGCCTACGACGTAGATATTCTTGTTGAAATCGTATGTTTCCTTACGGTAAAGAACTGCAGCGAGATCTCTTGAAGCGTAGATGGTGGTTCCGTCGCTCTTCAGGATTATGCAGGGCGGCAGCTTGTACTCATCAAGCATAACGACCTGTGCGCCTTCGCTTTCCACAAGCAGATTCTTGCTCTTAAGCATATCGACTACTGCAGGGATCTTGTCACTGTAGAAAGACTCGCCGTTGTAGTTATCGAAAGCAACTCCCATTCTGTCGTAGAGCTTGTTAAAGACAACAAGCGACATGTCACGGAACTTCTGCCACAGCTCGACTTCCTCGGGACAGCCGTCCTCGAGCTTCTTGAAGTTCTCACGGGCCGTATCGTCAAGGGACGGATCCTTCTTGGCTTCCTCATGGAACTTAACGTAGATTCGAAGAAGCTCAGTGATCGGATCATTATCGAGAGCGTCCTTATCGCCCCAGAGTCTGTAAGCAGTAATCAGCTTACCGAACTGTGTGCCGTAGTCACCCAAGTGGTTCATTCTGATTACGTTATATCCGAGTCTGTCGTAGATACGGGACAGAGAGTTACCGAGGATGGTAGTAAACGCATGTCCTACGTGGAAAGGCTTGGCGATATTGGGAGACGAGAACTCAACGATAACATTCTGCCCCTTACCGTCTTCGGCCGCACCGAACTTATCGCCTGCTTCGTTGATCCTTGTGATCGTATCGGCAGCATAATTGGATCTGTCAATGTAAAAATTCAGGTAAGGACCTGCGTTCTTAACGCTGAACATACCGTTGTACGTAAGCGATTCGTTACCCGCAAGTTCTTCCGAGATCATGGCAGGAGCCTTGTGAAGGCTCTTGGCGAGTATAAAGCACGGGAAAGCGAAGTCTCCCAGATCCTTCTGGGGCGGAGTCTCTATAAGCTTGAAGATCTGATCTTCGGGAAGTTCTGTCACTTTAGATATATTTTCTGCTATAACGGACTTGTAATCCATATAATGCCCCCAAATTCTTATAAATAGATAGAAATTATAACAGATTAAAAGTATAATTACACGGGTTTAAAGGTTAAGAGGTGACTTATGTCTGAAATGACAAGATTGATATCAGCAGCCGTTGCCGGCGGGGTTCTTACGTTCCTCGCTCTTTTCTTTCTGCCGTTCGGCAGGAAACTTCTCGGACACGACCGCGGACGTAAATACGTCGAGGGTTCCGAAGTCAATATCGGCAAACCTACAGGTGTCGGAATCTACTTCACTTTGATCTTCGTTCTTGCCGTATGCGCATTTACTACTGCAGGCACAGGCTTATATGCGATCATGGTCCTCACTTTCCTTATGTCATTCATCGGGTTCCTCGATGACAGATCCAGATCCCCTTGGGGAGAGTATTCCAAGGGCGCACTCGATGTTATCGTAGCCATTATCGGAAGCATCGTATTCTTCAAGTTCTTCGGCAATGAAGTTTATCTGTCGTTTATCGACAAGTCTTATATCCTTAACCCCGTATTGTTCATTATCCTGGCAACTATCCTGACTGTAGTCTCGATCAACGCCACCAATGCGACCGACGGAGTTGACGGTCTGTCCGGAACACTTACCGTCCTTACTGTTCTGACCTTGATGGTATCGGCTAATCTTCACGGACTTCTGACATTGACCAATGCACTTCCCGGAGTCGTACTGATTGCCGTCATTCTTGTTTATCTTATCTTCAACCACTATCCGTCCAAGATGCTTATGGGAGATGCGGGATCAAGATCTATCGGCTTTTTTATCGCATTCTACTTTATGTATCTTAAGCTTCCTTTAGCATATCTTATCGTATGCCTGCCCTTCCTCATCGACGGCGGTCTGTCTATCCTTAAGATCACGATCGGAAGACTTACACATAAGAAGATCATCATCCTTCCTAATATTATTACTCCGGTTCATGACCATATTAAGAAGAAGCTCGGATTCCCCGTGCCTAAGACATGGGCAGTGATCTGCCTTGCAGCATTGATCATCGATGCGCTCTACTTACTTGCTGTTGTAATTCTTGTTTAAGTCAGCTGTGCAATTCGCACTTGCTGTGTCTCATATAGTAATCTTCCTTAACGGCATACATTCTTGCATCTGCTTTCTGCATGGCCTTAAGAATGTCGCCTGTCTCGGTACTGTGGCACGCACCCACAGCGAAATGAACTCTTCCGGGTCTTTCGGAATTATCAATTAATTTCTTATGCAGCTTTTCGAACTGTTCCAGAGGTGACCTTGTAGCAATAATAAGGAATTCATCTCCGCCGACACGGTAAACCTCATCATTCCCATCACATAATTCTTTGAGTGTATTTGCTGCTTCCTTAAGAAGATCATCACCTGCACGGTGTCCCTTGGTATCATTTACCGCCTTAAGACCATTGACATCAACAAAGATAACGCCGAACGGATTCTCGATCACATTGATTCCGCCTATGTCATCACTGATCCTGTTATTCATGGCATTACGGTTAAGCACACCGGTCAGAAGATCAGTGGAACTCATAAGCTTCATCTTCTGAATATTCTGCTGATTGGCAATCTCGGATGACAGGATAAACGAAGTCAGTCCCAATGTCTCCTTGATCATCATAGTCTTATCCGCATCGAAGTTGGACGCCCAAATGAATCCGATAGTCTCGTTATTGGACCTTATCGGATAGATAACAAGCCGCTCTACGTTGGCACGCTTTAACGATTCAACCCATATGGGAGATTTCTTGGAAGCCTCTTTCATCTCCTTGGGATTGGTTATGATAAAGCAGTTGCTCTTATCGATCAGAAGAGGCCAGGTCTCAACAACGTCAGCAAATCCCGCATCCATATACACGGACATCGGCTTCATCCCGGGTTCTTCAATATATGCCTCAGCCAGAAGCGAATACCGTCTGTTGGCAAAATCGGTAAGCAGGATCCTGCAGCTTCTCGCGGCACACTGTACACGGATATCTTCCACAACAGAATTCATAGCTGCTTTGAAATCATCCGTCTCGCGAAGCTTCAGACATGTCTTAACAACGTTGGTAGCAGTCTCGGAAGAGATGTCCGCAAGCTTATCGATATCAGCCTTAGGGCTCATCTCATAAGAGAAAAGAAGTACACCCTTATCCGGATCATCCGATGCCAGAGGAAAAAGGAACACCTCCATCCATGCGTTATATAACTCGATATCAAAATAAGTATGCACTGGGACATTCGAAGTTACGCACTTATCGCACAGAGCCTCGAAGTTTGAAGCCTTAGGGATATATCTTGTATAAGGAACATTCGTCTCAAAGTCAGCGGGATCCTTTACGACAGTCTTCTTATAAGCGTCGTTCGCATCCACAACGAAATACCTGTTATTATCGTCTTCCTGCTTAAGGTCTACCGATATAACACAGGCAACGCGGTTAAAATTTGAAACAAAACTCTTATAATCCACTTTAGTTACCCCGATACTGCCATTATACGCCTGTCAGGGAGAGGTGTGAATTACCCCATGCAATCGTGACAGATGCCGCTCATTATAAGAGACATCGAGTCCACTCTGGCTCCTTCAAGCTCATCGGGCAAAAAGTCCTTACAGCACGAGACATCCATTATCTTTCCGCACTCTTTACAGAAGAAATGTCCGTGGAAATCTATCACTCCGTCGTAGTGTTTCTGCCCGTCTGGCGAGATCAGCTCATTGATAAGTCCTGCCTCGGCAAGCTTCTCGGTAACGTTATAAACGGATGCCAATGATAAGGATCCGTCATCAGACTTAAGATCCTTGTAAATAACATCACACGTAGGATGAGTCCTATGTGTCTGAAGATAATCATATATACGAAGCCTGGGGCCTGTAATTCTTATGCCGGCTTCTCTCAATCGGTCTTGAGATGTAGTCTCAGATGAAGGTTTCATATAATAAATTATAATGATTCTAAATCAAAACACAAGGCACAGAAAGAAATCTTTCACCCTTGCGGCATACTCGCGGGCCGAAAAGTACGGCTGAGCTATGAACGTATGCCCTGTAGCGATTACCCCCTCGCACTCTATACCGAAGTGTTTGGCAAGATATACCGCACGGCTCAAGTGATACTTCTGGGTAACTATTACCGCCGAATGTATATCAAACAGCCTGACGGCTCTTTCCATAGTCTCCGATGTGGACAATCCCAAGTCATCACAGTCAATAACGTCTTCAGGTATTCCCCTGTCTGTGATATACGTCCGCATTACAGCGACTTCGTTATAATCATCCACCCTGTGGTCACCGCTCAGCAGTATCCTGTCGGCAGCGCCGTCTTCGTAAAGTCTGATCGCCATATCGAGCCTGTCGACCATAAGATCCGTAGGAATGCTGTTGTCTATTATCCCGCACCCCAATACGATGATGTAATCATAATGACCGTCAAAGTCATCGTAATCTTTAATATCATCCGAAGTCGACATTATAACCACAGCATTAATGACTGCAGTTACTGCTATTACAACAGCAACAATAATCGTGATTATATGTAAGAACTTTTCGAGTTTTTTATTTAACCGGATCAGATCCTGATTCCTCTTTCGTTAAGCTGCGACTTTATAAGCTCTTCAACCTTTTCCCCGAGCTCATCAGGAGTACCTGAATTATCGATCTCGAAGTCTCCCAAGGCCGCATACTCGTCATTGCTCATCTGAACGGAGATCCTTCTTAAAGCATCTTCCCTTTCCATTCCGCGTTCGATAAGTCTTGTAAGTCTTATCGAATCATCACATGTTACGGCCCAGATCTGATCGCAATGATCGACAAAGCCTTTATTTACCGGGATCGGGACATCGAGTACAACACACTTTGTCTTAAGCTTCCTGTGCTCTTCGAGATCCTTATCCATTACGATAAATACATGCTTATGTATGATCGCGGAAAGCTGGTCAAGCTTCCTGTTATCCTTGAACACCGTATCTGCCATATACTGCCGGTTAAGGCTTCTGTCTTCGAGAATCGCCTTCGAACCGAATACTTCTTCGATCTCATCGATGGCGGCGCCCTGCGCAGCGGTTACATTGCGGGAGATCTCATCGGCATCGAGCACCGGCACTCCCCTGTCTTTAAGGATACCGCTTACCGTGCTCTTTCCGCTTCCTATAGGACCTGTTATACCAAGAACAAACATTATTTAGCCTCCAGCCAGTTGCTTCCCATACCTACCTCTGATACCAAAGGCACTGCAAGAGAAGCCGCCGACTCCATCTCATTTTTAAGTATCGATGCCACAAGTTCGGCATCTTTCTTATCACACTCCACAATCAACTCGTCGTGGACCTGCATGATAAGCATGCTCGAAGGAACCTGCTCCTTCAGGGCCTTATAGACTTTATTCATAGCGATCTTAATGATATCCGCAGCCGTACCCTGAACAGGCGTATTCATCGCCGCGCGAAGTCCGAAGTTCCTTATGTTCCTGTTAGGTGACTTAAGCTCCGACAGTATTCTCTTTCTGCCGTAAAGCGTAGAGACCTCTCCTTCCTCTTCACCCTTCTTCTTAAGTCCGTCAAGATAAGAAGTGATCTTCGGGAACTGCTCTCCGTAAGACTTGATAAGATCCGATGCCTCTCTGAAAGATATACCGAGATCCGTCGACAATCCGAAGTCAGACACGCCGTAAACAATACTGAAGTTTACGGTCTTGGCGGCAGCTCTCTGCTCATGTGTTACTTCATCTTCATCTACACCGAACACCTTGGCTGCAGTCCTCTTGTGAATATCCTCACCCTTAAGGAATGCTTCCGTCATGACTTCATCGCCTGACATGGCGGCAAGGAGTCTCAACTCGATCTGCGAATAATCGGCATCTATGAGGACTTTGCCTTCGGGAGCCGTGAAACACTCTCTGATTCTCGCACCTTCCTCGGATCTTACGGGGATATTCTGCAGGTTGGGATCAACGGAAGACAGTCTTCCCGTATTGGTCATAGCCTGCGTAAACGTCGTATGAATGCGTCCGTCCGCAGCGATCTTCGGGAGCAGTCCGGCCGCATATGTGGAATCAAGCTTAGAGATCGCTCTCCACTCAAGTATCTTCGGCACCGCAGGATGGAACTCTGCGATTCTGTTAAGCTCGTCTGCCGAAGTAGAATACACGCCGGTCTTGCCCTTCTTGCCGTGGGGCAGATTAAGCTTATCCGCGTCGAAAAGCACTTCTGACAGCTGCTTGGGAGATCCGATATTAAACTCGACACCCGTAAGCTCAAATATCTCTTTCTCAAGCTCGGAAAGCCTTACGGTAAACTCTGCATGAAGAGCCTTCAGGCTCTCTTCAGATACATTCATTCCGTTTCTTTCCATGGCATCGAGAGTTACCGTGAGCGGGAACTCGATATTCATAAGAAGATCTGTCAGGCCCTCCTCTTCTGCTTTTTTTAGAAGAGCCTTGCAGATACATCTGTTAAGCAGAAGCTTCTGTCCCTTTATCTTTAAAGATACGCTCTCATCCTCCACATCGAACAGCGATATCTGTCCGCTCTTCTCCTCGATGGGATAAGGCATGGCGAATGTATTCTCGAACAACCTCGTGAAGTCAGGAGCACTTCCCGATATCACATTAAGAACATATCCCATGACGGATGTATCATACACAGCCGTCAGATTTGAAGGGATACGCGGGAGTATCTTCGAATTGATCTTATAGTCGAAGGATCTCAATGTCTTACATCGGTCAAGAGCCGTAAGTGCATCATCGGGGTTATTCACATAAAGAGTCGAACCTTCAAGGATCAGCACTTTATCTGCCGTGAACATAACATCAAAGTCATCACCCGAAGGAAGCTCTCCAGTAACGACCATAACGGAATCCTTATTCGTATTGAAATCCTCAAGATAATCGGAAAGATCAGATTCAGGCTCATCGAAAGTCTGCATCCTCATATCCTCAAGTCCGAACTTCTTGATAAGGCTTCTTAATCCGAGAGAAGCAAGTCTGTCGTGCAGTCCCTGTGGATCCTTAAGCTCACTGAAACCGGTCTGTTCGGGGCCGAAAGGTACAGGTACGTCACGAAGGATAGTACACAGCTTGATATTCATATCAACAAGCTCACGGGACTCACCCATATGAGCCTTAAGCGAAGGCGTCAGCTTATCGAGGTTATCGAAGATTCCGTCTATGGAGCCATAGTCTGCAATGAGCTTGAATGCAGTCTTCTCTCCTACCTTCTCAACGCCCTTGATGTTATCCGAGTTGTCCCCCATCAGAGCTTTAACATAAACGAATACTTCAGGCTTTACACCGTATGTATCTTCGAACATCT
The DNA here is from genome assembly GCA_017940895.1 of Clostridiales bacterium. GTDB lineage: Bacteria > Bacillota > Clostridia > Saccharofermentanales > Saccharofermentanaceae > Saccharofermentans. The sequence goes on along the minus strand of JAGAXM010000017.1, from coordinate 57,649 downwards.
CTCGGTTAAAGAGAACTCTCGGAGGCTTACCCTTGCCGCTCTGCGGAAGGATAACGCTTACCTGATCATCAATAAGCTGAAAGTCGTCATGATCGCCGCTTAAGATGAAGACCTGATCGCCCTGCTGCTTTCCGAGCAAAGACAGAGTACCTATAAGGTCATCCGCCTCATATCCTTCCATCTCCATGCGCTTAATGCCCATGAGATCCAAAAGTTCCTTGGCAACAGGCATTTGAGCCGAGAGCTCGGGCATCATGCCTTTGCGCTGGGCCTTATAGTCGGGATACATCTTGTGTCGGAATGTCGGAGCCTTAAGATCGAACAGGACACATATCCTGTCAGGCTGATATTCATCCTTTACGCTCAAAAGTGTATTGAAGAAACCGTTGACGGCGCCTGTGGGAGTACCGTCGGGCGCTGTCATGGGGGCTCTGCCGATAACGGCAAAAAACGCACGGTTGATTATCGAGTTACCGTCGACAAGAAGGAGTTTAGCCATTGTTTTTCTCCGCTGCCTTTTCTGCCATGATCTCGGCATTTCTTACCGCATGTGCAGTTGAGATCATGAGCTTGATCCTGTTGAGCTGGTTAGCCTCTGAAGCTCCCGGATCGTAGTCGATCGGGATGATATTGGAATTCGGATACTGACGGCGAAGTTCCTTGATCATGCCCTTACCCGTAACATGGTTAGGAAGACATGCGAAAGGCTGGGAACAGATAATGTTCGGAACACCGTTCTGAATGAGCTCGATCATCTCGGCCGTAAGGAACCATCCCTCACCGCACGTATTACCGCAGGAGAGAACCTTGGATGAATTCTTGGCGAGCTCCTCGATCCTTTCGGAGAGCATAAACTTGCCGTTGGTCTTCTTGTAAGCCTCATTAATAGGCTTCCTGAAGCTCTCGAGCAGATCGATGGCTCTTGCATTAATAAATCCGCTCTTCTTCGAGCGACCCATATTATCTGCAGCCCATACCGTATCATAAGCACAGTACAGGAAGAAGTCGATAACGCCGGGAAGAACTCCTTCACAGCCTTCAGCCTCGATAACATCGAGAGCATTATTGTTTGCATCAGGCTGGAACTTAACAAGGATCTCTCCGACAAGACCTACACGGGGCTTTCTCGGAATGTCCTGCAAAGGAAGCTGATCGAACTTCTCTACTGCGAGCTTGATGAACTTCTTATAGCTCTTGATCGTCGGGATATTCTCAAGATCGACTCCGATATCCGCGAGGCAGTCTCTGATCTTCTTCTTCTCCTCAGGACTTCTGTCCCAGTAATTGCCGGGCATTATCTGATCGTAACGCTGTGTAAGCTCATCGGCGAATTCCGACTTGTTGAGCATCTTTCTGCCGATGCGGTTAAAGTACATATAAAGAGCATTGGCGGAACCGGGAACAACTTCATAAGGACGGGTTCTTAAGATGAGCGTAGTCAGCATATCTCCGAGGCACAGAGCCTCGATCGCATGCTTTGCAAAAGGAAGTGTGATCTTGAATCCTTCATTCTTCTCGAACTGCTGAACAGACAGTGCCACTACGGGAACATTCGGATATCCTGCTTCCTTCAAGGCCTTACGCAGGAATGCTACATAGTTTGTAGCACGGCATCCGCCGCCCGTCTGAGTGATCATAAGAGTTGTATTATCGGGATCGATCTCGCCCTTAATGATCGCATTGATCATCTGTCCGACGACAATGATAGACGGGAAACATGCATCATTATTAACGAACTTAAGACCACACTCGATATCCTCGCGTGTTGCCTGCTTAAGAAGCTTCATCCTGTAGCCTTCGGAGTGGAATACACTCTCGACAAAATCGAACTGTATAGGTGCCATCTGAGGAGCAAGAATTGTATGCTTCTTCTTGTCATCCTTAGTAAACTCGACGCGTTTCAATACATAAGCGGGATTATCAAGATCAGCGGTAACAACCTTTCTCTGACCTGACTTAATGAGTTCTTCTCTCTCGTTCATAGCGACGACCAGAGATCTCATTCTGATCCTTGCGGCACCGAGGTTACTTACCTCGTCGATCTTAAGAAGAGTATAAAGCTTGCCTGATGACTCGAGGATCTCCTGTACCTGATCGGAAGTAACGGCATCAAGACCGCATCCGAAAGAAGTAAGCTGTACAAGCTCGAGATTGGGCTTTGTAATAACGAAAGCGGCTGCCTCATAAAGTCTTGTATGATACATCCACTGGTCTACTACTCGGATAGGTCTTGCAAGTCTTCCGGGAACCGCGACGCAGTCCTCTGTAAGAACTCCGAGTCCCAACTGATTGATCATCTCGGGGATTCCGTGATTGATCTCTGGGTCGATATGATAAGGTCTTCCGGCGAGTACGATACCGTGCATTCCGCGCTTCTCCATCTCATAGATCATACGCGCGCCTTCGGTTCTGATATCCTCCTTGAACCTTCCGTGTTCTTCGGCGCCTTCATTAACCGCAGCCTTGGCCTCTGCCAAAGTAACGCCCTTGTCCTTGAAGACCTCAACAAGCTTCTTCGCTACTTCATCAAGATCATCAAGGGGCATGAACGGATTCATGAAGTTGATATCCTTCTCTTTGATGTTCTCGACATTATTCTTGATTACTTCAGGATAGGAACAGACGATAGGACAATTGTAGTGGTTGCCCGAATCCTGATTCTCGATCATCTCATACGGAATATCGGGATAGAAGATATCCGTGATACCGCGGCTTATAAGATTCTCGATATGACCGTGTGCCAGCTTGGCAGGATAGCATACCGACTCCGAAGGGATCGTCTCCATTCCCTTCTCATAGATTGCATGTGAAGATCTTGCCGATATAAGCACTCTGAATCCGAGCTTTGTCAGAGTCGTGAACCAGAACGGGAAATTCTCATACTGGTTAAGAACTCTGGGGATACCGAGAGTTCCTCTCGGAGCATCCTTCTCTGCAAGAGGCTTATATGCGAACGTCCTCTTGTACTTATACTTGAACATGTTGAAGACTTCTTCACCTGAAGCCGCATCATCATTATCAAGTCCTACACGCTCACCGTTCTCACAGCGGTTACCCGAAACGAATCTGCTGCCGTTGGAGAATGTGGAGATAGTAAGCTTACAGTGGTTACCGCAGTAAGGACATTCCGTATTCTCGCTGTCCATCTCGAAGCTGTCGAGCTCATCAGCCTTAAGTATCGTGGACTTGAGATCTGATGTGACCTTGGACTTGGCGATCAAAGCAGCACCGAACGCACCCATAAGACCTGCGATATTAGGTCTGATGACATCTCTTTCGGAGATGATCTCGAATGATCTTAAGATGGCATCATTAAGGAACGTACCGCCCTGTACAACGATCTTCTTACCGAGCTGCTCTGTATCTCTGATCTTGATAACTTTATAGAGCGCATTACGTACTACGGAATAAGAAAGGCCTGCGGAGATATCTCCTACGGAAGCTCCCTCCTTCTGAGCCTGCTTTACCTTGGAGTTCATGAATACGGTACATCTCGTACCGAGATCAACAGGGCTCTTCGCATCAAGAGCAGCCTTGGAGAAAGAAACGGGATCCATACCTAGAGTCTGTGCGAAAGTCTGGATAAAGGAACCGCATCCGGACGAGCAAGCCTCATTAAGCATGATCGAATCGATAACACCGTTTCTGATCCTCATGCACTTCATATCCTGTCCGCCGATATCGATAATGAAGTCAACATCGGGACAGAAGAACTTCGCACCCTGGAAATGTGCCATAGTCTCGATCTCACCCATATCAACGCCGAGACCTGCCTTGATGATGTTCTCACCGTAACCCGTGGCACATGAATATCTGATGTAAGCATCCTTGCCGAGCTTGGAATATATGTCCTTAAGGATCTCTACCGCAGAGAAAACAGGATTGCCTCTGTTCGAGCTGTAGTATGAATAGACCATCTCTGCGTCTTCATTGATGAGGACCGCTTTCGTAGTGGTCGAACCTGCATCGATACCGAGATACAAAGGACCCTTCTGTGTCGAGATGTCATGCATCTGAACCTGATCCTTCTCATGACGCTCATAGAATTCCTTCTTCTGATCATCACTGTCGAACAAAGGCGCGATACGGATAATGTCAGGTGTAAAACCTTCCCTGTTCTTGAACTTCTCGATGAGTTCGGGAAGATGAACGGGGGCATCGTCAGAACTTAAAGCAGCACCGAGAGCTACATAGATCTCGGCCTCATCAGGCATCCAGAAAGAATCAACTTTATCGGCAAGAGTTCTCTCGAATGCATTACGCAGCTCTGAGTTAAAGAAAAGAGGTCCGCCTAAGAAAGCAACATGACCCTTGATAGGTCTGCCGCAAGCAAGACCGGAGATAGTCTGGTTAACAACAGACTGATAGATGGAAGCCGCGAGGTCCTCCTTGGCAGCACCTTCATTGATGAGCGGCTGAAGGTCACTCTTCGCGAACACACCGCAGCGGCTCGCGATCGTATAAAGCGAACGGTAATCCTTGGCGAAATTGTTGAGACCGTCGGCATCAGTCTGAAGCAAAGATGCCATCTGGTCGATAAACGCACCTGTACCGCCTGCACATGTTCCGTTCATTCTCTGCTCGATAACAGGATGCAGATATGTGATCTTAGCATCCTCACCGCCGAGCTCGATGATTACGTCTGTCTCGGGATGATACTTCTTGATAGCCTGTGTCTCTGCCATTACTTCCTGCGTGAACTTAAGTCCGAGCCAGTTGGCAACTGAAAGTCCGCCGGAACCCGTAATGGTTACAGATGCTTCGAGCTTGGGGAACTTCTCATTAAGCTCTTCGAAAAGCTGATTCAACAAGCCGGCAATATCGGAATGGTGCCTTCTGTATTCGCGGTAAACAATCTTCTCACCGTCGAGAAGAACGATCTTAATCGTCGTCGAACCTATATCAAGTCCTAATCTGTACCTAATCTCCATCAGATCACTTTCCATCCTTATGTCTTATGTCTTCGAGCGGAGCCCCCTTGGGCTGATTCCTGCTCGTTGTACTTCTGTTGGCACGCTCACCCAAAGATCGTCTTACAACGACCTCAGGCACACTCGGCACAACAGGATTCGCCTTTTTCTTTCCGAAAGGAATACTTCCGAATACTTTCAGAGACTTCTCGCGAAACTCACTCATCTTGTCATTCTGCTGCTGGCGGACGGACTCACGGAAGTCGCTGCCTTTAAGCACCGCCTTAAACTCATCCGTCAAAGATATCTGCAGAAGTTCATCGGGAACACCCTTGGTAAGATCGAAGTCCTTGCCAAATCTGTCCTTACTCTGAAGATTCAAAGCTTCGATGCACTTAACAACATTCTCTTCAAAGATCGCATAATCACAATCAATGCCCAAAGACAGCGGCATACCTGCGAAATTCAGATTTACATACGGAAGACTTCTGGTAAAGATCAGATGCAGAGTAATGAGCTTCATATAAGATTCGAGGTTAATACACTCCTGATCGCATATGATGGCTCTGTAACCGCCTACAGTCATATTAGCCACATCGCTCTTCTCATCTTCGAAGCCGTTGGCCCACAGAAGATACAGCTCTCTGTATACTTCATTCTTGAACTTCTCAAAATCTTTGCACAGCGGAGCCGCCATTACCGGGGTGCCGATGTTAAAGATATACTGCATATAAGACACTTCCATGTACTGAGGCACACTGAAGTATTTGATATAAGCAGCAATATCGCGCGCGTTGTATATGTATTTATACAATTGCATTCTCCATTTCAAACACAATAAATTATTTTAGTATAACATAAAAGGGACTGTCTTAGATGACAGTCCCTAATAAATATAATAATTATAAGAATTCAGCGTCAGTACGGATTGAATCCTGCGTTGGTACACAGAGCCGCGAACTCGTTGGATCTCGAGAATCCGTGATATACATCAAGTCTCGAACTTCCCGTCGCAAGTCTGTTAAGCCAGTAAGACAATCCTTCCGGATCGCACTCTCTTCCGAGGAACGCATTATAGAGGATCCTTACATACTGCTCATCGGAAAGATTTCTGTTCTGCATCTCCTGGCTGAATACGAAGCCGTATGCTGCGTCTTCACCGGACAGACCTTCATTCTTGATCCTGTTGTACCAGTAATTGATACCTACAGTATCCGGATCTCTCTGCAGTGTGGATCTGTACATATAGATAAGGAATGTCTCGATTCCGTCTCTTCCTACCCAGCCTCCTGTTGAAGCCGGAGCGATCTCATTCGCGGGAAGCGGTACGGCAGAACCGGGCATATTGTCATATACGGGAATTCTGAACACCTCTCCTGAATCATAAAGACCTGCTCTGATATAAGCTGTCTGCATACGGGCTGCCTCTGTGTAAACAGATGCAGTAGCAGTCATATACTGGTGATAGCCCTTATCCCTGGGAGATGCGGGGTCGAAGTTAAATCGCATGAAGTACAGTGTTCCCTGTCCTGCCCAGATATAGTTGTCTCTCATCCACATGGCACCGCCGACAATAGCCTTACCGGGTGTATTCCAAGGGATAAGATATGTGGCATTAAATGCGGGATCACTTGTACCGTTCTGGGCAAAGTTCAGACCGCCTACAGTAGCATCGATAACATTCGAATAAGCTCCGATGTTAAAGAGGTTGTAGTAACCTGTCGTACCTCTGGAAGAATTGCTTCCGCCCTTGCTGCACTCCTGAATACAGTGAGCTGCAAGGAATATCGGATTAACATCAGCGATATTGCCTGCATCGGCGAAGATATCGCAGTAATTGATAACATCACCGTTCTGGTTAGCAGCAGATGTATTAAGGAATGTACCCGGAAGGATACCCTGAACGTGTGATGAAGGAATGCTGTTATCGACTGTATAAGTCAGATCGAGGAACTGGAATACCGCAGTCTCATTAAGTGAGTTTCTCGGATCCATGTAGAAAGATACGATCTCGGGAGAAGCATTTACCCAAGTCGATGCATCAATAACGTTATAAGTACCGGTAGCGGCATTATAAGCATAATCTGCCTTGGACTTCCAGGAACCGTTGCTGCTGTTGCTGATAAGCGAAGCTCCGGGTCTTGTCTCGATACCAACAGCCGTATTCCAGTCGATGCCTGTGTATACGGGCACGAACTGCCAGGACGGATGAGCATTATGCATATCACGAAGATAAGGCTTATAGCTTTCCGGGAAATTAGCGATGGCAGCCTCGAAAGCTCCGTCGGTAGGACCTGTACCGGTAGGATCGAGTCTTACATAGTAAGCTGCCACATAACCTGATCTGACTTCACCGTTAGAAGTGTAGTTAATGCTGTACCATGTCGAGAGATCCGACGTATCTGTCGATGCGGCAAAAGTCGAACCGGTTACCTGAATTCTCTGGTTAAGACCTATGGAACCAAGATTTCTCGACTGATTTGTGGGATACTCACGGACATTTACTCCACTGTTGCAGTTAATGACGGTAGCATTGGCTGCTATATCGGCACTTACTGTCTTGGATGCGAAGTTTCCGAAGAATCCTAACGCAATTACAGTCGCCAGAAGAGTGGCGGCTATTCTACTTACAAAACTCTTTCTCATACTGAAACTCCCTTATTTCTGTATCTTCATTCCAGAGAGGAACGCATTTATGAATCCGTCGATCTTGCCGTCCATTACGGCGTCAACATCAACTTCCACATAACCGGTCCTCTCATCCTTAACCTGTGTATAAGGACAAAATACATATGATCTGATCTGCGAACCCCAAGCGATCTCTTTCTGATCACCCTTGAGGTCTTCAATCTTCTCCATCTGAGCTGCTTCTGCAAGCGCGAAGAGCTTTGACTTCAGCATGTTCATTGCGGATTCCATGTTCTGAACCTGCGAACGCTCTGCCTGACAGGCAACTACGATACCCGTAGGATAGTGTGTAATTCTTACGGCTGTATCAGTCTTATTGATATGCTGTCCGCCCTTACCTGTAGCTCTGTACTTATCTACACGCAGATCCTTGGGATCGATCTTGATATCGATATTCGTATCCATCTCAGGAATAACTTCGCATGAAGCAAACGATGTATGCCTTCTTCCCGCGGAATCGAAAGGTGAGATTCTTACAAGTCTGTGTACTCCGAGCTCGGATCTTAAGAAGCCGTAAGCATTCTCGCCGATTACCTTGATGGAACAGGACTTAACACCTGCTTCTTCACCTTCGAGATAGTCAAGAAGCTGGATCTGATATCCCTTGGATTCTGCCCATCTCGTATACATACGGTAAAGCATGCTTACCCAGTCCATTGCCTCAGTTCCGCCGGCACCTGCCTGCAGTGACAAAATAGCATTGTTCTTATCATAAGGACCTGTAAGCAAAGTCTCGAGACGCATCTTCTCGAAGTCCTGCTTAAACTTTTCAACGCCCTCCGTAAGTTCGGTAAGCGAATCGAGATCCTCTTCCTCATTGGCAAGCTCGCAAAGAGCAAGAAGATCTTCTCTTTCCGCCGTAAGCTTATTGAAGTTTTCTACCCTCTGCTGCATACGGCGAAGATCTGTCTGAAGCTTCTGCGCCTTATTAACATCATTCCAGAAATCAGGCTCCTGAGTTCTCGCCTCAAGTTCGCTTATCTTTGTTGAAAGCGTATCGATATGAAGTGAATCCTTAAGGTTTGCCAAAGGCTCCTCATAAGACTCAAGATCAAGTCTCACGTTATCAAATTCAAGCATTATTACTTTCCTTTCTTAAGATCTGCTGTAAACTCAGCAAGTCTCTCCATAGCTGTCTTTATATTCTCCATTGAAGCTGCGTAACTGATACGGACATTGTCCTTACCACATTCGCCGAAAGCGCTTCCGGGTACGATGGCAACCTTCTTCTCCATGAGGAATCTCTCGCAGAACTCCTCTGAAGTAAGACCCGTATTCTTGATAGACGGGAAAGCATAGAAAGCACCGGAAGGAGTGAAACACTCAAGTCCCGCATCATTCAGACCCTTGATGATAACTCTTCTTCTGTGGTTATATTCATCTCTCATCGCCTTTACCTGATCATCACAGTTCATGGCAGCCTCAACAACGGCGAACTGAGACATTGAAGGAGCACTCATGATGCAGTACTGATGGATCTTGGTCATGGGAGCGATAAGTTCCTTGGGTCCCAATACATATCCGATTCTGAATCCCGTCATGGCATATGACTTGGAGAATCCGTTGATCATAACGACACGGTCCTTAAGCTCGGGGAATCTTGCCAGAGAACTCAACTCATCACTTACATAATTAAGCTCACAGTAAAGTTCATCGGAGATTACGATGATCTCAGGATGCTTCATAAGAACATCTCTGATGGGAGCCAAGTCTTCCATAGTCATAACGGCACCCGTAGGATTGCCGGGATAGCCCATGATCAGATACTTTGTCTTATCTGTGATAGCAGCCTCGAGATCCTCCGCCTTAAGCTTAAAGTCATCTTCCTGCCTTGTTGAGATGGTCACGGGAACACCGTGAGCGAACAATACAGTAGCCTTATAAGCAACGAAGCAGGGCTCTACGATGATTACTTCATCACCGGGATTGATAAGAGCTCTTGCAGCGAGGTCAAGACCCTCGGAACCGCCTACTGTAATGAGGCACTCGCCGTTATGTTCATACTCGATACCGTAACGTCTGTTTATGTAATTTACGATTGCCTTCTTGGCATTCGTATAACCCGCATTGGGAGAATAGTGTGTATATCCGTCAACAAGCGAATTGATACCCGCTTCTCTTATAGACCAGGGAGTTACAAAATCGGGCTCACCGATGGAAAGGGATATAACACCCTTCATCTCGCTTGCCAGATCGAAGAACTTACGGATAGCCGACGGCGGTACGCTTGCGACGGATTTTGATATTTTGGAATTCAAATCTATCATAAGACAATCGCCTGCCTGTCATCAGTAGTCTCATCCTCGAAGAAGATACCGTTACTCTTGTACTTCTTGAGGATAAAGTGAGTTGCCGTCGAGAGAACACCCTCACTTGTAGCAACCTTGTTATATACAAACTCTGCAATATTCTTAAGGCTGTCGTCGTTGTAGATAAGGAGCAGATCGAAAGCACCGGACATCAGATAGCAGTCCGTTACCTTATCATACTTACTTAGGATCTTAGCGATATTATCGAAGCCCCTGTCTCTTTGAGGAGTGATACGTACTTCTATAAGAGCCGTTACCTTCTCGGGATAAGACTTAGACCAGTTGATCTCTGCTGTATAGCCCAAGAGGATCTTCTCCTCCTTAAGTCTGTCGATCTCAGCCTCGACTTCCTCGGCGGCGGCTCCAAGCTGAACGGCGATATCCGCAGGAGTAATCCTGGGATCTTTCTCAATAATCTTCAATAATTCGATATCGTCAATCATAATAAAACCTCCGTCTTTACGGCATATTCAATAAATTTTAGCATAACGCTCCGTATTCATCATACATCTTTTCGATTACAGCCGCGTTACAAGCATAAAGATCATAGTCCTCGCGGGAAGCCTCTCCCGACACGAACTTCTCCTCGAGAGTCTTCTGTTCGAGTTCTTTTTCCTCTATGAGCTTCTCAAGCTCACGTATGCGCTCGGCTGCACGTGCACGCTCTTTTCGGGCCTGAGCCTGATTCTGGGAAGGCTTGTTTTTCTTGGGCTCCGGCTTAACCTCTGCAGGCTCGCTTACCTTGGGCCTACGCACAGCCTTACGGTAGTATTCGTAGGAATCATAAAGCTTCGCCGTGCCGTCAGCAAAGCCCAGCACCTTATCGGCACATTTCTCTATAAAGAAACGGTCGTGGCTGACGCATATGATAGCACCGCTGTACTGCGCAAGAGCATCCTCAAGGATCTCACGCGACTCGATATCGAGATGGTTCGTAGGCTCGTCGAGGAAGAGTATATCCGGGTTCTCCTCGAGGATAAGACACAGGTAAAGCCTGCTCCTCTCGCCACCCGACAAAACGTTGATAGTCTTGAACACGTCATCGCCCCTGAAGCCGAATCGTGCCAGCAAAGAACGTGCCTCCGTCACGGTAAGGTCGGAACGCCTTATCAGCTCTTCATAGCACGTCGCCGTCTCATCCTCGAAAGGAACGAACTGCTCCATGAATCCCACCGTGGAAGATGCGCTTATAAACACACTGCCGTCGAAGCCCGCGATCCTTCCTCTTAACATGGAAAGCAGAGTCGACTTACCGCAGCCGTTGGGACCAGCAAGAAAGAACTTCTGCCCCGCCTTAAGCTCGAAGGATATATCTTCGAAAACCATCGGTCCGTCATCATAGTTCTTGGATACGTTCTTAACGGCGATAACGATCTTATCCGAAGCACCTTCGCGCTCCTCGGGTACAACATTAAAGCTCATCCTGCCCTGTCCCGAAGGCAGGCGCGCACGCTCTTTCTCAAGCACCGCACTTAACTTATCCACCATCTTCTCGCGCTGGTGATATCCGGAGATATTACGATGCGAGAGCATGGTCTGCTTTACGTCAAGCTGATGCTCGAGCTCTTTCTCGAGATTCTCAACAACACGCTTCTGAGTCTTAAGGAACTCTTCCTTCTGAAGCTTGTAGCTGTCGTAGTTTCCTCTGTATTCGGTGATATGACCGCCGTCGAGTTCGATAACGCGATTGGCGAATGAATCGATGAAGTGACGGTCGTGTGTAATAACAAACACGGAACCGCCGTATGACCCCAGATAATCTTCAAGGAATTCGATGGCATCAGCATCGAGATGGTTAGTAGGCTCGTCGAGCATCAGGATATCGGGGCGTTCTACGATGAGACGCGCAAGGCACACTCTCATCTTCTCGCCTCCTGACAAGGTCATAAGGTCTGTCCTGTCGCTTATGTCTTTAAGACCGAGGCCTGCAAGAGCTTCCTTGATACGGAATTCGTAATCATAACCGCCCATCGCTTCATACTTTGAAGTGACCGCGGCATATTCATCAAGCTTTTCTTTGGAATGATCGGAAGCAAGCTCCGCTTCTATCTGCTTAAGCCTGATCTCCGTATCGGTCATATCGCGGGGCTTTAAAGTGGCAGAACTCAAGTCCTGCTCGTCCATATTCTGAGAAAGGAATCCGACCGTTGTATTACCGTGAAGAATAACTCTTCCGCTGTCAGGTCTTACGATACCTTTAACAACTTTGAACAACGTAGATTTCCCGGCGCCGTTCCCGCCGATGAAAGCTATCTTGTCTCCCTGATTAACGGAGAAGCTTATCTCGTCGAGAACCCGCCGGGTCTCAAAACTTACTGATATACTGTCGACACTTAATACCGGCATCAGAAAGGATTACTTGGCAGTAATATATCCTTTCTTCGTAAGAAGCTCAGCCGTGAGCATTCCGCCGCCGGCAGCTCCTCTTAAAGTATTGTGTGACAGACATGCGAACTTATAGTCGAAGATATTATCCTCACGAAGTCTTGCAACGCTTACACCCATGCCGTTGCCGAACATAGCATCAAGCTTGGGCTGAGGTCTGTTGTCCTCCTCGAGATACTGGAGGAAGTGCTCGGGAGCGGAAGGAAGCTCGAGCTTCTGAGCCTCTCCGACGAACTCGTTCCATGCCTTGATCATGTCTTCCTTGGAAGGCTTGTTCTTAAAGCTTACGGATACAGCAGCCGTGTGACCTTCCTGAACTGCTACACGGTAGCACTGAGCAGAGATAACAGGCTCCTTGGCAAGCTCGATGTGATCTCCTGCGAACTTACCCCAAACCTTAAGGGGCTCCTTCTCGGACTTCTCTTCCTCACCGCTGATGTAAGGGATGAGGTTGCCTACCATCTCAGGCCAAATATCGAATGTCTTGCCTGCACCGGAGATTGCCTGGTATGTGCATACGGAGATCTTCTCGATACCGTATGAAAGAAGAGGCGTAAGTGCGGGAACATAGCTCTGGATGGAGCAGTTAGGCTTAACTGCTACGAATCCTCTCTTTGTTCCGAGTCTCTTTCTCTGGGCATCGATAAGCTCGACATGATCCGCATTGATCTCGGGGATGATCATAGGAACATCCTCTGTCCATCTGTTTGCAGAGTTATTGGAGATTACGGGGCACTCGAGCTTAGCGATCTTCTCCTCGAGGGCTCTGATCTCATCCTTCTTCATATCAACGGCACAGAATGTGAAGTCGATCTGGTCAACGTATGACTCGATATCATCCGTTCCGTATACAACGAGCTTCTTCGCATATTCGGGCATGGGTCTGTCTATCTTCCATCTGCCCTCTACAGCCTCTTCGTAAGTCTTACCGGCAGAACGGGGTGATGCACATAAAGCAACACACTCGAACCAGGGATGGTTCTCAAGAAGACTGATGAATCTCTGTCCTACATAACCCGTGGCGCCGATAACGCCGACTCTTAATTTCTGTTCCATTTTTCTACTCCAGAATTTCTTATTTGTCCGCGTCACACGGACACATGTCTTTCATGCGAATACAATACTATCACAACGGTATTAGTGGCGCAATAGCAAAATTAACGATATCAAGCCGCGAATTCGGCATCCGAATTCTGCAATTCAAACACATACCACGCAGATTCGGTCTTATATACGATGATATAGACGTCCGTTGTCATTCTGCTGCCCTCTTCGTCATCGAAGTTAAGACGGAGCTTAACGATCTGGGCTGCAAGTATCTGATCGTCTGTCGTATGATGAAGCACCGCTATATCTCCCTGCAAAGCCGGGAAATCATAATTGTACTCTTCCGTATAATCGTTATAACCGGACAGCGAAGCTCCGACATAAGTCCATGAAGGATCCATATATGATGTATATTCTTCAAACACTTCATGCATGTCGACCGTCTCACCGTCTTCATTCTCATAAAGCTTAAATGAATCGGGATAGCAGGCCTCGAACATCTGCTCATCACCTGTGAATATAGACTGAAAGAATCCTTCCGCCACATTAACGGAGGACTGATTTACATTATTGATAGTTACGAATTCATCTACCTTGCTTCCGCATGCAGTGAACGAGGACATGCAGATCGCTGCTGTCAGGATAATACCGACTGCTTTCTTATTCATTCTTGTTTGTCATCCTTTCGACGTAATCAAGATATTCTACTATCTTTTTCTCATATCCCATAGAAGTAGGCTCATAATACTTCCTGTCCTTTACGGCATCCGGAAGATACTGCTGAGCGACCACGTGTCCCGGGTAGTCATGGGCATACTTGTAGCCCACCGCATATCCCAAGTCTTCCATACCCTTTGCGGGTGCATTCCGAAGGTGCATAGGCACAGAGCCCGTGTCTGCTTCGCGAACATCAGCCAAAGCTTTGTTGATCGCAAGGTAAGCCGCATTGGACTTTGGAGATGTTGCCACGATGATGCAGGCTTCAGCCAGAGGAATCCTCGCCTCGGGCATTCCCACAGAAGCCGCCGCCTGATAAGCGGCTGTAGCCACGAGAAGCGCATTCGGATTGGCAAGGCCCACGTCTTCCGCGGCACAGATAACGATCCTTCGCGCCAGGAACTCTATATCCTCACCGCCCGCAAGGGCTCTTGCAAGGTACAGTATTGCTGCATCGGGATCGGAACCGCGCATGGACTTGATCATCGCGCTTATATTGTCGTAATGGCTCTCCCCGTCCTTATCGAAAAGAACAGTCCTGTTCTGCATGCAGTCGCTTACGACTTCATCCGTTATGACAATGGCGCCGTCCTTATCGGGTGCCGTAGTGATCACAGCAAGCTCCAATGCCTTAAGGCTGTTTCTGGCATCACCGCCGGATAAGCCCGCTATCTTGGACAAAGTCCCGTCCGATATCTTAACGTCGAGAAGGCCGTATCCTCTTTCCTTATCCTCTACAGCACGCTTAAGAATATTCTTAATATTCTCATCCGTAAGAGAATGAAGCTGAAGTACTGTCGATCTTGATACCAAAGCTTTGTTAACCTCGAAGAAAGGATTCTCCGTCGTAGCGCCTACAAGAATGATCGTTCCGTCCTCTACAAAAGGAAGAAGCGCATCCTGCTGCAATTTATTGAACCTGTGGATCTCATCGATAAACAGAACCGTCTTCTGCCCTTCTGACAGAAGCGGATTCCTGGCATCTTCTATGACTGCCTTAATATCTGCCACACCTGATGTAACAGCATTGATGGAACGGAACTTTGACGTGGTGCAGTTGGCTATGACTCTTGCGAGCGCAGTCTTTCCGGTTCCCGGAGGACCAAAAAGGATGACCGAGGACAGACGGTCTGCCTCGATCATCCTTCTTAATAGTTTTCCTTTACCGACAATGTGCTCCTGACCCTCGTATTCATCGAGGTTTCTCGGAGCCATCCTGAAAGCCAGAGGCTGTCTTGAAAGATCTTCCTCGGGCATCAGTTAAAGTCGGGATAAAGAGGATACTTCTCGGTAAGCTTAGCTACTCGGGCAATAACCTCATCTTTCTTGTTCTCATAATCGAAGATGCAAAGGCTGATAAGATCAGCGATCTCGACCATATCCTCTTCCTTCATGCCGCGTGTTGTAACGGCAGGAGTACCGATACGTACACCGGATGTAACGAATGGCTTCTCGGGATCGAACGGGATTGTATTTTTGTTGGCTGTGATATTGCAGTCATCAAGACGGAGCTGGAGCTCCTTACCTGTAATACCTGTTCCTCTCAGGTCGATGAGCATGAGATGGTTGTCTGTACCGCCGGAAACGAGGTTAACGTTTCTTGCAAGGAGAGCCTCGCTCAAAGCCTTTGCATTCTTAACGATCTGGTTGGCATACTCTCTGAACTCGGGAGAAAGAGCTTCCTTGAATGCAACTGCCTTGGCAGCGATGATGTGCATCAGAGGTCCGCCCTGCTGTCCGGGGAATACTGCAGAATTGATCTTCTTGGCAAGCTCCTCGTCATTTGTAAGGATTATGCCGCCGCGGGGACCGCGCAATGTCTTATGTGTTGTTGTTGTAACGATATGAGCATAAGGAACCGGATTGGGGTGAAGTCCTGCAGCAACAAGTCCAGCAATGTGAGCCATATCAACAAAGAGATAAGCTCCGACCTCATCAGCGATCTCACGGAACTTCTTGAAATCAATGATTCTGGGATAAGCGGAAGCACCTGCAACGATAACGTTAGGCTTGAACTCGAGAGCCTTCCTTCTTACTTCCTCATAGTTGATCTCACCTGTCTCCTTATCAACCTGATAGAAATCAGACTCGTATGTCTTACCGGAAACATTGAGCTTCATACCGTGTGTGAGGTGACCGCCGTGTGACAGATCCATACCGAGAATCTTATCGCCGGGCTTGAGAATGGCAAAATAAACAGCTGTATTTGCCTGAGCACCGGAGTGAGGCTGAACGTTAGCGTACTTTGCACCGAAGAGCTCCTTAGCTCTGTCGATAGCGAGCTGCTCAACGATATCAACATACTCGCATCCGCCGTAGTATCTCTTACCCGGGTAACCTTCAGCATACTTGTTCGTAAGAACTGAACCTGCTGCCTCGAGAACTGCTTCAGATACGATATTCTCTGATGCAATAAGCTCGATCTTGTCTCTCTGCCTCTGAAGTTCCTGCATTATTGCGGAATAGACTTCTGAATCCTCTGCCTTGATCTTGTCGTACATATTTTTTCCTCCTGCTATAGATATCAGAAATAATTTGGTCCTACGCCTTCCGGCCTTAAGATCTCGTAATCATCCGGGAGCATCTCGACATCATCGCGATCCCAGCCCGGCATCCTTGATGAACATGAAGCGCAGTTACAGGGTATCACAGAGAAGTAGTTTCCGCCGAAATAAGCATAATTCGCGAATCCGCCCTCTCTGGGTGTCGAGTAACCCGTAAAGCCATAAGCATTGTAATACACCATATGGCAATCCACTTCATTATTCTCGAACATTCTGTATGCGATAACTATCGCCCACTCGGAATCCAAAGATCTCGCACAGTGACACTCGTGTGTCTCACGGTCAACGACCTCGAACTGTCCGGGTCTTTGAAGAGTGGAAATTACCGATCTTGTCGGCCATCTGGAACAGGCCATACGGTTAAGGACCGTCAGGGCAACAAACACTTTATCCGTGATGTTGTCGTCGTTATCTGCGCCCTCACCTTCGATTACCCTTGCGAAGAATACAAAATCGTTGGTCGAAAGACCGCACGCATAAGCCTTGACTTCTGAAGGCATAAAATACCTCTCGGCATCCGTCGCATCGTTCCACATCATCTCGAATCTCTCGAAACGGGCATTGGCCAATGCGGGCATTCCCATCGTCATTATTACGACACAGGCCGTCAGAATTGATAAAAGCTTCTTAAACAAAGGCATTCTCCGTATAAGCGAAATACCTCGCGATTTTACTATTATTTAGGTCTTAAATCAAACGACCAGATGCAGAATAAACCCTGACAGCACTGCCAAAAGGACTGCAGCAATAACGGACAGCCACATATGATCCTTCATAAACGGCACAAAACTCAGGATAAAAACCACAAGAAAAGCTCCTGCAAACAGGTATACGGGGAATAATCCGAGCCAGATATTACTTGTCGCCATTATAAACAGCGTCAGGGTAAACAGTACCAAAGGGATAGCTGCAAATATTGCCGCAAGTGTAAGTCTGTATTTCATATCGGTTCTCATATCATGCAGCCTCCAGAGAATTTCTTATAGCATTGATGACCTCAGGGCTCGAGAAGAAGTCATTATGAAGCACTCCCTCTACCGTAACGAAGTTAGCCGCTCCGCCGGACAGCGAAGAGAACAGATTCCTTGAAGATTCATAAGGAATGATCTCATCATCCGTGGAAGCGATCATCGTAACGGGACACTCGACATCCGCTGCATATTTGTATGAGGGGAGCTTAAAAGCAACGAGCAGTCTAAGCGGACCGTAGAAGATATTCAGGTTGGCATTATAAAGATCATATCCCGAATTATAAGGTGCGAGCATGATCATGGAATCGATATTCACATCATCCTGCGATGCCAGATACATGGCGGGTCCGTTACCTATGGAATACGAAAGAAGCGTTATGCCTGAGGTAGTATCGAGGGATGAGACATAATTATAAGCATCAAGTGTAAACTGATACAGACTGTCCTCGGTAAGTTCGGTATCGTTATTGCCGTACGAAGGATAATCCATGAAGAAGAAATCGTAGTTCTCATACAGATATGAGGACTTCTCGTTACTTAACATGTTCTCCACCCTGTGTGAAGAGTTCTCCCCGTTACCGCCGAAATACAGAATAACGGGTCTGGGCTCGCCTTCTGCAACCGCAGTTGCCGGAATTCTCCATCCGCTTAAGTTACCTTCATCGATTTGAACGACAACACCATCCATATCGCACAGTTCTTCGTAAGCCTCCTCATCCGAGGTTCCGGGGAAAGTAATCTTCTTACCGATATTATAGAGAGCAACAGAAAGAACGGTACAGACAGACAGCACTACGATCAGAATAAAGACAGGTACTCTTACCTTGGCGGGCTTGCCTTCCAGAATAAACTGTGCAACAAGAACAAGACCTAATACAGCTACTGCAACTATTAATGAAATAATAGTCAGCATTCTTGCAGATTCACTTAAAAGCAATACGAACAGACTGCCTGCCAAAGAAGCTATAACTGCTCCTATCAAAGCAATTTTCATTCTTTTTCCAAATGTCATGAGCATCCCCCCGGCATTAGACATAAAAATAACATGTATCGGAAACATAATCCGTACTTTGAAATTATATAATTATCGTATGGCAAATTCAAAAAAGAGAAGAAAAAAGAAACTTAATGCCAGAGGAAAGGCTTTCCTGACCTTATTCTGCCTGGCAATCATATTAGTGGCGGCTATAATCATCGGTCTTGAATCCTGCAGACACAAGGAACCCGAGACAAGCTCGGAGTTTACTCTCACAACATTATCGACTGATGTTCAGGAAACAATTCCGACTGAGACAGAAGCGCCCACCCCCACACCGATGCCTTCGTTGAATATTCTCGGAAACATCTACAGCAATGAAGCGATCCTGATCGATGCCGAGACAGGGGTTGTACTTGACGAGAAGAATCCCGACACTCAGGCATATCCTGCATCAGTTACTAAGATGATGACTTTGCTTATCGCCTGCGAGCAGCTGACGGACTACGATGAAGTCTATCCTCTCCCCAGAGAGATCTACGATACTCTTTACTATCAGGATCTTTCCACTGCAGGATTCGAATGCAATGAGAACATTACGATCAATGATCTTCTGTACGGACTCCAGCTTCGTTCCGGAGCAGAGTGCTGTCTCGGTCTTGCCAACAGAGTAGCGGGATCGGAGACCGCATTCGTTGAACTCATGAACAGCAGAGCCGAAGAACTCGGCATGACCGGCACACACTTTATGAACTGCACCGGCGAACATAATGTAAATCACTATTCTACCGTTCGCGATATGGCTACTCTTCTCCGTGCAGGTCTTCAGAATGATAAGTTCAGAGAAGTATTCTCCACTTATGTCTACACTTCTTCCGCGACTATCAATCATCCCGGCGGTCTTACGATATACAGCACCTTCTATCAGACTTTGTCTTCCATGGATTTCGAGGGAGGCACTTTCATAGGCGGCAAGACAGGTTACACCACCGAAGCGGGACAGTGCCTTGCAACAGCCGCAACCATCGACGGACACGAATACATATTCGTTACTTTCGGTGCGTACAGAAACGAAGGAGATACATCATCTCATCTTCATACCAACGATGCCATAAACACATACCGTGCTCTTGCTGCCGTATTACAGCAGAGCACCTGATATGATTAAGCACCTGTGCATAGCTCTTGCCTCCGTACTGACGGCTTATACCGTCAGCGCCGTGAATGAATACGAAGACTTTAAAAAGTCTTTGACTGTGTTTCTTATCACATATGCTGTACTTTTCCTCATCGAAAAACTGATACACAGATCAGTAAACAGGAATCTTTACGATTCTTTACCCGAAGCTGCAGGACCTCTCACGGTAAAAGAGAAACTGTTCGCTCTCTTCACATCATTTATCTCAATCACACTCGTATCCACCTCCTCACCGCTGTACCCTTTTAATCTGTGGAACGATGCCAATCTGTTCTTCACGGTCGGAAGAGGAATAAGATCAGGACTTGTATTGTACAGGGATATGTATGAGCAGAAAGGTCCTGCATTGTACTTCATCCATGCATTCTGCTCACTGATATCCGACAGGACTTTTACGGGTGTATGGCTGCTTGAGACAGGCATGTGTTTTGTCTTCATCACATTTGCGTTTAAGACGGTAAAACTGTTCATTAAAGATACGGAAAAGAATAATACAGTATTCATCACACTGCCCGTCTGCGCTCTTATCTATGGTTCTAATATGTTTCATCTCGGAGACAGCTGTGAAGAACTGTGCTTCCCTTTACTGACTGTTGTACTTTATTTATCTCTTAAGGCACTTCGTAACGATAAAACACTTCCTTCTTACAAAGAGACCCTTGTTATGGGACTTATATGCGGTCTTATATTCTGGATTAAATATAACCTGTGCGCTTTCATTATCGGAACCGTTATTTTTTATCTCATATACACGATCGTTACGAAGCAGATCAGGAAGCTTTTCCTGTCTGCCCTCTTATTCCTTACGGGATTTATTCTTGTTTCATTACCGGTATTGATCTACTTCGCGGTTAATAATGCACTGTCGGATCTTTTCACTGTCTATTTTTATAACAACCTGTTCGTCTATTCCGGTGTCACGAGCGCGAACAAAACGATCCTAAGCCGAATACTCAACGGATTCGGTCATGTGTACAGATTTAACTACGGACTACTGTTCATTGTATGCGGAACTTTGGTCTCATTCTCATTTCTCAATAAAAAATCCGCGGTTTACCTGCTTGGGACATTTATATTGATGATGTTCGCTACCTTCAGCGCCGTCTATTCGATGTTCTACTACGGGTTAATATTCATGGTATTCCCTGCTTTATTCATGATCCCCTTGTCGGCACTTTATAACGACATGGTCAACTCCTTTTCGAAAAACAGAAAGCATGTTGTTGTGCCGGAAGCTGTATTATGTCTGCTTGCAGCTTTACTGATATTCTCAGAAAACAAGAAACTTTCCCTCATCGGCAAGCCGTACAACGAGCTGCCTCAGGCGCAATTCGCCGAAATCATCAGCACGACGCCGGATGCTAGGATACTTACGTACGATCTTATGGACCTCGGGTTTTTCACGGCAAGCGGAACACAACCGGTCAATAAATACTTCAGTTATCTTAATATCATCAACTATCTTCCCGAGCTTCGCGAATCACAGGACGAACTCATCGGAGAGGAGTATTTTGACTACATAATCACCTACAGCAGTGAATATGTGTGGGACGGTTATAGTATAATAATGCAGACGGAGTATTCCATTCCCTTTGCTAACGGGAAATACTATAAATATAATTTCTATCTTTACGGAAAGACCGGGCAATCATAATGAGCAAAACATATAGAATTCTATATTTATTCTGTTACTTAAGTCTGATCTTTATCTTAGAGCCGCAAAATCCCGTAATAATGCTATGTCTTTTAGTACCTGCTGTTTTGACTTTATTAATCAACAGGTCTGTTATAAAGATCAAGGATTTAACCGTTTCTTCGATTCTATTGTTAATTGTGATATCTGTAATCACACTGATCACCGGAAGTTATGGAAAAGGTAAGATTCATTTTTATATTTCTTTACTGCTGTTAATACCGGCCGCAATGTCATTTATTGATTTAAGTCAGATTATCAAGACTCTTCTTGCCGACTATTCCCAACCGGACAGTTACAACTCAGCTTCAACATCAATTAAAGAGAAGTTATTCACGTTTATATCATCTGTTATTATTATAACGTTTATGTCTACATCATCCCCGCTCTATCCTATGAACTATTGGGATGATGCGAATCTCTTTCTAACCTTAGGGAGAGGAATATTATCCGGTCTGATACCATATAAGGATTTATATGAACAGAAAGGTCCTGCACTGTATTTTATTCATTCTGTATGCGCATTAATACCCGGTAATACCTATACAGGAATGTACATACTTGAAATAATATCGTGTTTTATTTTCATCTTATTTTCTTGGAAGATCACCAAACTTTTTGTTAAGACTTCCGGAGTCGCCGGCATCTTAATTCTCTTACCCTTTGCCTCGATTATTTACTCATCTAATATGTTCCATCTCGGAGACAGCGCAGAAGAACTCTCATTTCCGCTATTAACAATTATTATTTTCTTTACGATCAGAGCTCTGCGTCAACCAAAAGCAATTCCTTCCTCCCTCGAAGTATTCATTATCGGATTGATCACAGGAATTGTATTTTGGATTAAATTCACGTTCTGCGGTTTTGTATTTGGTTTTGTTTTATTTTTTGTCATATATACAGTTAAGAATGGAATGATTCGGGAATTGCTGCGATCATTGCTTTTCTTTACTTTGGGATTTTTAACCGTATCCATACCGATATTAATCTACTTTTGGATTAATGAAGGTCTTACAGATCTATTCACAGCATATTTTTACAACAATATCTTCCTTTACAGTTCACACAGCGACAACGGCGGTTTTTCATTAAGTGCCCCCCTCAGAATACCGTTTGGATTTGCCATGGTTTTTAAAGATAATGTCGGAATCTTTATATTACTCATTCTTTCGTTGATCTGTTCATTGGTTTTCAACAAAGAAATCCGTTCATATTTATTGCTCTCATTTGTTTGTATTCTGAGCATAATATTCATTAATGATTATGTCATTTTCTATTACGGATTCATATTGATGATGTTTACTCCTTTTATTCTGATACCGACACTTTGTATAACGAATAAAATCAGGAAGCTTCTCGGCACTCGTGTATCTCATTCTGAAATCATTATTATTCCGGCAATAGTAATTGTTACCGCAAGCATAATGTTAAGCAGCAAGAACTTATATCTGTTAGGTCAATCCATCGATCAGACACCTCAGAATATCTTCTCACAGGAAATATGTAAAACTGAAGATCCTAAAGTGCTGACATACGATGTCATGGATTCCGGGTTCTTCAACATATGTGAAATCAATCCTTCTAACAAATACTTTTGCTATCTTAACATCGAAGATTCACTGACAGATATTCTGGATACACAACAGGAACTTATTGATGAACAGTACTTCGATTACATAATCACATATAATAATGATTATGATTGGGAAGGATACAATATAATTATGGAGTCTGAGTATATCTATCCCTACGCAGACGGTAATCTTGCAAGAGATGTATTTTATCTTTATAAAAGAGAGGCAATGATCAATGAATAAACCCGTTCTTTACATAGTCAGCCCTTGTTACAACGAGGAAAAAGTCCTGCCTTTAACAGCTCCTCTTTTCAAAGAAGAACTTGATTTGCTGATCAATGAAAACCTGATCTCAGACCAAAGCAGAATACTTTTCGTAAACGACGGCAGCAAAGATAAAACATGGGAGATTATAGAGGAGCTTTCTGAATCCGACGAATACTTCGAAGGAATATGCTTAAGCCGTAACAGAGGTCATCAGAACGCGCTTCTCGCAGGACTTGAAGAAGCATGTCCAAGATGTGATATAACTATCTCCATCGACTGCGACGGACAGGACGATATCAGTGCCATGAAGGCGATGGTACAGGCTTACAATGAAGGCTCCGAGATAGTCTACGGAGTAAGAAACTCACGTGAGACTGACACCTTCTTCAAAAGATTTACGGCAAGATCTTACTACAAGCTTCTTAACTTCATGGGAGCTGAGGTTGTTTATGATCATGCCGATTACAGACTGGTATCTTCAAAGGTGCTGAAGGAGTTTAAGGACTTTAAGGAAGTTAATGTCTTCCTTCGCGGTATGTTCCCTCTCGTAGGTTTCAAGAGCACTTCCGTACTCTATGACAGAAAAGAGCGTGTTGCCGGAAGCAGCCATTATCCTCTGTCCAAGATGCTCAATCTTGCATTTCAGGGCATAACAAGTCTGAGCATAAAGCCCATAAGATTTATCACAGGGATGGGAATAACTATCGCCATATTGAGTTTCATTATGATCATATATACGGTTATAGGTTATTTCCTGGGTAATACTATCCAAGGTTGGGCCAGCATGAGCATCATTATCCTGTTCATGTCGAGCATCCAGCTTATAAGCCTCGGTGTTATCGGAGAGTATATCGGAAAGATCTATCTCGAGACTAAACACAGACCGAGATATATCATTTCAAAAAGGACATTCAAAGACTGATTAGGATCCTTCTATTCTGTCTGCAATATCAGTAACGACATTATCAAATGTATCAACTGCCCAATTGCGCGCATCCGCGACCAGACCGGTCGTCATATCATCTGATGTATAGGAATTGGTTATAAACCCCGTCTGTGAATCCGTGATATCCACACGGATACTCTCATTCTCAATGCCCGCGAATGAACCGTAGAGTTTTCCTATGGCAAAGAGCTTGCCTGTAACGGTCAGTATCTCGGTCTCTGACATATCAGGAGAACACGTCACACTGAAAGCCGAATAATCGGCATTGTGAGTTATGTTGATCACTTTGCCCTCGATGAGCTGCGAGATAACAATATCATCATAGTATGATCCCATCTCAGCAAGTATCTCGTCTCGGTATTCATCACTTACGGTTAACGTTACCGTGCCGTCAGGAAGTCTTGATGCAGTAAGTCTTCCTTCGGAACTGTTTACAAGATCATTGATCTGTTCATCAGTCATAGAGGATGCATAAGTCGGAGGAATATTAACGACAACCTTTACCTGTCCGTTCTCATCAACTATAGACTCCGAAGTCGGAAAGACCTGGCTGTTGTCGGTAATTCCGGGAACGCTTATCCCCTTATCATTGAAGAATTCGGCAATCTGCGGCTTATAGTGTCTGATGCAAAGAACAACCAGCGCCGCAGCGATAATAAAGACGATAAGCTTCCTTATAAACTTCATAGATCACATACCGTAAAGTTCATCCGCTTCGGGAGGCGTAAGTTCGGTAACTGATCCCGTGATCTTATCAATACGCTTATACCCGTCCCCGGCAGAAGTAAACTTACCTATAACACATGCGTCGATACCGGCTTCACCCAATGCGCTTAGTATTCTTTCAGGCTCAGGTGATGCGATCAGCATAGAACCTGATGATATAAGCCGGAACGGATTGATATCCAATATACTGCAGATCTTCTGAGTCTCTTCCGTTATGGGGATCAGAGTCTCATCGACCGTGATACCGAGACCCGAGATATGAGCCATCTCATAAGCTGCTCCAAGTATACCGCCTTCAGTAACGTCATGCAGAAGATTGGCGGCTCCGAGTCCGTATCCTCTGTCATTCTTTCTGCCGGTCGATGAGAATAAAGATCCGGTAACCACACCCTCGGGGACAACAGATATTCTGGATACATAAGATCTTACATTCTCCAGAAGCTCCGAAGGCAAAGAAGTAAGTTTATCCGCATGTTCCGTCACAGCAATATAAGACCCCTCGATGCCGCATGTCTTGGTAACGATAAGGCTGTCACCTTCCACTGCTCTTCCCAGAGGCACCGGATGATCTTTACTTACAAGTCCGAAGGCCGTCGATATTACTACAAATGTATTGACCGATTCGGACACTTCAGTATGTCCGCCGACAATATCGACACCGATATTCTTAGCTTCCCTTGAAGCGTCTTCGACTATCTTGCTTATGTCTTCTTCAGAACACGAAGGAGGTGCGATTATATCTATAAGAATTCCTGTAGGCTTAACTCCGCAGGCAGCTATGTCATTGCAGGATACATGCACAGTTAAAGTTCCGGATTCCATTCCTCCGGCAGTAACGGGATCGGAAGAGATGACCATCATCTGATTACCAAGATCGATCCATGCACAATCCGCGCCTATATCAGAACCTACTACTGTAGATGATGACAATGCAGGCAGTCTGCTTAATACAAGCGCCGACAGCTGCTCATTTGTGAGTTTGCCTATCTTCATATCTTAATGACCTCGAGGTTCTCCTCTACACCCTGCTTAACCATAGCTTCGATATCGAGGTTCTTCTCGGCCTCTTCGATATCTGCGTGCTTGGGGTGAGTCTTCGGGTGCTTTGCTACGAATATAGTACAGCAGTCTTCATAAGGAAGGATCGATGTCTCGAACGCTCCGATATCCCTTGAGATCTTAACAGTAGCCTCCTTATCCATTCCGATAAGAGGTCTTAAGATCGGCATATCAACAACTTCATTCGTGATGGATATAGCCTCGAGAGTCTGGCTTGCGACCTGTCCCAGGCTCTCGCCCGTGATAAGGCACTTGCAGTCATTCTTCTTCGCGATCTGCTCAGCGATCTGAAGCATTACACGGCGCATAACTATAGTAAGCATGTCGTGCGGAGAATTCTTTACCATATCGAGCTGTATCTTGGTGAAATCAACGATATAAAGATTCATCCTTCCGGAGAATCTCGATACGATCTTCGCAAGATCTACGACCTTCTGCTTAGCCTGTTCCGAAGTGTACGGAAATGAATGGAAATATACGGCATCGATCGGCATACCTCTTGAAGCCATCATATAACCTGCAACAGGCGAATCGATACCGCCGGAAAGAAGAAGCATTCCCTTGCCCGCCGTTCCTACGGGAAGACCTCTGTGGCCCATCATCTTGCCTGCATATACATAATTATCGTCACGCACTTCAACATGAAGGATAAAATCCGGATTATGGACATCAACACTGAGATTCTCGAAATGCTCGAGGATCCACGCTCCTACCTCCTCACAGATCATGGGAGAGTTCATCGGGAACTTCTTATTGCCTCTTTTACACTCGACCTTGAATGTCTTGTAAGAGGGATTAGCTGCAAGAAGATTCTTTACATATTCTTCGGCATTCCTGTCGATATCATTGATGTCGCCCTGAAACTTTCTTGCAAGGCTTACGGATACGATACCGAACACCTGGGTTACGGCAGTCATGAGTTCCTTCGCGGACTCTTCCGTCTCGAAGTAGGGATTGCCCTCTTCTTTTGACTCGATCCAGATGCGGCTCTGGCTCTGGAAGATCGAGACCTTACCGAAGCTTCTTAATCTGTATCTTAAGTTGTTCATGAGTTGCGCTTCAAAGCGTCCTCTGTTAAGACCCTTGAGCGTTACTTCACCCATTCTTGCAAGTATTACGTTTGTCGCCATTATCTTACCTTTACCTCATATAATTCATAAATCTCATCTATCGCCTTAACAAAGCTTTCCGCTTCTTCCATAGTATTATAACGTGAAAAAGAAAGTCTTACGCTGTTGGCGGAAATGCTTCTTTCTATCCCCATGTTCTCGAGCACATACGAAGTCTTCTTGGACTTGGAAGAACATGCCGACACGGTGGATATATAGATCTCATAGATCTCAAGACAGTGAAGCATAGTTTCCGACTGGAAATTACGGAAAGCGACATTAAGAACGAACGGCAGTGCATCTTCGGGCGAATTGACCGTCGCGCCTCTTGCCGTAAGTTCACGCCTCAGATACGAATTGATCTTCGTGACCTCTTCGAAAGCTTTTTCACGTGCCTTCTCGGCTTCGGTTACAGCCGTTGCCATTGAAGCAGCAAGCGGCAGGCTCTGAGTTCCGGATCTCATGCCGTTCTGCTGTCCGCCTCCTATAATATGCGGACTTACTTTGACTCCGTTTCTTATATACAGAAGTCCGACGCCCTTGATACCGTGTATCTTATGCGCGGAAAAGGATGCCATGTCTACTCCCATAGTCTTAAGACTGATGGGAAGCTTTCCAAGCGACTGTACACAATCGAGATATACAGAAGCTTTAGGACAGAGTTCTTTCTTTACATCAATGATCTGCTCGAGAGGAAGTACCGATCCCGTCTCGTTATTGACATGCGTAAAACAAAGAAGCGCAGTATCTTCATCGATAAGAGACCTTAACTCATCAAGATCGGGCTTACCGTCACGGCCGACTTTAACGTACTTAACGGTATACCCCGACTTTTCGAGCAGGGACAGAGTCTCCAAAGTACACTTGTGCTCGGTTCTTGTGGAGATAACAGTCTTTCCTGCACGCGGGTTAGCCTTGAAGAAGCCTTCGATGGCCGTATTCGCACTCTCGGTGCCGCAAGAAGTGAATATGAGTTCCGAAGGCATACAATTAAGAGTCTTCGCGCACTCACCCAAAGCATCTTCGTATGCCTTGGACGAGATCATGCCGAGCTTATGAAGAGAGCCCGGATTACCCCACATCTGACCTCTAAGGTCATCGTTGATCACGCGTATAACTTCTTCACACGGTCTTGTTGTAGCGCTGTTGTCAAAATAGATCATAAATCCTTCTTAGAAAAACTGCCGACCGGAATAACTCCGACCGGCAGATTATTAACTTAAGAGAAAAGCTTGGGATCTCTTATCAGAGACCTGCCTGCTTTCTTACTTCCTCAGCGAAGTCCTCTTCCTTCTTCTCGATACCGTCGCCGAGACCGTAACGTGTGAATCTAGCAACAGAGATCTCAACGCCCATAGCCTTGGACTCAGCCTCAATGTACTGAGCGATTGTCTTGTCCTCGTCCTTTACATACTCCTGATCAAGCAATACGTTGAGCTTGTAGAAGTTCTTGATCTGGCCGGGAACGATTCTTGTCTCGATGATCTGAGCAGGCTTACCCTCTTCGAGAGCCTTGTTCTTGATGATCTCAGTTTCTCTGTCGAGAGCAGCCTGAGGTACCTCAGACTCTGCAACCCAGGAAGGGTTGGAAGCTGCGATCTGCATACCGATGTTCTTAGCCATTGTCTTGAAAGCGTCTGTCTTGATAACAGAATCATCGCTTACTGTGAACTCAACGATAACGCCGACCTTACCGCCCATGTGGATGTAAGATGTAACAGCGCCGTTGCCGCTTACTTCGTAAAGAGCGAATCTTCTTACGGAAGTGTTCTCTCCGATATCAGCGATAGCTTCCTTTGTAGCAAGCTCTACTGTCTTGGAAGAATCGTTGTACATAGCAGAAGCCTTAAGAGCATCGATATCAGCAGGCTTAACTGTCATGATCTGTGTCTTAACGTCCTCAACGAAAGACTTAAACTTATCTGTAGCAGCAGCGAAGTCTGTCTCGATGTTAACCTCAACGATAGCACCAGTCTTCATGTCATCGGAGATAACAGAAGCAACAACACCCTCTGCAGCAACACGGCTGGCCTTCTTCTCAGCCTTAGCCATACCCTTCTCACGGAGCCAGTCCTTAGCCTTCTCTACGTCGCCTTCAGCCTCGATAAGAGCCTTCTTGCAGTCCATGATTCCGCAACCTGTGAGGTCACGAAGTTCCTTAACCTGTTTTGCTGATATTTCCATGATTATTCCTCCTGATTAATGATAACGGGATCAAGCTTCCTCGGAAGCAGCGATCTCTTCGATAGACTCAGCCTCTGCGGGCTCCTCGAGCTCCTCAGCCTCAGCTGCGGGAGCGAAGTCCTCACCCTGGTGAGCTTCGATAACTGCATCAGCCATCTTACCTGCGATGAGCTTAACAGCACGGATAGCATCATCGTTACCGGGGATTACATAGTCGATCTCATCAGGATCGCAGTTTGTATCAACGATAGCAACTACAGGGATACCAAGTCTCTTAGCCTCGGATACTGCAAGGTGCTCCTTCTTTGTATCAACTACGAACAGGGCTGCAGGAAGGTGATCCATACCTACGATACCGCCGAGGTTCAAGTCAAGCTTAGCCATCTCGAGCTTAAGCTTAGCAACTTCCTTCTTGGGAAGTACGTCGAATGTACCGTCTTTCTCCATCTCACGGAGCTCAAGGAGTCTTGCAACTCTTGTCTTGATTGTCTTGAAGTTTGTGAGAGTACCGCCGAGCCATCTGTTGTTAACATAGAACTGACCGCATCTTTCAGCCTCTTCCTTGATGGAATCCTGAGCCTGCTTCTTTGTACCTACGAAGAGAATGTCACCCTTCTCGGCGAGCTCCTTCATTGCGTCGTAAGCTTCGTCGATCTTCTTAACTGTCTTCTGAAGGTCAATGATGTGGATTGTGTTACGCTCTGTGAAGATGTACTCCTTCATCTTAGGGTTCCATCTTCTTGTCTGATGTCCAAAGTGGACGCCTGCCTCAAGCAGCTGCTTCATTAAAATAACGGGCATAAAAAATAATCCTCCTTGTTTTTCTTCCGTAAGACCATGACTTTTCTCTTATCTGCGCACGTTGTACGCGGGGAAAGCACAAAGATTTTTCGTCTTACGTGTTTTTTATGCCCGTGTATAATATCAAATGAATTGTTTATACGCAAGCACAGGAGGCAAAAATGTCATTAACCGAATATCAAAAGGACTTTCTAACTGAATTAATATCAATACCTTCGGTCGGCGGAGAACCGGAAGACGGTGCTCCGTACGGCACCGTTCCCCGTCATGTACTCGACTGGTTTCTCGGCAAAGCACGTGAAGCGGGATTCGAGACAGGCGTTACCGGAGACCGCGCAGGCTGGGTGGAATTCGGCTCAGGAGACCGTATGCTCGGCATCATCTGCCATCTGGACGTAGTACCGGAAGGCGACGGCTGGGACTCAGACCCCTTTACCCTGACATTTAAGGATGATGTCATGTACGGCAGAGGAATTGTGGATGACAAAGGTCCTGCCGCGGCTTCATTCTTCGCTATGAAAGAGCTTCTCGAGGAAGGAAAGATCCCGGAAGATTACAGGGTACGTCTTATTCTCGGCACAGACGAGGAGCGTTCTTGTTCCTGCGTCGAATACTATGCGGAACACGAGCAGATCCCTGACTTCGCCATCACTCCCGATGCATCTTTCCCTGCGATCTACTGCGAGAAGAGCATCCTTCACATCAAGATATACGGCAAGAACACAGGAGGCCTTTGGGCAGACTGTGGTTCTGCCGTTAACATGGTGCCCGCTAAAGCCAGATGCATCATCGAAGGTCAGGACATAAGCACAGAGGGCAAGACGGCACACGGCTCGAGACCCGAACTCGGTATCAATGCGATCTCCCTCCTGCTCGCGAAGCTTAAGGATAGTAATATAGATATAAACAAATATCCCATCTTCAAGTTCATCAGTGACTTCGATGCCGTTAAGTTCACAGGATGCGACACGGTTGACGAATCCGGCGCGCTTACATCAAATATCGGAATGCTCAATGCAGACGGCGACGAATGTTCAGTCACTATAGACTTCAGAGTCCCCTACTCTCACAAGCTGAACGACGTTATCGACAGTTTACGCGCCAAAGCATCCGAATATGGTTTTGATATTGAATTAATTAATAATATGGATGCCATATTCCTTGATAAGAACTCACCTTCCATCAGAGGTCTTACCGAGATCTGGCGCAGGCACATGGACAAGTTCACCGGCTTTAAAGAAGAATACAGGGATCGCGAGGATTACACGGAAGCGATCGCCATCGGCGGAGGAACTTACGCACGTCATATTCCGAATACAGTTGCATTCGGAATCGAGACCCCCTGGCAGATCGACCAGTGTCATCAGGCGAACGAGCATGTACCGGCGAACGACTTCATTCAGTGGATCGAGATAATCAAAGAATTCATCGTAAACTGCTGAGTTCTCAAAGCATATAAAAACAGGACCGTGCCGGTCCTGTTTTATTATGCTTAAACCTATAATCAGAATTCGGAAGGAAGCTCCAATGTCCTGTCAGCATTAAGCTGCTTACACTTCTCGATGAACTTTGTAAGAGGAACATTTCTTACCTGCTGATTGGAGCCTCTTACGTTTACGGAGACTTCCTCGGCAGCAGCTTCCTCATTACCGAGAACGAGGATGTAAGGATCCTTCATGTTCTTGAATCTCTTGATCTTGTCTCTCATGTTGACATCGCTGTAATCAACCTCAACACGGATGCCTGCTTCCTTCAAAGCAGTCTCAACCTTCTTGGCATACTCGTTATGCTCTTCTCTGATAGGAACGATGGCTACCTGGAAAGGATTGAGCCAGAAAGGATATGCACCCTTGAAGTGCTCTGTGATGATACCGATGAATCTCTCGAGGGAACCGAAGATAGCTCTGTGGATAACGATAGGCATCTTCTGGGAACCGTCCTGATCAACGTATGTAAGCTCGAAGTTATGAGGAAGCTGGAAGTCGAGCTGTACAGTACCGCACTGCCACTCTCTTCCGAGAGCATCCTTGATCTGAAGGTCGATCTTCGGTCCGTAGAAAGCACCGTCACCCTCATTGATCTCGTAGTTGCCCTCGCCGTACTTCTCGTCGAGGATCTCCTTCAGTGCAGCCTCTGCTCTGTTCCAGGACTCGATGTCTCCCATGAAGTCATCAGGTCTTGTGGAGAACTCGGCACGGTATGTAAGTCCGAATGTCTTGTAGATCTCGTCTGCGATAGCGATTACGTCCTTGATCTCATCCTTGATCTGAGCTTCGGTAACGAATGTATGGTCATCATCCTGACGGAACTCCTGAACTCTGAACAGACCGTTCATCTGTCCGGACTTCTCCTTACGGTGGAGAACGTCATACTCGGAGTATCTGATAGGAAGCTCCTTGTAAGAGTGCATTGTTCTCTTGTACTCGATCATGGCATTAGGGCAGTTCATGGGCTTTGCAGCCATTGTGTCCTCAGCCTCGATGGAGAACTGCGCTGTCTCATCGGAAGAAACTGCATCTGTAGCTTCAGTTCCCTGTGTCTTACCGGGAACGATGAACATGTTGTTTACGTAATGAGCCCAGTGACCGGAGATGAGCCAAAGCTTCTTGTTGTTGATCAAAGGAGCTGAGATCTCATTGTAGTCATGCTTAGCCTGAAGCTCACGGGAATACTTCATGAGCTGGGAATACATTGTCCATCCCCTAGGGAGCCAGTAAGCCATACCGGGAGCCGTGTCTCTGAACATGAACATATCCAGAGCAACACCGATCTTCTTGTGGTCTCTCTCCTGAGCTTCCTTGAGCCATGTCAGGTGAGCCTTGAGTTCGTCCTTGGTAGGGAATGCGAACAGATAGATTCTCTGAAGCTGGTCTCTCTTCTCATCGCCTCTCCAGTAAGCACCGGAAACGTTCTTGATCTGGAAAGCAGCCTGGAAAAGTTCCTGTGAATTATCGATATGAGGTCCGCGGCAAAGATCCACGAAGTCGTCACCTGTGTAGTAAACAGTGATGAGCTCGTCTTCGGGAAGATCATTGATAAGTTCAGTCTTGAACTTCTGATCCCTGAAGATCTCCAAAGCCTCGGAACGGCTTACTTCCTTGCGTGTCCAGTTCTCTCTTCTCTTGATGATCTCACGCATCTTATCTTCGATGACCTTGATATCATCCTCACTTACCGGCCTCGGGAGTGTGAAGTCGTAGTAACAGCCGTCTGCGATCTGAGGACCGATGGCATACTGCACATTCTCCTTGCCGTAAATCTCTATTACAGCCTTAGCCATAATATGTGCCAGAGAGTGACGATAAACACTCAAAAACTCTTCGCGTTCCATTGAAAGAACCTCCTAAATGCTCAAAAACGTAGTTAAGATATTACACTTATTAATATTAAACGGCAAGTTATCAAACTATATTGTAAACTCGAGCTTTTCTCCCGTAGTCGGATGATCAAAAGACAGCCTGCAGGACATAAGCCCGATGCCTTCCCCGCTCTTTTTACCGCCGTACTTTACATCACCCTCAAGAGGATGTCCCGCATGCGCGAACTGCGCTCTTATCTGGTGTGAGCGTCCCGTAAGAAGCTTAACGTCAACATCGGTAAACCCACCGTCAAAAGCACCCGCCTTATACTCGAGCTCACACCGCTTACTGCCGGGCACTTCCCTGTCATAGACGGTGACCTTATTAAGTTTCTCGTCTTTAACGAGATAATTTACAAGTCTTCCCTCGCCTTCGAGCTTTCCCTGTACTCTGGCACGGTATCCTTTCGAGAAGGTGCCTTTCCTGATTTGTTCCGAAAGGCGTGACGCACATTTCGATGTTCTTGCGAAGACCATTACCCCGGAGACATTCCTGTCCAGACGGTGAACGAGGCCGAGATAGACGTTACCGGGCTTGTTGTACTTCACCTTTATATAATCTTTGAGAAATGAAAGCATATCGGGGGCATCAGAGCCGTCCGACTGCGACAGGTATCCCGCGGGTTTAAATGCCACGAGAAGATGATTGTCTTCGAATATTATGCGCGGGGAGTCCATCTTGAAGCCTGCCCGCAAGGCAGATTAAGGTTCATGTGCGTTACGGGAAGTCCCAGCTCATCGCTTACGGTCTTGCCCGCGAACCTCGAGCCGCATGTAAGATCAAGCACGTTACCGACGGCATTCGCGCCGAGCTCGGTAGCATAGGAGCTTATTATGACAAACAAGGGCTTGTCAGACAGCAAAAGAGCCGTACGCGACACGAATTCATAGAGGGATTTCTCTATCTCCCACAGTTCACCCGTAGGACCTCTGCCGTACTTGGGCGGATCCATAATAATGCCGTCGTACTTCCTGCCGCGTCTGATCTCGCGCTCGACGAACTTCCTGCAGTCTTCGTTAATGAATCTTACATAAGAAGACTCGAGTCCGCTCTCGATGATATTCTCCTTGGCACGGGCAATCATGCCTTTAGAGGAGTCAACATGCACAACTTCAGCCGCGCCGTGACACGCTGCCGCACATGTGGCTGCACCCGTATAAGCGAAAAGATTAAGTATCTTGATATCATCTCTTCCGACCTTAACAGCATCGGATATGAGCTTGCCTGCAAAATCCCAGTTTGAAGCCTGTTCGGGGAAAAGACCCGTATGCTTAAAGGAAGTCGGTTCGATAATGAAAGTAAGATCCTTGCCGAGAGACTTATAAGATATATTCCACTTGGGCGGCATGGACTTAAGCTTCTGCCATGCGCCGCCTCCGGAATTGCTTCTGATATAGACGGCATTTGGAGATGCAAGATCATCCCATCCGACTTCTTTGCCGCCTTCACGCACGGGCCATACGGCCTGAGGATCCGGACGCCTTAAAAGAACGTCTCCCCAACGCTCGTATTTCTCCTGTTCTCCGGCATATAGAACTTCAAAATCTTTCCAGTTATCGGCAAGAAACATCTGCTATCAGTTAACGGACAAAGTATCGGTTACAGCAACTACACCGTCATCAAATATGAGTTCCATGGTGTAAGAACCCGAAGCATATCTGCTTCCCCAGAACTCACAGTAGGCTATCGTTCCGCCGTCTACGGTAATATCCATAGTCTGAACAACTTCACCATTCTTGAGAAGATTAGCCGTAAATGTCAGATACATCGGTCTGTCGAAATATACGACACCGATAACGGCCGGAGGACTCTGGAGACTGTTATTGTCCAGAGGATTAGCCATAAGCGGATCATACCAGGCTGTATCTACTACGCACTCATCGAAGAAGTCCTGGTTAAACGATGTGGGCATGCCGTTCTCATCAATGAAAACAAGCGACTCATAGGGAGCAAAGAATACATCGATAAGCTCGGACATATCGTCGATCTCCCAGTTACCCTTGTTGTTCTTGAGGGTAAACTCGATCTCGATGTCTTCCCTGTCGCAGTCATCCAAAGCATCGGAAATCTCTTCTTCCGTGCCCATGGGGATATCGGCAACTTCAATTACGTCATTGAATGTAACAGGGAACTTAATTGTATTCCTGTTCTTGCTTACATCAGGCTCTCCTATCTCATAAGTGGAGCCGTCGATACCTGCAAGTGCAAAAGTCATGCTCTCTTCGAGGAGATCCGGAATATCGAATGAATCATCATAATCGGCAACGCCGTTAACGGGATCGCTGTAAAAAGCATCAAGCGCAGCCGTCAAAGTCTTGGATGCGTCATCTGCAGCGATCTTCTCCATGAACTTCGAGCAGCCTGTGGAAGATAATATCACAGCGGCAAAAAGAACAACGCATGCAGACTTTTTATAAAGTGAATTTTTCATAAATATATCCTTAAACACGCAAAAATCAGATTAATTATACAACATAAGCCGTAGATTTAATATATAATGTGTTAGTAATGTTATTTTACGGAAAGGATGAATCATGTCTCAGACTCCTCATATTCTGATATGCGATGACGACCCTATCGTCCACGAATCGCTCAGACTTTATTTTGAAAACGAGCATTATACTCATTCAGATGCATTCGACGGAGAAGAATCGCTGAAGCTTGCAAGAGAAGACAATCCTGATCTTATCCTTCTTGACGTCATGATGCCCCTGATGAACGGACTTGACGTATGCCGTGAGCTTCGTAAGACAATGAAGACTCCTATTATCATCCTTACAGCCAAGGGCGAAGAGATAGACCGTGTTCTCGGACTTGAACTCGGTGCAGACGACTATATAGTGAAACCCTTTTCGCCGCGTGAAGTTGTTGCCAGGATCAAAGCAGTATTAAGAAGAACGGAAACCACTCAGGAGGCTGTTCCCACAAGTCAGATATTAAGATTCGACGGACTCGAGATCAATATCGAGAATTATTCCGTTAAAGTCAATTCTAAGGTTATCCCCTTCACTCCGAAGGAAGTTGAGATACTGCACCTGCTGGCATCTCATCCCGGAACTGTAATGAACCGTGAGCAGATACTGAGATCTGTCTGGGGTACCGATTTTGACGGCGACCTGAGAACTATAGATACCCACATTAAGAGGATACGTCAGAAGATCACATATGACGGATCCAGATGGAATATCTCGACCGTATATGGAGTAGGATACAAGTTCGAGGTCTCATAAGTGTTTCACCACAGCTTTATCATGCGAAGGATGTTCATGCTGGTGTTTATCGCACTGGCAGCTTCCGCACTTCTTGCTGCGGTCGCTTTCGGCATCGCAGGAAGGACTACTCAATTCAATTACAGCGTCAACGAAGCCGAACTTCAATATGAGAATATCTACGAAGTAATCCAGGATACAGCCGATGAACTGACACTCGACGAGATATACCGCTATATCCTCTACCCCGCTGCCGGATCGGACCGCGAGTATTTCATTGCCGATTCGGAAGGAAGAGTCATCTATCCGCAGAGTATCTACAACCGTGCAAACGAAGATGAGCAGGCTGCCATCGATTTTATTTCCGAGAATCTGACTAACGAAGATGCATGGACCGAGCATCTTGCTTTCATGCAGCAGCACTTCTATTCTCACCAGACTTTGCTGATGAAGTTCAGTTTCAAATGCAACGACAGAACTTATTACATCATCCAGTACAACATAATCAATGAAGGAAACGAACTGATCAACAGTTATATTAATATCCTTCTCCTGTCTACTTTGGCAGCGGCGCTTGCGATGATGGTACCTACGATCATTTTCGTAGAAGTCATTACGGAGCCTTTGCAGGAAGTTAACCTTATCGCCAAGGAATACGGACGAGGCAACCTGAGGATCAGGGC
This sequence comes from Clostridiales bacterium, assembly GCA_017940895.1. Lineage (GTDB taxonomy): Bacteria > Bacillota > Clostridia > Saccharofermentanales > Saccharofermentanaceae > Saccharofermentans. The sequence goes on along the minus strand of JAGAXM010000017.1, from coordinate 20,274 downwards.
CAATGAGGATCATATCGGAGAAGCCGGAGAACTCGCCGAGTCTTTCAACAACATGGCGAATAAACTGTCAAAATCAATCAATGAACTCACTAACGAGCGTAATAAGCTCGAGAATATCTTTAATGTTATATCGGAAGGAATCATGGTATTTAACCGCGACGGCACAGTCACGTTTACCAACGATACCATGGCTGTTATCTTCGCCAAAGTTCCTCGCAAGAATAATTTCACAGAGAGGATCCAGATAGTACCTTTCGAGGAATTCTGGGAAGACCTTGCCGTATGCATGGAGACCGGAGAGACGAAGAAGAATGTCGTAGAAAGCCCGAATTATGCTTATGAGTATACAATCGTTCCGAGATTCGATGCGGATGACAGCAATGTATGCATCGGTGCAACAGGATTCTTCAGAGATATCACGGAAGAGCATAAGCTCGATATGACGAGACGTGACTATGTAGCCAACATCTCACACGAGCTTCGTACTCCCCTCCAGACATTAAGAGGTCTTATCGAGCCTCTTGCCGACGGCATGGTAAAGAAGGATGAAGACCGTATGAGATACTACGACATCATCCTCAACGAGACCTTGAGACTTTCAAGACTCATCGACGACATGCTTGAGCTGTCGAAGCTTCAGTCCGGAACGCTCGCATTCCAGATGTATCCTTTCGATCTTAATGAAGTGCTCTCGAGCATCCACGCCAGGTTTACTCCTGTCATGAAGGAAGCCGGCATATACTTCAGCGTTCACAGCACGACAGAGCGCCTCCCTACCGTTAACGGCAACCCTGACAGAGTTAACCAGATCCTCGTTATCCTTCTCGATAACGCCAAGAAATATACTCCCAAAGGCGGCAGTATAACGATAACCAGCGATTACAACGAAGAGATCGGGAAAGTTTACATCTCTGTCGCAGACACCGGACAAGGAATACATGAGTATGACATAAATCATATTTTCGAGAGGTTCTTCAAGGCGGACCGCGCGAGAGGCAAGAAAGGCACAGGTCTCGGTCTGTCTATCGCGAAGGAGCTTCTTACCTACATGGGAGAAGACATTACCGTCGAGAGCGAATACGGCAAGGGCACCAAGTTTACCTTCACTCTCAAGAAAGCAGAAGCTGCTAACGTATGGGAGTAAGGATAAACAAGTACATCGCGTCGAGCGGATTCTGTTCCAGAAGGCAGGCTGACGAACTTGTCGAAACAGGCAAAGTAACCGTAGACGGCGTTACTGCAGTAAACGGAACCGTCGTTGAGGAAGGACAGGTCGTTAAAGTCGGCGATAAGGAAGTAATTCCGGAAGACAACAAGATCTACATCGCCCTTCACAAGCCACTCGGTATCACATGCACTACAGACCGCCGCGACCCCAGCAATATCATCGATTATCTCGGGATGGACGACAGGGTCTTTCCCATAGGAAGACTCGACAAGAATTCTTCGGGACTCATTCTGCTTACCAATGACGGAGATATAGTAAACAAGCTTCTTCGCGCAGAGAACGGTCACGAGAAGGAATACCAGGTCAGAGTCGACAGAAAGATCGAGCCGGGATTCAAAGACAAGATGGAAGAAGGTATTGAGATCCTCGGTCAGAAGACACTTCCCTGTAAAGTCACGATAACAGGCACACATACATTCAATATCGTTCTGAAGCAGGGTCTTAACCGTCAGATAAGAAGAATGTGTGATGCTTTGGGATACAGAGTTACCAAGCTTAGAAGAATCCGCTTTATTAATATCAATCTCGGGGACATGAGACCCGGAGACAGAAGAAATCTTACCAAGGAAGAGATCCGCGGATTAAAATCTTCCGATAAGGCGGACTAACTTCTCGAAAGGTCTTTTAAGTACTACGTACCAGATTTCTTTGGATGAGTACTTCTCCACCATTATTGTGTAGACGGGAGCAAGTCTTCCCGCGATAACGTCGGTAAACACCTGATCGCCTACCATTACAGCCTTGGATGCATCGGTCTCCATCAGCTTCAGCGCGCGGTAAATGCCGTCAGGTCTGGGCTTATGTGCATATGTGACGCACGGGATATCAAGCATCTGCGCAATCTTCGAGGATCTTCCGGACTTGGCATTTGATACGAGACAGCACGAAAAGCCTTCGTTCCTGATCTTATCTATAAAATCGTATGCGTATTTATCCGGAGCCGTCGCATGATCGGGACCCAATGTATTGTCAAAATCCAGTAGAAGACACGTCTTCCCCGCTTCTTTAAGCGAATCAAGCGGGATATCATAGACGCTCTTACATACGGCATCGGGCTTCATAGCAGCGAAAATATTCATATTGATGAATTGTAAATATAAAAATATAAATTGTAAATCACATCTGTGATATTATATGTGGCGATAAAGAAAAGAGGTATCGTTATGAAGATTGCAAAATTCGGCGGATCGTCACTTGCTGACGCATTCCAGATAAAGAAAGTATGCGACATTATCCTGTCAGATCCCGACAGAAGGATCGTAGTTGTTTCCGCTCCCGGTAAAAGATCCAAGGATGACATCAAGGTCACAGATCTTCTTATCGCCGTAGCCAAGGCTGCATTAAGCGGAGAATCCTATGAGAATGAACTTCAGGCTGTTATCGAGAGATTCAGAAGCATCTGCGACGATCTTAACATCGAAGACAAGCTTCCCGAGATTATCGACACTCTTAAGGCAGCTGCCGCTTCTGACACATCCGACGACAATCTTTATCTTGATACAGTTAAAGCTATGGGCGAGGACTGCTGTGCAAGACTCGTTTCCGCATACCTTACATCCATCGGACATCCTGCTAAGTACTGCAACCCCAAGGAGTGCGGTCTTTTCCTTGAGCATGATGCAGCAGGCAAAGCAAGAATTCTCGGAGAATCTTACGACAACCTCGAGAACCTCAAGTATTCCAAGGAACTGTGCATATTCCCCGGATTCTACGGTTACGGTAAAGACGGTCGCATCATTACCTTTTCGAGAGGAGGCTCCGATATCACGGGTTCCATCCTCGCAGGTGCAGTTAATGCCGATATCTACGAGAACTGGACTGACGTTGACAACGTATTTGCAGTTAATCCCAACATCGTTAAGAATCCGTTCCCGATCTATGAGATCACTTACGACGAGATGAGAGAGCTCGCATATGCAGGTTTCTCGGTACTTCACGAGGAAGCTCTCTACCCTGTTTATGTCAGAGGCATTCCCGTTCATATCAGAAATACGAACAACCCTTCAGCAAAGGGCACTAAGATCGTTTCCGAGAGAACTCATTACGATTCGCTCGTTACTGGTATTGCCGGCGAGAAAGGATTCCTTACGATCACAGTTACAAAGTATCTTATGAACCACGAAGTAGGATTCCTGTCTTCACTTCTTAAGATACTTGCCGAGGAAGGCATTCCGGTAGAGCATATTCCTTCCGGTATTGATTCCGTTACGATCATTGCGCGTAAGAAGTATTTCACGCCCGAGAAGGAAGATATCGTTATCAACCGTTTCAGGAACGAAGCCCGTGCCGAGTCCGTTAAGGTCGACAGAGATCTCGCCATCGTTATGATCGTAGGTCAGGCTATGGAGAAGTCAGTAGGTATCATGGCAAGAGCCGCTTCCGCACTCTCTGCTGCAGGTATCAACCTGCGCATTGTTAACCAGGGCGCCTCCGAGATCTCGCTGATGTTCGGCGTTTCAGAAGAATACACCGACTACGCTGTAAGAGTACTCTACAAAGAACTCTTCAGATATTGATCGGAATTAACAATTAATCAAGTAAGTAAAGGATCGCCCCTTCGTGGTCGGTCCTTCTTATTATGCATCCGTAATCCTCAAGTCGTTCAAGAGTCGCAGGTGCAGGGTGACCGTAAGGTGAGTTCGCCACAACAGATATAACCGCCTCTTCCGGTGACACATACTCAAGGAACAAGCTCGAAGTAGAATAAGCAGAGCCGTGATGTGCCACTTTAAGTACATCCGCATCTATATCCGCACCCTCCTCTATAAGCGCAGCCTCGCTGTCAAACCCGATATCTCCTGTAAAAAGTATCGAGAAATCCTCATATTCGAGCCTTAGAACCACGCTGTCTTCGTTACCTCCGTCTTTAACCTGATTCGGCCATACACAATAAAGCCTGAGGTTATCCGTCATTGAGATAACATCTCCGGCACTTAAGTCATAGCAGCTGTAAAGATTATCTATACGCCCCACTGAATCGAGGTATTCGAGTCCGCCGATATGGTCTTCATCCATATGCGTTGCCACAGCCAGATCCACACTGCCTATGCCGTAATAGTCAAGAACGGCGGACACGGCATATCTGCCTTCAGCCTCGACTCCGCCGTCAATCAGCATGCTTCTGCCCTCACTCATAATAAGACAGCAATCTCCCTGCCCGACATCTATAAAAACAATGGTAACTTCGGGAGCATTAAGATATGAGACAGCGCTCATCCCCGATGCTATAACAAAAGCAGCAAACGCCGGCATCAGCAGAAACTTTCTGATAATGCATCGGGGCATCATGTACAGACATATAAGAATAAACGAAGTACAGATAATTGCCGGTGTCAGCCCGGCAGACGATGAACCCTCAAAAGCAACAGAAGAACAAATTCCGGTCAGGGTCTTCAGCAGATAAAACACCAATGAACAAGGCATTGAAAGTCCTGTAATTACAGTCGGTATAAAGAACACGCAGGCAGCAGCCGCCAAAAAAGAAGCCAGTATCTGTGTAAGCAGATGAACGAGCGAGAAATAATAACAGGTTCTGCACCAGAACGGTATCATTCCGATCGTTGCCGCTATAACAGGAGTAAGCACTTCGCATATGGTTTCCGGCAGACCGCACGCCAAAAGCCTGCGCTCGATACCGTTGCCGAGAAGTCTTATCGAAAGCGAGGCGGCAAAACTCATCTGAAACCCGTTCGACAGACAGCTGTACGGATCGTTTACCATGAGCATTATAACGGCAAGTGACATACCCGAGGCGTAGTCCCTTGCAAGAAAACCGCAGATACTCATAACACACGCTCTCGTAACTGATTCGGACCATCCCGTAAACATTCCTGTCAGAACACAAAAACATACAAATACCGGGGTCGAATACTTACGCTTTATCTTAAGTCTTGTCAGTATATCCGAAAGCATCATCAGGAACCCCGCGAAATGTGTTCCTGAGACTGCCAGAAGATGAGAACAGTCAGATAATCTGAAAGACCTTGTAATATCATCATCAAGAAGCGACGTATCCCCCATAAACAAAGCAGCAGCCATACCTCGGTCACCGTCATCAAACACGGACAAAGCGTATCCCCTTACATGCTCGAAAAGATCTGCCATAGCACATGAGACCTGCATAACGGAAGACTTTTCTTTAACAAGAGAGAATGACTCAAGCTTAACTACTCCGTTTATCCCCCTTCTGTGCAGATAATCCGCATAATCAAACTCTCCGGGATTGGACGGAGGAGCAGGAGTATTAAGATATCCTTCGATATACAGCTCATCCCCTGTGTCAAAAGGCTCTTCAACATCTGTGCTGTACAGTATTCTCCCGTATCCGTAGGTATTAAAGACATACTGAACCGTTCCGTCGGCTCTGATGTGTGTATCTCTCACGGTTACCGGACAGGAAATGTTCTCATGATAAGACGGTCGATCAACAAATGAATAATATGCACACATGCATACGACCGCCAATATGGCAGGTACTACAAGCGGCCGCTTTATTACGGCGTCAAAAATCTTCATTATTACTGCATTTAACTGATTACAACGGCTCATAGGCGTATGTTAGAATGTAAAAGTTGCAAATATAACTACGAAATGACGACAATTTTCGACAAAAAACGACAAAAATACGAATTATGAATATCAACTTCAGAAAAGCGAAATTCAAGGCTTTGGCCGCCACAATAGACCAGTGTCCCGCATCTGATATGCCGGAGATCGTAATGTCCGGAAGATCCAATGTAGGCAAATCTTCACTCATCAACGCTTTAGTTGACAACAAGAAACTTGCAAGAGTATCACAAACACCCGGAAAGACACGTGCCGTAGTATTTTTCGAGATTGACGGCAAGCTTCTTATAGCAGATCTTCCCGGCTACGGTTATGCCAAGGTTTCCAAGGAAATGAAGTCAAATTTTTCTTCTCTTGCCGACAGTTATTTTACTTCCGGCAGGAAATTCGACCTTGTTCTTCATCTTATGGATATCAGACGCGAGCCTACAGATGAAGACATCGCCATGTTCGAGTACATGAACGCCAACAACATCAGGTATTACGTAGTTTTCACCAAGTGTGACAAATACTCGGCGGCCCAGCTTCGAAGGCGCATAGAGGAGCTCAAAGATATTTATAATTTCGATGAAAATGCTGATATTTTCGCGGTATCTTCCATGAAAAAACAAGGCATTGAGGAGCTGCGCGAGGCAATTGCCAAACTCTTAATTTAATTGATCGATAAAATTGTAAAAATTCGACAGTTGAATTTATTAATACGTTGAATGATACTTATTAGGTAAAGGAGATTTAAATGCTTCAGCTTGAACCTTACGGTCCCATCGGAATCATTGCTCATAATGCTAACCGCGATTTTGTAAGAGCGGTAAGCGATGTTTTATATCAGAAGCGCAAGAAGCGCCTCGATAATAACGCCAACCCCTATGTTCATACACCCGGATACTGCAGAAGCGATTATATTATCGATTCTGAGCTTATCCGTTTCCAGACGGGCGAAGGCAAATACCAGATTGAAGAATCCATAAGAGGTCATGATATCTTCATTATCACTGACGTTCTTTCACATAATGAGACACTTGATATCTTCGGATATAAGCATGTTCTCTCACCTGATGATCACTACAGAGATCTTCTGCGTATCGTATCCACATGTTCCGGTAAAGCAAGAAGAATCAACGTGATCATGCCTTTCGTATATGAAGGCAGACAAGAGAAGCGCGAGACTTCCAATGAATCAATGGATGTAGCGGCAATGTTGAAGCAGCTCTACGAGCTCGGTGTTGCCAACCTCATCATCTTTGACCCTCATGACGGACGTATCGCGAATGCAGTTCCTCTTATGGGCATCGATTTCCCTAAGAGTGCTTACAAGATCATCTCCACTCTGCTTTCCACATTCGATACATTCAAGCTTGATAAGGATAAGACCATTGTTGTCAGCCCCGATGAATCAGGTGTCAACAGAGGTATCTTCTACTCTTCACTACTTAATCTGCCTCTCGGTATCTTCTACAGAGACAGGGATTATTCCAGGAAGATCGACGGTGAGCATCCTATCAAGAACTACGAATACTTGGGTGATGATATCTCAGGCAGAGATGTTCTCATCATTGATGATATGATCAACTCCGGAAGTACAATGCTCAGAACTTCCAAGATCCTCAAGGTTCACGGCGCACGCGATATTTACTGCTGTGCTACATTCGGACTTTTCACAGACGGTCTTGATACATTCGACGAAGCTTACGAGGACGGCGTGATCAAGTCTGTACTTTGTACCAACTTAAGCTACCACACTCCCGATCTTCTCGAGCGCAAGTGGTATGTAAATGTTGATATGATCCCTTACGTTGCCCGCATTATCGAAGCGATCAACGCTAATGAATCCGTTACCGACCTTATCAACTCAACATCAAGGATTACTGATTTCCTTGGTCAGATGAGAATCGGCGAACTGTTCGACGAAGATGAATTCGAAGATAACAAGAACTCATAATTAATTTAAAGAGGTGCAATATGACTTCAGTTCCTGCAGATGAGAAATCCTATTCACGTTATAACCAGTACGGCGAGAACCCGATGGCTCCTATAGCCCCTATCGGTCTTATCCCGCTTAAGGGCAGCGTGGAGTTTACCGAGAAGGTTAACTACTATCTCACAACAAGAAGATCGGAATATCAGCAGGAAGCTTTTGTTTCCAAGTATCCCGGCTTCTACCGTCAGGATTACAGAATTGAAGTTGAGAATGCAAGATTCTCTTCCGGCGAAGGTAAGGCCGTTATCAAGAATACTGTAAGAGGTCATGACCTCTATATCATCAGTGATATCATGAACCCTTCCATCACATATAAGATGTACGGACAGCTCAATCACATGAGCCCTGATGATCACTATCAGGATCTTAAGCGAGTTATCCTCGCATGCTCCGGAAAGGCAAGAAGAATCAATGTTATCATGCCTTTCCTTTATGAGAGCCGTCAGCACAAGAGAAATGCAAGAGAGTCCCTCGACTGCGCTTTCGCACTTGAAGAGCTTTATAACCTCGGTGTTGCCAACATCATCACTTTCGACGCACACGACGAGAGAGTTGCGAATGCTATTCCCCTCTCCGGATTCGAGTCACTTCCTTCCAACTACCAGATGATCAAGGAGATGTACCGTCAGATCCCTGACCTGTCATTTACAAAGGGCAAGTTCATGGTAGTTTCCCCTGATGAAGGCGGTATCGGAAGAGCTATGTACTACGCTTCCATCCTCGGAGTTCCTCTCGGAACATTCTATAAGAGAAGAGACTATACAACTGTCGTAAACGGCAGAAACCCTATCATCGCTCACGAGTTCCTCGGTGATTCCGTTGAAGGTATGGATATCCTCATCGTTGACGATATGATCTCATCCGGTGACTCCATGCTCGACATCGCCAAGGCCATGAAGGAAAGAGGCGCAAGAAAGGTATTCTGCGCAGCTACATTCGGTCTGTTCACAGAAGGTATCGAGAACTTCAACAAGGCTTACGAGGCAGGTATCTTCGATAAGGTATTCGCTACTAACCTTATCTACAGAAGACCCGAGCTTCTCGAGGCTCCCTGGTTCGCAGATGTTAACATGTGTAAGTTCGTAGCACTTCTCATCGATGCTATCAACCACGATGCTTCACTGTCCAACCTCATCAATCCTACAGAGAAGATCAAGAAGCTTCTCAAGGAGAAGGGCGAGAATATCTGATCCTGTAAATGGCGCAGAGAAGATCAACATCCGGAAGAAAGACTTCATCATCTTCATCAAGAAGCTCCTCTAAGAAGAGGTCCTCTTCCAAGTCATCGTCTTCTGCGGTCTCCACTTTCGCTGATTATTTCCATGCTTTCTCGAAGACAAGGGCTTTTGTGCCCGTTATGTCGGTACTCGTCATAACAGTCCTCGTACTGCTGGACCTTTTACTTGCATGGAATGAATACGACAGATTCTTCAAGATACTGGGATTTGAACTCCTTATTGTAGGCATTATATGGGTCATAGGACTTGTATTAAGCTTCGGCGAGTCCACGCCCTCTTCAGGAAAATAAGAGCAGATGCCATTTGACGGAATTACTTCTCACCTTCTGGCGAACGAATTGAGTTCCATTCTTGAGGGAACAAGAATAGACAAGGTATTCCAGCCGGACAAACAGACCGTTATCATCCACATCCGTGCCAATGCGCGCATGGAGAAACTTCTCATATCCTGTAATCCCTCATCTGTAAGGATGAATCTCACGACCTCGGACCGTGAGAATCCCAAGATGCCGCCGTCTTTTTGCATGCTTCTTCGAAAGTATCTGTCAGGCGCCAAGATCGAATCGATCTCCTGTCCTTCTTACGAGAGAATAATCGAGATCAAAGTGAGCAACACCGATGAACTTCACGACAGGAAGTCTTATACACTTATCTGCGAGCTCATGGGAAGATATTCCAATCTTATCCTTACCAATCAGTCCGGCAAGATAATCGACAGTCTCGTTCATATAGATATGTCCGTCAACCGTTACCGTGAGATCATGCCGGCACGTATATATGAATATCCGCCTGCGCAGGACAAGCTTTCACCCGATGAAGCCCTCGAACTGTGTAAAGAAGGAAATCTCCCCGTCAAAGAAACCGAGCTCGGAAGATCTGCCGAGAAAGCGCTTCTTAACTCGGTAAAAGGCCTTTCCCCTTCACTTGCCCGCAGAGTAACAGGTAAATGTGGAGCCGATGACAGGACTCCTCTTAAGATGCTTTCAGGCGACAGCATTGCTGTTCTTAAGTCAGATCTTAGGGCATTCTTCGAAGACATCTGTTCATCCTCATACAAGGCTACAGTTTACTTCTCCGAGAACGACGAACCGCTTGAATACATGCCGTTTCTTTTCGAAGGTACACAGAAGACAGAGAGTTTCGATACCATATCCGAAGCCATAGACCGTTTCTATGTATCCAAGGACCGCGCTGCCGATCTCGACAGGAAGAAGCAGCGTCTTTCCGCCATCATTGACACGGCACTCGCTCACTCCGTAAGAAAGCTTCAGATACACGAGCAGGACCTCGAAGACGGTCAGAAATCGGAATACTACAAGAAGTGCGCGGACCTTATCCTCGCCAACACATACCGTATCGAAGATCACGCATCGGAGTTTACATGCGACGACTACTACGAAGATCCGCCGAAGCCCGTCACGATCGCGTTAAATCCCGTTATAGACGCCTCTTCTAACGCACAGGAATACTACAAGAGGTTTCATAAATCCAAGCGTAAACTTGAGCTTTCGAACGAATACATCAAATCCGACCGCGAAGCAATCTCGTACTTCAGGTCATTAAAGACAGCAATCTCCTCAGCTTCCTGTGAAGAAGATATTACCGCGCTTGAGATGGAGATACTTGCTCTTGCAGGCAGTGCCCGTGACAGTGCAAAGCAAAAGACAAATGCCGGCGATCCCAACAGAATGGTAGGCATGGCAAAGTCCGGCAAGCACGCGTCACGCGCCATGAGAGAAGCTGCGAAAAGAGCTGCGCAGAAGAACCGTAAGATATCCCAGAAGAAGCCCGAGACTGCGCTGTCGTATCGTAAATACGTAACGAAAGACGGTTACGAGATTCTCTCAGGAAGAAATAATATCCAGAACGATGAACTTACTTTCAAAGTCGCGTCCAAAGATGACTGGTGGTTCCACGTAAAAGGTCTTCCTGGAACACATGTAATTTTGAGATCCCACAAAGGCGAGGAGTTCCCTTCCGACAACGCAGTTCTCGAAGCAGCCTCGCTTGCTGTATTCTTCTCCAAGAGCATCATGGTAGAAGAACACTCCGAAGGTGCGGGAAGCCGCGCCGGCGAGATCAAGGCAGAGGTAGACTACTGTCCTGTATCCCATGTAAAGAAAATCCCCGGAGCACGCCCGGGAATGGTTATCTACGAAAGTTACTATTCGGTACTTGTCCCTGCAAAGGAACCGTCTTAATCAACTTCGAAAGACTTAAGTATCTTCTCTTTAAAATCAGACTCATCAAGCGAGAAAATACATCCGCAGTACTTCTGGCGGTAAAGACCTATATCTCTTGCCATCTGCTGTCCCTGTCGAAATCCCGGTCTGAAGTCGATGTACTCGAACTTAACACCGTATTCTTCAGCCTTCCTCTCACCTGTACTTCTTATCACATCATGCTGCTGATAAGGGCTAACAAGAAGAGTCGTGGAGAATGAGTCATAACCGTTCTCGGCTGCGAATCTTGCAACACTGTCGAGTCTTATGTCATAGCACATATGACAGCGGCTGTTGTACTCGGCAAGATAAGTCTTCTCTTCCCAATATTCCTGCATGCATTCGTCGCCGCCCTCTATGAGATTTACCTTATAGTGATCGGCACATTTATGGAGATTCTCGAGCCTTCTGTTCCACTCGAATTCCGGATGGATATTCGGGTTATACCAGAACAGATCGAGCTCCTTGCCGGATTCGAGAAGCATATCGACAGGATACATGGCACAAGGACCGCAACAGGCATGAAGCAACATAGACATATCAGTTCGTACCGCCTGTAAGTGAATCTATGGACAGATTCTCGAACGCATTCCTATTACGCTCCTTGAAGCTCGCGGGCTCCGAGATACCGAGATGCTCAAATGCACGTGAAGTAAGCACTCTTCCGCGCGGCGTCTTGGCAATGAATCCGTTCTGCAACAGGAACGGTTCATATACATCTTCTATGGTTATAGGATCTTCACCCGTTACGGCAGCAAGAGTCTCAAGTCCTACGGGACCGCCCTTAAATATATCTGCAATGGATGTAAGGATTCGTCTGTCGACCGCATCGAGACCTAACTCATCTATATCAAGTGCATTAAGACCGAAGTCAGACACTTCTTTATCGATAACATCCTTCTCCATATGAAGTGCATAATCCCTCATACGCTTAAGAAGTCTGATCGCGATACGCGGCGTTCCTCTGGATCTTGAAGCAATATTACGAAGACCTGATTCATCGATCTTTATATCCATAAGTCCGGCATCTCTCTTAAGGATAGACATGAGGTCTTCCGTATCATAGAGCTCAAGGCGGTGTATCATACCGAATCTGTCTCTTAAAGGTGCGGAGAGCATACCGGCTCTGGTAGTCGCACCGACCAGAGTGAAATGAGGAAGATCAAGTCTTACGGATCTTGCGGACGGACCCTTGCCGATCATAAGATCAAGGCAGTAATCTTCCATGGCAGGATACAGTATCTCCTCTACACTCTTGTTAAGCCTGTGAATCTCATCTATAAAGAGAACTTCATTCTCACCGAGATTGGTAAGTATGGCTGCAAGGTCACCCGTCTTCTCAATGGAAGGACCTGTAGTAATATGCATTCCTACGCCCATCTCGGACGCGATAATTCCGGCAAGGGTTGTCTTACCGAGTCCCGGAGGACCGTAAAGAAGAACATGGTCCAAAGCTTCGCCGCGCTTCTTAGCCGCATTGATAAATATCTTGAGATTATCCTTTACCTTGGACTGACCGCTGTAGTCCTCGAAGGTTATCGGACGCAGAGTCTTCTCATCCCTGTCGTCAAACTGCTTAGAACGCCCTATAACGCGTTCCTCGTCCTCATAACCATTGTAACCCGTATGATCGTAATCCATCGCTTAAATCACCTCGCAAGACCCTTCAGAGCCTTCTTGATAAGATCCTGGAGTGTAATGCCGTCCTCATACGCTGAAGATACAGCTTCGGCAGCAACCTGTTCCTTATAACCCAGAACAACAAGAGCTTCAACTGCATCAGATATCACACCGCCTTCGGGAGCAGCAGAACCTGCAGTACCCGGGATACTGACCGCCTTCTTGGCAGCTGTAGCCGCGCCCGACTTCTTAAGCTTATCCTTAAGCTCGAGAATGATCCTTTCTGCGCCTTTCTTACCCAAACCCTTTACGGATGTCAGGAAGCTCACATCACCGCCGATAACAGCCAATGCGAACCTGTCAGGTTCAACCTGTGAACAGATAGAATGTGCAACCTTCGGACCGATACCGCTGACCTGTATGAGACTTAAGAACATATCCTTCATCTGGATAGTAGAGAATCCGTACAGAGAAACATCATCTTCCCTTACGCTCTGGTAGATCCAAACCTTAACTTCATCATCAATATGCCCAAGTGTATCCGAGATTGAATAAGGGCAAATGATCTCATAGCCTATACCGTTGTTATCAACAACAATCGTCTCTTCGCTCTTATCCGTCAGTGTTCCCTTGATGTAAGAATAGATTCCCATCTTCTCTCCTCTTATCAACCGAATTCATTACGCCTGCTGTAGCCGTATCTTCCGTACTGATAACCGGATACGGCTCTCTCGGCATTGAATGTTCCCGTATTGGCAAGACAAATCGCCATGGCAAGTCCGTCAGCGGCATCATCGGGCTTAGGCATCTCATTAAGCCCGAGCAGTGTCTTAACCATCGCCTGAACCTGCTTCTTCTCGGCTTTGCCGTATCCCGTGACTGCGAGCTTAACCTGACCGGGAGTGAACTCATATACAGGGATATTGGCACGTGCAGCTTCAACGAGCACAACTCCTCTTGCCTGAGCAGTGCCTACGGCTGTAGTTCTGTTCTGCGAAATGAACAATTCCTCTACAGACATGTAGTCAGGCTTATACATCTCAAGAAGATATCTTATCTTCTCATTAATAGCCAACAATCTTACGGGAAAATCGGTACCCGCCTTAGTCTCGATAACTCCGTAGTCAACTACCGAGAGCTTATTACCGGACTTCTTAATGATCCCGTAGCCTGTAATGGCATAGCCGGGATCTATACCGATATAAGTTGTGACCCTAGGTTCAGACATAAATCAGCAAATACTACCTTTGAACATTTGTTTGTATTTTACTATTATGCCCCCAACACGTCAATAACGGGACGGATTTCCAAAGGTTTGGAAGAACTGATCTCATATGCCTTAAGAACCCTGTCAGCTATAGCATCGACAGTCTTATTATCAGAAAGAAGCTTCGAATCTTTTCCGACATAAAGCTTACACAGCACATCGCCTTCTCTTACGGGAGCGCCCCGCTTCTTCCTGAAACATATACCCGCACCGAGATCGACCTCATCATCCTTCTTAAGACGTCCTGCACCAAGCGCCACTGAACAGTGACCGAGCTCATTGGTCTTAATAGAGAATATAAAACCGGATTCCGGAGCTTTAACTTCATATACTTCGACAGGTTCAGTCGTAAACACAAGACCGTCGTCATTTATATGCCCGCCCTGAGCTCTAATAAGTTTAATAAACTCAGTCATGGCACGACCGTCAGACAATCTTGTCTTACATTCGCTTATAAGATCTTCATCGGATAATCCTTCTGATTTACCTGCAAGCTTTATCATATATGCCGCGATCGTAGTTGCAACCGCAACAACATCAGGAGCACCTTTTCCCTTAAGCGTGTCATATACTTCCTGCATCTCAAGAACGTTACCGCAGTATCTGCCCAATGGCTGATCCATATCGGTAATGACAGCTATTACTTTTCTTCCCGACCTTTCACCGATCTTGATCATGGCATCGGCTATCTGACGGGACTCTTCAAAAGTCTTCATAAAAGCGCCGGATCCTGTAGTGACATCAAGAACGATGGCATCAGCGCCGCCGGCAAGCTTCTTGCTCATGATGGAAGATGCGATCAGCGGAATAGAGCTGACTGTACCGGTAACATCACGCAATGCATACAGGATCTTATCCGCAGGAGCAAGGTCAGGAGTCTGTCCGGAGATAACCATTCCGTTCTCATTAACAAGCCTCGGAAAATCAGCCTTTGGAATGTCTATATTAAAGCCTTCTATTGAAGAGAACTTATCTACAGTACCGCCTGTAAAGCCCAATCCTCTTCCGGTAAGCTTAACCGTCTTAACTCCGAACGAGCTGCTTAGAGCCATTACAATAGGTGTTATCTTATCACCTACGCCGCCGGTCGAATGTTTATCCACTGTGACATCGCCGACAAACGAAAGATCATTCTGCTCTCCGGATGCCGCCATCTCTAAAGTAAGAGTCGTCATCTCGCGCTCATTCATTCCGTTAAGGACAATAGCCATAAGCAAAGCAGAGGCCTGATAATCCGGAATGGTTCTGTCTGTTACGCCCTTTACAAAGAACGCTATCTGCTCATCAGAGAGCGCCCTTCCGTAACGTTTATCTAGAATGATGTCTACAATATTCATACTTAACCTGACTCAGATTATGCAGGTTCTGCATAATACAACGTACCGTCTGCAAGCCTGTACTCGTACTGGGTTCCGTCATCGGATCGTGTTTTATTACCGCAACTTACCCATTCACCATTATAATAAGCAATGGTGTGCATCACGCCTCCCAAGCCGTTACTCGACTCAGGATCGGTCCATCCTTCACTTGCTATATAAACAAGATGTCCGTCATATGTCTCGCCCCATACAGCCTGACTGTAACTGTATCCGGCTTCGCCCTCATGCGGGAACGAGGGTTCATCATACTCCTCAGGATCATAGTATATCTTATTAAACTCATAATACGGAACCTGATCTCCATCTATCAGATAATAATACATAGAGCATTCACCATATCCTGAATCGTCTTCAAAACCGGTCTCGTTTATTAAATATCCTTCTATCCACTCACCGGCACCCATATAGAGCAAAGCACTCACGCCGTCGTTACCGTCAAGAATATAGATCGTACGACCGTTGTATTCTTCTCCCCATGCAACCCGGGTATAGTCATCATATCCGGCAGGGATAGAATCAACTGCTTCTGCCTCCTCGGGATCAAGCTCCTCCTCGGATTCCATTGTTTCTTCAGAAGACACCGTAGGTTCAGGATCAACAGTTTCCGGATCTTCCTCCTCAGGCTCGGGTGAAGGCGTCGGTGTAGGTACCGGCGTAGGAGCAGGAGTCGGCGTAGGTGTTGCCGTAGGAGTTGGTGTAGGAGTCGGAGTCGCATCACCCTCCGGATCTTCCGGAACAGGCGTCGGAGTAGGTGAACCCGAAGGTCTCGGAGTCGGACTGACAGTAGGCGTAGGAGTACTCTCCTCCTCATCATCTTCATCCGCAGGAGTCGGTGTAGGCGTACTCTCAGTCTCAGAAGTCTCTGACGTCTCAGATGTTTCTTCTGACTCATTCGGCTCAATAATACCGTTAACCAAACTCAGGATCGCATCCTCACTCCAACCTGTGTAATCACATACTCTTTCAAGAAGTTCGGGATTCTCTGCAAGCATTCTAAGAGGGAAAGCAGGGATCTCATCTTCATCGAGCTGTTCGAGGAAGAACTCAATACTTCCCTCTTCGCGAGTCTCGTCATAAAGATAGACTTTTACACTGTAGCCGCCGTTAACATCGGTCTCACGAGTTTCACCCGTATCGGGATTAGTGGCAACAACATGAACACAACCGTCTGTAATAACCAGAGCTTCTCTTCCGTCATCATCATAGAAAACATAACCGGAAGTTCCTCTGATACCTACGGTCATCGTAGATGTTCTGATATCAAAAGTCTCATCGGGGCTTAAGTGTTCAGTAACTTCAAAATACAATCCGCCCTGAGTCAGATTAAGCTCAAGCATATTTCTGCTCTTTGTAAACTCGACGCGGCTGTCGGACTCCAAAGTAACTATCTTGGTATCATCAAGACCGACTGAAGCAAGTCCGTCTGAACCGGTACTTAACGCTTCGCCGCTGCTGAATCGGACATTCTCCAACACTGATCTGGGATTGCCGTTGGCATCTTCAATATTAACCGTACCTTCTACACGAAGAAGACGCATCGTGGTCGCATAATAACCCTGCGTCATGACAACACAAACAAGAATTACCGCTGTCAAAACAGTAGCGACAGTACTTACAAGGATGACTTTCTTCTTCGCAGGCAGACTTTTAAATTTCTCTACTAACACCATATGTTTATTATACATAAAACACGGTGTTTTCGAAAAGGAAACTTACAGGTGTCAGCTGGCTTCTTTCAGGTCACAATATCGCTCGAATTCCTCTATCGGTATCGGCTTAGAGAAATGGTATCCCTGGAAGAGTTTGCAGCCCATTCGCGACAGCTGCTCGAACTGGTACTGAGACTCGACGCCTTCGGTAAGAGAGGCAATCTCAAGATCCTTAGCCATCGCGATGATATTGTAGATGATCATCTCGGCTTTCTGGCTTACTTCCGCTTTACGCAGGAATCCCATGTCGATCTTAAGAACGTCTACCGGCATATCCTGAAGCATATTAAGCGATGAGTAGCCGCTTCCGAAGTCATCCATCTCTATAACAAAGCCTGCGGAACGAAGCCGTGATATATCTTTCATTCTGTTATCGACATCATCCATAAGAGCCGTCTCCGTAATCTCTATACGGAGTCTCTTGGGCTTGATTCCGTACTCGTTAACAAGATTTATAAGTTCGAACGGGACATCCATGAAGTAGAAATCCTTGGGCGAGATATTGATGGATATAAACATATCAACGCCCTTATCCTGCCAGCGCTTCAGTATCTCACAGGAACACTTCCAGATATGAAGATCAACGTCTGCTATCATACCGTTACGTTCGAATACCGGAATAAACTCTGCCGGCGACATGAAACCTTCGGTAGGATGTATCCACCTTGCAAGCGCCTCGGCACCGAGAACCCTTCCGGAAGAATCTACTATAGGCTGCAGATACGGCACTATCTGTCTTGTCTCGATTGCTTCATTAAGCTGAGAGGCGATCATCTGCTCTCTTAAGACATTATTACGGACGCTGTCGTCATAATATGCAATATGTACATTATAGTCGTCCTTTACCTTACTGATCGCCAAGTGCGCTCTGTCAAACAGAACGGAAACATCCATATCATGATCGGTAACTTCAATGATGCCGCAATGAATAATAAGTCTGTGCTCTTTGTTACCGTCTTTGACATCAAAGTTCGACAGACATTCATCAATATACTTCTCGTCAAACTCATCAACAGGCATTAACGCGCCGAATGTATCACCTGCTATACGGCCGTAAACACAGTTGGGAGAAGATATCCTCTGCAGCCATTCAGAGATCTTCTTAAGAGCGAGATCACCGAACTTGGTACCGAAGACATCATTTACTATCTTAAAGTTATTAACATCAACAAAGATTACATAATACCTGACGCCGGGCTCCGACCTTAATGTCTTCCCTATCTGCTCATACAGATATTCCTTGATATACAGACCTGTAAGTTTATCATGAGTGGCATCATGTATCTCACGCTGGATCTCCATCTGCTCTTCCGTATTATCTCTTATGCGGAGGAATGAGCCTGTAAACTTGCCTTTGTCATCATTCATCAGACGGTACTCAAGATTATAGAACCTTGAAGATCCGTCATCATAAGTCTTCTTTACAGCCCAACTCTCACCGCTGCCCTTAACATCGCCGAATATACCGGTAACATTCTCATGAGCCGCTTCATAATCTTCATTAGTGATACTGGTAAGCTCCAATGCTGGTTCATTAGCCCATATACACTTGCCGCTTACATCATAGAAGAACAGTGACTCGTTAAGTTCAGACGCGATATTACCGAGCATTCTGTCCAGGACCTTAAGAGGCCTGTAGTAAAGCGACTGATAGAAAGCCAGCAAACCGAATGTACCGAACGCAGTCATCGATATATCCATAGGCGTTCTGGAGAAGATATAGAATGTCTCCATAAGACAGGACATTATCATGGTAACAGTCATAACCAGATATCTTTCCCTGTATATCTTCGGCGACTTAACAAGCTTATAGATACTGAGCAGAAGCGCTATCGTGAATATTCCGTAGCAGATTATTCTGTGATAATTCTGACCTGCATAAGTTACATTCAGATAGTAATTATATCCGTATGCCTTTATGGCCTGCAGAGTAAACGAATGATGTAACCAGGGATTCAAAGCATACTGTATTCCGTCTATCGCTATCAAACCCCAAACAAAGTATTTGAGATTCTTTATCGGCCAATTCAATTCACAATATTCCATCGTGAATATAAGAACACGGTAAACGGCAATATCCATACCGATAAAATAAACATAGTAACCTGCAAGCGAATAGAAATATCTGCCGGACATGATAATGATCATATTTCCGATCAAAGGAATAAGTAATCCTACCTGAAGGCGTCTTAAAGTAGGACCTATCGGCTTGTCTGACTTGGCCGCAATAACAGCAGTGACGGTCAACGCCACTACGAATGCTCCAAAAACACAAGATACCGCTAACCTCATAAAACCTCCGAATATAATCATCCGTTATAAAGATTCTATGAATAATAGCGCCAGCAGTATTACTTTACAGATAAATAAAGGGTTAACAAAGTGTAACCGCCACAGTATCAATAATTTGTGTGATCCATACCCATATATGCTTTGAACAGCTCTATACAGGCATCCCGGTCAACACATTCAAGATAACCTTCGGCCTTCTCCCTGCCTGAGAACATACTGTCAAAGTCCCCGTCTCTGAACCCGAGCATCGAATTATCCTCAATGGTACACCCGTAGTATATTTTCGAGATATTGGCCCACATACACGCGCAAAGACACATGGTGCAGGGTTCGCCCGTGGTATACAGTACGCATCCGGACAGATCGTGGGTACCGAGCTTCGTACACGCATCGCGTATCGCAGATACTTCACCGTGACACGTTGGATCATGGTTAACAAGAACACGGTTATGCCCCTGTCCTACAACGATACCGTCTTTAACGATAACGCTCCCGAAAGGACCGCCGTGTCCATGGGTTATACCTTCGACCGCCTCATTAACCGCGATCTGCATATATTCGTTCTGTGTCCGGATATTCATAGCTAAAGTATAGCATAATAAAAACCCGCAGGATTACCTGCGGGTCTTATATCTGGTGCACCTGCCGGGAACAAATACGAACCGAACTGTTTATCTATAGGTTTGATAAGATTGAAATCATGTTCAACATCACGCATTAAAGACCTGAAATAATGGTAAAATCGAAAAGAATAATTATGGGATAGAAAGGAATG
>JAGAXM010000016.1 GCA_017940895.1 Clostridiales bacterium | reverse complement strand
CATCTGAAAAAAACGATAGGCAGATATAATCTGCCTGTTTGTGCTGCCTGTAAATTGAAAAGAGACTGAAGATTTTTATTCTTCAGTCCCTTTTGCTTTTGTTTAAGAGGTCTCTTCGAGTCAATGCATTCTTAACTTAATGACATTGCTCGAATGTGAGACAGCCCCTTAAGTTTTTCGATTCAGATTCGATCAAGCCTTAGCTGAGAGGAACTCGTTTACTTCAGCTACAGTTGTGTCTACATCCTCGGGTGTGAAGCCGTGAACGTACATAGCCTGCTCGAGGCTCTCGCCGCTTGCAGCCATGCAGCCGATGCAGTGCATACCCTTCTGCATGAGGATAGAAGCGATCTCTACATCCTGCTCGAGAATATCTGTTATAAGCATATCCTTTGTAATTGCCATTGTTATCTCTCCTTTTTGTTTAAAGTACCGCTGTCATTATATAACGGCGTTATAATTTGTCAAATCAAAGATCGAAAATACTGATCTGTTTCTTGTCTTCCGGGAACTCCCGAATGTATTCGAAGCACTCCATGGGATCGTGTATGATGCCGTTCTCGCGGCAGACCTTTCTGAAGATTCCCATCAGTCTCCGTGAGTCGGGACTCGGTACTTCATATGAATTTCCGTAAGCTCTAATGTATCTTTCTTTCATACCCGGGAAATGTCTGTCGAGCGCGGCGTAGTAATATTCGCGGTCGCCGTCTCTTAATGTAAGTCCCATATCAAAGCAGATGATCCCTTTCACTCCTACACGCACGCATTCGTTCAGAATAGCGGTTATGTTCTCTTCGGTGTCATTGATGAAGGGGAGTATAGGTGTGAGCCAAACGACTGTCGGGATACCTCGTTTTTGCATCTGCTCGAGAACTTCGATTCG
Organism: Clostridiales bacterium; assembly: GCA_017940895.1. Classification (GTDB taxonomy): domain Bacteria; phylum Bacillota; class Clostridia; order Saccharofermentanales; family Saccharofermentanaceae; genus Saccharofermentans. The sequence goes on along the minus strand of JAGAXM010000016.1, from coordinate 24,552 downwards.
TCGTGCCGTAGTGCACACATTGGGCTCAACGATCCTGCACAGATCCTCGTCCCAGGTCGTCAGCGTCATCTGCACGACGCACTTGGTGTCGTTGTTGATCTTCTCCAGAAGATCGATGTCGTCGAGGATGAGATCGGACTTGGTCTGTACGGCGGCACCGAAGCCGTGTCTGTAGATTATCTCGAGACACCTGCGCGTGAGGCGCAGATCCTTCTCGCAGTGCATGTAAGGGTCCGACATGGAGCCCGTCGCGATCATGCACTTACGGCGCTTGGACTTGAGTGCTTTCTCAAGAAGTTCGGGTGCGTTGATCTTGACCTCGACATCCTCGAAAGCATGGGTGAACTGATAGCAAAGGCTTCGGCTGTCGCAGTAGATACAGCCGTGCGTGCACCCGCGGTATATATTCATACCGAGATCGTTGCTGCTGCCTTTCAGTATCCCTTTTGCTTCGACTTCGTGCATGCTGTCAGGTGAGTTCTGTCTCCGTCACAGGCTCTGGCATGCCTTGCGGCACACGTTGCGTATTAATTATATCAACTGTTACTTATACTGTCTTGCGAATTCGATTGCGGCCTTCAAGTCTTCTTCGTTGGGTCTGCCCTTGTGAACTCCCTTGAATTCTCCTTTGCAGTGGAACTCTTTGTCGTCCATCTTTACGCCGATCTTTGCTGCTTCTGCCTTAACCTTCTTATAGGTTGAATTAAGCATTGCAGCAGAGCCGAAGTTTACGATCTTCCCGATAAGTTTTCTGTCGAGCGAACCGACAAAAGACTTAACTTCCGGATCGATATTGAAAGCATAATATGAGTTGCCTAAGAACAGGAAATCAACCTTCTGTGTAACGGGCTCGCTTATTGGCAGGGCCTCGACGCCGAGTTCGTTGGCGATCGCTTCTGCGAGCTTCTTTGTATTGCCTGTCTTTGTGTAATATCTGACTGCGTATGTCATAAAAATACCTCTTAATTACATGTATCTGCTTCCAGATATTTGTACAAAAGTCTGTACAGTTCCTTCGCTTCTTTCTCGCTTAAAGCAGAGCCCTTGGAAGCGAGTGCGAGGGGGATGTCCTTGCACTTGTCCTTAAGTTCATTGCCTTTATCTGTGATGCTGATGATGGTGACTCTCTCGTCTTCCTTCGAACGCGCACGGGTGATGTAGCCGTCCTGCTCGAGGTGCTTTAGGAGGGGGGTCAATGTGCCTGCATCAAGATGAAGCGTGCTTCCTAATTGACCGACGGTTACGCTCTCTTTCTCCCACAGAACCATGAAGACTATGTACTGTGTGTATGTAAGCCCAAGAGGCTTGAGGTAAGGCGTATATGCCGCGACGATCTTTCTGCCGCATGCATACATCGGGAAGCATAACTGATTCTTAAGTAAAAGCTGTTCGAATTCCTGTGCCATGGAGGTGCCTCACAGAAGTCCTTCAACGAACTTGGCGACTTTATCCATCTTCTCCGTGGGCTCGAATCTTGCGACTACATTGCCGCTTCTGTCTACTATGAACTTGGTGAAGTTCCACTTGATCTCGGGGTTGTTCTTATAGTCCTTATCGATGGTCGCGAGCATGGCGCTCATGGTGATCGCCTTGGGTCCCTTGCCGAAGCCTTCGAAGCCCTTCTGCTCCTTGAGGTACTTGAACAGCGGAATGGCTGTCTCGCCGTTGACGTCAGACTTCTTCATCTGCGGGAACTGTGTGTTGTACTTCAATGTGCAGAATTCGTGGATCTCATCGTCCGTTCCGGGAGTCTGACCTGCGAACTGATTGCAGGGAACATCGATGACCTCGAAGCCCCTGTCGTGGAACTTCTCGTACATGTCTTCGATGTCCTTGTAGTGTGGAGTGAAGCCACAGCCCGTGGCTGTGTTGACTATGAGGACGACCTTGCCCTCGAAGTCTCTCATTGACTGCTCTTCGCCGTTTGCCTTTGTTACTGAAAGATCGTAAAAGCCCATAATTGCGGCCTCCTCTGTGAATTGTATTTAGCCACATTATATTTGGTCAAATATAAAATGTCAATACAAAAATTCTAGGCTGCAATTACTTTTCGCGAAGGGATTACTTTACGGCGTCCGCCATCGACTTAACGTATTCGCCGACGTAAGGTGCCGCTTCCTTGCCATGCTGTGCGAGGATCTTGATGATAGCGGAGCCAACGATCGCGCCGTCGGAGATGGAAGCCATCCGCGCTGCCTGCTCGGGAGTGGAGATACCGAAGCCGATAGCAACAGGCGTAGAAGTGTTCGCGCGGATGACGTCGACTATAGAAGCCAAATCAGTCTTGATCTCGGAACGTACGCCCGTTACGCCCAAAGAAGAAACGAGGTAGATGAAGCCCTCAGCTTCGCGGGCGATCATGGCGATGCGGTTCTCGGATGTAGGTGCGATGAGCGAGATCAAATCTACATCATACTTATGGCAGATATCCAGGAACTCCTCCTTCTCCTCGAAAGGGAGGTCGGGAAGGATCAGACCGTCGATGCCGATCTCGTTACAGATGGAGATGAACTTCTCCGCGCCGTAAGAGAAAACAACATTTGCATATGTCATGAATACCATGGGGATCGTGACGTCTGTGCGCAATTCACGCACGAGGTCGAATACCTTATCTGTCGTAACTCCGCCCTCAAGTGCACGAAGGTTCGCGCCCTGGATTACGGGGCCTTCAGCAGTCGGATCGGAGAACGGGATGCCGAGCTCGATCAAAGATGCGCCGTTAGCAACAGCTGCACGTACAACAGCGGCTGTTGTCTCGAGGTCGGGGTCTCCGCATGTTATGAAAGGAATGAACGCTTTACCGTTCTTAAAAGCTTGCTCAATCTTACTCATGGATATCCTCCCCTCTGTAGCGGGCGATAGCCGCACAGTCCTTGTCACCTCTGCCTGAGATGGTGATGACGATAATCTGATCCTTGCTCATGGTAGGTGCGAGCTTACGCGCGTATGCCACTGCGTGCGCGGACTCGATAGCGGGGATGATGCCCTCTGTCTTCGCAAGATACTCGAAAGCGCATACAGCCTCTTCGTCGGTAACAGGAACATACTCCGCACGTCCGATGTCATGCAGGTAGGCATGCTCGGGTCCTACGCCGGGGTAGTCGAGACCTGCCGAGATCGAATAAACAGGTGCGATCTGACCGTACTCGTCCTGGCAGAAATAGGACTTCATTCCGTGGAAGATTCCGACTCTTCCCGTGTTCACCGTAGCTGCCGTCTCGAAGGTATCGATACCTCTTCCTGCAGCCTCGCAGCCGATGAGTCTTACGCTCTTGTCTTCGATGAAATTATAGAAAGTTCCGATGGCATTGGAGCCGCCGCCTACGCATGCGATTACCGCATCCGGAAGGCGTCCCTCTTTCACGAGCATCTGCTCCTTGATCTCCTTAGAGATAACAGCCTGGAAGTCACGGACGATAGTAGGGAAGGGGTGAGGTCCCATTACGGAGCCTAAGCAGTAATGTGTATCGGAGATACGTGAAGTCCACTCACGCATTGCCTCGGATACGGCGTCCTTGAGTGTACGTGTACCGGACTTAACGGGGATAACTTCAGCGCCGAGAAGCTTCATGCGGTACACGTTAAGAGCCTGTCTGATCGTGTCCTCTTCACCCATGAAGACTACGCACTCCATGCCGAAAAGCGCCGCCGCGGTAGCCGTCGCAACGCCGTGCTGGCCTGCGCCGGTCTCGGCTATGAGACGCGTCTTGCCCATCTTCTTCGCGAGCAGCGCCTGTCCCAATACGTTGTTGTTCTTGTGCGCACCCGTGTGGTTATGGTCCTCGCGCTTTAGGTAGATCTTCGCGCCGCCTAAGTCCTTCGTCATCTTCTCTGCGTAATAGAGTCTGGAAGGTCTTCCTGCGTACTCGTTAAAAAGCTCGGAGAGTTCAGCTTGAAACTCCGGGTCATTCTTATATTTGTTGTATGCCTCCTCGAGTTCGATGACTGCATTCATCAGCGTCTCGGGGATATACTGTCCGCCGTGTATGCCGAAGCGTCCGTTGGGATTAGTCATGTTATGTCTTCCTTTCTGACAGAAGCAGCAAATGCCGCCATTTTGTTTATGTCCTTTAAGCCGTCTGTCTCGATGCCCGAACTAACATCAAGCGCGTACGGATGAAGTGTTCTTACGGCATCCGCCGCATTGTCCGGATCAAGTCCTCCTGCGAGAAAGAAAGGTCTCTTTACGCCCTTTATGATCTCCCAGTTAAATGTCTTTCCCGTTCCCATTCCCGAGTCGAGCAAGACCATATCCGCGGGACTTTCTTCGGCTTGTCTTCCGTCATCTTCGCTTCTTATCTTGAAGGCTTTGATGACAGGTTTGCCTGTGCTCGTCTTCAGGTCGTTTATGTAAGTCCCGTCCTCACTTCCGTGAAGCTGCGCGATGTCGATTATATCATCATTAAGAAGAGACTTAACTACTTCAATATCCTCGTCTACGAATACGCCGACGGCTTTGATTGAAGGGTCAAGCTTCGACTTAAGTATCTTAGCCTCCCCCGCCGTCACCGCACGTTTGCTCTTGGACCAGAATACGAAGCCTATGTAATCCGGCTTCAATTCATTCGCCGCTTCGATATCCCCGGTACGTGTCAGTCCGCAGAACTTGATCTTAGTCATTATCCCCGTAGCTCCTTAAGCTTTGCCTTCTTGTCGGAAGCTCTCATCAGAGCCTCGCCGACGAGCACGGCATCGACGCCGATCTTTCTTAATTCAGCGACATCATTACCGTCCTTTACTCCGCTTTCCGAGACGAAGATTATATCATCTCCTACCAAAGACTTAAGTCTCGCGCTGTTGCCGGTATCGACGGAGAAATCCTTGAGGTTTCTGTTGTTTACACCGACTATCCTCGCACCGGCTCTTACGGCCACAGCGACCTCTTCCTCATCATGCGTCTCCACAAGTGCGGATAGTCCCAGCTCGTCGCAGATTCCTATGTACTCGCGGATCTGCTCCTCACTTAAGATCGAGCAGATAAGAAGCACTGCCGATGCACCTAAGATCTTCGCTTCGTAGATCATATATTCATCTACAGTAAAATCCTTCCTGATGCACGGGATGCTGACAGCAGAAGCAATCTTCTTAAGATATTCGTCGCTGCCTAAGAACCACTTGGGTTCGGTGAGTACCGAGATGCAGTCAGCGCCCGCAGCCTCATACTCTTTGGCGATCTCAAGGTAAGGAAAATCCTCCGCGATAATGCCCTTCGAAGGTGAAGCCTTCTTGCACTCACATATGAACGACAGCCCCGGCTTGCGAAGAGCCTTTTCGAAAGGAAAGTCGCCCTTGGGCAAAGCCAAAGCGGCAGCCTTGACATCATCGAGGGGACGGATGCTCTTTGCTTCCGCGACGCGCTCGCGGGCGTAATCTGCAAGCTGGTCTAGAATCGTCATGCTTCTGCCTCGGGACGGTTGCTGACTTCGATAAACTTGTTCAAAGTCTCGAGAGCCTTGCCTGAATCGATGATCTCAGCGGCGAGCTTGATGCCGTCAGCGAATGTCTCCGCCTTGCCGCCGATGTAAAGCGAAGCGCCTGCGTTCATGAGAACTGCATCTCTCTTCGGACCCTTGGCACCATTAAGGATATCGAGTGTGATCTTCGCATTCTCTTCAGGAGTGCCGCCTGCAAGATCCTCCTTGGTGCAGCGGGTAAGACCGAAGTCCTCAGGTGTTATCGTGTATGTCTTGTACCAGCCGTCCCTGATCTCGCTTACTCTTGTGGGTGCGCTCATGGAAATCTCATCGAGCTTATCCGTGCCATAGACTACCATTCCTCTTCTGATGCCGAGGCTTACGAGAACCTGTGACAGGGGCTCAACGAGATACTCGTCGTAAACGCCGAGAAGCTGCATTACAGGCTTGCCGGGGTTCGTGAGGGGGCCGAGGATGTTAAATACGGTTCTTACGCCGAGTTCCTTACGGATGGCGCCGACGTACTTCATCGATGTGTGATATTTCTGTGCGAAGAAGAAGCACATGCCGACTTCGTTAAGAAGCTCCACGCAGCGTGCGGGACTCTGGTTGATGTTGACGCCCAGTGCCTCGAGGCAGTCAGCTGTTCCGCACTTAGAAGAAGCTGCGCGGTTGCCGTGCTTCGCGACCTTCATGCCACCTGCTGCAGCAACGAGTGCGGATGTCGTGGAGATGTTGAAGCTTCCCGCGTGGTCTCCGCCCGTACCTACTATCTCGAACACATCCATGCCGGTCTCGACCTTCGTCGCGTGATCTCTCATGGCTGCGGCACAGCCTGCGATCTCGTCTCTCGTCTCAGCCTTCGCACTCTTTGTAGAAAGCGCTGCGAGAAAAGCCGCGTTCTGCGTTGCTGTCGTCTCTCCGTTCATGATCTCGTTCATTACGGCGAACGCCTCGTCGTATGTGAGATCCTCCTTGCCTACGATCTTCTGGATTGCTTCCTTGATCATTTTCTTATGCCTCCTTAATAAAGTTCATTAACATCTTTTTGCCGTCGGGTGTCATTATTGATTCGGGGTGGAACTGCACGCCGTAGATCCTGTACTCCCTGTGCTGCACCGCCATAACTTCTCCGTCTTCCGTGAGCGCCGTCACCATGAGCTCGTCGGGGATAGTTTCCGGGTCAGCCGCGAGCGAGTGGTACCTTGCCACCCTGCCCAGCGGTATCCCGTCGAAAAGTTTGCATCTTCCGTCAAATCTTACGACCGACTGCTTGCCGTGCATAAGCTCCTTCGCATATGTGATGGTCGCGCCGAATGCAGCACAGATCGCCTGGTGTCCCAAGCACACGCCGAGGATAGGGAAGTCCTTGCCGAGCTGCTTTACCACATCGATGATAACGCCTGCATCCTCAGGTCTTCCGGGACCGGGTGAGAGGATGATTCGGTCGGGGTTCAATGCCCTTATCTCCTCTACTGTCATCTCGTCGTTTCTGATTACCTTGATGTCCGGATCGATAGCGCCGATGAGCTGATAAAGGTTATAAGAAAAACTGTCGTAATTATCTATGAGCAGGATCATAATTCATCCTCCTGTGCGAGCTCGAGTGCCTTGAGTGAAGCTCTTGCTTTGTTGAGGCACTCCTGATATTCCTTCTCGGGATCGGAGTCGGCTACGATGCCGGCGCCGGATCTTACGAAGACCTTGCCGTTCTTCTTGAACACGAGTCTGATCGCGATACATGTATCCATGTTGCCCGTAAAGTCGATGTAGCCGATCGCACCGCCGTAGATGCCGCGCTTGTTGTTCTCGAGTTCACCGATGAGCTGGCATGCTCTGATCTTGGGTGCGCCCGACAGTGTGCCTGCAGGGAGGACCGCCTCGATAGCATCGAAAGCATCGTGGTCGTCTGTGATCTGCCCTCTTACTGTGGAGCCGATGTGCATGACATGTGAGTATCTCTCGATGGAGTGCAGCTTCTCGACTTCGACCGTTCCGAACTTACTGATCTTGCCTAAGTCATTTCGACCCAGGTCAACGAGCATGTTGTGCTCCGCAAGCTCCTTCTCGTCGGCAAGAAGTTCTGCCTCGAGTGCCTTGTCCTCTTCAGGTGTCTTGCCGCGGGGCCTTGTGCCTGCAAGAGGGAATGTGTGGAGGATGCCGTCCTTAAGCTTAACGAGCGTCTCGGGAGATGCACCGGCGACCTCAACATCCGTTCCCGAGAAATAGAACATGTACGGGGAAGGGTTGATCGTTCTTAATACTCTGTATGTGTTAAGAAGGCTGCCCTCGAAAGGTGCGGAAAGTCTGTTCGACAGCACGATCTGGAAGATATCGCCTTCCTTGATGTGGTGCTTGCCCCGCTCGACCATGTCGCAGAAAGCCTGCTTCTCGAACAGAGGTGTAACCTCGCCCGTAAGCTTGCCGCTTCTCTCCTCGAGCCTCTTGCCGTTATGGAGAAGGTCTACGAGACCCTTAAGTGTCTCGACCGCGCGGTTATAGCCGTCCTCGCCCTCGCCCAACTTCATGTTCTCGATTATGATGATCTTCTGCTTTAAGTTGTCGAATGCGATGACCTTGTCGAAAAGCATCAGGTCAACATCCTTGAAGCCTTCCTCGTCCTCTACATTGCACTTGGCCGTGGGCTCGCTGTATGTCAGGTAATCGTATGAGAAATAACCTACGAGACCACCAGCGAAAGGAGGGAGGTAGTCGAACCTCGGGCTCTTGTATCCGCTCATGATCTTACGAAGTTCTGCGGAAGGATCCTTCGTCTCAATCTTCTCGTCGCCGATCTCGAGGATGCCGTCCTTGCATGTGATGAGCTCCCTGGGCTTGTATCCTAAGAATGTATAGCGTCCCCACGTCTCGTTCGCCTGTGCCGACTCGAGCATGTAGACGTGGTCTGAAGCATTCTTCAGGATCTTCAGTGCTTCGATCGGAGTCGTGAAGTCGGATAAGATCTCGAGGCTTACTGGAAGCACGTCGTACTTGCCTTCGGCTGCGATCTTCATAGCCTCTTCAAGAGTAGGTCTGATCTGCATTGTTGTTGTCCTCCTTTGTTGCTGAGGACAAAAGAAAACGTCCTCAACAGAAATTACTTTCTGTCAAGGACGAATAATTACATTATCCGCGGTGCCACCTTGATTTACGGTTTACCGTACACTTTAAGCAGGATACCATCATATCCCCGGCTGTTAACGGTGCCTGCCGTCGCAGCATTTGACTGCGCCCTCAACGGTCCATTTGATAATCCGTTTCCTGCCTGACTCTCAGCACCACAGGCTCTCTGTAAAGGCGTTTATTATCTTTATCTCCGCATCAACGGTTTGCTTTATGGCGGTAATTTACCACAGTAAAGTACAGTTTGTAAATAGGTTTTTATACCCGAATCAGAAGTTTACAGTTCTCGGAGCCTCGGTGAAGGATGAGAATGTAGCGGTAGCATTCTTGAAGTAGAGTACTTCAGTGTTGTCGTCTTCTGCAGAATACATTCCCTTGAGATGAGGGTAGTTATCGAGCATGTGAGCCTTTGCCTCTACTCGGTCGTCTCTTACGAGCTCGCCTGCTACACGGAGCCACTTGCCGTCCTTGAATGCGCAGATCTCAACCTTCGGGTTAGCCTCGATCTGCTTGGATACGGGCTTGATCTTGCCTGTCTGGATGTAGAGCTTATCCTCGAAGATGTCGACTGTTCCGAACGGTCTTACTCTGGGCTGGTCGCCCTCTGCCGTGGCAAGGTAATATGTCTGAGCTTCCTTCAGGAATTCATATACTTCGTTCATGGGATTACCTCCGTTTTTTCTTATTGTACCTCATTGTTGACGATGTTCTTAGCCCACATGCCGCTTCGTACCATAAACTCACCCACGGCGCACTTGATAAGCTCGGCCCACTGCACCGAGAACATCATGACGGGAACGCTTACCGAAGTGTAACGGCTGAGGACATATGCCAGCGGCACGACGATGAGCCACGTGTATCCGCAATCGAAGACGAACGTGATCAGGGTGTTTCCGCCGGACCTTATGATGAAGTAGGACGCGTGTGTGAATGCCATCAGAGGCATGACGAGTCCCGAGATGAATATCAGTATTGTCGCAAGCGACCTGACCTCTTCCGTGGTTTTGTAAGCCAGAGGGAAGACGGGAGAGAGCAGCATCATGATAAGTCCGCAGACCGCACCGAAGAATACTGTAAGAGCGCGCATCTTAAGTCCGTAGTCCTTAGCAGTCTCGATCTGCCCCGCTCCGAGCCTTTGTCCTACTACGATACCTATACATTCACCTGTAGCGACGAAAGCGACGGTGAGCAGATTCCAAAGCGTACTCTCGATGTTGACTGCCGCGACCGCTGCAAGACTTCTTACCGAGTAGCACTGATTAAGCACCGTCATGCCGAATGCCCAGAGGGTCTCGTTAGCCATCAGCGGCAGCGACTTCAGTATAAACTGCGACACAAGATGAAGCGGTATTCTGAAACTTCGAAAAGCATCTATTATGAACGGGTTCGCGGCAGAGTGCGTGCCCGTGTAGATCATGAGAACGAGTAATTCCACATAACGTGAAATAACAGTCGCGACAGCGGCACCGCTCGCCCCCATCGCAGGAAGACCGAACAGACCGTAGATAAGAACAGCGTTGCCTATGAGGTTAACGAAGATAGCGATAATAGTCGCGACCATCGGAACCCTAGTGTTGCCCGTGTCTCTTAATGTTCCTGCATATGCATAACTTAATCCGATCGGCACGAGGCTTGCGATGATGATGTTGATGTAGGTAACGCCGATATTAAGCGTCTCGGCCGCATCCTCGGGTGTGCCGTCGCCTTCGAGGAACCACGACACCATCGTGGGTGCCATGAGATAGTAGACAACGCCCGCTGTTACCGCGAGAACTGTGTTCGCGATGAGCTTGAATCTGAATGTGTCGCGCACGCCCTTGGTATCACCCTTGCCGTAGAACTGAGCCGTAAAGATGCCGACTCCGCAGGTCGCGCCGAACATGAGAAGCCAGAAAACGAATATCAGCTGGTTGGCGATCGCGACTCCCGATATGGCATTCGTGCCGACACCGCCGATCATGACATTATCAAGCAGGCTGACGAAGTTCGTCAGTCCGTTCTGAATGATCATCGGCACTGCAAGGCCGAGTACCATGCGATAGAATTTACGGTCGCCTATTAAAGATCTGATTCTGTTTCCCATAAGTTATAAGATTATACACGGATTATGTGCGGGTGTAATTCTTGTCAAAAATCATTTATAATGAAGCCGATATTTTATTAAGGAAAGGGGATTCCCATGAACACAAAAAAGTTTGTAAGTGCGGTAACTGCGGCTTCTGTTCTGGCATTGTCCTTTACCGGATGCTCACTTCTGGGCGGTAAGGATAAGGAAGCCATCGAGGAAGTTGCAACAAGTTACATCGACTACATCAAGGACGGCAAGCTTAATAAGTCTGCTGCTTTGGTAGTTGATGAAGAGGATTATTTCCAGGAGAATGCTTTCCCGGTTCAGCAGGAAGATCTCCTGAATGCGGTTCTGGCATCTACTGAATTCACAGTAGAGAACATCGAGGTCAAGAAGGATTCCGGTTCTGCTGACATCGTATTCACAATGCCTGATCTCGAGTCCATCGCAGACGAGGGTTATTCATTCGACGAATTCCTCGATGCTATCGGCGATATCGATGATACTGTCGAAGAGACTGTAGAATTCGAGTTCTCCAAGGACGGTGAGGACTGGCTCATCGAGGGTGATTCCACAGAGGATCTGTTCAATTTCTTCATGAGCATCGGTGAGGGTATCGAGTTTGCAGGTCTTTCCGAATCCGCAGCGCTCGAGGCAGTAGATACATTCATGTCTTACCTTGCACAGGGTGACGTTCAGGGCGTTCTTGCTATGAGTCCTGAAGGCGCAGACATATTCGAGAATTTCGATGAGATTTCAGACGCTTTGGGTGCTGACAATACTGTCTACAGCGACCTGTTCTCAACTTACTTCTCACAGGTAGACTACGAGTCTTCGATCTCCAGTGTATCTGAGGATGCTATCGTTGTTTCCCTGACAGGAACTGCTCCCGATGCAGAGCCTGCTATCACAGCAGCAGTTCAGGATCATGATGTTATGGTTCCGATCTTTGCTGATTATATCGAGTCTTTGCTCAACAACTCATTCGATATTAATACTTTGATGGTTGAGATCCTCGACGCAGTTAACACTGCTGTAGGACAGACAACTCTTACTACTGCTTACAATGCCAGCGTAACAGTTACAGCTGACGATGACGGTAATCTCTACGTTGATCCTGACGATCAGGGTTTCTTCTATGATTTCGATTTCCCTGAGCTTGCTGACTCCAACGAGCTGATGGTCGAGGCTCTTGACCTCCTTCTCGAGCAGGGCAGAATCTCTCAGAGCGATTACAACTCTTATATGACTTCCCTGGGAGGAACTCCCGCTGCCGGTGATTACGATGTTACTGAAGTGCCCGTAATCGAAGGCGATGACCTTTACAGCTACGACTATACGGTTGCTGACGATATGATCTATGTCAACGTACGTACATGGGCTTACTACAACACAGGCGATACATTCGGCTATGATGTTGAGATCAACGGCGAAGATGCTTTCTCAGGTCATTATGAGATGCCTGACGACTACGATGATATGATCTATATCACGATCCCTGTTGATGATCCTGCAGGTCCTTCCGGATCTTATGTTGTTACGGTTTATGATGAGGGATCCACATCTTCCGTTCTGATCAAGCTTGAGCTCGTTGTCATCACAGAGGGTGCTCCGGTTCCTGCCGGCTCCGCACCTGTATTCGGCGAGTCAATGTCTTACGGCAATGAAGGAGATGATTTCTATACATTTCGCTTCACAGACGGCAACGGTGAATATTTTACGGATTCCGAGTATCCTTCCAACAGAGGCGCAGTTGATTTCTTTGTAATGACATGGGCTTACTATGATGTAGGAACCGGCGTCGATTGTGATGTTTACTGTGACGGTGAGTATGTTGATACTATCACGGCTTTCAACAGAGCCGGTGCTACAGATACATTCGAGTTCTCCTATGAGCCTTCAAGCCTCGAGGACGGCGACTATGTATTCAGAATTCATGACGTAGAGGGCAACGGTATCCTCTGCGACGCATATTGTACTGTTGTTACTGACAACTGACACTGCTTTCGCTACAGTCCTCCGCGCTTTGCTTGTGCGGAAGTCCGCTCAAGCAGGTGTCAGTTGCAGAAACAAATATGTTATGAAGGAACGCCCTGTCGCAAGACGGGGCGTTTTTATGTGCGGATTCGTATATAATGGGGCGAATAATTACGGTCAGGCAAGGCAAGAATGAGAAGACACATAGCGGCTGTCCTCGGCGCCGGAATATGCTGGGGTACGATGGGATTCTTCACAAGAAATCTCGCTCAGATGGGGATCGGTTCTGACGGCGCGATCATCATAAGATGCGCTGTCGCAGTCGTCTGCTTCGCGCTCGTCATGCTGCTTAAAGATCCTTCGTCTTTTAAAGTTAAGCCCAAAGACTTCTGGTGCTTCTTAGGCTCCGGGCTTCTGAGCTTTCTGTTCTTCACATTCTGCTACTTTACGGCTATTTCCATGATGAGCCTGTCCGCCGCAGCGATCCTTCTTTATATCGCGCCTATTGTGGTCACACTGCTGTCGGCGCTGCTTTTCAAAGAGAAACTTACGCCCGTCAAGATCGTCGCCGTCATCACGGCTTTCCTCGGCTGCTGTCTTGTTTCAGGGCTTATGGGAGGCATCAGCATCACGGGCAAAGGTCTGCTGTTCGGTATCGGCTCGGGTGTCGGCTATGCGCTGTACACGATCTTCTCGAGGTTTGCTCTGCAAAGGGGATACTCGAGCAACACCATAAACTTCTACTCGTGCCTGCTCGCCGGTGTAGGTGCCGTGATCATATGGCACCCGCATGACCTTATTGAAAACGTTTTCGCTTCTGCGGGAAATGTCGCTTTCTGCATCACTGCGGGCATAGTCACGTGTTTCGTGCCGTATCTTCTGTATACATACAGCCTGACGGGGCTTGAGAACGGCAAGGCTTCGGTGCTCGCGTCGATCGAACCCGTGGTGGCGTCGCTTGTAGGAGTTATACTTTTCGGTGAGAGGCTCGGCGCGGCCAACATCGCAGGTGTTATACTCGTACTGGCGGCAGTGGTGCTGCTTAATATCAGGAAGAAGGAAGTGCACGGTAATGAACATGCCTAACGATCCCGTAATGCTCTTAAGCTTCGTTAACACACAGCTTCGCGACAATTATCCGACGCTCGGTGAATTAGCGGCGGCTTACGGCGTAAATGCTGATGATATAAGGGCTAAACTTGGAAGTATTGACTATACATACGACGCAGAATCAAATCGCTTTGTATAAATAATAATGTTGAATGACGGGCGCCGACAATATACAATCGGTGTTGGTGAATTTTCAGTATATTAAAAGACAGGAGATATTAATATGAGACAGAAACCTGTAGTAATGATGGTCCTCGACGGCTACGGCATCACGGAGAAGGAAGAGGGTAACGCCATCAAGATGGCTAACACACCCGTTATGGATAAGCTGATGGCAGAGTGCCCTTATCAGCTCGGATATGCTTCCGGACTTGCTGTAGGACTTCCTGACGGACAGATGGGTAACTCCGAGGTAGGTCACATGAACATCGGTTCCGGCCGTATCATCTACCAGGACCTCACTCTCATCACAAAGTATATCGAGGACGGCGTCTTCTTTAAGAACGAAGAGCTCCTCCGCGCTATCGAGAACTGCAAGAAGAACAACTCCGACCTCCATATCTGGGGTCTGCTCTCCGACGGCGGCGTTCACAGCCACAATACACATCTTTATGCTCTTATCGAGATGTGCAAGAAGAACGGTCTTGAGAACGTTTATGTTCATCCTTTCTTCGACGGTCGTGATACTCCTCCGGCATCCGGTAAGGATTATCTCCAGGCTTTGATCGACAAGATGAACGAGATCGGCTGCGGTAAGGTAGCTTCCATGTCCGGCCGTTACTACGCTATGGACAGAGATAACAACTGGGACCGTATCCAGAAGGCATACGATGCACTCGTTCTCGGTGAGGGCGTTAAGGACACAGATCCTGTTGCAGCTATGCAGAAGTCTTACGATAACGGCGTAACTGACGAGTTCGTACTTCCTACGGTTATTACAGATGAAGCAGGCAAGCCTCTGTCTGTTGTTAAGCCTAACGACTCTGTCATCTTCTTTAACTTCCGTCCTGACCGTGCACGTGAGATCACAAAGGCATTCTGCTTCTCCGATGAGGATATCGCAGCTGCTGACGGAAATGCGGACGATCCCAAGTGCATCAAGTTCCTTAAGAGAGCTAACGGCTTCATGCCCCTCACATATGTATGCTTCAAGGACTACGACGAGACGATCCCCAACAAGTTCGTTGCATTCAAGAAGGAAGAGATCACAAATACACTCGGTGAGTACCTTGCAAAGAACGGCCTGAAGCAGCTCCGTCTTGCCGAGACAGAGAAGTATGCACACGTTACATTCTTCTTCAACGGCGGTATCGAAGAGCCTAACAAGGGCGAGGACAGAACACTCGTTAACTCACCTAAGGTTGCTACATACGATCTTAAGCCTGAGATGAGCGCTCCCGAAGTTTCCGAGAAGCTCGATGCAGCTATCACATCCGGCAAGTATGACGTGATCATCATCAACTTCGCTAACCCTGACATGGTAGGCCACACAGGCGTTATCGAGGCTGCTGTTAAGGCAGTTGAGAGAATCGACCAGTGCGTAGGCGCTGCTGTTGATGCAGTTAAGAAGGTTGACGGCGTTCTCTTCATCTGCGCTGACCACGGTAATGCCGAGCAGATGATCAACTACGAGACAAAGGCACCTCACACAGCTCACACAACTAACCCCGTTCCTTTCATCCTCGTTAACTACGATGATGCTTACACACTCCGTGAGGGCGGCAAGCTGTGCGACATCGCTCCTACACTTCTCGAGATCATGGGTCTGCCCCAGCCTGAGGAGATGACAGGTAAGTCACTTCTTATCAAGAAGTAATAACCGAGCGCCCTTCGGGGCGCATTTTTGTAGCTATGAATTACCGCAAAGACAAACACGGAGACGATATCTCAATCTTAGGCTACGGCTGTATGCGCTTTACGACGAAAGCCGGAAAGATCGATATTCCCAAGGCGACATGTGAGATAAAGCTCGCGATAGACAACGGCGTCAACTACTTTGATACCGCGTATATCTATCCCGGAAGCGAGGCTGCCCTCGGGCAGATCCTCGAGGAGAACGGCTGGCGCGATAAGGTTAAGATCGCGACCAAACTGCCGCAGTACCTTGTAGGCAACAACCCGAAGGCTCTTGATAAGTTCTTTGAAGAAGAGAAGAAGCGTCTGCGCACGGATTATGTTGATTATTATCTGATGCATCATTTAACGGACGTATCCGCGTGGAATAAGCTCAAAGCCGTGGGTGCACGTGAGTGGCTCGAGGCCAAGAGGGAAGCCGGAGAGATCCGTAATATAGGTTTCTCATACCACGGCGATACTGAAGGCTTCCTCGGCATACTTAATGATTACGACTGGGATTTCTGCCAGATTCAATACAATTACATGGACGAGAATACCCAGGCAGGCGTTATCGGTCTTAAAGCCGCAGCCGAGAAGGGAGTTCCGGTTATCATCATGGAGCCTTTAAGGGGCGGCAAACTCGTGGAGCTGCCTTCCGGTGCCAAGAGTATACTTGCGAAGGATAAGAAGGGAAGAAGCGCGCCGCGTCTGGCTTTCGAGTGGTTGTGGAATCAGCCTGAGGTTACATGTGTATTGTCGGGCATGAATTCCGAGGAAATGGTGCTCGAGAACGTGAAGACCGCGTCCGAAGTGCAGGCGGGATGCTTTACTGATGAGGATTTCAAGCTTGTCGAGGGCATCAAGGAAGAGATAAGAAAGACCACGAAGGTCAACTGCACAGGCTGCCGTTACTGTATGCCGTGCCCCAAAGGTGTAGATATTCCGGGTGTTTTCAGGTGTTATAACCACATGTATTCCGAGGGGAAGAGCACCGGTTGGCGTGAATTTATGCAGTCGATCGCGCTGCAGGACAAGCCGGGACTGCCTTCGTTGTGTGTTCAGTGCGGAAAATGCGAGAAACACTGCCCTCAGAATATCGAGATTATAAAGACTTTAAAGGAAGCGGACAGGAAGCTTGAGCCGTGGTATATGAAGATCGCTATTAAGATCGGCAGAAAGTTCGTTTTGTGATATTATAGGTAGTATCTTTATTTCGGAGGTCGGAATATGATTGGAAAAGGCAGAGAGGCGCTGTATTATTTCCAGGAGCGTGCGCAGAAGTATTGGGACCCCTCCAATGCGGCAAAGCTTCAGACTTTCATTGATGATCCCGAGAATACTTTGCCTTCTACGACTAAGCTGATCGTAGTCGAGGGCGGAACATCCGATGAAAGAAAAGAATTGTGCTATTCATTGAGAAATAAGCTCGACGGTCTTCATACCGTTATCGTTATCGTAAGCGGCGAGCCCACACTGTTTGCCACAAGCGAGCTTGTAGGTATTGAGAAGAACATCGTAGAGACCTCCGAGACTCTCGTAAGCCTGTCGGGCGATCCCGATTATATTATCCTTCACGGCAATTTCATGGATGTAGAGTATACATCGCTCCACGGCCTGTTCGATATCGTATTCAGAAGACACTATTATGCGAAGGTTCAGGGTGATTCCGTCGAAGCGAACGCCACAATGATCTTCAACGACATCATGGAGCGCTTGAGATAAGCGTAATTGACAGTTTATTTGAATTAGTAAAGTCCACCGGGTGATCGGTGGACTTTTTCTGTGGCTATTTTACCAGCTTTGTAACCAAAATCTGTCCATTTGCACTTCTAAGGACTTTTTTTGTGGCTAATCACATGGTTTTGTAACCACAAAATGTCCATCAACCGATAGGCTCTCTTACCGGCAGCTCGACAACTTCGACCTGCGTTCCGTGCTCTTTAATCAGATTGATCATATCTTCCGTCTTAAGAAACACAGTCGCGGTATTGTCATTAGGGTGACAACCTATAAGATACGGCTCCTTAAGGAAATCCGCGTCAAGATAGAATCTCACGTCCCTCTCTTCGTTACTCAAAAGCCCGAACGGACACACGGACCCCGGTATCAGATCAAGTTTCTCCTTGAGCGCCTCAGGACTTCCGAACGACAGCGGTCTTAACCCGTGCTCCCGCCGAAACGCCTTGAGATCGACCTTTTTCTCGCCTCTGACCGTGATCAGGTAGTAATTCTGCTTCTTATCGTCCCTCACGAAAAGGTTTTTCGCATCAGACTCAGGATACGGCAGTTCAACTCCGTGATCTTCTCCCATGTGAAAGACAGCCGGATGCTCCACCGCCTCGAATTTGATCCCGTTTACACTTAAAAACTCATATACTTCTTGTTTGTTCATGTATAGGAGTATAACACTCGGGACTTTCTTTTCTTACTACATATTCGCGTGCTATGGCTCCTATCATAGCGGATATCAGCTCTTTGATCGTGCGGTAATCAGGCCGGTAGTTCTTGTCGCCTGGCAGAAATAACACGTCTCTGTTTATATACAGTCCTGAAGATATGTAGTTATCATACTTCTCGACGTTATCAATGATGTACGATAAGTCGTTCAAAGCCCCCAGGTATTCCAGAAATCCGCATCTGTCATATTCCGGCAGATGAATTGCAAAATCCGCAAAAACAGTTCCTTTGTTCAGATCCAGCCTGACGTCGTACTTAAAGTCGAGATGCATCTCATCAAGTATTGAAGCAATTACTGTTTCAAACTGAGATCGCATCTTAATGCCTTTATAAAGAAACGGATTCTTTATCGGTTTAGTGCATTGATTATTGCTCATGGAATTCCAAAGTTCGGTATCAAATCTGCTCTCCCTGGGTTTTAACAATTTGTAATTAGAGGCGAGTTCTTTGAGCGAACCTTTGTATTCTTTGTGCCAATCATTTAACAGATCTTCCATTTGTTTTTTCAGGGAATCCCTGTATTTGGCCATTTGCATCAATTTATCCCATTGGGGATTCTTCTCGGAGATCCTCCTTCTTTTCTTCTCTCCCGTTAACTTGTCTTTCACAAAAAATGTGAGTACAGTCTGATTATTCCGATGGGTAAAAGTTATCGCCGGTATCTTGTCCAAGCGTTCTTTTAAATAGATGTAACGACCAATAAAGAATTCTCTTGGTCTTCTATATTCCATAGGTATAAACTACGCCCTGCGAGGCAACAATTCAAGAGTAAAAAAGGTGAGATTATCACGATGGACATTTTGTGGTTACAAAACCATGTGATTAGCCACAAAAAAAGTCCTTAGAAGTGCAAATGGACAGATTTTGGTTACAAACCTGCATTGTTAGCCACAGAAAATGTCCACAGCGTTCAGCGGGATAAATCTTTAACTATCTCGGAGGCCATGATGAGCCCGGCGACTGAAGGGGTGAAGGCGGAGGAGCCAGGGATGTGGCGGCCTGCGGAATCAGCCTGTCCGCCTACGATACTCTTTATGGGTTCTTCCTTCGAATAGACCACTTTAACATTGTTAATTTCACGTTTTTTAAGCTCGCGGCGCATTGCTTTGGCGAGGGGGCAGACCGAAGTCTTGCTTATATCCGCGACCTCGAACATCTCGGGGTGAAGCTTGCCGCCTGCGCCCATCGAGGATATGACGGGAACGCCCGCTTCCTTGGCACATGCGATGATCTCGGTCTTTGCCGCGACCGTATCGACGCAGTCGGCGACATAATCATATGATGAGAAATCGAATTCGGAAGAGGTCTCGGGCAGGAAAAAGCACTTCTTAACGGTAATCTCAGCCGACGGATTGATGTCTCGGATGCGTTCCGCCATGACGTCGACCTTGGGCCTGCCGACAGTGGAGTGAAGTGCGATTATCTGGCGGTTCAGGTTGGTAATGGAGACCACATCGTTGTCCACGAGTACGAATGAGCCGACTCCGGACCTTGCAAGCGCTTCTGCGACATAGCCTCCGACACCTCCGACGCCGAATACGGCAACCCTCGAAGCCTTAAGCTTATCTATAGCCTCGCTTCCCAGAAGCAGCTCCAATCTTTCAAACTGATCTTCCATCAAATACCTCTTTTGCCTTGGCCGTAAGAAGCTCTGCGGCCCTTGCCACCGATTCTTCTTCGCTTATGCCTTCCGAGATCGAATATACCTCATCTATGCCGCATCGTGAAAGGGTTTCTTCATCGCATTCGACTTTCCCTGCGAAAACTATCACACGGCACCCGTGCTTCCCCGCA
The DNA here is from genome assembly GCA_017940895.1 of Clostridiales bacterium. Classification (GTDB taxonomy): domain Bacteria; phylum Bacillota; class Clostridia; order Saccharofermentanales; family Saccharofermentanaceae; genus Saccharofermentans. The sequence continues at coordinate 4,773 of JAGAXM010000016.1, read as the reverse complement.
AGTCCCGCGATGACTGCCGGTATCTTGCCCATCGCGGTCTGCCGGTCGACTTTGCCCTCGCCGGTGATCACTATATCCGCGCCTTCCATACATTCTTCAAGATGCGTATGGGATATTACGAGCTCTGCGCCCGACACGAGCTTTCCGCCCAGGACAGCTGCGAAAGCGAACCCGAGCCCGCCTGCTGCCCCTGCACCTTCGAAATCACCGTCTTTGCCTGCTTTCTTTGCGAAAGAACTTATCCATCCGTCCATCAGTTCGCAGGACCTTTCATCTGCGCCCTTCTGAGGAGCGTAAACAAAAGAGCAGCCGTTACTGCCCGTAAGCGGATTCTTAACATCGCATGCGACGAGAAATTCGGATTCTCTGATCCTCGGGTCGAGGGCGGAATCATCAATAGATTCAAGCTCCGACAGCCCGACCGCACCGGGACGGATATCGCGCCCGTCTTTATCAGTAAGTCTCATACCGAGAACCTGAAGCATACCTGCTCCGCAGTCATTGGTAGCGCTTCCGCCGAGTCCTATTATGAATTGACGGCACCCTTTATCCAGCGCGTCAATTATAAGTTCGCCGACTCCGCGGGTCGTTGTGTAAAGAGGATCACGTTTATCCCCGGGGACGAGCGTCAGTCCGGCAGCCTGGCTTATATCGATAACTGCTGTCTTACCGTCATTAATTATGCCGTAGGAAGCCTGTATGGTCTGATCCGGAAGCGGTCCCGGGACACTGACATACTGCATTTCGCCGCCGCAAGCGCGTGTGACTATCCCGCTCGTGCCCTCTCCGCCGTCGGCAACCTCGCGGACAATAACCTCCGCGTCCGGAACTGCAGACAGGATACCTTCAGAAATGGCAACGCCCACCTCGTAAGAGGTGAGCGAACCTTTAAAAGAATCAGAAGCTATAACTGTTTTCAAATCTTAATCCTTCTTTTCGAGCGGGGCGGGAGAAGTCTCGGGAGCCTTGACGGGCGCCGGAGTATCGATCTTCTTTGCCGCATTCTTTTTCTTGCACTTCTTGACGACGATCCTGATAACTACGATCGCGACTGCCAACAGTATGATTTTAACACCGATTCCGATCGCATTCTCTGCTACGTAGAGACCTAAGTCCTCGAACCATTCCTTGGCGTCCTCGAGACCGGAGTGCCATGCCTCGCTGAACTTCTCGCTGTAAGTCTTGATGTGGGGTTCTTCGGGCTCTGTCTCTTCGAGAACTTCGGTGATGGAAAGTGTGAGTGTGCTGTATGTTGAGAGGTTCTCGAGCACGCGCATCTGGCTCTCGTAGCTCTCGATCTGGTATCTGATGTTGGTCAATTCGTCCTGCAGGATGAGGATAGTCTCGAGTGAATCCGCCTGAGCGAGGAGCTCGTTTAATGTGTCCTGCTCGATGCGCAGGGAATTGACTCTGGCCTGCATGTCTGTGTAGCTCAAAGTAACGTCTTCTGTGCTCTCGCTGGTGTTTGTGATGACCGCTGTGTTGCCGATCTGGTTTACGAGCTGGTCGAGTGCTGCGGAAGATACGCGGATCGTGTAAGTTGCGCTTCTTAAGTCACCGGCGTTGCCCGTGCCGCTGAAGTTCTTGCTCTCGATATAACCGCCGAGTGCTGCGACCTGAGTCTCGAGGTTGGCTGTAAGCTCTGTAAATCTTAATGTCTCGCAGGATACGGATACATATCTTATGAGCATTCGGTCAGTGACGACCGGATCGGAGACGGTCACGGAGCCGTTAGAACCGCCTGCCTGTGCGGACTGGGGTTCGGCAGCGCTCTGCGAGAATTCATAATCTTCCCCTGCGAGTTCTTCTGTGTAGAATCCGTCGGACATGGCGCGGGTGGAATTGAGATCCGCTGTTGTAGCATATGCGACTTCAACTTCGGCGTTATGAGCCTGGACTCTGGCGTCGTTATCTGAAGATGAATTGGATCTGCTGCATGCAACGGCTGACATAAGCATGAAAGCTGTCAGAGCAAGTGCGATTATTCTTTTGGATATGTGTTTCATTTTATTGCCCTCCATATTGGTGTTCACCATTAAGACGGAGGCAGGTAAGGGTAGGTCACATAAAATTTACGGAGGGAATATTGCAAACGTAATTCGCTTAATTTACGATATATTTCAGAATAAGAAAAGAGGGATGGAAATGGGTTTATTTTTTGATCTTGGAGATTTGGTAGATATCGGACTGCAGATCGCGCGTTCTGTCGAGGCTCGTGATGAACTGCTTGCATCTCAGGCACGTGCTGAAGCAGCGCGTAAAGAAGCCGAGCAGCAAAGACACCGCGCGGCGGCAGAAGCCAAGGCGCTCGAGAACAGGCAGCTTGCGCAGAAGATCGCGTCAGAGTCTGTTGCCGTCTCCTGCCAGAGCTGCGGTGCGCGTCTTGCATGCCGTAAGAATTCGATCAGCTTCTGTGCTTACTGCGGTTCAGCCATAAGAGTTACAGCCGAAGGAAAGGCCTCGGTACTTTCGCCCGAGGCCCGTAAAGCCGTTATTGACCGCGCGAGGGCGGAACACGAGAAGAATAATCAGTAAAGGCTCTCAGCAGAAGTAAAAGACTGTGTCCCACGCGGGTATCGACGGTGTGTGTCTCATATAGACTTTGTACCCGGGATTAAGCTTAAGAACCTTAAGCGGCAGCTCGAAGATATCTTCGCTTCTGTGGTAGCAGGCGATGTTCATTAAAGGCTTGTTTGTCTTGATAGTTTCCGCGCCGCCCGCGATGGCTGCAGCTTCTGCACCTTCCACATCGAACTTGATAAAAGCAGTCTGTCTGCCTTTGACAAGTCCGTCGATGGTAACGGTCTGAACTTCGTTATTGCCTTCCTTCGCGAGGCTTGTTCCGCGTCCGATGTTCTTAACAACATCCGCGGTGCCGTCCTTGTCTGATATGAAAGCCTGAACGTACTCGATGTTGTTGATGAGGCATGTGTTTTCCTTGAGTTTCCTCATGTTGCGCCTGTCGGGCTCGACCGCGATGAAGCCGTTCAGGTTGTGCATCAGCGAAGAGTAACGCATGACTGTGTCGCCGTCGTAGGCACCGAGGTCGACGAAAAGTCCTTCGCGGTCCTGAGGGAGGATCGAATCCGCTTCCTCCTGCGAGACCTCGCACAGATTAAGGTAACTTATGTTTCCCGTAAGGCGCGCGGAGATGATGCAGTCGAAGGTCTTGCGCGAGAGCTCGTCCTTGAGCATGCCGCGCACGATCTCGATCTCACCCTGATGCTTCTCGCAGAACGCGTTGTCGAACAGATTGTCGCCGTATACGGGCACGTCGGGCGCGTAGAACTCGCACTTGGAGGAAATCTCGCTTACGTAGTTAAGCACGTCATCCCTCGACGAGCCGAAGCACATAAGAACGATCATGTCCTTGCCGTAGCGCTCATAGCAGTCCTCGAAGGACTCTACCTGAATATCGTGGAACTTCCTGTCGCGAACGAAGCCGGGGCTTGCGAAGATGCCGCTTACTTTGATGCCGTTCTTATCAAGTACTTTGATGATCTTGTCGGCTCCGTCCCCCGTGCCGTAAAGGACTACCGGACGGTTCTTCTGTGTCTTGAGATATGTCCATAGATCTGTGTCGAATGTAATCATTCTTTTATTATAGCCTGTGTTAAAATTAATACATATTTTTTATCACAGGAGGCACCTATGGCGGACGGCAATGTAAGACCCGAATCAATGGAAAGAATCACAACAGAAGCTCTTGCTCAGGCATTCATCGATGAGCAGGTGAAGAGCATAAAGGAGCAGGTTAAGGACAGCAAGGTACTGCTCGCGCTGTCAGGCGGAGTTGACTCCTCCGTTGTTGCCGCTCTCCTTATCAAGGCTATAGGACAGAATCTCGTATGCGTTCATGTTAACCACGGACTTCTGCGTAAGGGCGAGCCTGAGATGGTATGCAAGGTCTTCCGTGATGAGCTCAAGGCTAATCTTATCTATGTAGATGCAGTTGACCGTTTCCTCGGACTTCTCGAGGGCGTTACGGATCCCGAGCAGAAGAGACATATTATCGGCGAAGAGTTTATTAAGGTCTTTGCTGAGGAGGCAAGTAAGCTGCAGGGCATCCGCTACTTGGGACAGGGTACTATCTATCCTGATATCCTCGAGAGTGAGCAGGGAATCAAGGCTCACCACAATGTAGGCGGTCTGCCTCCGGAGTTGAACTTCGAGCTCGTTGAGCCCGTTAAGCTTCTTTATAAGGATGAGGTTCGTGTTGTAGGTAAGGCTCTGGGTCTTCCCGACAACATGGTATTCCGTCAGCCGTTCCCGGGTCCGGGTCTCGGCGTAAGATGTCCCGGCGCGATCACACGCGACAGACTTGAGGCTGTGCGTGAGTCCGACGCCATCCTCCGCGAAGAGTTCGAAAAGGCGGGTCTCGCAGGCAAGGTATGGCAGTACTTCACAGTCGTACCGGACTTTAAGTCGACAGGTATCAAGGACGGAAAGAGAGCGTTCGAGTGGATGTGCATTGTCCGCGCGATCAACACAGTCGATGTAGTCGAGTGCACGGTAGAGCCGATCGAGTATGATCTGATGTGCAGAATTACAGACCGCATCACGCACGAAGTCCCGGGTATTAACAGAGTGTTGTACGACTATACGCCTAAGCCTACGGGGACGGTCGAATACGAATAATATCCGCCCCTCTGGGAGCCCTTGAAATTACTGGGTTATTAGGCTGTTTAGTATAGCCTGTGGCAACGTTTTGGCAACAGTTTTGCCGGAACATTGATTTTCTGAAAAGCTTATAAATAGAGCTATCTGATTCAT
>JAGAXM010000015.1 GCA_017940895.1 Clostridiales bacterium | reverse complement strand
TGAGGGTACAAACCTTCAACCATACCGGTGGTTATTACCGCGAGGCCACACCTGTTCCCATTCCGAACACAGAAGTTAAGCTCGCGTGTGCCGACAATACTTGGCTGGCGACGGCCCGGGAAGATAGGTTGCTGCCGGTTTATATGAAGCCTCAAGCGCTAAACGCTTGAGGCTTCTTTATTTGTTTTCTTTATTAGAAATCAGACAGAAATTTGTTTGCCACAAAAACACATTATTGCTATCATAAATTGTAATGTTACAATTTTCAGGGGAGAAAAGGATTTATATGGAAAAGATCTTGATCGTTGACGACGAGCCGCAGATAGTTTCATCTGTTTCTGACGTTCTGGAAAGCTTCGGATTTGAGACAATCTCGTCCACAGATGCCAATGAAGGCTATAAGATGGCACTCGAGAAGGCTCCGGATCTTATTATCCTTGACTGGATGATGCCTTCGCTTAACGGTCTTCAGTTTACTGAGAATCTCAGAAAAGAAGGCTGCGAGATTCCTATTCTTTTCCTTACAGCAAAGGGTGATATTAATGTTTATCAGATCGAAGCCTTGAGAAGAGGCGCTGATGACTATATGCCCAAGCCTTTCGACCCTACGCTTCTTGTAGAGCGTGTTAAGGCTCTTCTTAAGAGATCCACACGTTCAAGCGGCGAGTCCAAGACAGATAATTCCAAGCATACATATTGTGACGGTGAGCTTGTTATCGATTACGATGCCATGCAGGTTCTTGTTAACGGTATCAGCTGCGATCTTACATCCAATGAATTTAAGCTCGTTCAGTATCTTGAGCAGAACGCGGGACGTGTCTGCACAAGAGACGAACTTCTTTCGAAGGTATGGAACTACGCTTTCTCAGGCGACGTCCGTACGGTCGATGTTACAGTAAGAAGAACAAGAAAGAAGATCGAGCCTAATCAGCCCAATTATAAGTACATCCTCACAAGACGCGGATCGGGGTACTATTTCCCGAAGGAATTTGACTGAGAGTAAGTAATAATGATCGCTTTTATCACATCGCATTTCGCGCTGTGTGTTGTCGGTGTCTGTATCCTGATCTTTGCAGGACTCGCCGTCGGGTATATCGTCGGCAATAATGTCTATAATCACAGCGCGGACGAGCAGGTCAAGCAGATAATCGACAAGCTCGAGTACCAGGGACAGGTCAGATCTTCCATCATCGATAACGTAAGTCTCGGTGTCATTACTTATGATGCGAACGGTATCGTCTATAACAATAGGACGATCGAGACTATGGAGGGGTTCCTCGAAGGAAGTCCGATTCCTTCCACCATGGATGCTTTCCTCGATAAGTTCGAGCAGGGCAATCATCTTAAATCAGATTATTTATTAAATGTAGATAATACGGATACCGCCATAAGAGTCAATTACAACAGCGGTAATAAGATCTTCGAGATCAAGATTCTTCATAAGATATATGATCAGATGAGACTTGATATAGTCATCGTCGATGATATTACCCAGCTTAAGGATGACGAGAGACGTCAGAAGGACCTCGCTGCGAACGTATCGCACGAGCTTAAGACTCCTCTTACGGTTATCCGCGCATCCGAGCTCTTTATTAATAATATAACTCCTGATAATATGCCGACTTATGAGCAGATCAAGACATGGGGTACCAGAGTCGTTACCAATGCCGTAAGGATGCAGGATATCGTTCAGGACTTCCTTACACTGTCTATGTGTCAGGACAAGGTCCCCATGACTATCGTAGATATCGGTGAGATCATCGGCAAGGCTGTCGCATCTGTTTCCGAGTATCCCGGAAGAGACAAGGTCGAGATCAAGGTTCCCGAGGACATGTACTATCCGCTCGTTTACGGTAATGAGAATCTTCTCATGAGAGTTGTCATCAATCTTCTTACGAATGCGATCAAGTACATATCTTACGAAGGCAAGACGGATTCGAACAAGGTCGATGTTACCGTTTCGGCAGTAGGCGACAGGATCGGAATTGAAGTTTCCGATAACGGAAGGGGAGTTCCCGAGACGGATATAGATTATCTTTTCGAGAGGTTCTTCAGAGTTGATAATTCGGGTTCCCGTGATACGGGCGGATCCGGAATCGGCCTGTCGATCGTTAAGGATATCGTTGACATGCATGAGGGTACGATAAGCGTCGTGTCAGAGCTTTACGCAGGTTCGTCGTTCACGGTGCTCCTGCCCATCGCAGGCTCTGTCTTTGAGAATGTATATGAGGATGCCAAGACGGGCGTCATAAGCGAAAAGCCTTATTTCAGTTCCGCGGCGGGCTTTATGTCCCTGCAGGCGGTAGAAGCCGCACGCTCCATGGGATATGAGGATATCGAGACGATCGCAGACAAATTCGAGCAGATCCCTGTGGGTGAGACGACATTAAGAGAGCAGAAGATGGTCGAGCTTCTGAAGGCATTCGGTGACGAGCGTTATACGGATCTTGTTGACGAACTGACATTTATAGAGCCTGACATGATAGACGAGCCCATAGTGCTTCCTACGGAAGGAAATGTTCCCGAGGAGGAAGATGAGCCCGAGATCTCTGCCGCAGAGGCGGTTGAGGAACCCGTGGTAGAGGACATACCGCAGGATGAGTCCGAGGTTCAGGAAGAACCCGAGCCCGTAGAGCCTGTAGAGACGGAAGAGCAGAGAGCCGCGAGGGAAGACAGGGAGCGCCGTGAGGAAGCCAAGGCCATCCTTACGCAGCAGATTCTCCCCAGAGCCGTACCGGTCAAGCCCTCGAAGGTTCAGGCGGAGCCTTCTGAAGGCACAAGAAAGCAGGCTGTGACGGTACATCCCGAAGCAAACGACAGCATTAGGCCTGCGCCCCGCAAGAAGAGAAAAGGCAGTCTTTTCCTTGACTTAACCGAGTCTTCCGAAGATAATAATGAGGCGCAAATTCAGTCTGCCGTAAGACAGGTTCTGGACGAGACGGAAGGAAAGTAATTTGGATTCATATTCTTTTAAGATAACAGGCGGAAAACCGCTTAAGGGACATGTTAACGTCAGCGGAAGCAAGAATGCCGTATTGGGCATACTTGCTGCTGCCATGATGATCGACGGAACATGCACACTTGAGAATGTTCCCGATATCTCCGATGTTCATGTAATGGTAAAGATATGCGAGTCTTTGGGTGCCAAGATCGATACGAGCCTGAGCCCCGACGGATCCGTTACTTTGCAGATCGACCCCAGAGGTATCAACACATATGAGGCTACGAGCCCCGGTGTTTCCAAGATAAGAGCATCCTATTATCTCCTCGGAGCTTTGCTCGGAAGATGCGGTAAGGCATCACTTCGTATGCCGGGCGGCTGTGACTTCGGTCAGAGACCTATAGATCTTCACCTTAAGGCATTCAGACAGATGGGTGCGAGAGGTGCCGACTACAGAAACTTAAACGGCGGTATCATCTCACTTCATGCGGAACCTTTAAGAGGTGCGAAGATCTTCCTTGATATCGTAAGCGTGGGAGCTACCATCAACGTCATGCTCGCGGCTGCCAAGGCTCAGGGCAAGACCACAATCGTCAATGCGGCCAAGGAGCCTCATATCGTTGACGTCGCGAACTTCCTTAACGCCATGGGTGCGCATATAAAGGGTGCAGGTACCGATACGATCAACATCGTCGGTGTTCCTTCGCTTCCCGGTAACTTTACATATTCCATTATTCCCGACCAGATCGAGACGGGAACCTATATGATCGCCGCTGCCGTAACGGGCGGTGACGTTACTATTCATAATATTATCCCTACCCATATGGACCCTCTGTCATCCAAGATGCGTGAGATGGGTTACATCATCGAGGAGGGAGATGACTTCTTAAGGGTATATAAAGATCCCGAAGAGGAGATCTGGGGCACGAACGTCAAGACGGCGCCTTATCCCGGATTCCCGACGGACCTTCAGCCTCAGACCGTAGTTCTTCTTTGCCTGTCACAGGGCCAGAGCAAGATGGATGAGGATGTATGGGAGAACAGGTATCAGTATATTCCCGAGCTTGCCCGTATGGGTGCCAATGTCAACATATTCGGACACTTCGCACTTATAAACGGAATCGACAAATTCAATGCGGCTCAGGTCAGGGCTACCGATCTTCGTGCAGGTGCGGCTCTTGTCTGCGCGGCACTTTCTGCCGAGGGTACATCGTATATCGATGAGGCAAGAAGGATCGACAGAGGATACGAGAAGATCGTTGAGAAGTTAAGGTCCCTCGGAGCAGATATCGAAGTTACTGAAAGTACCGGATATTTCGTGGACAAAGAGGCTTAATATGGAGCTCGTCCCTTTATTCTCCGGAAGCAGCGGCAATGCTACGCTGATCCGTACAGACAACGCCAATATCCTTATAGACGCAGGCTGGAACTGCAAAGCCATAGTAAATGCACTTAATGAGGTCGGAACGAACCCCGAGGATATCGATGCTGTCTTTATCACGCATTCACATGTGGATCACGTAAGCGGCCTTGATGTATTCATAAGAAAGTATCCGAGCAGGTTGTATGCCACGGAGCAGACTTTTCGAGGGATACAGAAAAGGTTTACGAAGCCGCACACGCTTACTCCCGACATAGTTATCATACCCGGCCGCGAGACCGAGATCGCCCCCGGACTTAAGGTAAAAGCCATAAGCACGCCCCACGATGCTGCGGGCTCGTGTTGCTACAAGATCATCACGGAAGACAAAACCTGCATGGTCATGACGGACATGGGTTACGTTACAGAGGACATAATGTCAGCGGCCAAGGGCATAGATGCGATACTTATCGAATCCAATTACGACAGAAGAATGCTCGTGTACGGCGATTACCCCGAGGATCTTAAGATCAGGATCGCGGGCGACGGCGGACACTTAAGCAACGACGACTGCGCCGAGGCGGTCAAGCTGCTCATCGACAGCGGTACAAGAAGATTCATATTGGGTCACCTGTCGGAGAATAACAATACGCACGAGAAGGCGGAGCAGACTGTCTGCGGATATCTCGAGGCATTCAAGTTTAAGAAGGGCAAGGACTACGAGCTTACGGTAGCGAACCGTTACGAGCCCACGCCCGCGCTTGTTTTCTGATATGAAGATCACGCTGGTGTGTCCCGGAAAGATCCGCGAGAAGTGGCTCCAGGAAGGCGTCGAGGAGTATGTTAAGCGCTTAAGTAAATACTGTAAGACCGAGATCATCGAGGTCGAAGCAAGTCCCGACTACATCCCGATGGAACGTGCGCTCGCACAGGAAGGCGAGAAGATCTTAAGCAAGATCAAGCCCGGCGATCAGGTCTGGGCGATCGACCTTCACGGCAAGGAATTTACTTCGGAGCAGGTAAGCCGGGAGCTTATCTCCTCTCTCGAAAAGGGCGGCGGCAAACTTACCGTAGTAATAGGCGGGAGCAACGGCATCGACCCTTCGGTAACGGCACGTGCGAACCTGAGGCTGTGCCTCGGCAAACACACAATGACACATACCATGACGAGGCTTATAATATTGGAGCAGATATACCGCGGATTTAAGATAAATTCCGGTGAGAATTATCATAAGTAAGGAGCTTTATGGCAAAGATAGGCATCGATCTGGGAACCACCAACAGTCTGGCGGTGGTTTATAAAGACGGTACGGCAGTTAAGGTTATTAACTCGCTTGATTCTTACATCACGCCTTCCGCCGTAAGCATCGACGATGACGGCAAAGTTCTTGTGGGAGAGGCCGCGAAAGACAGACTCATCTCACACCCCGAGGTGTCCGCGTCTGAATTCAAGCGCAACATGGGACAGCGTTATGAGGTGGAACTTAAAGGTGTTAAGTACACTCCGGAAGAGTTGTCCTCTCTCATACTGAAGAAGCTTAAAGCCGACAGCGAGACTTTCTTAGGTGAGCCCGTGGAGGAAGCAATCATAAGTGTTCCCGCATATTTCGACGACAACAGCAGAAGAGCGACCAGGATCGCCGCCGACTTATCAGGTCTTAAGGTGGACAGACTTATCAACGAGCCTTCCGCGGCAGCTTTGGCTTATCTCGAGAAGAACGGTTACGAGGACGGAACTTATATGGTTATCGACTTCGGAGGCGGAACACTCGATGTCTCTGTCGTAGATGTATTCGATAACATTATCGAGATACTCTCAGTCGCAGGTAACAACGGGCTCGGAGGCAAGGACTTTAATGAAGCCATCGCGAAGGATTTCTGCGGAAAGAACGGACTTGATTATGATGCTTTAAGCCTCGCGGAGCGCGCAGTCGTCTACAGGGCTTCCGAACGGGCGAAGATCGCACTGTCTGATATGCCTATGGTCATGATGGAGGTGCCGTTCGAATCCGGAAAGCTCATGCTTACCCTTACGAATCAGGAACTCATCTCCATGAGCAAGACTATCTTCGAAGGCATAAGGGAGCCTGTGCGTAAGGCCATTCACGACAGCCGTAAGAAGCTCGAAAATATAGACAGGATCATTCTCGTCGGAGGCTCATGCAAGATGCCTACGGTAAGGGAATTTATACGACAGATAACGGGGATAGTTCCCGATACGTCGATCGACCCCGACATCGCGATCGCCGAAGGAGCCGCTATCTTCGCCGCGATGAAGAATAAGGATCTTAAGGACGTCGTGCTTACTGACATCTGTCCTTTCACACTCGGCATAGCGGTCAACAACGATATACTTAACGACGGTTCCTCGATGATGAGTTCCATTATCCCGAGGAACAGCACACTGCCGTCTTCCATTACAAGACCGTATTCTGCGAGCTGCAATAATCAGCAGAAGATCACTCTGCGCGTCTATCAGGGCGAGAACATACACCCCGAGAAGAATCTGTTCCTGGGCGAGCTTAACCTCACATGTCCTCCCACGAGATTCGGTGCCAAGATCTGCGATGTTAAGATGACTTATGACATCAACGGTATCCTCATCGTGGACGTTTACACCGCAGACGGTCTCGCGAAAACAAAAGCTTTCAGAAGCAACAGCAGCGTGCTCACGGAAGAGGAAGTCGAGGCCATGCGTGAGAAGATAGAGGCAGCCATGCTGGTCTCTCATGAGGATGAGCGTTACAGGGCACTCATAGCCCGTGCCGAAAGAGTTTATGAGGAGTCTTTCGAAGATCAGCGCCTCGCATTGCAGAGGCTTCTTATGGTGTTCAGGGGAAGCCTCGACAGAAGAGATCCCATCAAGGTGCAGCAGTCTTATAAGGCGTTGTCGGATCTTCTGGACTCGCTGGAGTATTAAGATGGAGACCTTCTGGGATACACTCGGCATTAAGCCTACCACGGACACAAAGAAGATCCGCAAGGCATATTCGGCACTCGTTAAGATACATAATCCCGAAGACGATGAAGAGAAGTTCAGAAAGATAAACGGTGCTTATAAGGCCGCCATGAAATTCGCGGCTAACTTCGAGCGGCTCGACGTATCGGATGAGCAGATCCAGATAACAGATGTAAGACCCGACGGTTCATTCGGCGTTAAGTTCTTCGATAAGGACGGTAAGCCGCTCTTCCCGGAACCTCCTAAGATGACACCCGATAAAGATCCCTCATTCGAGCCGAAGAAGGAAGAAGAGCCGGAGCATGTGGAAGATAAGCTTTTTGACTTCGATTCTATCGACTCGTCGGTGGTAAAGGCCTTTACATATGAAGAGGCGATTGAGCGCGCGGGCATGATCACCTTCGCGATAGGGTTCGCGGTGCCGGATTCTCCTAAGACGAGGCAGATAAAGAAGTTCCTTGATGACAATAATATCGTGAAGGCGATGAGCAACAGCGTTACTCCCGGGGATGAGAGTAAGGGGGCTTCCGAGGCCTTGAGGATCGCCGAACTGTTTATCGACAACGGAATGTCGGATGAGAAGGTCCTGTGGCAGTTCTACTTCCTGTCGCCTCTGGTCATGTCACTTCGCACAGATCTCGGGTTCTATACAGAATTAGAACAGATGATCAATCTGAGGAAACTGACAGGTAAGCATGCGTTTGCTATCTCCGAAGGCAGCCCGTTCCATCCGAGAATTTACAATTTTGTGAAGAGAAACCAGGATACGGATCCGTACACCATTGATTTTATATCCCGTGTACCATTCTGTTATAAAAGCGGTAAGTATCCACAGCTTGAGAATATGATGAAGAAAGAAAAAACTGATGAGTTTAAGGCTCTGACGGATTTCTTAAGTAAGGTGTCTCTTAATATCTACGGAGTTCTGATGCCGGCGGTCCGCCCTTTCTACAAATACGTCTCGCAGGATGCCTCCGCCATATTTGATTTCATTATGACGTCTCCTGAATGTAAGGATATGAAGAAGAACAGACTGCTGTGGAAATTGTTCTTCAAGAGCAATCTGGTCAAGCCGGTGATAAACGACCCTTCGTTCCACCATTTGCTGACCACGTTATGTATCAGGAACAAGTGCACTAAGGATGTTATCCGGGTAATTAAGAAAGAGATGTCGGAGGACGAACTCGTATTCATAAGGCAAGTAAAGAATGCCAAGGATAACTATTATCTCTATTTTATACCTCAGCTTGAAGAATTGAAGTTCGATTACGGCAGGCAGTTTGACAAGAATGCGAAGTTGATTGCCATAAGCCTGTTTGCAGTATTAATGATTCTTCTGTTTGTCTTAATGTGCCACTTACATAACTTCGCTCAGAACGACGGTACCTTAAGGTGGTTCTTCTGATGTTTGACAAATATAATGAGCGTTTGTATAATGCTCGGGTACTTTAGTGCTTTAGTGTGCTAAAGTAAACAGAAAGGATAATACATATGATCGACGCTAAGTTCTATACAGCAGACGGATTTACGGACACACTGCCCGGCATCTGTGCCTTTAAGAAGAAGACAGAGAAGGAGCTTGAGAAGCTCTACAGACTCCACGGCTACAGACAGATCGAGACTCCCGGTATCGAGTATCTTGATATATACAGCCGCCCGGGATTCGTTCCGGAGCAGAATCTTTATAAGATGACTGATCAGAAGGGCAGACTTCTTGCTCTGCGCTATGACGGCACCATCCCTGCTGCCAGATATGCGGCAGGAATTAAGGACTTCGATCCCGCATCGCTGCCGCTTCGACTTTGCTATATCGAGAATATGTTCAGATTCGCTGACTCCGGCGGAGGAAAGCAGAACGAGTTCACACAGGCAGGAGTCGAGCTCATGGGAGCAGACGGCGCTGATGCCGATGCTGAGGTTATCGCTCTTGCGATCAAGTCCGCACTGTCCGCAGGCATCAAGGATCTTCAGATCTCCGTAGGTCAGGTAAGACTTTACGACGGTATCGCGAAGCAGCTGGGTCTTAACGATTCTGATAAGGACGCCATAAGAAATGCGATCAGCAGCCGTGATACGGTCACTATCGAGAAGACCTGCGATCAGCTGGGCTTGAACGCAGACCAGAAGGAACTTCTCCTGATGCTTCCCGACGCACAGGGAACCTATGACATCATCGATGCATTCAGAGCCAAGGTTACAGAGAAAGAAGCTCTCGATGCACTCGATAACTTAAAGGATATCCTCGATGCTTTGGATGAGCAGGGCTTCCTTAAGTACGTATCGGTTGATTCCGGACTTCTCGGCGGATCCGTCGATTACTATACGGGAGTTATCTTTAAAGGATATACATATGAAGTCGGTTTCCCGATCATCTCCGGCGGCCGTTACGACAACACTGTCGCGGTATTCGGCAGACAGATGGGCTGCGTAGGCTTTTCGCTCAGTCTTACGCTTACTCTGACAGCGCTCCTGCGTCAGGGTGTGTCCATGGATGAGACGCCGTGCGATGTTGTTATCGGCTTTAAGCCGGGCTTCAGGGGCAAGGCTTACGAAGAGGCGCAGAAGCTTCGTGAAGAAGGTCTCGCGGTCATACTCGACACTACAGGCAAGAGTAAAGACGAACTTAATGAATATGCAGTAAATCAGGGCATCGTGAGAGCCCTTTACGTGGAGGGGGAGTAAGATGCTGACGATTGCTTTATCTAAAGGAAGACTTGCCGAGAAGGCGATAATGCTTCTCGAGAACGCAGGTTACGACTGTACTGCAGCCAAGGATGAGTCCAGAAAGCTTATCCTCGAGGATGAGAAGGCAGGATTGAGATTCATCATGGCCAAGCCTGCTGACGTGCCGACTTACGTTGAGTACGGTGCGGCAGACTTGGGCTTCGTAGGAAAGGACACATTGCTCGAAGAGGGCAGAGACCTTTATGAGGTAGCGGACCTGGGCTTCGGCAAGTGCCGTATGTGTGTTGCAGGTCCCGTCGATCTTAAGGACGGCAAGCTCGATCTGATCCCGAACAAGAGGATCGCTACGAAGTACCCGAATATCACGAGAGCTTACTTCGAAGGAGTTAAGAAAGAGAGCGTGGAAATCATCAAGCTCAACGGTTCCATCGAACTTGCTCCCCTTATCGGTCTTGCTGACTGTATAGTAGATATTGTAGAGTCCGGAAGGACACTTAAGGAGAACGGTCTCGACGTTATCGAGACTGTGGCAGACATCTCCGCGCGCGTTGTAGTTAACCGCGTATCCATGAAGATGAAGTCTTCGGAGATCAAGCCGATGGTAGAAAAGATCAAGGAACAGGTGGCACTGTTATGAAATGTAAGTTTGTAAACGGAACAAAAGATAATCTTAAAGAAGTATGCGATGAGTTGGGCGCCAGAGGCAAGATGGACCTGGGTCCCGTCATCACGACAGTCCAGGGTGTTATCGATGATATAAGAGCAAGAGGAGACGAGGCGGTACTCGAGTACACGAAGAAGTTCGATAAGGCCGAGCTTACTGCCGCGACCATGCGAGTTACTGCTGATGAGATTAAGAACGCATACGCCTCTCTCGAGAAGGAAGATCCCGAGCTTCTCCGCATCATGAAGACAGCCGCTGAGAACATCAGAGTCTTCCACGAGCAGCAAAAGGAAGAGGGCTTCATGATGGATACAGCCAAGGGCTCCAAGATTGGTGTGCGTGTCCGTCCTATCACGGTCGCAGGTGTATATGTTCCGGGTGGTACGGCTCCGCTGCCGTCGACGGTTCTCATGGATGTTATCCCTGCTTCCGTAGCAGGTGTTCCGCGTATCGTATTCTGCACACCGCCGAGAGCTGACGGCACAGTCGCTCCCGTTATCCTTGCGGCAGCAGACATCGCAGGCGCGACTGAGATCTACAAGGTCGGAGGCTCACAGGCCATCGCGGCTATGGCTTACGGCACTGCTACCATCCCGAGGGTAGATAAGATCTGCGGTCCCGGCAACATCTTCGTAAACACTGCGAAAAGACTGGTATTCGGACAGGTCGACATCGATATGTTCGCAGGTCCTTCCGAGGTAATCATCATTGCAGATGAGTCGAGCAACCCCGAGTTCGTAGCTGCAGATATGCTCGCACAGGCAGAGCACGATAAGCTCGCTTCCGCGATCGTTCTTGCGGTAGGAGATGATCTCGCACGTAAGATCTGGGAAGCAGCTGACAGAAGATCAGATGCAGCTGACCGTCAGGTTCAGCTTGAAGGTTCCATGGAGAATTACTGCTCCGTCATAAGCGTTGATTCGGTTGATACTGCGATCGCTTTCTCGGAGGAGCTTGCTCCCGAGCACCTTGAGCTGTGCGTAGCAGATCCCGATGAAGCTCTCGACAAGATTAATAATGCGGGTGCGGTATTCATGGGTAACTACTCACCGGAACCTTTGGGTGATTATTTCGCAGGTCCGAACCATACACTGCCCACGAGCGGTACTGCAAGATTCTTCTCTCCTCTTAATACGGGAGATTTCTATAAGAAGATGAGTGTAATAAACTATAATGAGGAATCATTAAGAGAGGTATATAAGGACGTGGCGAAGTTTGCAAGAAGCGAAGGTCTCGACTGTCACGCCGCTTCCATAGAATCAAGATTCGAGGAATAACATGAGTGAGTTTTGGAACAAGAAGATAAATGAGATAGAGCCTTATGTCGCGGGCGAGCAGCCCAAGAAAGGTGAGAAGGTAATAAAGCTCAATACGAACGAGAATCCTTACCCTCCTACGCCGATGGCAAGGGTCATACTTCGTACATGCGACGTTGCCGAATTAAGACTGTATCCGAACGCGAGCTCTACAGAACTTCTCGAAGCAGTAGCGGAGAAGGAAGGCGTTAAGCCTTCTCAGGTGTTCGCGGGCAACGGTTCCGACGAAGTGCTCGCACTTTGCTTCCAGACTTTTTTCGAGAAAGAGAACGAGACAGCGCTTCCCGTGCTTACCCCCGAGTTCTCATACAGCTTCTATCCCGTGTTCGCGAAGTTCTATGATGTCCGTACTATCAAGATCCCTCTGAAGGAAGACTTCAGACTTGATCCTGATGATTATATCGGGACTCCCAACTGCGGTATCGTAATTGCCAATCCGAATGCTCCGACGTCGCGTTCGATAATCGTCGAAGACATAAAGAGGATCTGTCAGGGCAATCCCGATTCGGTAGTGCTTATCGACGAGGCTTATGCTGCATTCTCCGATCCGTATGAGACGGCAGTAAGCATCCTTCCCGAGTGTCCTAATCTTGTAGTCGTAAGAACATGCTC
The DNA here is from genome assembly GCA_017940895.1 of Clostridiales bacterium. Taxonomy (GTDB): domain Bacteria; phylum Bacillota; class Clostridia; order Saccharofermentanales; family Saccharofermentanaceae; genus Saccharofermentans. Next base: position 80,843 of record JAGAXM010000015.1, on the reverse strand, counting down.
GAAGTCACACAGCCTTGCAGGCCTAAGAGTCGGTTATGCGATCGCATCCGAGGAGCTTATCGAAGGCTTAAACCGCGCTAAGGATTCTTTCAATTCCTATCCTTTGGACAGACTCGCACAGATGATCGCTGCGGCTGCCATAAGGGATACGGCTTATAACAGAAAGTGCATCGATAAGATCATCGCGACCAGAAAGAACACAGAGGCTGCTTTGAAGGAGCTGGGTTTCACGATGCCGAAGTCTTCCTCGAATTTCCTTTTCGCGAAGCCGCCGAAGGGCATCGATGCAGAAACTTTATATAAAAATCTTAAAAGCAAGGGTATACTTGTAAGGTATTTCAAGACAGAAGGGATAAACGACAGACTCCGCATCACGATAGGTACTGATGAGGAAATGGAGAAGTTTATCGCCGCTGTTAAGGAGGAGGTGTCAAATGCCAAGGACAGCTGAGATCACAAGAAAGACAAAAGAGACCGACATTGAAGTGATCATCAATCTTGACGGCAATGGCGAGAGCGAGATCTCTACAGGAATCGGATTCTTCGATCACATGCTGACGGCTTTGTCCAAGCACTCCGGTATCGACATGAAGATCTCCTGCAAGGGCGACCTCGAGGTCGATGCACATCACTCTGTCGAGGATACGGGCATTGTTCTGGGGCAGGCTGTATCCGAGGCTCTGGGCGACAAGGTCGGCATCCGCCGCTACGGCCAAGCGAGGATCCCCATGGACGAGGCGCTCGGTGAGGCTGTCATCGATATCTCCGGCAGACCCTTTATCGTTTATAACTGCGAGTTCAAGGGTGACATGATGGGTCAGATGGATACTCAGTTGGTTGAGGAATTTATGAGATCTTTCGCGTATAATGCCGGTATCACTCTGCACATCGGTGCGCCGTACGGCACGAATGATCACCACAAGGCAGAGGCCATGTTCAAGGCTCTGGCAAGGGCTTTGAGACAGGCAACGGAGATCGACCCGAGATTCGAAGGACAGATCGTCTCCACCAAAGGAAGCTTATAATTTTACGGAGGAATATAAATATGCTTATTAAGGATACTGATTTTATCGAGCAGCCGGTGCTTGCCAAGGGTAAGGTAAGAAACATCTATGACTTGGGCGACAGCCTTCTTCTTATCGTTACAGACAGGATCTCGGCTTTTGATGTAGTCTTCGACGAACTGATCCCCGACAAGGGTAAGGTTCTCTCGTCGATCTCCGCTTTCTGGTTCGACTTTACAAAGGACATCATCCCGAACCATGTCATCACGACAGACGTATCGAAGTATCCTATGGGCTTCGACAAGTATAAGGAAGAGCTCGAGGGAAGATCCATGCTCGTTAAGAAGGCACAGATGCTTCCTGCAGAGTGTATTGTAAGAGGTTACCTCGAGGGCTCTGCTCTTAAGGAGTACAAGGCTAACGGTACTGTCGGCGGCATCAAGATGCCTGAGGGCATGGTACAGGGCGACAAGCTCCCCGAGCCTTTGTTCACACCTTCCACAAAGGAAGAGAGCGGCCACGACATCAACATCACATACGAGCAGCTCGTTGACCTGATCGGTGAAGAGGATGCCAAGGGTCTTCGCGATGCATCCATCGCTCTTTACAACAAGGTATCCGAGTTCGCTCTCACAAAGGGCCTGATCCTTGCTGACACCAAGTTCGAGTTCGGTAAGATCGACGGCGTACTTACAGTATGCGACGAGATGTTCACACCTGACTCTTCAAGATTCTGGGATGCAGCCGACTACGAGCCCGGACACGCTCAGAAGAGCTTCGACAAGCAGTTCCTAAGAGAGTGGCTCGAGACACTCGACTGGGATAAGACATATCCCGCTCCGACTCTCCCCGAGGAGATCATCAATAAGACAGCCGAGAAGTACCGCGAGTGCTACTCAAGACTTACAGGCAAGGAAATCTGATCATAAGTGATAGCCATAGTTGACTATAAGATGGGCAATCTCGCCTCTGTGCGAAAAGCCCTCGAATACATCCACAGAGAGTGCGTCATCACAGATGACCCGTCCGTCATCGCACGTGCGGACGCACTTATCCTTCCCGGCGTAGGTGCGTATGCGCCTGCAATGGAGGCACTGTGCGCTAAAGGCCTCGATGCTGTCGTAAAAGAATTCGCAGCATCGGGTAAGCCTATGCTCGGTATCTGCCTCGGAATGCAGCTCATGCTGTCCGAGTCGGAGGAGGGAGCAGGTCCCGACGGCAACATCAAGGGCTTGGGGCTCATACCCGGAAGCGTAAAGAAGTTCCCTTCAGATAAGACGGTCGAGCAGGGGCTCAAGGTCCCCCAGATCGGTTGGAACAAATTGACGGACGTAACGGGAAGCCTTCTGCGTGACGGTGATTACGTTTATTTCGTACACTCTTTCTACTGTGATCCGGAAGATTCTGCTGATGCGGCGGCTTACACCGAGTACGGTATTAAGTACGTGTGTGCCCTCGAGCGCGGCAATATTTTCGCGACACAGTTCCACCCCGAGAAGAGCGGTGAAGCGGGACTTCAGATACTCGAAAGATTCGCAAGGAGGATAAAGAAGTGATAATACTCCCTGCAGTAGACCTCTTGGGAGGCAAGTGCGTAAGACTTCTTAAAGGTGACTACAACAAGGTCACGGTATATAACGACGACCCGCTCGAGCAGGCTTGGGCTTTCAAAGAAGCAGGTGCCGAGTGGATCCATGTCGTTGATCTCGATGCAGCGAAGTCGGGCGTTCCCACGAACCACGAGATCATCCGCGCGATCGCGGAGAAGACAGGTCTCAAGGTAGATACGGGCGGCGGTATCCGTAATATTGATACATTGAGAAGATGGATCGAGGATTACGGCGTATCAAGATGCGTTCTCGGAACGGCGGCCGTTAAGGACCGTGCGTTCACGGAGAAGGCCATCGAGATGTATGAAGAGAAGATCGCAATCGGTATCGATGCCAAGGACGGCGAAGTCGCAGTAGACGGCTGGACAGCAGGATCGGGTATCGATGCTGTAGAGTTCGGACTTATCATGAAGTCGATCGGCGCGAAGACTGTCGTATTCACGGATATCGAGAGAGACGGAATGCTCACGGGTCCCGCAGTCGAATCCACGAAGCAGATGGTCGACAAGACAGGTCTCGATGTCATCGCATCGGGCGGCATCGGTTCGAACGAAGATATTATGAATGTTAAGACCTCCGGCTGCGCAGGCGTTATCGTCGGCAAGGCTATATACGAAGGAAAGGTAGACCTTAAGGCATGCTTACAAAACGTATAATCCCGTGCCTTGATGTCAAGGACGGCAGAGTTGTAAAGGGAGTTAACTTCGTATCCTTAAGGGATGCGGGTGACCCTGTCGAGTGCGCGAAGGAGTATAACCTGTCGGGTGCAGACGAATTGGTCTTCCTTGATATTACGGCTACACTCGAGGCGCGCGATACGGTCATCGACATGGTAGAGCGCGTGGCAAACGAGGTCTTTATCCCTTTTACTGTCGGAGGCGGTATACGTACTGTTGAAGATATCCGCGCGATCCTGAATGCAGGTGCCGATAAGGTGTCTTTGAATTCAGCTGCCGTTAAGGATCCTTCATTTGTTAAGAAAGCGTCCGAGATCTTCGGTGCACAGTGCATAGTAGTTGCGATCGACGTTAAGCGCCGTGAGGGGCAGGAAGAGAAGTTTCCTTCAGGATGGGAAGTAGTGATCGCAGGCGGCACGAAGCCCACGGGCATCGATGCTCTGTGGTGGGCTAAGGAAGTAGTTTCCCTGGGGGCCGGCGAGATCCTTCTTACAAGTATGGATAAGGACGGAACCAAGTCAGGCTTCGATAACGTGATCACGGCCATGATCGCAGATGCCGTATCGGTTCCCGTGATCGCTTCCGGCGGAGCTGGCTCCATGGAGGACTTCTACGACGGTATCGTTGACGGCAAGGCAGACGCTGTGCTTGCGGCATCACTGTTCCATTTCGGTGAGATCAGGATAAGCGACCTTAAGGAGTATCTGGAGGGAAGAGGTATTCCCGTAAGACGCATCCCCAAGGAGCTTGATATGTGGGCACACATGAAGAAGAATTCCGACGGCATGGTTCCCGCGATATGCCAGGATGCCCAAACGCAAGAAGTGCTCATGATGGCTTACATGAATTACGAGGCTTTCCGTCTTACATGTGAGACAGGATATATGCATTATTATTCCCGTTCCAGGAACACCCTGTGGAAGAAGGGCGAGACTTCGGGTCACATCCAGAAGGTAATCTCCTGTGCGATCGACTGTGATAAGGACACGCTCCTTTATAAGATCGATCAGACCGGAGCTGCATGCCACACGGGAAACAGGTCCTGTTTTTACACTCCTCTCGAGAAGTGGGATCTTGATAAGAAAGAATGATTATTATAAGGAGATAAGAAATGGATATCTTAAGTGAGCTTTACAGTGTTGTTGTAAACAGACAGAAGGACCCTCAGGAGGGTTCATACACTAACTATCTGCTCGAGGCAGGAACGGAGAAGATCGCCAAGAAGCTGGGCGAAGAGGCAGTCGAGACAGCCATCGCAGCAGCAAAGAGATCCAAGACTGAGGTTGTCGAGGAGATATCCGACGTTATCTATCACATGCTCGTTCTCATGGTGGATATGGGTATCACCCCTGAGGATATCGAGAAGGAGCTTCGTGGCAGAAGAAGCTGATGCCTCTTCTTTCCAAAAGCTCGGAAATTCACGGTAATTTCTCGTTGACACAAGTAAATAGGCCGTGATACAATTGTCGAGCAAAAAAGCCGTAAGGTCTTTTTTTATTGTGTAGAAAAACGGAGGAGCTAGTATATGGCTAAGGCTGATGTCAGAGATAAGCTCACACTCGCTTGTGAAGAGTGCAAGAGAAGAAATTATCAGACATATAAGAATAAGAAGAATACTACAGAGAGACTCGAGCTCAAGAAGTATTGCCCTTTCTGCCGTAAGCATACGGTACACAAGGAGACCAAGTAATGGCTGACAAGTCAAAGAATAAGAATGTCTTCCAGAAGATTGCTCAGGTTTACAAGGAAGTTCGTCAGGAGCTTCGTAAGTCTACCTGGCCTTCCAAGGAGAAGCTTAAGAATACATCTGCCGTAGTACTTGCAGTTATCGCATTCTTTGCAGTCTTACTGAGTTTTATCTCTTTGGGCGGACGCTGGGTGCTCGATAAGATCAACTTCTACGATGAGGTTGAGCCTACTGCAACTGTTTCCACAGAGGTTACGGCTGTAACAGAGGCTGTCACGATCGAAGAGACAGCTGCTGAGACTGAAGCTGTTTCCGAGACAGAGGCTGCTTCTGAGACTGAGGTCGCTGAGACAGCGGAGACTGCTGCTGAAAGTGAGGGCTGATATGGCTGACGAGAACAAAGAAGCCAAGTGGTACGTAGTTCACACTTATTCCGGCTACGAGAACAAGGTTAAGACACTTCTCGAGAAGACTATCGCCAACAGAGGAATGCAGGATATCATCCAGGACATCTTCATTCCTACGGAAGATATCATCGAGATCAAGGACGGTAAGAAGAAGCCTATCAAGCGTAAGAAGTATCCGGGTTACGTCTTCATCAAGTTCGTAAGCGGATTCGATACACTCGGTAAGGACGAAGAGCCGTCAACAGCTGATAAGGAACTTTGGTACCTTATCAGAAACACAAGAGGTGTTACGGGATTCGTATCAACAAACCCCAATAAGCCCCTTCCTATCGCAGACAGTGATCTGGTTGCAATGGGAATCGATACTGACTGGGTACCTGAGGTTGATTACGATGTCGGAAGCACAATCCGCGTAATCAGCGGACCGTTTGCTGATTCCATCTGCGTCGTCGAAGAGATGAACAACGAGAAGCAGCAGGTTAAGGTTAAGCTTACGATGTTCGGTCGTGAGACACCTGTTTACCTCGACTTCACACAGGTCGAGAAGATCTAAAGACTGTAAGCGGTTCTCCGCACAGTAAATAAAACTAATTTTGGGAGGTGGCCGTTATGGCTAAGAAAATTGCAGGTTATGTAAAACTTCAGATTCCTGCAGGCAAAGCTACACCCGCGCCGCCGGTAGGACCAGCTCTTGGACAGCACGGTATCAACATCGCGCAGTTCGTAAAAGAGTTTAATGAGAGAACAGCTAAGGATGCCGGACTCATCATTCCTGTAATCATTACAGTATATGCTGACCGTTCCTTTACTTTCATTACGAAGACTCCTCCGGTGCCGGTACTTCTTAAGAAGACCTGCAACATTGAGAGTGCTTCAGGTAAGCCTAACACACAGAAGGTTGCTACAATCTCTTTCGAAGAGTGCAAGAAGATTGCAGCTATCAAGATGGTCGATACCAACGCTTCTTCTATTGAGTCCTGTGCCGAGATGGTAGCAGGTACAGCAAGATCCATGGGTATCGTTGTAACAAGAGACTAAGGAAGGAGAGACTGTAAATGAAAGCAGGTAAGAGATATACAGAAGTCGCTAAGCTTGTTGACAGATCAGTAGCTTACGATCCTTCCGAGGCAGTTAAGCTTATCGAGCAGACAGGTAAGGCAAAGTTTGACGAGACAGTTGAGCTTCACGTTCGTCTGGGTGTTGACTCCCGTCACGCTGACCAGCAGGTCAGAGGTGCGGTAGTTCTTCCTCACGGTACAGGTAAGACAAAGAAGGTTCTCGTTTTCGCTAAGGGCCCCAAGGCTGACGAGGCTACAGCAGCAGGTGCTGACTTCGTAGGTGCTGAGGATATGGTTCAGAAGATCCAGTCCGAGAACTGGTTCGACTTCGACGCAGTAGTTGCAACTCCCGACATGATGGGTGTTGTAGGTCGTATCGGTAAGGTTTTGGGTCCTAAGGGTCTCATGCCTAACCCTAAGTCCGGAACAGTTACAATGGATGTTACTAAGGCTATCAACGATATCAAGGCCGGTAAGGTTGAGTATCGTCTTGATAAGACAAACATCATCCACTGCCCGATCGGTAAGGTTTCTTTCGGTGAGGAGAAGCTCCTCGAGAACCTCAACGCGATCATGGAGGCTATTGCCAAGGCTAAGCCTTCCGCAGCTAAGGGACAGTATTTCAAGAATGCATCCATCGCTACAACGATGGGTCCCGGAATCAAGATTAACGCACAGAAGTACATGTAATCTTGAATTAATTTACAATTAAATATCTTTCATGCCGAAGACAGCCGCAGGGAGACCTGCCGCCGAGGAATGAAGTTTAGAACGCGAGTTTGAACTTTAGCCCTTATGTCTTGCGGCATAAGGGTTTTAAAATCTAATAGGAGGTAAACAAGAAATGCCCAGTGAGAAAATCCTTGCGGCAAAGAAGCAGGTTGTAGCAGATCTCGTAGCTGACTTTAAGGACGCTAAGACATTCGTATTCGTTGCATCCCGTGGACTTACCGTTGAGCAGGATACAAATATGAGACGTGAACTTCGTAACGGTAACGTTAAGTTCCAGGTTATTAAGAACACAGTTCTCCGCCTCGTATTTAAGGAACTCGGTATCGAAGGACTTGATGAGATCTTCGAGGGCCCTACAGCTGTAGCTTATTCTGATGACATTGTCGCTCCTGCGAAGATCATCGCTAAGTTCGCTGAGGACTTCGAACCCCTTGAGATCAAGGGCGGTATCATCGACGGCAAGGCAGCTTCCATCGACGAAGTCGTTGCTCTTTCCAAGGTTCCCGATGTCGAGACTCTCTACAGCCAGGTTGTATATGGTTTGCTTTTCCCTTTCACAAAGCTTGCCATGCTCGTTAAGGCTGTTGCAGAGAAGAAGCAGGAAGAAGACGGTGCACCCGCACCTGCAGCAGAAGAGGCTCCCGCCCAGGAAGCAGCTCCTGCAGAAGCTTGATCGCTTCAAAAAGGAATAAAAACAATTAATTCATTAATGGAGGAAAATTAAAATGGCTAGTGAGAATATCACAAAGATCCTCGATGAGATCAAGGCTCTTTCCGTTACAGAGCTTTTCGACCTCGAGAAGGCAATTGAAGAAGAGTTTGGCGTATCTGCAGCAGCTATGGTTGCAGCAGCTCCTGCAGCTGGCGGTGCAGCCGGCGGCGCTGAGGAGAAGACAGAGTTCACAGTTATGCTCAAGAGCTTCGGTGACGCTAAGATGGGCGTTATCAAGGCTGTTAAGGATGCTATGGGTCTCGGCCTTAAGGATGCTAAGGAGCTCGTTGAGAAGGCACCTGTTGCCCTCAAGGAGAACGTATCCAAGGATGAGGCTGACGAGCTCATGAAGAAGCTCGCTGATTGCGGCGCTGAGCTCGAGCTCAAGTAATTCTTCGGGATTATTAACGTCACTTGGTAAAGAGGCTGTCCTTAAATGGACGGCCTCTTATTTTTATTTAAAGAAGTATTGACTTTGGTTGGTATTGCTTATATAATTTTCAAGCGATTTATGGCGGCATAGCTCAGTTGGCCAGAGCGTCCGGTTCATACCCGGCAGGTCGTAGGTTCGAATCCCACTGCCGCTACCATTTTTCGAAAGGCCCGTTGGTCAATCGGCTAAGACGTCGCCCTTTCACGGCGGAGTGACGAGTTCAACTCTCGTACGGGTCACCAGAAAAATGAAGGGCTGTCTCTTACCGGGATGGCCTTTTTTTATGCCTTAATTTTAACTTAAGCGGGAATTTATATTGTGATATAATGCCTTTGCTATGGGAAATGTAAGAATAATATTAAAGTCTTTAAGGGATAATAAGAAGAATACCATACTTTCACTCGTGTTCATTCTCGGAGAGGTCTTCCTCGAAGTCCTCATTCCCTATATTACGGCACTTTTGGTTAACAGGATCAAAGACGGCATCGATATGAGCTACATCCTGAAGATGGGTGCGATCATGGTCGTATCCGCCGTTGTATCTCTTGTATGCGGTGTCCTCGCAGGTATGTTCTCTGCCAAAGCATCTGCAGGTCTTGCAAGAAACTTAAGATCGGATGTTTTCACGAAGATCCAGGGCTTCTCTTTTGCCAATGTAGATAAGTTCTCAACTTCGTCTCTTGTTACAAGAACGACGACTGATATAACCAATGTACAGAACGCATTTATGATGTGCATAAGGATCGCGGTAAGAGCACCGATGATGCTTATCTTCTCGATCATAATGGCATCGATCATGGGCGGTAAGCTCGCACTGACATTTGCTGTTATCATCCCCGTATTGGCGTTCGGTCTCATAACCATCGCACGTAAGGCTATGCCCGCATTCGTTGCGGTATTCAGAAAGTACGATAAGCTAAACGAGTCCGTTGAAGAGAATGTCCGCGGCATGCGTGTTGTTAAGGGATTCGCGCGTGAGGACTACGAGATAAAGAAGTTCTCGACAGCTTCCGAAGATATCATGAAGGACTTTACCAAGGCAGAGAGGATCGTAGCTATGAACGGACCTCTTATGCAGTTCTGTCTGTACTTCAATATGCTGTTCGTGCTTTTCATAGGTTCCAAGCTCGTTATGAGCAACGACGGTTCCGGTATCGATGTAGGACAGATGTCCGCGATGATCACATACGGCGTTCAGGTTCTGATGTCACTCATGATGATCTCCATGATCTATGTAATGCTCACGATGTCCCTCGAGTCTGTCAAGAGACTTGCAGAGGTACTTAAGGAAGAGCCTACTATCACGAATCCCGTCGCACCCGTCACCGAGGTTGCCGACGGTTCCATCGATTTTACCGACGTTCACTTCAAGTATTCCGAGCATGCCGAGAGAGAAGCGCTGTTTGATATAGATCTTCATATCGATTCCGGCATGACGGTAGGTATCCTCGGAGGAACGGGTTCATCCAAGACCACTTTCGTGCAGCTTATACCGAGACTTTATGACGTTACTTCGGGTTCCGTCAAAGTCGGCGGTGTTGACGTAAGGGAATATGATCTTGAGACCTTGAGAGATGCGGTATCTATGGTGCTGCAGAAGAATGTACTGTTCTCGGGCACAATCAACGATAACCTGCGCTGGGGTAACGAGAATGCCACACAGGAGCAGATCGAAGAAGCGTGCCGTCTTGCACAGGCAGACGAGTTTATACGCACTTTCGAAAAGGGTTACGACACATTCATAGAGCAGGGAGGAAGCAATGTCTCCGGCGGACAGAAGCAGAGACTTTGTATCGCAAGAGCGCTTCTTAAGAACCCCAAGATCCTGATCCTCGATGACTCTACATCCGCTGTCGACATGAAGACGGATGCTCTCATAAGGAAGGGATTCAAGGAGTTTATCCCCGATACTACCAAGATAATAATCGCACAGCGTGTCGCTTCCGTTATGGATGCAGACATGATCATCATATTGGACGGCGGTAAGATCGTTGCCACGGGTACACACGATGAGCTTCTTAAGTCGTCCGATATCTACCGCGAGATCTATGAACAACAGACGAAAGGAGGATTGGAGTAATGCCGCCAAGAGGTGGAGCAGGTGCCGGCTTAGGCCAGGGCAAAGAAGGCTATAACCAGGGCTTCGGCGGACTCGGAAGAGCTCTGAAGATGTTCTTCGGTTTCTATCCGAAGATGGGCCGTGCAGCCGTATTTTGCATTATTTTCTCCGCTGCAGTATCCGCAGCGCCCCCGATCTTCCTTCAGAAGGTACTCGCTATCGTCATCGACGGTGTAGAGGGAGGCGTGACATGGGATGCTGCTCGTCCTGAGATCGTAAGCAACCTTACGATCCTTCTCGTACTGTATGTATTGGCTCTGATCCTCTCTGTTGTGGAGACTCAGATCATGGCTGTCATGACGCAGGGATATCTCGATAAGCTTCGTAAAGAAATGTTCGGAGGCATGCAGCGCCTGCCTATCAAGTACTTCGATACTCATAAGCACGGCGATATCATGTCCCACTATACAAACGACAGTGATACTTTAAGACAGCTCGTATCCCAGGCTTTCCCGGCACTGTTAAGATGCGGAACCATCGTACTCGGCGTATTCGCACTGATGCTCTGGTACAGCATCTGGATGACACTTGTCCTCGTGGCAGGCGTGTTCCTCATGTTCTTCCTTACGAAGTTTGTCGGAGGCGGTTCAGCCAAGTACTTCGTTAGACAGCAGGAAGCTGTAGGTAAGACCGAGGGTTATATCCAGGAGATGGTAAACGGACAGAAGGTCGTTAAGGTCTTTAACCACGAGCAGAAGTCCATCGATGAGTTCGATAAGATCAATAACAGTCTGTATGAGGATTCTTGGAGAGCTAACGCATATGCGAATGTACTTGCTCCTATCATCGGCAATATCGGAAACATCATCTATGTAGTTCTGGCTATTGTCGGCGGTCTTCTTATCCTCTTCAAGGCTCCGAGCCTGTCTATCTCGGGACTTGCATTCGACGTATCGGTACTGGTTCCTTTCCTTAATATGGCAAGACAGTTCACGGGCAACATCAACCAGCTTACGATGCAGATCAACTCAGTCGTAATGGCTGGTGCAGGTGCACAGCGTGTATTCTCTCTTATCGATGAGAAGCCTGAGACTGACGACGGATATGTCGCTCTTGTTAACTGCAAGATCGATGAGAACGGTGAAGTTACTGAGACTGAAGATCGCACAGGCCACTGGGCATGGAAGCATCCTCACCAGGCTGACGGCACTATCACATATAAGCTCCTGGAGGGCGACGTGGAGATGGTGGATGTCGACTTCGCTTATGAGGAGGGACATGACGTTCTTCACGACGTAAGTGTCTTCGCGAAGCCCGGACAGAAGGTCGCATTCGTTGGTGCGACAGGTGCTGGTAAGACGACTATCACCAACTTGATCAACCGTTTCTACGACATCGCAGACGGTAAGATCAGGTACGACGGAATCAACGTTAATAAGATAAAGAAGAGAGATCTTCGTAAGTCTTTGGGACTCGTACTGCAGGAGACCAACCTGTTCACGGGTACCGTTATGGATAACATAAGATACGGAAGATTAAGCGCTACTGACGATGAGTGTAAGGAAGCAGCCAAGCTTGCCGGTGCTGATGACTTCATCACGAGACTTCCTGAAGGCTATGACACGCTTCTTACGAACAACGGTGCGAACCTCTCGCAGGGTCAGCGCCAGCTTATCTCTATCGCCCGTGCCGCTGTAGCAGATCCGCCGGTAATGATCCTCGACGAGGCTACATCATCCATCGATACGCGTACTGAGTCTATCGTTCAGCGCGGCATGGATAAGCTCATGGAGGGAAGAACGGTATTCGTTATCGCCCACAGACTGTCGACCGTTATGGATTCCGATGTCATCATGGTACTCGATCACGGACGTATCATAGAGCGCGGCTCACACGATGAGCTGATCGCCAAGAAGGGTACGTATTTTCAGCTCTACACCGGCGCATTCGAACTCGAGTAAACGGATACTTAATGATCTTAAAACTGCCATTGAGGTTTTGCTTCAATGGCAGTTCTTTTATTCCTCACAATGATAGAATATACATATGAAGACTTCTTATGACACAACTGCTTTTGCCAAGATAAACCTGTTCTTAAGATGCTGCGGCAAGTATGATAACGGCTACCACAGACTGTATATGCTCATGCAGCAGATAGGACTCGGGGATGATATCTTTATAGAATTTGATGATGACAGGGACTTCGCGATTGGGATCGAATCCGGTGTCGATATCCTGCCCGAGAAGGATCTGGGCTACAAAGCGGCGAAAGCTTTCTATGACTGTTACACCGATAAACTCCGTGCGGAGGCAAAGCCCGTGCCGAGGTTCCCGTATACATTTATCAAAGAGACCAAGAATGTTCCTTCGCAGGCGGGACTCGGAGGCGGCAGCTCGGATGCTGCGGCAGTCTTACAGATCCTGCAGCAGCATTTCGGCAATCCGTTAACGGATGAGCAGATGATCATGACCGCGGCAAAGCTCGGCGCCGATGTGCCGTTCTTTCTGTCCGGCGGCACCTGCATCTGTGAAGGCGTAGGCGAGATAGTGACGGAGCTCCCGGATCTGTCGGGAGTGAATATAATCCTCGTGAAGCCCGAAGTCGGCGTTGGCACCAAAGAGTGCTATGAGTTATCTGATGAGGCCCCCGCTGTTTTCGATGAGGACGCATACAGGGAGCAGATGAATGCGGTGTTTACCGATGAGAAGAAACTTCCCGTTGAACGTATCGCACAGGCTGCGCCTTATCTTGTAAATGATCTGCAGGAGCCTGCGATCAAACTGGCACCCGTTATAGCGGATCTTATTGATGCGGTAAGAAATACCGGAGCTGTCTTCTCGGCGATGACAGGCTCCGGCAGTTGCGTGTTCGGTATTTATGAGGATGATAGTGCTGCAGGTGAAGCGCAGGCTGCGTTACAGAACGATCCGCGCACGTCAGGCTGTAAGATTATCACTTCCGTTCTGATTTGACATATAAGCGAACAGACCGCGCTCGTATCCTCTCGAGTCTTCGCTGTCGAGGACGATGAAGCCTCTGTTAGCATAGAAGTCACGCATCTTAATATTCGAGACCGCAGTATGAAGAAGAACCAGCCCGGATCTTACGGAGACGGGCATTCTTAATGCCTCGTTCATGAGGGTTACTCCGAGTCCCGTGTCCCTGAACTGTTCGCAGACTGCGAATCTTGATATGTAGGCGCAGTCTCTGTATTCGCGCAAAGTCCTTGCAGTCTGCGGGGAGAAGCTGTACTTCATCGGATTGTCGCAGTAGCTTACGGTTATAGTGCCCACAGGGATCTCGTTGCAGGTCGCAACGAGGCAGTGATGCCTTCTGATCCTCTCCTTTACGGATTCGGTGCTCTCGGTCAAAGACTCGAGCACATCGGAATTGATCCCCGAGGACATGCGGTAATATTCCATGGCCTCGCGTATGAGGTCACGGATCTTCTTCGCTTCTTCGGGGAGCGCTTCCCTTATTATTATCTCGTTGTCGTCGTTATCCATGTATTATGAGTTCAGGAAGCAGTTAACAAGGATAGCCTTGTGAGCGTGGAGTCTGTTCTCGGCTTCCTGGAAGACGTAGCTTCTGGGTCCGTCGATGATGTCCTCTGTAACTTCGTAGCCTCTGTATGCGGGCAGGCAGTGCAGGAACATGGCATCCTTGTCGGCAACCTCGAAAAGAGCCTCGTTAACCTGATAGTCCTTGAAGATCTCAACTCTCTTAGCTTTCTCTGCCTCCTGACCCATGGATGTCCATGTGTCTGTGCAGATGATGTCGGCATCCTTACATGCTTCATAAGGATCCGTCGTCATGAGGACCTTGGAGCCTGTGATCTTGGCGTCCTCGAGAGCCTGGTCAACGTATTTCTGAGGACATGTGTAATCCTTGGGGGATGCGATAGCTACATCCATACCCGCCTTGGCACAAGCCTGCAGATATGAGTTGGCAACGTTATTGCCGTCGCCGACATATGCGAGCTTCAATCCCTTGAGATCGCCCTTAACTTCCTTGATGGTAAGAAGGTCGGCGATCATCTGTGTGGGATGCTGGTCATCGGTAAGACCGTTGATTACGGGGACGGAACCGTACTTGGCAAGATCGACTACATCCTGGTGCGCGAAAGTTCTGATCATGATACCGTCTACCATTCCGGAGAGGACCTTGGCAGTATCATGGATAGTCTCGCCTCTGCCGATCTGGATGTCGTTGTTGCTCAGGAACAATGCCTGACCGCCCAACTGGTACATACCGACTTCGAACGATACACGTGTTCTTGTGGATGATTTGGTGAAGATCATAGCGAGCGACTTGCCCTTAAGGTAGTGGTGCTCGATACCTGTCTTGACCTTTGCCTTCATATCGGCTGCTATATCGAGAAGATAATTAAGCTCTTCTATTCCAACGTCTTCATGCAGATCAATAAAATGCTTCATGTCAAATTCCTTTCTTCCTGCTTCCCTTGAGTATCTTGGCAAGTGCCGTCACGAACATCGCTGCCTCACGCTGTGTGATGATAAGCGGAGGTGCGATCCTGATCGTAGATGATCCGATGGCACTTACGAGGAATCCTTCCTGCATAAGGCGTGTCTTCATGCCCGATGCCTGAATGGAATCATCAAACTCGATTCCGATGAGAAGTCCTTTGCCCCTGACATCAACTATCTTATCAGACTTTGACTTAAGGTCGTTAAGTTTATCGAATAAGAATCCGCTTACGGAATTGACGTTCGCGAGAAGTCCGCTGTCGGGAGATGTGAGCTGGTCGATAACAACGTTTCCTGCAGCGCAAGCGAGGGGATTGCCGCCGAATGTCGAACCGTGGTCGCCGGGCCTCATTCCCGTTGCAACTTCATCGGTGCAAAGCATGGCTCCGATCGGAACGCCGCCTGCAAGACCCTTGGCAAGAGTCATGATGTCGGGAACGATATCGTAGTTCTCGTAGCAGAACAGTCTTCCTGTCCTTCCGACACCTGTCTGTACCTCATCGACGATGAGGAGAATGCCGCGCTCTACGCACAGCTTCTTAACCTGCTTAATGTATGTGATGTCCGCAGGGTGCACGCCGCTTTCGCCCTGTACCAGCTCGAGCATAACTGCGCATGTTTTGTCGTCAACGAGAGCCTCCAGTGCAGGGAAGTCATTGTAATCCACATACTTAAAGCCGGGTACATTAGGTGCGAAAGGGGTTCTGAACTTCTCCTGCCCTGTAGCCGCGATCGTAGCCATGGTCCTTCCGTGGAAGCTCATGTTGGCTGTGATGATCTCGTTCTTCTCGGGCTGACCCTTGTAGTAGAAGTAGCCCCTTGCGATCTTGATGGCAGCTTCGTTTGCTTCCGCACCGGAGTTGCAGAAGAATACCTTGTCTGCAAAGCTGTGCTGGCAAAGCTTGAATGCGAGCTCTGCCCTCTGGGGGATCATGTAGTAATTGCAGCAGTGGATAACTTTACTTGCCTGATCGTTTATAGCCTTGGTCAGAGCTTTGTTGTTGTGACCGAGTGAGTTAACGGCAATGCCGCCGATCATGTCCATATACTTTCTGCCTTCGGTATCCCAGAGCCATACGCCCTTGCCCTTGGTAAAAGCAATGGGTGCGGGTCCGAAGACGTTAAGACAGTATTTTGATTCATAGAGCTTTGTAAGCTCGAGGTCATTTTCTATTCCCATGATGATTGCTCCTTACTTGATCTCGTTTTTGTCCTTAACGATCATTGTGCCGATACCCTTCTTGGTGAACATCTCGAGGATGATGCTGTGAGGTATACGACCGTCGATGATGTGCGCTCTTCGGACTCCTCTGATAACGGTGTCAAGACACCCTTCGACCTTGGGGATCATGCCGCCTGTGATGATGCCGTCTCTCTTGCACTCCTGGATGGAGGGGATATCGAGCTGGCCGATCAATGACTTGGTGCCGTCCTCGTTATCCTTGAGAACGCCTCTTACATCGGTAAGAGTGATGAGCTTGCTCGCCTTAAGAGCGACAGCGACTTCGGCTGCGACAGTGTCGGCATTGATGTTGTAGCTCTGACCGTCTTTGCCCACTCCGATAGGAGCGATGACGGGGATATATTCGTCGTTCGCGAGCATCTCGAGAACATGAGTGTTGATCTTGGTGATCTTGCCGACGTAACCTACATCGAGGTCGTTGCCTTCAGAATCCTTTGTCAATTTCTCGGCTTCGATAAGATTGCCGTCGATACCGCAGATACCTACTGCCTTAGCCCCCTTGAGATTCAGTGCGGATACGATCTCCTTGTTGGTCTTGCCTATAAGAACCATCTGGGCAATACCCATTGTCTTCTCGTCCGTGTATCTCAAGCCGTTTACGAAATGAGACTCGACGTTTACTTCCTTCAACATATTGTTGATGTCGGGTCCGCCGCCGTGAACCAGAATAGGATTGATGCCGATGTACTTAAGCAGGGTAATGTCATCCATTACGGACTGCTTGAGCTCTTCGTTGACCATGGCGTTGCCGCCGTACTTGATGACGATGGTCTGGCCCCTGAGCTTCCTTATGTAAGGGAGAGCCTCAATGAGGATCGTCGCCTTGTCGATCTTTTCCTGCATCTCGCCCGATACTACGGGCATTTCTTTCTGACCTGCCATATTAAACTCCTCTTGTAAGTGTTCCGAGACCCGTATCTTCCGGGAGACCGAACATAACATTAAATGCCTGTATTGCCTGAAGCGCAGCGCCCTTGCCGAGGTTGTCCTGCGCGGAGAAAAGCTTGATGAATCCGGTATCTTCGTCGTATACGCCCGTGATGTCGATGTAGTTGCTGCCGTTAACGTTCTTGACGTCTGGCATAACACCCTTGGACAATACTCTTACGAACTTCTCCGACTCGTAATGCTTCTCGAGTACTTCTCTTACGCTGTCCGTGCTGACCTGCCCGAAAAGGGAAGACGGTCTGCAGTAGATGCTAGCGAGCATTCCTCTTTTGAAAGGAGCGAGGTGTGGTGTAAAGGCTGCATTGACTTCCTTGCCCGTACTGTCGCCCGACATGAACGAGAGCTGCTCGTTGATCTCAGTGCTGTGTCTGTGACCTGTTACTCCGTAAGGCTTGAAGCTCTCATCGAGTTCACAGAAAGAGTACTCGAGCTTCTCCTTACGTCCCGCGCCGGTTACTCCGGATGTAGCATCGATGATGATGCCTGTCTTCTCGATGAGTCCTGCCTTAAGGAAAGGCGTGAGTGCGAGAATGGAGCATGTGGGGTAACAGCCGGGGTTGGCTACCAGCTTCGCATCTTTGATCTTTTCCCTGTAAAGCTCGGGGAGTCCGTAGACCGCAGTCTCAAGGAGTTCCGGATGGGGATGATCGAGCTTATATGATTTCTCATAAGTATTGATATCTTTATATCGGAAGTCTCCGCTGTGATCGATGACTCTGCAGCCTGCTTCGATAAGCTGGGGGACTACCTTGGAAGATACACCGTGGGGGAGAGCCGTGATGACAAGATCGCTCTCCTTGCCGATGGTCTCATATGATACTTCTTCGGTGCTTACCAAAGTCTCATCGCATACTCCCCTGAATACGGGATAGATATCAGAGAACTTCTTTCCCTTAAATGTCTCTGAAGTTAAATACTTGAACTCAACCTGCGGGTGTCCCGTGAATCCGTGTACGAGTTCTGCTCCTACATAACCTGTGCTTCCGACTATACTGACTTTGATCTTATTCATTTATACATAAACTCCGTTATTTATATTAATAACATTGAGAATAATATACCGCTTTGTGCGCTCCGTCTACGCGAAGTATTATGCAGTTTAATGTATAAATATTCATTTGTCAATGCTTGTAATACATGCACAAACGTAATAGTTTCTTGATGTGCAATAAGCCCAAAACAAGGGCTCTTCAATTGAATTAATGCCAAATCAGTGCTGTTTTTTTTGGTAACTGTGTCATATAGAACAGGTAAAACCGCTTTGCTATTATAATCGCATATAAGCCGCAAGGCGTTTTGGAGGTTATTGAAATTATGGCAAGTTTATCTTTCCAGCATGTTTACAAGAAGTATGACGGCGGCGTCGTAGCTGTTTCCGATTTCAACCTTGAAGTAGCTGATAAGGAGTTCGTTATCCTCGTTGGTCCTTCTGGTTGCGGTAAGTCAACAACACTTCGTATGCTCGCAGGTCTCGAAGATATTTCAGAGGGTGAGATCTACATTGAAGACCGTCTTATCAACGACGTTCTTCCTAAGGACAGAGATATCGCGATGGTTTTCCAGAACTACGCTCTCTATCCTCACATGACAGTACGTGACAACATGGCATTCTCCCTTAAGCTCAAGAAGATGCCTAAGGATGAGATCAACCGCCGTGTAACAGAGGCAGCTAAGATCCTCGAGATCGAGCACCTCCTCGAGAGAAAGCCTAAGGCTCTCTCCGGTGGACAGAGACAGAGAGTTGCTCTCGGACGTGCTATCGTTCGTGATCCTAAGGTCTTCCTCATGGACGAGCCTCTCTCCAACCTCGAC
Organism: Clostridiales bacterium; assembly: GCA_017940895.1. Taxonomy (GTDB): domain Bacteria; phylum Bacillota; class Clostridia; order Saccharofermentanales; family Saccharofermentanaceae; genus Saccharofermentans. Next base: position 61,973 of record JAGAXM010000015.1, on the reverse strand, counting down.
GCTAAGCTCCGTGTTCAGATGCGTGTTGAGATCACAAAGCTCCACCACAGACTTAAGACAACATTCGTATACGTTACACACGATCAGACAGAGGCTATGACCATGGGTACCAGAATCGTCGTTATGAAGGACGGTTTCATCCAGCAGGTTGACTCTCCTACGGAGCTCTACGATAACCCGATCAACACATTCGTTGCAGGATTTATCGGAATGCCTCCTATGAACTTCATCAACGCTACAATCAACGTTGACGGTTCTGATGTATACGTAACATTCGAGAACGTTACAGTTAAGCTTCCCGATCGTTATGCTGTTGAGGAAGTTATGGAGCGCGATGGTCAGGAAGTTATCTTCGGTGTACGTCCTGAGGCTATCACAGATGAAGCTACATACGTTACAGAGCACCCTGAGACAGCATTCGCAGCTGACGTTGACGTCGTTGAGATGCTCGGTGCCGAGACATACCTCTACGTTACAGTTAACGGAGCTCTCCCTCTCACATGTAGAGTTGACCCTACAACATCCCAGTCTACAGTTGGTCAGGTCGTTGACCTCGCTATCGATACTAACCGTATCCACCTGTTCGACAAGGATACAGAGCAGAGCATCATTTCCTGATAATTTACTCTCCAGAGTTGTAGAGAGCCGGACAAGTTTACTTGCCGGCTCTTTTCATTTGCTTCTTTTCGATTAGATGTCAACCTTTCCTTACGACTTGTTTAAAAGGCGCTAAAAGGTTACTATTTATGAGTATAAATGTGCCCACGATCCAAAAAGGAGTCATTATGGAAGAGATCAAAAAGTGTATAAAGCAGGCGGCATCGATACTTAAGACAGAAGCGGGAGTTATGGATACCAGCGGTGTCATCATCGCTTCGACCAATCCCGACATGGAAGGCCAGCAGGATTCTGCTTCCAGGGCCGTAATGCTTTCAGAAGATCAGTTCTCGTCTACTTCAGATAAGTCTTACATGAAGATTATCCTTAATGACCAGGTTCGTTACATTGCTTATCTCGACGGTAACGATGCGAACACCAGAGTTAATCTGTCGCTTCTCGGCGAATGGATCAAGACAGTAGTCAAAGAGCACGGAACGGATGCCGAGAAGGAGCTTTTCATAAAGAGCGTGCTTCTCGAGAATGAGCTCGCGGGTGAGATTCCGATCAAGGCGCGTGACTTCAAGATCAACTGCAATGAACCCAGACTCGTTATCGTCGTCAGGACGAGTGAAGAGGATGGTGCCAATACTCTTGATATTCTTCAGAGCATCTACGGAGAGAACTCCAATTCCACCGTGCTTGCCATGGATGAGTCCACATCGATCATCGTTCTTAATGTAGCTGATCTTAATGAAGATGCAGACAAGAACGCTTTTGTTGATGAGACAAGCCAGGCTATACTCGACAGCCTTAATAACGAGGGCATCACGGCTTACATCGGTGTTGGTTCGTTTGTTCCTCTTTTCCAGCAGATCGCGAAGAGCTACAGGGATTCCATGCTTGCGCTGCGCGTAGGAAAGATCTTTGAGAAGAACTGCTATATCTCGAAGTACAATCAGCTCGGTATCGGAAGACTTATCTATCAGCTTCCTTCGACGCTGTGCCGTATGTTTATAGAAGAAGTATTCCCGAATGAGGCATACAGATCCCTCGATGAGGATACTCTTGCTACGATCGACTGCTTCTTCGAGAATAATCTGAACGGAAGTGAGACTTCACGTGAGCTCTTCGTTCACAGAAATACATTGGTATACAGACTCGACAAGGTTAAGAAGAATACCGGACTTGATCTGAGATCGTTCGATGATGCGGTGCTCTTCAAGATAGCTTCCATGGTAAGGACATATCTGGAATACCTTGAGACGAGCAAGGACAACATGATCAGATGATAAAATTTCAGAACGTTAAGAAGACATACAAGAACTCCGGAGCAAATGCCAAAGAGGCATTGAGAGGAGTATCGTTTCTTATAGATGACGGAGAATTTGTATTTGTAATTGGTAAGAGCGGTTCGGGTAAGTCAACTCTTCTCAAGTGCATGAACTGCGAGGAGAGACCGAACGAAGGTACGATCACCGTCGACGGGTTCCCGATCTCGGGAATGCCGAGAGCATTAGTCCCCGTCTTAAGAAGACAGATCGGAATGGTCTTCCAGGACTTCAGACTTATAGAGACCAAGACGGTCGCCGAGAACATCTCATTTGCAGGAGAGATCATCGGTCTGTCCAGAAAGAGTCTTCATCAGAAAGTACAATTGGTTCTTAATATCGTAGGACTTAAGGATAAGGCGGATGCATATCCGCAGCAGCTTTCGGGCGGTGAGTGTCAGAGAGTCGCGATCGCGCGTGCTATGCTCAATAACCCCAAGATCCTTATCGCCGATGAGCCGACGGGTAACCTTGACCCAGAGACATCCGAGAATATAATGGGTCTTCTTCTTGATATCAACAGATCCGGAACGACAGTCATCGTATGTACTCACGATGCCAACATGGTCGACAGGATGAAGAAGAGAGTAATCGAGATCGAAGACGGCATAGTAGTAAGAGACAAGGAAGACAGCGTTTATTCCAATCAGAAGATCAATGAAGCATCACTTTCTCCTGCTCCTCTTCCGGCAATTAAAGAGAAGCCCCCGATCGGAGACTTCTACTTCGGTGATACTCCTGCCGCAGCTGTTACACCTGTGGTTCCTGCCGTACCTGCATCTGTTATGCCTGCGCCTGTTGCGCCTGCGGCTTTCGGAGATGAGGACAGTTATGATGACGAAGAAGTCGCTTTCGGTGATGTGATCACGGATGTCAGTGCACTTCCCGTCGAGAACGAAGAAGAGGTTATCCCCGAGGAGATCCCCGTTGAGAAAACCGCGGTGCAGGAAGAGCCTGCAGGGGCCGATGAAGAGGAAGTGATCCAGACTGTGGAGCAGTCTCCCGAGTATATGCTGCCCAAGGAGGATGCAGGGCTGCCCTTCAAGGCGGATTCTCTTGATGAGATCCCCGTGGAGGAGATTCCTTTCGAGCCTGATGAGCCCGAGATCAGCGAGACATCTGTCGAACCCGATCCCGAGGAGACTCCCGTATCCGAACCCGAGAAGGAAGATGACGACAGCTGGCTTGAAGAAGTCCGCTTGGATGATATAGATCTTGATATCCAGGAGGACGACGAATGATCATAAAAGCTTTTTTCAATTCAGTCAGAGAAGGTCTGTCGGGTATCAAGCGTCACCCGTTCGTTACCGTGGCATCCATTACGACTATCCTTCTCATGCTTATGATATTAAGTCTGTTCTTCGTGTTCTCCGCTAATGCCAGAGCGATCATGAGGAAGCTCGGACAGCAGCCGCCGATCGAAGTTTATATGAAGCTTCAGGTGTCTGACGAGGAACTTGCACAGACGGAGATGCTTATCCACGAGGACACACGTATCATCGAGGTCGTAAGAAGAAGTCCCGAAGAGAACTACTATAACTTCAAGACCAATCTCGGAGACAGCCAGTCTATCCTCGATGAGTTCGATTACAATATGTATCTTCCTTATACATTCTCCGTAAGGATCTCCGATCCTTCACTCGGTGACGAAGTCGTATCAAGACTCGAGACTTTGCCGGGCGTATCGAAGGTTTCCCGCGAGAGCCGCGTTATGGATGTGCTTACGCGTGCGGGAAGATATGTAAATATCGGAACTGCCGCAGCATCAGTGCTGCTGTTTGTCATCGCGCTGTTCATCATATCGACGATGGTAAGGATCTCCGTTTATTCAAGAGCGAATGAGATCGAGATCATGAAGTTCGTCGGTGCGACAAATGCATACATAAGAATGCCTTACATCATTGAAGGTGCGATCATAGGCCTTATCAGTGCGGTATGTGCATGGGCGGTTACGATCATAATGTATAAAGCGGTCTATACGAAGATAATGGCGAACATCGATCCGACGAGCTTTTATGCTATTCTTCCGGCGAGGGCAGTGATCTGGTGGGTATTGGGTCTTACTTTGATCACGGGTATCCTTATCGGAGGCATCGGAAGCGGAATCTCTGTCAGGAAGTATATTAAGGTATGATCAGATTATTTATTGAAAGACATATTAAGAAGATTACGGCAACGCTTCTCATGCTTGTCTTTATGGGAGCGGCAAGTTTTACCACGCTGTTCTTAAGTAAGCCCGTATGCGTAAGCGCATCGAATGATGTGTTCATGCGATCGGAGATGTTCCTTTTCGATACGGCGGACGAACTCGAGGCGCGAAGAAACGAGAGAGACCAGGCTGCCGCGAATGCACAGGCGGCTGCCAACATGGTATCGTCTCTTGCAGGTCAGCGTAATGCTTTAAGCGGTGAGCTTGCCGAGCTTAATCAGCTTTCCGAGGAGCAGATGGCTCAGTACGAAGTCATCGCGGCTCAGCTCGCGGCGGCACTTATTGCCAAGACAGAGGCTCTTGATCAGTATATTCAGGCTCAGGATAATCTTGCGGCTACCGAGGAGATGTTCCAGGAAAGACTCTCCGTTATGTTCGAATACCAGAACAAGTCCACGCTCGAAGTTCTTCTCGAGTCCGACAGCCTTGCGGGATTCTTTACCAATATGGAGATCATCGCGCTTATATCCGATGCCGATGCACAGGCTGTCGATCAGATGGAGATCGCTTTGCAGAATGCAGAGATGCAGCGTGAGCTTGCACTGCAGCAGGCAGACGAGATGCAGGCTATAGCAGACGAGAAGCAGGCTCAGCTCGATGAGCTCGAGGCCCGTATCGGTGAGACTACGGCAGCTCTCGAGGATATTTCCTGTGAGCTCGATTCATGGACAGCTCAGGAGAATTCGCTCGAAGCACTTGCCGCATCACTCGATTCGCAGATCGCTTCTTTGCAGGCTCAGTATGATGCCGAGGTCGCAGCGGCAACTTCCACTACCACAACGACTACGGCAACATCACAGACATCCGAGACGAGTTCGACAGATCCTTCCGCACCGACGGAGACAACAGCTCCTGCGGAGGCTGCAACTCCGACACCCGTACCCACGGCAAATACAAGCGGTGTATCACTGCAGTGGCCTACATGGTGTCATACGATAACGTCCTACTTCGGATACAGGACACATCCTATTTACGGCAATACAAGATTCCACTCCGGTATCGATATCGGTGCGGGATTCGGAGATACGATCATGGCTGCGGCATCAGGTACGGTCATCTATGTTGAGACGCCCGTTCCCGGTCAGAACTGGGGAGGTTCCGGTTACGGCAACTACTTCATCATCGATCACGGCAACGGCGTATCGACACTTTATGCTCACTGCACGAGCGTATATGTAAGCAACGGTCAGAGCGTATCTGCGGGAGAAGCCGTAGGTACAGTAGGTTCTACAGGCGGATCGACAGGTTCGCACCTCCACTTCGAAGTCAGGATCAACGGCAACAGAGTAGATCCGTTGAGCGTGCTTCCGTAATGGACGAAAAGTATTACGCATCCGGTATGCCCCTCGACGAGAGGGAAGACCACCTCGTAAGAGCGGTTGCTCTTAAGGGGAATGTTAAGGCTGTCGCGATAAGAACGACTGCCGCGGTCGAGAAGGCGAGATCCATACACAACACGACCAATGCCGCCACGGCAGCGCTCGGAAGATTTCTTACGGGATCTTTGCTCATAGCCGAGAGCCTGAAGAACGATACCGATACTCAGACGACTATCATCAGAGCAGACGGTCCGATCAGAGGTATGACATGCGTATGTGACAATAAAGGTCATGCAAGGGCATATCCTTACGAGAGCGAAGTTGAGACCACATATCTTCGTCCCGGCAAGATAAATGTCGGAGCGGCGGTAGGAAAGAACGGATCTCTTACCGTGATCCGCGATGTCGGCCTTAAGGAACCCTATTCGGGATCAGTCGAGCTTATATCCGGCGAGATCGCCGAGGACTTTACATATTATCTTGCTTCTTCGGAGCAGACGCCTTCGGTTGTGGCGCTCGGTGTCCAGATCAAGGACGGACACGTCATAAACGCCGGCGGCATGATGATACAGATGATGCCCGGATTCACGGAAGAGGATCTCGATTATGTCGAGAAGCGTGCGAACGGAGGCTTCCCCGAGATCACATTCCTTATGGAGGAAGGATTCTCGCCCGCGAAGATCCTTGATCTGTTCATGGGGGATCCCGAGATCGCATACCTTAACGGTTATCCGGTAAGTTTCTCCTGCCCGTGCTCCAAGGAGAGGATGGCAGACGGACTCGCGGCCATAGGACGCTCCGAACTGTATAAGATGATAAAAGATAATAAAGATATAGAGACCGTGTGTCACTTCTGCGGAACCAAGTACACTTTTACACCTTCCGAACTGGAAAAAATCTTTGCGGAAATCATGGGAAAAGGTTGATTTTACTTGTTTTGTAAGAAAAACGCAGATTTATACAAAAAAACTATTGCCAATATTAAAAACCCGTAGTAAAATTGCACCCGTGCGACTTTGAGAAGCCGCGCAAAGCTTTGAAACCGGAGATTGCCGTCTGTAGCCAGTGAGCTGCACGGTCAGGCGGGTAACTTCGGCGGAGCAGTCGGGACATGGATCCCGGCGATTCGGCTTAAAGCCGGCAGCGATTAACAAGATAACCGTTGCCCGGGAGCCAAAGTGCCGTATATATACGGTAACTGGAGATCCGGGTTTTTGAATGGAAGTCAAGGAAACGCCCGGCAAGGTTGAAGAAAATACAGCATATTCGGAGGAAAAGAAATGGCTAACCAGAAGTTAAGAATCAAGATCAAGGCTTATGATCACAAGCTCCTCGACGAGAGCGCTGCTGCTATCATCGATGCAGTTCAGAGAACAGGCGCTTCTTATTCGGGTCCTATCCCTCTCCCTACAGAGAAGGAGATCGTTACTATCCTGAGATCACCTCACAAGGACAAGGATTCCCGTGAGCAGTTCGAGCAGAGAACTCATAAGAGACTGATCGATGTATATACGTCCAACAACAAGACAGTTGAGGCGCTTCAGAAGCTTGACTTACCTGCAGGTGTTTCCATCGCCCTCAAGGCATAAGAGATTGACCACAGGTATTTAATCGGTTGTCGGAACCGCCAAGTCCGTCGGCCGAGGTCATGTTCGCACAAAGCGAGCGAACCAATAACCTAAACAGGAGGAAAAGAAGAATGGCAAAATTTGTTATCGGCAGAAAGTCCGGAATGACACAGCTTTTCGATGAGAACGGCAATGTCATACCTGCAACAGTCATCGAAGTAGAGCCTATGTACGTGCTCCAGAACAAGACTGTTGAGACTGACGGCTACAAGGCAGTCAAGGTCGGTTCCGGCGCAGTACGCGAGAAGCTTGTAAACAAGCCTGATAAGGGTCAGTTTGCAAAGGCAGGCGTAGAGGTTAAGAAGGTTATCCGCGAGTTCAAGACCGAAGAGGACTATGAGCTCGGTCAGGAGATCAAGGTATCAGACATGTTCGCAGTAGGCGATCAGGTTGATGTAAGCGGTGTTTCCAAGGGTAAGGGTTTCCAGGGTAACATCAAGCGCCACGGTCAGAAGGGCGGTCCTTCCGGTCACGGTTCCATGTACCACAGAAGAGTCGGTTCCATGGGCGCTACATCTACACCCGGTCGTGTTATGCCCGGCAAGAAGATGCCTGGACATATGGGTGCAGTTAATTGCACAGTACAGAACCTGAGCGTCGTTATGGTTGACGGCGACAGAGGAATCCTCGTCTTAAAGGGCGCGATTCCCGGACCTAAGGGTGGTCTCGTAACAGTTGAGACTTCCGTTAAGGCAGCAAAGTAATAGGCGGGAGGAGAGATAAAAATGGCTAAATTAGACATCTACAATCTTAGCGGCGCCGTTACTGGCTCTATCGAGCTTTCTGACGAGATCTTCGGCATTGAGCCCAATAAGCATGCTATCGCCGCTGTTATCAGAAATACGCTCGCTAATCGTCGTCAGGGCACATCCTGCACAAAGACGAGAAGTGAGACAAGAGGCGGCGGTAAGCGCCCTTGGAGACAGAAGGGAACAGGTCGTGCTCGTCACGGTTCCACACGTTCTGCTCAGTATGTCGGCGGTGGTACAATCTTCGGACCCAAGCCCAGAGATTACAGCTATACGCTTCCCAAGAAGATTAAGAGACTCGCTATGAAGTCTGCTCTTTCTTCGAAGCTCGCTGACAACAAGATCATCGTTGTTGAGAACTTCGACCTCGAGGCTGTCAAGACAGCAGCTGCTGTTAAGGCTCTCAAGGATCTTAAGGCTGCAGAGGGTGCATTCATCGTTCTTGACAGCGTGAACGAGAACGCAGTTCTTTCTACAAGAAACATCCCCGATGTTAAGTCCGCTCAGGTTAACGAGATCAACGTATTTGACATCATGAAGTATGACAGCCTCCTCGTAACAAAGGCAGCTGTTGAGAAGATTCAGGAGGTGTACGCATGATTAAGACAGCACAGGATATCATCCTCGCACCTGTAATCACCGAGAAGTCCTCCGGTGAGATGGCAGACGGCAAGTACACATTCAAGGTTGCTGTTGACGCTACTAAGACAGAAGTCAAGAAGGCTTGCGAAGAGCTTTTCGACGTAAAGGTCACAGCAGTTAACGTTGCTAACTATGACGGTAAGCTCAGAAGACAGCGCTACCAGCTCGGCAGAACACCTGCTTATAAGAAGGCAGTTGTTACTATCGATACAGAGGGTAAGGAAGTTTCTTACCTCGGTAAGGGCGGCAAGAGCGTCAAGGCATCGAAGAAGTATAAGACATCCATCGAAGACTTTGGCTTTGGTGTGTAAGGTCAGATAAGGAGTAAATAAAATGGCAGTAAAAACATTTAAACCTACTTCTCCGGCAGTCAGACAGATGGCAGTTGCCGATTATTCTGTCCTTACAAAGAAGGCACCTGAGAAGAGCCTTCTTGTAACAGCCAAGAAGCATGCAGGTCGTAATTCTTACGGCCGTATCACCGTTCGTCATCAGGGCGGCGGAAACAAGAGAAAGATCCGTATCATCGACTGGAAGAGAACAAGAGACGATGTACCTGCAGTAGTTAAGGCTATCGAGTACGATCCTAACAGAACTGCTTACCTCGCACTCATTCAGTACCAGGACGGTCAGAAGTCCTACATCCTTGCTCCTAACGGAATCAAGGTAGGACACAAGATCGAGAGCGGCGTAAATGCCGATATCCTTCCCGGTAATGTAATTCCTCTTTCGGCTATCCCCGTAGGTACAGTTATCTGCTGCGTAGAGATGAACCCCGGTGCAGGTGCTCAGCTCGTAAGAACAGCAGGTGCTTCCGCTCAGCTCATGGCTAAGGAAGGCGACTACGCTCAGGTAAGACTTCCTTCCGGCGAGGTTAGAATGATCTCCCTCAAGTGCCGTGCAATGATCGGTTCCATCGGAAATGCAGAGCACGAGAACGTTAAGGTCGGTAAGGCCGGTAAGTCCAGACACATGGGCAAGCGTCCTTCCGTTCGAGGCGTTGTTATGAACCCGAACGATCACCCTCACGGTGGTGGTGAAGGTAAGTCTCCTGTCGGTCTTCCGGGCCCTGTTACACCTTGGGGTGTTCCTACTCTCGGTAAGAAGACGAGAAATAAGAAGAAGGCTTCTAACAAGTACATTGTAAGAAGCAGAAAGGGTTAAGGAGGAATAAGATGTCCAGATCCGTTAAGAAGGGTTACTACGTACAGGACGCCCTTATGAAGAGAATCAAAGCAATGAACGATGCGGGCGAGAAGAAGGTTATCCAGACTTGGTCCCGTGCTTCCACCATTTTCCCTGAGTTCGTAGGTCATACAATCGGTGTATATGACGGTCACAAGTTCATTCCTGTATATGTTACAGAGGATATGATCGGTCATAAGCTCGGAGAGTTCGCTCAGACACGTAAGTTCGGCGGTCACACAAGCGGCGAAAAGTCCGCATCGAAGTGATAACCGGAAGGAGGAACGATTCGTGGAAAAGATTATTTTGAACAAAGAAAACATCGACAATAACCGTGAGGCTATCCTCGAAGCATACAGCAAGCCTGTATCCGCTTCTTCTAAGCTTCCTGTTCCCACAAAGAAGCAGAGAAAGCAGCTCGGTCTCAGAAGAGATCAGGGAACAGCTACGGCAAAGTATGTCAGGATCTCACCCCGTAAGGTAAAGATCGTTGCTGACCTCATCAAGGGCAAGTCTCTCGATGACGCTTATGCAATCCTGACTTACACTCCCAAGGCAGCTTCGCCTGTCCTTACAAAGGTGCTCAAGTCCGCAGAGGCAAATGCGGTTAACAACTTCGGTCTTAACAAGTCCGATCTCTATGTAGCAGATGCTTACGCTAACGAGGGTCCTATCCTCAAGCGTTTCATCCCCAGAGCAAGAGGCGCAGCAAACAGAATCAACAAGAGAACCAGCCATGTGACTGTTGTTCTCAAAGAGAGAGTATAAGGAGGACAGCGCATGGGCCAGAAAGTAAATCCCCATGGTTACAGAGTAGGCGTCATCAAGGAGTGGGATGCCCGCTGGTATGCCGATAAGAAGACATTCGGCGATTTCCTTGTTGAAGATAAGAAGGTTCGTGACTTCATCATGAAGAAGACTGACGAACTCATCAAGGAAGCAAGTAAGAATTCCAAGAAGCCTATCGATGAGAGCAGAAGAAACGTTGCAGGTATCGCAAGAATCAGCATCGAGAGAAAGGACGCTGAGAAGATCTCCGTTACTCTCGAGGTTGCAAGAGCAGGTCTTGTAATCGGTTCCAAGGGTGCAGGCATCCAGTCCCTTACAGCAGCACTTCAGAAGAAGTTCGGTAAGGAATTCAGAGTAGAGGTTAAGGAAGTTAAGGATATCGATGCTAACGCTCAGCTCGCTGCAGAGAATATCGCTTCCCAGCTCGAGGCAAGAATCGGTTTCAGAAGAGCAATGAAGAAGGTTATGGCTTCCGCAATGAAGCAGCCCGGTATCCAGGGAATCAAGACAAAGTGCTCCGGCCGTCTTGGCGGTGCCGAGATTGCACGTTCTGAGACATATCATGAAGGTACAATCCCGCTTCAGACACTTCGTGCTGATATCGACTACGGTTTTGCTGAGGCAAACACAACATACGGTCGTATCGGTGTTAAGGTATGGATCTACAAGGGTGAGATCCTCCCTGAAAAGAAGACAGCTGAGGCTGCAGTAGAAGGAGGTCAGAACTAATGTTACTTCCTAAGAGAACAAAGTACAGAAAGCAGCAGAGAGGCCGCATGAAGGGTAAGGCAATGCGTGGCAACTACGTTTCATACGGTGAGTATGGTATCGCAGCAACCGAGCCTTGCTGGATCAAAGCAAACCAGATCGAGGCTGCCCGTATTGCTATCAACAGATACGTAAAGCGTGGCGGTAAGGTTTGGATCAAGATCTTCCCTGATAAGCCTGTTTCCAAGAAGCCTGCTCAGGTCCGAATGGGTTCAGGTAAGGCAGCAAACGAGTACTGGTGCGCAGTTGTTAAGCCGGGCAAAGTCCTTTTCGAGATCGCAGGCGTAACAGAGGAGCAGGCTCGTGAGGCAATGAGACTTGCAGGACACAAGCTTCCTTGCGGCACAAAGTTCGTAGTAGCCGAGAAGGTAGCAAACAAGAAGGAGGAAGAGTGATATGACAGCTGAAGAGATTCGTAAGAAGTCATCCGAAGAGCTCGAAAAGGAACTCGTTTCTCTCAAGGACCAGCTTTTCAAGCTTCGTTTCCAGAATGCAACACACCAGCTCGACAATCCTTCGCAGATCTCTGCAGTTAAGAAGGATATCGCAAGAGTTAAGACAATCATCCGTGAGCAGCAGCTCAAGGCTAACTAAGGGGGAGACGTAAGATGGCAGAAAGAAACTTGAGAAAGACAAGAGTCGGCCTCGTTACATCTGACAAGATGGACAAGACGATCACGGTTTCTGTAGTAGAGCACGTTAAGCACCCTCTTTACGGAAAGATCATGAAGAGAACTTATAAGCTGAAGGCACACGATGAGAACAACGAGTGCAAGATCGGCGATAAGGTTAAGGTTATGGAGACAAAGCCTCTGTCCAAGGACAAGAGATGGAGACTCGTATCCATTGTCGAGAAGGCTAAGTAAGCAGGTAAGAAGGAGGATATATCTATGATTCAGGTTGAGTCCACACTGAAATCTGCCGACAACACAGGAGCTAAGGAGCTCGCTTGTATTAAGGTTCTCGGCGGTTCATGGCGTAAGTACGCCAACATCGGTGATGTAATTGTATGTTCCGTTAAGGCAGCTGCCCCCGGCGGAATGGTTAAGAAGGGCGACGTTGTTCGCGCTGTAGTAGTAAGGTCCAAGAAGGGCGTAAGAAGAGCAGACGGTTCTTACATCAAGTTCGATGAGAACGCTGCAGTCATCATCAACGATGACAAGAACCCTAAGGGAACACGTATCTTTGGACCCATCGCAAGAGAGCTCCGTGAGAAGGACTACATGAAGATCCTCTCTCTCGCACCGGAAGTTCTTTAAGGAGGAGATAAGAAATGGCAAATAAAGTTCATGTAAAGAAGGACGATCAGGTTATCGTCATCTCCGGTAAGGACAAGGGTGCCGCTGGCAAGGTTCTCAAGGTTGATACAGACAAGAACCGTGTCTATGTAGAGGGCGCTAACATCGTAAAGAAGCATCAGAAGGCAAGAACGCAGAATGATCCTTCCGGAATCATCGAGCGTGAAGGTTCTATCGATGCAAGCAACGTTATGATCGTCTGCCCCAAGTGCGGCAAGGCTACAAGAGTTGCTAAGAAGGTAAACGAAGACGGTTCCAAGGACAGAGTCTGCAAGAAGTGCGGCGCTGTTATCGACACTGTTAAGAAGGCCAAGAAGGGGGTTTAATTTAAGATGGCATCCAGATTAAAGGAAAAGTACACATCAGAAGTCGCTCCCGCTATGAAGAGCGAGTTCAAGTATTCCTCCGTAATGCAGATCCCCAAGATTGAGAAGATCGTTCTCAACATGGGTGTCGGCGAGGTCAAGGATAACGCTAAGGCGCTCGACAATGCTATGCGCGACATGGGCATCATCGCAGGTCAGAAGCCTGTTGCTACAGTATCCAGAAAGTCAATCGCTAACTTCAAGCTTCGTGAGGGCATGAAGATCGGATGTAAGGTTACATTGAGAGGTGAGCGTATGTATCAGTTCCTTGATAAGCTCATCAGCATCGATCTTCCCCGTGTAAGAGACTTCAGAGGCATCAGCCCTAATTCTTTCGACGGTCACGGAAACTATGCTATGGGTATCAAGGAGCAGCTCATGTTCCCTGAGATCGATTACGATAAGATCGACAAGATCCGCGGCATGGATATCATTATTGTTACTACAGCTAAGTCCGATGAGGAAGCTAAGAAGCTTCTCGAGCTCATGGGCATGCCGTTCCGTAAGTGATTGGGAGGAAAGTATTAAATGGCAAAGACATCAATGAAGTTTAAGGCAACAAGAACTCCTAAGTTCCCCACACAGCAGCACAACCGTTGCAAGCTCTGTGGAAGACCTCACGCTTACATTCGCAAGTACGGCATCTGCCGTGTATGCTTCCGTGACCTGGCTTACAAGGGTCAGATCCCGGGCGTTAAGAAGGCAAGCTGGTAAGGAAGGAGAAAAGAGTTATGCAGATTACAGATGCAATTGCAGATATGCTCACAAGAATTCGTAATGCAGGTAATGCAGGTCACGCTACAGTCGAGATCCCTGCTTCTAACCTGAAGAAGGCTATAGCTCAGATCCTTTTGGACGAGGGTTATATCGCAGGATATGACGTTAAGGAAGATTCCAAGCAGGGTACTATCACAGTAACTCTTAAGTATGCCGGTAAGAAGCACGCTATCTCCGGTATCAAGAGAATCTCCAAGCCCGGTCTTCGTACTTATGCCGACAAGGAGAACCTTCCTTATGTTCTCGGCGGTATGGGTATCGCTATTATCTCTACATCCAAGGGTGTTGTTACAGATAAGGCAGCACGCAAGATGGGTGTAGGCGGCGAAGTTCTCGCTTACGTTTGGTAATAAACCTTTTCGAGAAGGTTTTATACATCTCTGAAAAGCCTGTCACGGGAGGGCATCCCGCGGCAAGGCGCAATCTAAAGAGCAGGAGGAAAAATTTATGTCCAGAATCGGTAGAATGCCGATAACGATCCCCGCAGGCGTTGACGTAACGATCGACGGCCAGCACGTAACAGTAAAGAAGGATAAGAATGTTCTCGAGATGAACGTAGATCCTTCCATCACAGTTACTAAGGACGGCGACGTTATCACGGTAGAAAGACACTCCGACGATAAGGTTCACAGATCACTCCACGGTCTGACAAGAGCTTTGCTTCACAACATGGTCGTCGGTGTAAGCGAGGGTTTCAAGAAGGATCTTGAGATCAACGGTGTAGGTTACAGAGCAGAGAAGAAGGGTAACGATGTAGTATTCCACCTCGGATACTCCCACCCTATCGAGTTCAAGGTTCCTGAAGGAATTACAATTGACGTTCCTTCCCAGACAACACTTACGGTTAAGGGCGCTGACAAGCAGCTCGTCGGTGAGACAGCAGCTAAGATCAAGAGCCTCAGAGTTCCTGATGTATACAAGGGCAAGGGTATCAAGTATGCCGGCGAGCACCTGATCATCAAGGAAGGTAAGACCGGAGCTAAGAAGTAAGGGGAGGTAAATTGAATTATGATTAACAAGATTGACAAGAATGAAATTCGTAAGAGAAAGCACCTCCGCGTCAGAAAGTCTGTTTCCGGTACTACTGAGCGTCCCAGGCTTTGCGTTTACAGAAGCAACAGCCACATCTATGCTCAGGTAATTGACGATACAACAGGAACGACGCTGGCAGCAGCTTCTTCCCTCGACAAGGACGCTAAGTTGGACAACGGCAGCAACATCGAGGCTGCTAAGGAAGTAGGTAAGCTCATCGCTCAGAGAGCCCAGGACAAGAAGATCTCCGAAGTCGTATTCGACAGAGGCGGTTATGTCTATCACGGACGCGTTGCAGCTTTGGCAGAAGCGGCAAGAGAAGCCGGACTTCAGTTCTAATAGGGAGGAGAGAATTAAATGGCTTATACTTCTAACGAAGAATTACAGGAGAAGGTCATCCACATCGGCCGTGTTTCCAAGACTGTTAAGGGCGGACGTAACATGAGATTCGCAGCCCTCGTAATCGTCGGTGACGGAAACGGACACGTAGGTAAGGGTATCGGCAAGGCTGCCGAGGTTCCCGAGGCTATCAGAAAGGGCGTTGAGGAGGCTAAGAAGAATATCATTGAGGTACCTGTTCTTAACGGAACGATCCCTCATGCGACAGTCGGCGAATTCTCCGCTTCACACATCATCATGAAGCCCGCTAAGTCAGGTACCGGTGTTATCGCCGGCGGTCCTGTCCGTGCGGTATGCGAGCTTGCTGGAATCACTGATATCAGAACAAAGTCCATCGGCTCCAACAACCCTAACAACATGGTTAACGCAACAATGGAAGGTCTCAAGGGCTTGAAGTCTATCGAAGAGGTAGCAAGAGTAAGAGGCAAGTCCGTTGAGGAAATTCGCTAATTATCGGAGGTATTTAAAATGAAGCTCAATGAATTGACTTCAGGCGGAAATGCCAAGGCATACCGCAAGGGCCGCGGTGCAGGATCCGGAAACGGAAAGACAGCAGGTCGCGGACATAAAGGTCAGAAGGCTAGATCCGGCGGCGGAGTAAGACCCGGATTCGAAGGAGGTCAGATGCCTCTGTACAGAAGACTCCCTAAGAGAGGCTTCAACAATAAGCGTTTTGCACCTGATTACATCATCGTAAACATTGCAGATCTTGAGAAGTTCGAGGGAACAGAAGTTACTGCAGCAGCTCTTGCTGAGCAGGGCATCATCACACTTCCCAAGGTAAACGACGGTATCAAGATCCTTGGTAACGGCGACCTCACAAAGAAGCTTGACGTTAAGGCCACAAAGTTCTCTGCTTCCGCTAAGGAAAAGATCGAGAAGGCCGGAGGAACGGCAACGGAGGTTTAAGCAATGGCGGGTATGTTTGATACATTGATCAAAGCTTTCCGCCAGCCGGAGCTCAAGAAGAAGATTCTTTATACTCTTCTTATACTCGGACTTTATGAACTCGGCGGCCTGGTACCGGTACCCGGTATCAACGGCGCCGCCTTTACATCACTCGTACAGAACTGGGGTCAGATCGGTGCCATGATGGATATCATCTCCGGCGGCGGTCTGTACCACTGCACGATGTTTGCCATGGGTGTAACTCCTTACATCAACGCATCCATCATCATCCAGCTTTTGACAGTTGTTATCCCTTACCTCGAGAATCTTGCCAAAGAGGGTGAATCGGGAAGAAAGAAGATGGCAAAGATCAACAGATTCACAGCCATCGGACTTGCTTTCCTGCAGGCTTGCCTGTTCTGCTACTCCGCAAGATCCACGATGATCACAACAATCCCGAAGTGGCTCTCCGCTACTTTGATCATCATCTCCTTTACGGCAGGTACATGTTTTGTCGTATGGCTCGGTGAGAGAATCAACGACAAGGGTATCGGCAACGGTGTATCCCTTATCATCTTCGCAGGTATCGTAACGAGACTGCCTCAGATGGTTCAGAATGTATATATGAAGTCTGCTGAAGTATCCGGCAAGGTTCCCAATCTTGCTCTCGGAATTCTCCTGGGTATCGTAGTATTCCTTGCTATCACTGCTATCGCTATCGCGATCATCGTATTCTGCGTATATGTTCAGAATGCAGAGAGAAGGATCAGCGTACAGTACTCCAAGAAGACCGTAGGCAGAAAGCTTTACGGAGGACAGAGCTCATATATCCCGATCAAGATCAACCAGTCGGGTGTTATGCCGGTTATCTTTGCAATGTCAATCCTGTCATTGCCTTCGATGATCGTAACTATGTTCTTCCAGCACAGCACAAATGTTGTTGTTAACTGGTTCAGGAACTTCAATACAAGTCCCTGGTACTACATTCTGTACTTCCTGTTCGTAATCGGATTTACATTCTTCTATTCTGCTATTCAGTTCAACCCTGTTGAGATCTCGAACAGCATCCAGAAGAACGGCGGATTCATTCCCGGTATCAGAGCCGGTAAGCCTACAACCGATTACATCGCGAAGACATCCAACAGACTGAGCTGGGCAGACGGATTGTTCCTTTCTACTATCTGTCTCGTTCCTACTCTTCTGAGCCTTTTCGCCGGTCTTGAGAACATGTGGTTCGCAGGAACTTCCGTTCTCATCCTTACCGGAGTTGCGAACGATCTTGTTACACAGATCGAGGGTCAGCTCGCAACAAGAAACCTCAAGGGTTTCCTTGACTGACCTTAAATAAAAAGGTAAAGTTAAACGGCCTTCGAACGTATCTTTACGGTACGCCGAAGGTCGTTTATTATTAAGAAAACTATACGACCGAAAGGATCGAATGATATGAAGCTTATTATTCTCGGAGCCCCCGGCTCAGGAAAAGGTACAACAGCAACGGTACTTCGTGAGAAGTACAGCCTCGCACACATCTCCACAGGTGATATCTTCCGTGCCAACATCAAGAACGGAACACCTTTGGGTGTAGAAGCGAAGAGCTATATCGACAAGGGTGCACTCGTACCCGATTCGGTAACTATCAGAATGGTTGAGGACAGACTCTCCCAGGACGATACAAAGAACGGTTACATCCTTGACGGTTTCCCGAGAACTCTCGCACAGGCGCAGGCTCTCGACGAGATCCTTGCCAAGAGCGGATCTTCTATCGATGCCGTACTCTCTATTGTTGTTGATGACGAGATCATCAAGGACAGAGTATCTTCAAGAAGAGTATGCGAGAAGTGCGGTGCATCCTATAATGTACGCTTTAAGCCCACAAAGGTTGAAGGCGTATGCGACGAGTGCGGCGGCAAAGTAGTACAGAGAGCTGACGATACAGCCGAGACTGTAGCTGCAAGACTCGAGACATACTATAAGAATACAAAGCCTCTTATCGATTTCTATGAGAAAAGAGGTCTCATCGTAGAAGGCAATAACGATAAGTCTTCCGAGGACTGCTTAAAGCAGATCGAAGAGGGACTTAAGAGCAAGGGCCTTATCTGATTGAAGGTGTTTTCAGTGGTAGAAATATTATCCGATTACGAACTGGATCTGATGAGAAAAGCAGGAAAGCTCACTGCTGTCGTCTTAAGCGAACTTCGTAAGGCCGTAAAGCCGGGAGTCACGACAAAGCAGTTAGATGATCTTGCTCAGATGATAATAAAAGAAGCAGGGGGTTCATGTCCCTGCGTCGGTTACGGAGAACCTCCGTTCCCGGCAGCTATCTGCACATCCATAAATGACGTGGTCGTTCACGGCATTCCGTCTGACAGAGTTGTTCTTAAGGAAGGCGATATCATAACGTGCGATGTTGTCGCCGAACTTAACGGCTTTATGGGAGATGCAGCAAGAACTTTCCTTGTAGGCGATGTAAAAGAGGAGACACGTCTTCTTGTAGACAGAACGAAGGAATGCTTTTTCGAAGGCCTCAAGAAGGCTCAGATCGGCAACCGTATCGGCGATGTCAGCGCTGCAGTTCAGGCTTGCGCGGAAGGATACGGCTACGGTGTTGTAAGAGAGCTTACCGGTCACGGTATCGGCAGGCAGATGCATCAGGAGCCGGACGTGCCGAACTACGGTAAGGCGGGAAGAGGAACAAGGATCCAGAAGGGAATGGCTTTCTGCATCGAGCCCATGATCAACATGGGAAAACGTAATGTCGTATTGGGACACGACGGCTGGGCGGTATGCTCGGCAGACGGTTTGCCTACTGCACATTATGAGAATACGGTTATAATAACGGATAACGGACCCGAAATGACAACTTATGAGGAGGGACTTAATGGCTAAGGAAGACGTTATTGAAGTTGAGGGTATTGTTGAAGAAGCCTTGAAGAACGCTACGTTCAAGGTTAAGCTCGACAACGGTTATGTGGTTACGGCTTACATTTCCGGTAAGCTCCGTCAGAACTACATCAAAATCCTGCCCGGAGATAAGGTAACAATGGAATTGTCACCTTATGATCTTTCCAAGGGAAGAATTACATGGAGAGGAAAAAACTAATCCATATTATTTGAAAAATCAGCTTGCAAAAATGAAAAAGGCTGATAAAATATATTAGCGTGCGCGTAAAAGCGCATTGTTTATGTAGCATAAAATGCAGGAGGAGGAAAGCAGATGAAAGTCAGACCGTCGGTTAAGCCTATGTGCGAGAAGTGCAAGGTAATTCGCCGTCATGGCAAAGTCATGATCATTTGTTCCGATCCTAAGCACAAGCAGGTGCAGGGATAAGAACAAGATCCGACTGCAGACAGATTTAGCCCTGTCGAGTCGCTCGCGCGGAACTGCTCTTCCGCGAACAACAAAAGAACAAACAACGAATTAAAGCTTATAACACGACAAGTGGGGGCGGCTGTTCCCTGTAAAGAGAATTCCCTGCGGCGTGTCGTATGAAAATTCAAAATTACACCTTAATGGAGGAAGAAAAATGGCTCGTATTGCCGGTGTTGATCTGCCGAATGATAAGAGAATCGAGATTGCTCTCACTTATATCTACGGCATTGGTACGACAAGCGCATCCAGCATCATCAAGAGTGCCGGATTGAATCCTGATACCAGGGTTAAAGATCTTACAGAGGACGAAGTCGCTAAGATCCGTGAAACGATCGAGCGCGAGAACATTACTGTTGAGGGTGACCTCAAGAGACAGGTAGCTGGAGACATCAAGCGTCTTACAGATATCAATTGCTACAGAGGACGTCGTCACAGACTGGGCCTTCCCGTTCACGGACAGCGCACAAAGACAAATGCAAGAACTCGTAAGGGTCCTAAGCATACTGTCGCAGGTAAGAAGAAGTAAGGGGAGGCGAAATAAATGGCTAATAATAAGCAGAGCTCCAGACCCAAGAGGAGAGAGCGTAAAAACATCGTTGAAGGTGCTGCTCACATCCATGCCACCTTTAACAACACCATCATCACAATTACTGATAAGGCAGGAAATGCTATTTCCTGGTCATCTGCAGGAATGCAGAACATGAGAGGTTCCCGTAAGGGTACAGCTTTTGCGGCACAGATCGCTGCCGAGGATGCTGCTAAGAAGGCAGTTGATCACGGCATGAAGACTGTAGAGGTTTATGTCAAGGGACCCGGTGCTGGCCGTGAGTCTGCTGTTAGAGCACTCGCTACAGCTGGTCTTGAGATTACGATGATCAAGGACGTTACACCCGTTCCTCACAACGGCTGCCGTCCTCCCAAGCGTCGCAGAGTTTAATACGAAAGAGGGTAATTGATTATGGCTAGAGATATGACACCTGTCCTCAAGAAATGCAGATCTCTCGGTATTGAGCCTGCAGTTCTTGGTATCGACAAGAAATCAAACAGAAACAGAAATGCAAGACCTAAGAAGGTTTCCGAGTACGGCGTTCAGCTCAAGGAGAAGCAGAAGGCTAAGTTCATCTACGGCGTTCTTGAGAAGCCCTTCAGAAATTATTTCGAGAAGGCTCAGAAGCTTCATTACGGTACAGTCGGAGAGAATCTCATGATCCTCCTCGAGACAAGACTTGATAACGTTCTTTTCAGAATGGGCTATGCTCGTACAAGAGACGAAGCAAAGCAGATCATCAGTCACAGAAATATCACAGTTAACGGCAAGACAGTTAACATTCCTTCCTATCGTGTAAGCGTCGGTGACGTTATCGAGGTTAAGGATGCTGCTAAGTCTTCCCCCAGATTCAAGGAGATCCTTGAGAGAACAGACGTTATCGCTGTTCCCGAGTGGCTCTCTGCAGATCACGATAAGCTCTCCGGTAAGGTAAATGCAATTCCTACAGCAGAGCAGATCGATGTTCCTGTAAACGCAGTTGCAATCGTCGAGTTGTACAGCAAGTAATAGCCTGTAGAACGGAGGAAAAACAATGAACGATATTTTACAGCCTACCATTGAATGTAAAGAAACAAGCGAGGACGGTTCCTACGGCAAGTACGTCGTATCACCCCTCGAGCGTGGATACGGCACAACGCTGGGTAACTCCCTGCGCAGAGTTCTGCTTTCTTCTCTTACCGGTGCTGCTGTAACGGCGATCAAGATCGATAATATCTATCACGAGTTCACAACTGTTCCCGGAATCATCGAGGACATGACAGAGATCATCCTTAACATCAAGGATATCCGCGTTAAGCTCCACAGTGATTCCCCCAAGACAGTATGCATCAGCGTACCTGAGGGCAAGACAGGCGAACTCAAGGCAGGAGACATCGTTCACGATGACGAGATCGAGATCGTAAATCCTGATCTTGTAATCGCACATCTTAACGGAACCGCTAAGGTGTTCATGGAACTGACTATCAGCAAGGGCCGCGGATATAACACCGCAGAGCAGAATAAGGTTGAGGGACAGGCAATCGGCATCATCGCTATCGATTCCATCTTCACACCTATCAAGAAGGCAAACTTCGTTGTTGAGAATACCCGTGTCGGAGCAAGAACAGACTACGACAGCCTTACCCTCGAGGTATGGACAGACGGTACTATCGCAGTAGACGAGGCTTTCGCTTCTGCAGCTGACATCCTTATCACACACTTAAGCCTGTTCAAGGCTTTGACAGATACGGACAGCGGTATCAGTTTCAAGACCGTTGAGCCTAAGACGGAGAAGAATTCCGAGCTTAACAGAGCTATCGAGGACCTCGATTTCTCAGTTCGTACATACAACTGCCTGAAGAGAGCAGCGATCAACACAGTCGGTGATCTCATCAGCAAGTCTGAGGACGAGATGATCAAGGTCAGAAACCTCGGAAAGAAGTCGCTTGACGAAGTCATCGCTAAGCTTTCCGATATGGGTCTGCATCTTTCCGATGCGGATTTATAAGAGTACATCAGGAGGATTATTGACATATGGCAATTAACAGAAAGCTTGGCCGTCCGTCAGATCAGAAGCTCGCGATCCTTCGCAGCCTTTCTACTGCATTGGTAATCAACGGCAGAGTAGAGACAACTGTTGCACGTGCAAAGGAAGTAAGCTCTATCGTTGACAGCCTCGTTGCGGACGCTATCAAGGAGAAGGACAACTTCACAACAAAGGACGTTACTGTTTCAGCTGCAAAGCTCGACGGTAAGGGCAATAAGGTTCTTGTTACAAAGACATCCAAGAACGGAAACAAGTATGATGCAGTTGATCGTGAGATCAAGACAAAGACTGTTCAGGTTGATTCCGCTTCCAGACTTGCAGCAAGAAAGCAGATGACATACTGGCTCATGAAGAGCCATGATGCTGAGGGCAACACCATCAATCCCGTCAACAAGATGTTCGACGAGATCGCTCCCAAGTATGAGGGCAGACAGGGCGGTTACACAAGAGTCATCAGACTCGGCGCAAGACGCGGTGACGGTTCCGAGATGGCTATCCTCGAGTTCGTTTGATCCGATAAGATCTGCAACAAGAAGTAGTTAACGGATTTAACGGGGCTGCAATGCAGTCCCGTTTTTCAATATCAGGAACTCGATTCAAATGTCAGACGCGATAAGTGTTAAGAACGTAAGCTTCGCATATAAGACCGACGAGGGACAAAGCCTGGAGGTTAAAGCCCTCGATAATATAAGCCTCGATGTTAAGTCCGGGGCTTATTGTGCTGTCTTGGGTCCTAACGGATCCGGCAAGTCGACTCTTGCAAAGCTGATAGACGTTCTTGAGCTTCCGGATGAAGGCACTGTCTGCGTTCTGGGGAACACGGCTTCTGATGAATCCGATATATATGCCATTCGTGAGAGGTGCTCATATGTATTCCAGAACCCTGACAACCAGATAGTAGGAACCATAGTCGAGGAAGATGTCGCATTCGGTCCCGAGAATCTGGGTATCCCCAATCCCGAATTAAGAGAGCGCGTCGATGAAGCGCTTAAATATGTCGGTCTCTATGATCTTCGTAAGCGCGAGGCTGCATCCCTGTCCGGCGGACAGAAGCAGAAGCTTGCTATCGCCGGCGCGCTTGCAATGAGACCTGAGGTCCTTATCCTCGATGAGTCTACCGCTATGTTAGATCCGGTCAGCCGCGATGAATTCCTTGAGCTCGTCGAGAAGATGAACCGCGAGAAGGGGATCACGGTCCTTACCATAACCCATGACATGAATGAGGCTGCAAGATGTCAGAGGATCTTCGTCGTTAAAGAAGGTAAGGTGGCGATGGAGGGCACGCCTTCCGAGATTTTCTCGAAACCCGACGTAATAAGAGAAGCGGGACTTGAGCTGCCCGCGGATATAGGTCTCGTATATGAGCTTGCAAAAGCATCCGGAAAGGTTATCAGGGAAGATGATATTAAAGACAAGGATGCCCGCATCGGTGCGGCGGTAAGATACGCGCGGGAAGCAAAAGCGGTCCCCAAAGTTAAACAATTAAAGAAGCATGAGAACACAAGAAAGATCCTCGAGGTGTCGGATCTGTCGTATTCATATGACGGCGGCAAGACTTATGCGATCGAGCACATGGATCTTGATGTATACCAGGGCGAGATACTTGCCGTAGTAGGTAAGAGCGGGTGCGGAAAGACGACGTTCATCTCACATCTTAACGGCATCGTAAGGCCTCAGTCCGGTGAGATCAGATTCATCAATGAGGACAACAGCGTCCTTACGACTTCAAGAAAGAAAGACATCGCGCAGATAAGGCGCAAGGTAAGTCTCGTATTCCAGTATCCCGAGTATCAGCTGTTCGAGGAGACCGTTCGCAAGGACATTGCATACGGTCTTGTAAATATGCACGCTCCCGACGTGAACATCGAATCAAGGATCAGAGGTGCCGCCATTATCTCCGGACTTTCCGAGGATGTGCTCGATAAAAGTCCTTTCGAGCTGTCGGGAGGACAGAAGAGAAGAGCGGCGCTTGCGGGCGTGCTCGTTATGAAGCCGCAGGTGCTTGTCCTCGACGAGCCTGCTGCGGGACTTGACCCTATCGGTCGCCGGGAGATGTTCGATACGATCTGCGCTCTCCGCGAGACAGGTACCACGGTTATAATCGTGTCGCATAACATGGACGAAGCCGCGCGTTACGCGGACAGGATCGTATGCATAAAGGAAGGCAGGAAAGCGGCGGAAGGAACTGCAGCTCAGCTTTTCGAGAGCGAGCAGAAGGCAAGGGAATACGGTATATCCATGCCGCTTCTCTATGAGTTCTCATCGAAGGTAAAAGAGAAGCTTGCCAAGGAGGATCCGAGATTCATGATGATGCCTCCTTTGCCCGATCCCGCGCATGAAGCTGCTTCCATAATAAGAGGTGTGCTCTCATGTTAAGCGATATCAGTCTCGGCCGTTTTGTTGATACGCGCTCCGTTCTGCATGAGACGGATCCGCGCCTCAAGATTATCCTCTATATCGTCTATCTTGTGGCGGTGTTCGTTATCGGAACCCCGCAGGCTTTGATCGCGTTGTTCGCTTTGACGATGATCCAGCTTATTACGGCAAAGATACCGCTTAGCGTTACATGGTCGACATTAAAGCCCGTGATACCGCTCGCGCTGTTTATATTCGTACTGAATATATTCACTATTAAGCAGGGTGAGATCCTTTGGTCGTGGAGGTTTATTGAAGTTACCGATGTTGGTGTGTCCAAGGCGGTGCTCATGTCATTAAGACTTATATTCCTCATCCTGTCGACATCGGTATTCCTGACTTTGACAACAACACCTCTTAAGATCGCGGATGCACTCGAGTCTCTTATGTCTCCTCTTAAGGTGTTCAAGGTGCCGGTGCATGAGGCGTCCATGATGATGTCGATCGCATTAAGGTTCATACCGACACTGATAGAAGAAACGGATAAGATAATGAAGGCGCAGGAGAGCCGCGGTGCGAATTACGACACGGGTACAGCGCTTAATAAACTTAAGGGATATATAACGGTTCTGATCCCGCTGTTCGTCTCATCATTCAAGCGCGCGGAGGATCTTGCAGTCGCGATGGATGCGAGGTGCTACCGCGGAGGAAACAACAGAACTAAGCTTAATCCTCTTAAGATAAAGGGAAGAGATATTGTGGTGTTCGTGCTGTTCCTGGCGGGTGCCGCAGTACTTATCGGAACGGACATCTATTTTATATAAACACAGCATACTCACTGTCAGAAAAATGTGATAAAATTACGGAGCTAATAAGCTTTACGAAGGAGAATCATCAGATGGCATATTATGTTGGTATCGATCTGGGTGGAACTAACATCAAGGCGGGTATCGTAGACGATCAGGGTAAGATGTTGAACAAGTCCAGTATCAAGACTAATGCAGACAGACCCTGTGAGGATATTATCAAGGACATGGGTAATCTTGCCGTTCAGGTTATCGCTGAGGCAGGACTTAAGAAGGAGGATATTTCCGCTATAGGTATCGGATCTCCCGGAACCCCCGACAACGAGGCAGGTCTTCTTGTTTATGCCAAGAACCTTCCTTTCGTCAATGCTCCGATGAGAAAGATCATCAGAGAAGTCATCGATCTTCCTGTATATATCGATAATGACGCTAACTGCGCAGCAATGGCTGAGGCTGTTGCAGGTGCTGCAAAGGGCGTTAAGGATTCAGTTACGATCACACTCGGTACCGGCGTAGGTGCAGGTGTCATCATCAACGGATCGATCTATTCCGGATTCAACCAGGCAGGTTCCGAGTTCGGTCATACAGTTCTCGTCAGCGGCGGTGAGCAGTGCTCATGCGGACGTAAGGGCTGCTTCGAGGCTTATGCTTCCGCTTCCGCTCTCGTAAGAATCACAAAGGAAGCTGCAGAGGCTAATCCCGATTCCAAGCTCAACGATGTAATCAAGGATCTCGGTAAGGTTAACGGTAAGGTTGCATTCATCGCTCAGAGAATGGGTGACAAGGCTGCTGATGAAGTTATCGACAAGTACACCGATTACCTTGCTGACGGACTTGCCAACGCCATCAATACATTCATGCCTGAGGTCCTCGTAGTAGGCGGCGGAATCTGTAACGAAGGCGATCCTCTCCTCGTACCTTTGCAGGAGAAGACAATGAGCCGTCCGTTCTTCGGCCCCGGCGTTAAGAAGACAAGGATCGCTCTTGCCCAGATGGGTAACGACGCAGGTATCGTCGGCGCTGCCATGATGGGTATGAACTGCTTCGACAAGAACCTCGACGGTACAGCCTGCTGATAGATGCCTTCGGTCGCTCTTGTAATCGAATTCGACGGAACCGACTTTGTCGGCTGGCAGATCCAGGACAACGGAAGGTCCGTACAGGAAGAGATTCAAAGAGCACTCACAACACTTTATAAAGAAGAGATTAAAGTCACGGGATCTTCCCGGACAGACGCCGGCGTACATGCGCGCGGCCTGGTCTGCTCCGCTAAGGTCCCGTTTAATATTCCCTGCGAAAAGCTTCCTCTTGCATGTAATGCGCTGCTTCCGGAAGACGTTGCCGTTATCGCAGCATATGATGTGCGCGATGACTTTAATGCGCGTTTCGACTCGCAGGGTAAGCGTTATATCTACAGGATCATGCACGGCTCCGTAAGGCACCCTTTGGTCTCACGTTACTCACATTTTGTTACGGGCAGGCTTGACGTGGAAGCAATGAAAAAGGCGGCTCCCCTCTTTGAAGGGGAGCATGACTTCGCTGCATTCTGCGCTGCGGGAGGCTCGCAGAATACGACTGTGCGCAGACTCAATCACGTTGAGGTAAGAAGCGGCGCGAACGGTCTTATAGAGATCGAAGTTACGGGCGAAGCATTTCTTTATAACATGGTGCGCATTATCGCCGGCACTCTGCTTTATGTCGGGCAGGGCAAGATCGCACCCGACAAGATCCCCGAAGTTATCGCTTCGTGCGACCGCGAACACGCCGGAAAGACGCTGCCGCCCGAAGGTCTGACGCTGGAAGAAGTGTTCTACGATTGGGAAAGTATTAAGCAAAATAAGTAAAGTTTAAGACTTGTTTAAATCGGGTCCGAATTCATTGTATGGGCATTTCCCCGTGTATATAATTGGGATAACTCTGATGGAAAGGGAGGGAAATGTCATGGAAATGTGGATCTTATGGCTTATACTTATGGTGGTATTCATCGTAATAGAAGGCATCACATTGGGACTTACTACCGTGTGGTGTGCAGTCGGAAGTCTGGCAGCTGCGGTATGTGCATACTTCGGTGCCAATGTCGGAATCCAGATTGCCGTCATGGTTATAGTATCGATCGTATGCTTCTTTATTTGTCTCAAGTGGATCAAACCCCAGCTCGACGCGCGTCATGCGCAGAAAGAGAATGCGACGAATGCCGACAGACTCTTCGGAGAAGAGGCGGTTGTTATCAAAGAGATTAACACACTCGAGTCCAAGGGTCAGGTCAAGGTTAGAGGAGATGTCTGGAGCGCCAAGACATCCGACCCTAACAAGGTCATCCCCGAAGGCGCAAAGGTTAAGGTAATCAAGACCGAGGGCGTAAAGCTCCTGGTCGAGGAAATCAAGGAGGCTTAAACAGTGGTTACAGTAATCATTATCATTGCAGTTGTATTTATCGTTTTGGCAGTACTGTCGATCGATATCGTTCCTCAGGCAACAACGCATATCATCGAGCGTTTCGGTACTTACAAGGCTACATTCGATACGGGATTCCATATGAAGGTCCCTTTCATCGATAAGGTTGCCAAGAGGATCTCCCTTAAGGAGAAGGTTGCAGACTTTGCTCCTCAGGCCGTTATCACAAAAGATAACGTTACAATGCAGATCGATACCATTGTTTTCTATCAGGTACTCGATCCTAAGCTCTATACATACGGAATTGAGCGTCCTATCCTTGCTATCGAGAACCTTTCTGCTACAACACTTCGTAACATCATCGGTGAACTCGAGCTCGACCAGACACTCACATCCCGTGACATCATCAACACAAAGATGAGAGAGATCCTCGACGACGAGACAGACCGTTGGGGTATCAAGGTTAACAGAGTTGAGCTTAAGAACATCATCCCGCCTAAGGAAATTCAGATGGCGATGGAGAAGCAGATGAAGGCTGAGCGAGAGAAGAGAGAGGCTATCCTCATTGCAGAAGGTAAGAAGGAAGCAGCTATCCGTGAGGCAGAGGGTGAGAAGATGTCCGCTATCCTCCGTGCCGAGGCTCGTAAAGAGGCAGCTATCCGCGAGGCAGAAGGTCAGGCAGAGGCTATCCTCAAGATCAACGAGGCTAAGGCTCAGGGTCTGCAGATGATCAAGGATGTACAGGCTGACGACGGACTCGTTAAGATCCGTTCCCTCGAGGCTATGGAGAAGATCGCTAACGGTCAGGCTACGAAGATCATCATTCCTTCAGAGCTCCAGGGCGTTGCAGGACTTGCCACATCCGTTAAGGAGATCATTAAGTCTTAATAAGAATAATAAAGAATGGTATAATCAAAGCTCCGGGGGAATCCCCCGGAGCTTTTTAGTGAGCAATTTAAGGAGGTCGCATATGAACGGCTGGAATGACAGAACCAATATGACGATGCTGACTGACTTCTATGAGCTTACCATGGGCAAGGGTTACCTTGACGACGGCAAGGCAGAGAAGATCGTTTACTTCGATGTATTCTTCAGAAATATACCTGAGCAGGGCGGATATGCCATTATGGCAGGTCTTGAGCAGGTTATAGATTATCTTTCGAATCTTCACTTTACTGAAGAGGACCTTAAGTTTTTAAGCGGATACGGCTTTGATGACAAATTCATCAATTACTTAAGGAACTTCAAGTTCACATGTGACGTATGGGCTGTACCGGAGGGAACTCCCGTATTCCCCAGAGAGCCTCTTATAAAGGTAAGAGGACCTGCGCTTCAGGCTCAGCTTCTCGAGACGGCTCTTCTTTGTACAATCAACCACCAGACTCTTATTGCCACTAAGACAGCCAGAATAGTACGTGCTGCAGAGGGCAGACCGATCATGGAGTTCGGTGCCAGAAGAGCACAGGGCTTCGACGCTTCGGTTCTCGGTGCGCGTGCCGCATATATCGCGGGTGCTGCAGGAACGTCCTGTACTATCTGCGGACAGCAGTTCGATATTCCGTTGTCCGGAACGATGGCTCACTCGTGGGTCATGCTCTACGACGATGAGTTCGAGGCATTTAAGGCTTATGCCGAATCCTATCCGGATAAGTGCCTGCTTCTTGTAGATACATATGACGTATTGAAGTCCGGTATTCCTAATGCGATCAGATGCGCACACGAAGTGCTCGAGCCTATGGGTAAGAGACTTCTCGGTATCAGAATCGATTCCGGTGACCTTACATATATGACTCAGAAGGCAAGAAAGATGCTCGATGAGGCAGGACTTACGGACTGTAAGATCACTGTATCCAATGCACTTGACGAGTACCTCATAAGAGACCTGATCTCACAGGGTGCATGCATCGATTCCTTCGGCGTCGGCGAGAGACTTATCACATCCAAGGCGGAGCCTGTCTTCGGAGGCGTTTATAAGATCGCTGCAGTAGAGGACGATGACGGTAACGTCATCCCTAAGATGAAGATCTCCGAGACGACAGCCAAGGTTACGACTCCCTGCGATAAGGAGATCGTAAGATTCTATGACAAGGAGACGGGCAAGGCTCTGGCAGATGTTCTTTTCGTGAAGGGTGAGCCCATTCCCGACGGCGAGCCGTATGAGATCTTCGATCCCGTTGAGACGTGGAAGGCGAAGACGTTGACAAACTATACGACGAAGAAGATCCTCGTAGAGGTATTCAGAAACGGCGAGCTCGTATATAATAAGCCTTCGATCACCGAGATCAGGAACTACTGCACCAAGCAGCTCGATACTTTGTGGGATGCCGTAAAGAGATTCGAGAATCCTCATAACTATTATGTGGATCTTTCACCGAAGCTCTGGCAGATCAGAGATGATATCTTAAGAGGATTCAGAAACAAGAAATAAGAGGTAAGAATAATGGCAAATCCTATCGTAACTATCAAGATCAAGGACATGGGCGACATCAAGGCTGAGCTTTATCCCGAGATCGCACCTATAACAGTAGAGAACTTTGTTAAGCTCGCAGGTTCCGGTTTCTATAACGGACTTACTTTCCACAGGATCATTCCCGGATTCATGATTCAGGGCGGCGATCCCGAAGGTACGGGTATGGGCGGCCCCGGATATTCCATCAAGGGCGAGTTCGCTGCTAACGGCGTGCCGAACAGCCTCATCCACACAAGAGGCGTGCTCTCCATGGCAAGATCCATGATGCCCGACTCGGCAGGATCCCAGTTCTTCATCATGCATGAGGATGCTCCTCATCTTGACGGCCAGTATGCCGCTTTCGGCAAGGTTATCGAGGGTATCGAGGTAGTAGACAAGGTAGCTTCCGTTAAGACGGACTACAATGACAAGCCTCTTGAGCCTGTTGTTATCGAGATAATGTCTGTAGAGGTATAAGCTCTCCTGATGGACGCCAAAGCCGATTCAAGGATCAAACATCTTGATTTCATATTCTTAGATCTCTTCAGCATAGAGATCGCTTTTGTGTTAGCCATAATCACGAGATACGGTCTGTCCGACTTTATCAGGATCATAACGGACAATTCCGCCGACGATTCGAAAGCGTTCAGACTGGTTAACGTTGTTCTTATACTCGCATATCTTGTGTTTATGCTCTTTACGGGACCTCATACGGGTATCGTAAAGAGGAATCACCCTAAAGAGTTCTGGCATGTTGTGATAATCAATTCCGAGATACTGTTTACCCTGTTCACATTCCTGTATGTGATCAAGGTATCCGCTATCTATTCGCGATTGATGATCGGTTATTTCTTCGTATTCTCGATCGCGATAATGATGCTGCTTCGAACTTTCAGGAAGCAGATATTAAGGATCAAATTCCTTGACGGCAGCGATTCTTCCGGGGTTCTTATTGTAGCGCAGACTGATACTGCGGAGACTTTTGTCGATACTTTGCAGAAGAACAACAGCGGCTTCTATCACTTCAAGGGCATCATCTTTACCGATGCCTATGAAGAGCGTGAGTTTATGGGCATCCCGGTCATTAAGCGCAAGGAGATGCTCGATTACGTTAAGCTTCATCCGATAAACGATGTGTTCATGCTCACAAAGTCCGGAGGAAGCCTCGCGTCTGCATTTATCAACATGGGTATCACGGTTCACCGCGCGATGGATCTCGAGACTCCGAATATGTACAATGCGACGCTTAATCAGATCGGCAACTATACCGTTATCACATCCACGATATCACGTGCGACGATGGGAGAACTTCTGATCAAGAGAATCTGTGACATCTTCTTCTCGATCATAGGTCTAATCTTAACTGCGATACTTACCGTGTTCCTCGCGCCCATCATCAAGATGCAGGCACCGGGTCCCGTTTTCTTCAAGCAGAAAAGAGCGGGTAAGAACGGCAAGATCTTTACCATGTATAAGTTCCGTACAATGTATGTCGATGCGGAGGAACGTAAGAAAGAACTTATGTCCCAGAATGAGATGAAGGGACTCATGTTCAAGATGGAGAATGATCCGAGAATCTTCCCTGCAGGCAACTTCATGCGTAAGGCCAGTATCGATGAGCTTCCGCAGTTCTGGAACATCTTCAAGGGCGACATGTCTCTTATCGGAACGCGTCCCCCGACGCTTGACGAGTATGAGAACTACAAGCGTCACCACATGAGCCGACTTGCCATGAAGCCCGGACTTACGGGTATGTGGCAGGTGTCGGGAAGATCCGATATCAAGGACTTCGAAGAGATAGTCAGACTCGATAACGAATACATACGAAACTTCAGCCTGGGTCTCGATATTAAGATATTTTTTAAGACTATAGGCACTGTATTGGGAATGAAGGGATCAAAGTGACGTTCCTTAAAAGATCGTTTGGCGACGGGAAACTTATGTCTGAGGCATTGTACCTCGCAGGTTTTACGTGCTATCTGATCTTCTTCTATCTTCAGACGACAACATTCTCACTCGATATTCCGGGTGCGGTCTACAGCATGGTAAGGGGAGTGCTGTGCTTCTGCTTTCTTTATCGGCTGTGGTATTACCGTAAAGAAACCGGAGTCGCTCTCGCGAGCACTCTTGCGGCTTTTATGGGACTCGGATTGTTCTTCTTTGTATCCAGAGGCGACCTGATGGTGCTCGATGCGGCTCTTATAACAGGCGGCGCTTACAGGGTGTCTTTCAGGAAGATCGGAATACTTTATGTATTCACGGGTGCGTTTATAAGCCTGCTTGCGCTTGTCTGCTCGCAGACGGGCGTCATAGTCGATTACACGTTCCTGACAAACTACGGTGAGGAAGAGAACCTTCGTCATTCGCTCGGCATCATCTATCCTACCGACTGCTTTGCCCACATATTCTATCTTGCGGTCACATACTTCATCTTAAGATGGAAGCGCATTACGTATTGGGAGATAGCAGGCGCGGGCGCGGTTTTCGCCGTGTTCTATTGCTTTACGTCGGCGAGGGCGGACATGGCGGGTGCGGTCCTGATGCTGCTTCTGATGCTCGTAATTAAGATCGCTTCCCGAAAAGGATTCGAGATAAAGAAGACATTGCGCCGGGTGTTCTCGTGGCTTCTGATGCCCGTGTGTGCCGCCGTCATCTTCGTCATGACATATCTTTATGATCCCGACAATGCATTCATGTATAAGCTCGACTTTATGATGTCTTACAGATTAAGTCTCGGTAAGAAGGGAATGGAGCTGTACGGTTTTAAGCTCCTCGGGAATGCGAACTTCGCCGAGAACGGCAACGCGAACGGCGGTGTCAGGAACTATGCATATGTGTTCTATGATTCGGCTTACGTTAAGTATCTGTTCAAGTACGGCATCATTTTGCTTGCCGTGCTGTTTGTTGTTTATGCGCTTATCGGTCTCCGTCTGTCTCGCAAGAATATGTTCTACGGCATGGTGTTTATAAGTGTGATCGCCATGTCCTTCATCATCGAACACCATATGCTCGAGTTATCATATAACATAACTTTGCTGCTGCTTACGGCCGATATTTCAACTATTTTACAGTCTTCTCCTTATATAAATAAAAATAATAAGAATGATATAATGGCATAGTAAAAATGCCCTTCGGAGGACGATATGAGTCAAGATCTGAAAATGAACTACATAATCAACGAGGACGAGACAGAGATCAACATCAAAGACCTGTTGACCTATTGCTTCCTTCATTGGAGAAAGGCGCTGGCTCTTATGCTCATCGCAGGTATTGTCTTGGGCGGTGCTATGGGAGCCAAGGAAGGTATAAAGACTTCCAAGCTTGCAGAAGCATATCAGACATATCTTAACGATCCTGATGCATTGATCGCCAAGCAGGACAATACGACTTATGCACAGAAGAACGGTATCGAGCTTCCCGAAGACGAGATCCTTACTGCCGAAGAGCAGCAGATCCTCGAAGAAGTAGCAACGCTCGATTCCATCAACAACATGAACGATATCATTTATACGACCAGAAGAGACCTTATGGCTCTTACTGATTACTACAACGATTCCATTCTCATGAACGTTGTTCCCCAGTACGTACCTACGGCTGAGGCTGATATCATGATCACGGTACCTGACGGTGCTCCTGCCAATTCGGTAAATGTTCTTATCGCAGCTTATGTCGATTACCTTAAGAACGGTAACTATCTTGATGAATATGCCGAAGAGCTTGGCATGGATGTTAAGTATCTTAAGGAAGCCGTAACGGTATCCGATATCACATTCGGCAATATCGATGACGGCGCCGCATCAACGGGTTCCGGCTCCGGCATGAACGTATCCACGGATGTTGATGTTAATTTCGCAGTATCTACTGCAGACGGCTCAAGGGTAGGCATCATCGTTATCAAGACTGTCGGCACTTCGGCTGAGTCTGCTCTTAACCTCCTTCAGACGATCATCGATGAAGTCGAGTCATACCGCGAGGCTACGGGCGAGACTATATGCGAGCATGAGACTACGGTCGTCAACTACTTCTTCAACATGATCAAGGACGACAGGATCCAGGTGCTTCAGACAGAGACGAGCGAGCAGCTTGTTGACCTGCAGGAGAACCTCGAGATCTATGTTAAGAGCTTGAAGAACCTCCAGAAGCAGCACGGCAACCTTACGGTTAACACGATGCACAAGCTTCCTAACGTTCCTTTGGCTGCTGCCAAGGAAGGCATCAAGTTCGGTTCTATCGGACTGTTCGCCGCATTCCTGTTCTATGCGCTTATCCTTATCATCAAGTACATCGTCTCAAGCATTGCTCTTACAAAGTCTCAGCTCGTAAACAGATTCACGCTGTTTGATCTGGGTTCCACAAAGGACGGTGAGGACAAGCTTTATAAGCATAACGGCAAGTTCGACAAGTGGCTGCGTAAGAGAGGCAGAATGTGTGATGCCAATGATAAGGCAGCTGAAGCTGTCGCGGCTAACCTGTCTGTATACGGATCCGAATTGAAGTCTCTTCTTGTCATCGGAACAGGTGACACGGCTAAGAGCCTTAAGGACAAGATCAAGGACCGCAAGGTTTATAACGCGGACAGCCTTATCGATGATCCTCTTGCAAGAAAGCTCCTGCTTGAGGTAGATGCGGTTATTCTTGAAGTTAAATACGGTCAGACCAAGTTCGAGGACATAAGAGATCAGCTCAAGCTCATCATGCTCTCCGGCAAGCCCGTATCCGGATATATCGCAGACTGACGCCATGGGACTTAAGGTCTTACATATCTCCAAATACTACTATCCTTTCTCGGGAGGGACGGAGCAGATCGCACGCGATATCGTAGTATCGCTCAAGGATGTTCCGGACATCGAGCAGCTTATCTTCGCGTTCGATCACGGAACGCCGAAGGAGTCCAAGGACTCGCGGGATAATGTCGACGGTGTTGATGTTATCCGCTGCAGATGCTTCGCGAAGATATCGTCGCAGTCCGTATCCGCTACTTACGGCAAGAGACTTAAGGAAGCGATCGATTCGTTTAATCCCGATGTTGTGATACTTCATTATCCCAACCCGTTCGGAACACATTATCTTCTTAAGCTTCTTAAGAAGCGTCCCGGGATCAAGCTTGTCACATACTGGCATCTTGATATCGTTAAGCAGAAGTTCCTGAAGGTGTTCTTCAAAGGACAGAACAGAAGACTTATCGAAAGATCGTGCAAGCTTGTTGCTACGAGCCCGAATTATGTTAAGGGCAGTGAGTGGCTGTCTTCGGCACCCGATAAGTGTGTAGTCGTTCCGAACTGCATCAACGAGAACAGACTTGTGATCGATGATGAGGTTCTTAAGAAGGCTGACGAGCTTCGCGAACAGAATAAGGGTAAGACAGTCTGTCTTGCCGTCGGACGTCACGTCGAATATAAGGGCTTCAAGTATCTTATAGAGGCATCGAAGAAGTTAGGCGATGACTTTGTTATAGGTATCACGGGCAAGGGACCTCTTACGGATGAGCTCAAGGCTCAGGCTGCAGGAGACAGCAAGGTTCAGTTCTTGGGCCTTGTAAGCGACGTCGAGCTTCGTGCCAGACTTCTTACATGCGATATATTCTGTTTTCCTTCGATAACCAAGAACGAGGCTTTCGGTCTTGCTCTTGCCGAAGGTATGTACTTCGGTCACCCAGCGGTTACATTCACGATCGAAGGCTCCGGTGTTAATTATGTAAGCCTTAACGGACAGACCGGTATCGAGTGCCCGAACGGCGATGCTGATGCATATGCCGAAGCTCTGAAGACTCTGGCAAATAATGAGGATCTTCGTAAGAAATACGGAGAAGCCGCTAAGGCACGCGTTATAGAGAATTTTACTTTCGCTACTTTCAAGAAGAATATCAGGGATCTTGTGGAGGGTCTTTAATGAATCTTTCACTGGTTCGCTTCAACAAAGGATCGGCGATAATCAATGCGCTTATCTGGTTCAGTATCCTGACGGCTTCGTGCGATATCGTACTCGCATTCGAGGTCGCGGGACTGACTGTAAGAATATCCCAGCTCGTATCGCTGGCGGTAATGTTCTTCTTCCTTCTGCGCATCATAAAGTTCGGCAACGTTAAGATACTTACGCCGTACTATAACCTTTTGATAGTCATAGTCTTTAACACGATATGCATAGTGAATTCGAAGACGCTGTTCAATGCGGTGGGCTACGACCTGTGGCTTATGTTCGACTGTGTGCAGGTGCTGGCGTTCACGTATTTTTTGAGTAAGCAGGAGTCGATACAGTCTCTGGTCGGCAAGTATATCTGGTGCTTTAATGCACTCGCGGTCGTAGGCTTCATGCAGTTCGCCCTGCAGTTCGTCGGCATCAATTTCTATGTAACACAGTACAACGATCTGCACAGAAGCAACGGCTTCTCATTCGAGCCTTCGTTCTATGCGACGTATATGATCATGGGTTCGATCATCTGCCTTTATCTTCTCGAGAGAAGAAACTATATGTGCATGAGGAAGAGCTGGCTTATCGTATCGACGCTTCTTAACGTCGGTGCCGTAGTTATCTCGACGTCGAGAATGGGACTTCTTATTCTCCTGATCTATGTTGTTTACAGAGGAGTTATGTGCCTTCGTATCTATATACACAAGAGAGCATCTCTTATCAGGATACTGTTCACGCTCATGCCGATCATGGTCGGTATCGCGGGTGTATTGTTCATCATAGCGGTCGAATTCCAGGTGCCGTTCGTAATGCACTATTTAAGCGGCCTCGGTATCGGAGGCACAGCTTCCCACTCTGCTGACGCGAGATCCGCGGGATTCAAGGATACATGGGAGCTCTTCCTCTCGAGTCCGTTCCTCGGATGCAGCCTGGGCGGTATCGATGCAGGCATCATCGAGTATAAGTCGAGAACATATACAGTCGCCAACAACGGCGGTGCGAGTATGTGCGTATCGCTTGAGGCGCTTGCGGCATACGGTATCTTCGGAGCATTCTTCTTCTTCAAGTATCTGTATGATCTGACGATCGGCGGCTACCTTAAGGCGAAGAAGAGACCCGGGGACAAGAGGGACAGAGAGCCCGTATATGCGATGCTCATTGCACTGTTCTTCGAATTCGTTATCCTGCAGCTTAACCAGAACGTCTTAAGACCTCCGTTCTGGGTTCATATCGCACTGGTATCTACCTGCCTGCAGATCTACTTAAGAGAGTCTCACAAGAACTATAAGACTGAATATCAAGAGGTGACGGCATGACAACGCCTAAGATAATCGCCAATTACCTTCCCCAGTACCACCGCATGCCGGAGAACGACAAGTGGTGGGGAGAAGGCTTCACTGACTGGGTTGCTGT
This sequence comes from Clostridiales bacterium, assembly GCA_017940895.1. Lineage (GTDB taxonomy): Bacteria > Bacillota > Clostridia > Saccharofermentanales > Saccharofermentanaceae > Saccharofermentans. Next base: position 24,730 of record JAGAXM010000015.1, on the reverse strand, counting down.
TAAGAAAGCCGAGCCCCAGTATGAGGGTCATGTTCAGCCGAGAGTTCCCGCTGACGAATACTACTACAGCCTCGACAAACCTGAGGATATCGCGCGTCAGGTAAAGCTTGCCAACGAATACGGAATCTACGGCTTCGGTATCTATCACTACTGGTTCTCCTCGGAGCAGCACTTCATGGAGACTCCGGCGAATATCTGCCTTGAGCATAAGGAACTTGATATCCACTACATGTTTATCTGGGACAACACTTCATGGATAAGGTCCTGGAGTGCCGTTAAGGGCAACAACTGGGCGCCATCATTCGAGGGCGAGAAGAAGACCGGTCCCGAGATCCTTGCCGAGCTTAAGTACGGCGGGGAGGACGAGTGGAAGAAGCATTTCGACTGGCTTCTGCCGTTCTTTAAGGATGAGCGTTATATCAAGATTGACGGCAAGCCCGTGTTCTCCTTCATGAGAATGAACGCGGACCCGGATATCATCAAGGCGATGTCTGCATACTGGGACAAGCTTGCTAAGGAAGCGGGCTTCCCGGGCATCGTGTGCATGAGCAAGTGCACATGGAAGGGCGTAAGTCTCGACTACAGGTTCTACTATGAGCCTTTCCAGTTTAACGACATCCACGAGCTTCTTCGAAAAGGACTCGAGGAGATATGGATAAGAAAGTTCAACAAGAAGCCGCGTCTGCGTCTTGCAGACTACGACAAGGAGTGGAAGAGCATTCTTTATTCGGCCAAGCACTGCCGTAAGGAGAACACTTTCTACAGCGGTATCGTAGGATTTGACGATACGCCGAGAAGAGGAAAAAAGGCACGTATCATCAAGGGTCAGACTCCGAAGAAATTCGAGGAGTATCTGTATAAGCTCCTGAAGATCTCCAAGGATCAGAACAGGGAGTTCGTATTCATCACGGCATGGAACGAGTGGAGCGAGGGCGCATATCTTGAGCCCGATACCGTTAACGGCACGGCATACCTCGAGGCGGTAAGAAATGCTGCCAGGAGGGCAGAGGAATCCTGATGAATATTGCTGCAGCCGTAGTCATCTATAACCCTGATGAAGGCGTGTCCGAAAGGATCTCATCTTATGCGGGTGAGGTCTTAAAGGTCTTCGTGGTCGATAATTCCGATGTGCCTGACGAGAGTGTTCTTAACAGGATCAGGGCAGTTGCAGAAAACATCGAGATCATTCCCATGCACGGCAACAAGGGGATCGCCGCGGCGCTTAATGCAGCGCTCAAAAAGGCGTCGGAACAGGGATACGATTATCTTCTTACGATGGACGATGACTCGTATTTTACTGGCGATACGCTTCCGAAGTATCTGGAAAGAGCGGAAGAGATATTTACTCACGAAGATAAGGTGATCCAAATCGGTATCCATAATTCCGGCGATAAGGACGATGACCTGGTGGTAAATAACGAGAACCCCGAATGGCTGATCACGTCGGGTTCCGTTATGGATGTTAAAGCCTCGGTCGCAGTCGGAGGCTTCCTTGAGAAGCTGTTTATCGATGAGGTGGACCGCGAGTTCTGTTACCGTGCCTCAGCAGAAGGTTACCGCATGAGAAGAGTGCTCGATCTTACTATGCAGCATAATCTCGGCGCCCCCATAAGAGGAAAGCTGTTCGGCAGGGAATTCGAGGCCATGGGTCACAGCAAGGTAAGAAAATACTACATCTTCAGAAACTGCACATATGTGATGATGACATATCCCCAGACGAGAAAGCCTTACAGGCATTTTCTGTTTGCCACCTGGCTCAAGACTATCCTCGTCGAGGACGACAAGATAAATAAACTTAAGTACATGAGAATGGGAAAGCGCGATGCCCGTAAGGGTAAGTTCGGCAAGCTCGAGGTATAAATGACGGAAGAACAAAAGAAGACAACTGTAGAGACTATGGTCGGTAAGTTAAAGAGAATAGCAGATTCTTCGGTAAGTAAGAAGAATTACCGCAAGGCTCTTGATGCGGTTACGGCGGCTTCTTTCATTCTCGAAGAGTGGAATCAGTTCTATACCGATGACGATCTCGAGAAGATCCTGACGGATATCTCTTCGGCACTTGTACATCCCGGATTTACCAAAGAAGAAACCAATGAAGACACCATCCTCTTCTACGACAGCTTCGGCTTCGACGTAAGAGCATTGGCGCTTGTATATATGCACGCCTTGTCTGAACTCGGATACAAGGTGATCTATATCACAAAGATCGAATCAAAGGATTCACAGCCCGAACTTCACAGAGCGGTCGAGGGCGGCAACGTGATCTGGAACTATGTCTCTTACGGGAACCGTGAGCAGGAAGTGAAGGACATACATGCTCTTTTCGAGCAGTATAAGCCGGCGAAGGCCATCCTGTATTCCACTCCGGATGATGCCGCGGGCATGGCTGTGTTCAAGGCTTATGAGGGTATAACCGAGAGGTTTAAGATCAATCTTACGGATCATGCATTCTGGCTCGGCAAAGATGTGTTCGACTATAACCTCGAGTTCAGAAACTACGGTGCATGTGTCTCGGTTAAGTACAGGGGCGTACCGGAAGAAAAAGAGATAATAATGCCGTTCTATCCTTACCACAGGGATCAGGAATTTAAGGGGCTTCCCTTTGATGCACAGGGCAGGAAGATCGTATTCTCAGGAGGCTCTGTCTATAAGACTTTGGGTGATCCGCAGAACCGTTACTACGTGATACTCGACAAGCTTCTTTCTAAGCACGAAGACCTCGTGTTCCTCTATGCGGGTACGGGCGATGACAGTGAGATTAAGAAGCTTCAGGATAAGTTTCCGGGAAGGGCATACCGCATCGATGAGCGTAAGGATCTGTTCGAACTTATGGAGCAGTGCACGTTCTATCTCAATACATTCCCGTTTATCGGAGGCCTCATGATGCAGTTCGCGGTCGATGCGAAGAAGGTTCCTCTTACCCTTCGTAAAGAAGGCAGCAACGATGAGAACAAGGAGATCTTAAGTCTGCAGGATACGGTCGAGTACGACGATGTCGATTCGCTCATCGCAGAGGCGGACAGACTTCTTGACGATGAAGAATACAGGATCAAGCGCGGCGAAGAGCTTAAGGCTTCGCTCATAAGTCCGGATAAGTTCAGGGATGAACTTCAGGCGGCGCTTACAACTCATAAGAACTCATACGAAGTCCGGATAAAGGACACAGACACGACTGAATTCAGAAAGCAGTATATAATAAGATTCAGTGATAAGACTTTCAGGCAGGTTATCGCTTCCGAGAACAAGAAGACGCTTATAGGGGATTTCCCCGGGCTGTTCATCAAGAAGGCGTTTAACAAGGTAGTGAAGAAAGAGAAGCTTAACTAAAGGAAAACGGTTATGGATATCAGAAAATATACATTCCCTCCGCACGGAGATGACAGGGGACAGCTGGTAGCGATCGAGGAGATGAAGGATCTCCCTTTCGATATCAAGCGTGTCTACTATATCTACGATACGCTCGCGGATGTCGTAAGAGGACACCATGCACATAAGTGCTTAAAGCAGGTTCTCCTGTGCGTTCACGGCAGCTGTAAGATACATCTTGATAACGGTCATGAGACGGCAGAGGTTCTTCTCGATAAGCCCAACGAGGGTCTTTATATCGAGAATGACATGTGGAGAGAGATGTATGACTTTACTTCCGATGCCGTTCTTCTCGTGCTTGCTTCCGAGTACTATGACGAGGCCGATTACATAAGAAATTACGATGAGTTTAAGAAGTTCATCGCTTCCAAGGAGAGTGAGAATTAATATGAAGATTCCGTTCGTTACATTCCGCCCGCTCGAAAAGGAGCTCGATGCAGACCTTAGAGGTGCGTTCGAGACTGTCTACAACAACTCCTGGTACATCGAAGGACAGGAAGATGAGAAGTTCGAGAAGGCTTTCGCGGAGTACATCGGCATGCCTTACTGCATCGGCTGCGGCAACGGTCTTGATGCACTCGTTCTTGCGCTTAAGGCGTTAGGAATCGGAGAAGGTGACGAGGTCATCGTTCCTTCGAACACTTATATAGCTACTGCACTTGCCGTTACTTACACGGGGGCGAAGGTAGTCTTCGTAGAGCCTGATATAAGAACATATAATATTGATCCTTCGCTGATCGAGGCTGCTATTACGGATAGGACCAAGGCGATCATGCCCGTTCATCTTTACGGTCAGCCCTGCGATATGGATCCGATCATGAAGATCGCGGAAGCACACGGTCTTAAGATTATCGAAGACTGCGCGCAGGCACACGGCGCGACTTACAAGGGAAGAAAGATCGGTACATTCGGTATCGCTTCAGGATTCTCGTTCTATCCCGGCAAGAACCTCGGCGCATTGGGCGACGCGGGTGCCGCCGTTACATCCGACAAGGATGTCGCAGACAAGATCAGAGCTTACGGCAACTACGGTTCCGACTATAAGTATCATCATATCTATAAGGGTAATAACAGCAGACTTGATGAGATGCAGGCTGCTTTCCTGTCGGCCAAGCTTCCTCACCTCGACCGTATGAATGAGGCAAGGAAAGCTATCGCGGCGAAGTATCTCGAGGGGATTAAGAACCCTGAGGTTATACTCCCCTTTGTCGCGGATTATGCAGATCCCGTATGGCACATCTTCGCGGTAAGATGCGACAGAAGAGACGAACTCGAGAAGTTCCTAAACGATGCCGGAATAGGCACCAATAAGCACTATCCCATCCCGATGCATCTTCAGGGTGCTTATTCTGATCTGGGATATAAGAAGGGTGATCTTCCTATCGCCGAGGAGATCTCTGCGACCGAACTGTCACTGCCCCTGTTCTACGGCATGACTGATGATGAGATCGATTACGTTATAAACAAGATCAATGAGTTCGCTTGAAGTATTCATCCTGACTTATAACAGAGCCGCATTCCTTCGTGAGAGCATCACGAGTGTGCTGGCATCTTCATATAAAGACTTTACTTTAACGGTCGTCGATAATTGTTCGACTGATGATACCGAGACGGTCGTCAAGTCATTTGATGACCCGAGACTTAAGTATGTTAAGCATCCGGAAAATATCGGAGGCATCAACAACATAAACTCGGCGATAAAGATGAGTACCGGCGATTACATCGTTCTGTTCCATGACGACGATAAGATGAGCCCGGATATGCTTGAAGAAGAATACAACTTCCTCGAGTCTCATCCTGAGGTCGCCTGCGTATCCGGTATGACAACGGATTTCCATGAAGACGGCAGCGTGGATGAGTGGAACCCCGCATTTGAAGGTGAGTACAGGATATATACGGGACATGAGCTTTTCGACGCGTACTTTGGCGCAGGTACGTACACCGTGTGTCCTTCGATAATGTACAGAAGACAGATCTTGCACGACCACAATCTTATCTTCAACCCGGAAGTCGGACCGTGCTGCGATATCAAGCTTCTCATGGATATCGAGCATTTGGGATACGGCGTTGCTGTGCTTAATAAGTGCCTTATGTTTACAAGAAGACACGGCGCGCAGGACAGTACGATGAACTACGTTCCGATGCATATCGAGCTGTTTGACTATCTGAATAAGGATGCATATTACGGTCCGATGCTGCGTGAGAAAACAGAATGGGGTAACGCGAAGTATCACGATTTCTCCAAGGCTCTTGCGAGCATGGAGATAAGAGGGATCAAAGACAGGGATAAGCTCCGTTCTTACGAGAAGTCACTTCGGATGAGCTGCAAAGGTAAGTTTACCGACAGGTGCAAGTATTCGGTAACGGTGTTCGCGGCGAAGTGTTTTCCGGGGCTTATGAAAAAGATGTATAACAGATATAAGGGAGGTGCCGTATGATCATAGTTCAGTTCTCGGGCGGTCTCGGCAATCAGTTGTCACAGTTCGGACTTTACAGTGAATACAGGGCAAGAGGCCTGGATGCATATGCCGACTTAAGCTGGTATGGCAATGCGCAGCCCAAGGACGGCAAGGCGGATGCGCGAAAACTCGAACTTCCAAAGCTCGGCATCGATCTTAAAAGATGTCCCGACAAGTACTGCTATTACGGTCAGGAAGATGATTTCCACAGGTATCTGAGAAGGATCATGGTAGGTCCTTCGTACTACGAGAAGGATTATAAGTTTACTCCCGAGCTTTTATATGTTAAGCGCGGTTATGTTCTCGGAGGGTGCTTCCTCGGAGAGCAGTATATTCCGTTCAGCGAGGCGATCATCCGCGAGAGCATTAATTTCAGAGGAACGGATTCCGACTATATAAGGCAGATGGAAGAGAGGATCACGAACTGTAATTCGGTATCGATACATATGCGTCTCGGCGATTATCTTAACCTGTCGGAGCTTTACGGCAATATATGTACTCCCGAATACTACAGAAACTGTGTTGAGCTTATTAAGAACAGGGTTAAGGATCCTACGTTCTTCGTTTTCTCAAATGATGTCAATGCGGCTATAGAGATGCTGGGGCTCGAAGGCGCCGTCGCAGTGGAAGGCAATACCGGAGATCAGTCATACCTTGATATGTATCTTATGAGCAAGTGTAAGCATAATATCATCGCCAACAGTACATTCAGCTGGTGGGGAGCATGGCTTAACAGCAATAAGGAGAAGATCGTGTGCTGTCCGACGAAGCTGCTTAACGGTTACGATAACGGCAGTGTATACTGTAAAGATTGGCTTCGTATGGAGTCGAAGTAATACGGGAGAGATAAAATGGGCGCTTTGAACGTATTGATCATAGGCGGAAACGGATTTATTGGATCCAATCTGAGCAGATCCCTGGCGGACCGCGGGTGGAAGGTTACGAGCTTTGATATTGCAGAGCCTCTTATGCCCGATTCAAGAGTCGAATATATTAAGGGTGACTTCTTTGACGACAATGTCCTGTCGGATGTTATCAAAGGCAAAGACATAATCTACCACGCATTGTCCACGGTAAATCCCGGTAATTCCAATCAGAAATACATGATGGGATACGGCAGGGATTTTATTCAGACCGTGAGACTGTTCGATATGCTTAAGGAGACGGATACCAAGCTTATATTCTTATCTTCCGGAGGAACGGTTTACGGAGTTCAGGAGAAGCAGCCGATCAATGAAGATGCTCCGACAAGACCTATCAATCACTACGGAAACGTTAAGCTGTGCATAGAGAATGCTCTCCGTGTATTTGATATTCAGGCAAAGTCCAAGATGATGATCGCGAGAATATCGAATCCTTACGGTCCGGGTCAGGACCATAACAAGGGCGTAGGATTCATCGATGCGGTTATAAGAAAGACTCTTGCAGGCGAGCCTGTAGAAGTCTGGGGAGACGGAGAGATCGTCCGTGATTATATCTATATTGACGATGTATGCATGCTGCTTGGAAACCTCGCGGAGTACGAAGGCGACGAGACGATCTTTAATATAAGTTCTTCTGTCGGTACTTCCCAGAACAGGATCCTTGAGATCGTAAAGAGTATAGATGGCAGTGTCAGATACGAATATAAGCCCGCACGTTCCGTCGATGTCAGAAAGATCATATTGGATAATTCCAAAATCATGGGCGTAAGTCCCGTTAAGCTTGTGGGTATAGAAGAGGGAATAAGGTCTGTCTACGATTATCTTAAGGGCTGACAGACGTGGTATAATATACCGTTAGGAAGGTTATTAACTATGGAAGAAAAAAAGATAATAAAATCAGTATCCGAGAACCCGCAACCCTTAACGGTTAAGAAGGACTGGGGAAGCTATACGGTTCTTCACGAAGAGAAGGATAATCTTACGATACTTGTAACTCTTACCGAAGGAAGCCGTATGAAGTATCACAGCCACGACGGAAGAAGAGAGCTGTGGATAGTCGCGAGCGGTACCGGACGCGTGATCATGAATGAGGAAGAGCGCTTTATAAGAACCGGCGATGTCGTACAGATCCCGAGACAGGTCCGTCATACCGTAATCGCAGGATCTGAGCTCAAGCTTATCGAGGTTCAGATAGGCAATACCGATGCGGCTGACAAGACTGTATATAACCTTCAGCAGGATTACTACAGCGACGGCAGTACCGGTTACTCAATAAGCTGATCTTAAGGAGAGATATATCTCATGATGGAGAAAGATGCCAAGATATACGTTGCCGGACATAAGGGCATGGTAGGAAGTGCCATTGTAAGGCAGCTTGAAGCTCAAGGCTATACCAATATAATCGTCAGATCACATAAGGAACTTGATCTTACAAGACAGGATCAGGTAGAGAAGTTTTTCGAAGAAGAGAAACCCGAGTACGTCTTCCTTGCTGCCGCCAAGGTCGGAGGCATCATGGGCAATGCGACGGCGAAGGCAGACTTCATGTACGATAACATGATCCTCGAGATGAATGTTATCAATGCGGCATGGAAGAACGGCTGTAAGAAGCTCGAGTTCTTAGGTTCCAGCTGCATCTACCCGAAGTTCGCACCTCAGCCTATGAAGGAGGACTGTCTTCTTACAAGTTCCCTCGAGGAGACCAACGAAGCATATGCCCTCGCGAAGATCTCCGGATTGAAGTACTGCGAGTACCTGAATACACAGTATGGAACAGACTATATAAGCGTAATGCCTACCAACCTTTACGGTCCTAACGATAACTATCACCCGGAGCATTCGCATGTTCTTCCTGCACTCATAAGAAGATTCCATGAGGCGAAGGAAGCGGGTGTTAAGAGCGTTACCTGTTGGGGTGACGGCAGCCCTCTTCGTGAGTTCATGTATGTTGATGATCTTGCGGATCTGTGCGTATTCCTTATGAATAACTACAGTGGCAATGAGACAGTTAATGCAGGTACCGGCAAGGAGCTTACCATCAAGGAGCTTACTGAGCTTGTAGCGAAGGTCGTAGGTTACGAAGGCGAGATCCTGTGGGATCCGAGCAAGCCGAACGGTACACCGAGAAAGCTTCTTGATGTATCCAAGGCTGCTGCGCTCGGCTGGACATATAAGACAGAACTTGAGGACGGTATAAGACTTACATACAAAGACTTCCTCGAGAACCCGATGAGAGCGGAGAGATAAAGGAAAAATATGCCCTCTTCGAGAAAGAGCATACTTGTAACGACATCATGGTATCCGACGAAGGAGAATCCCTTCGCCGGGTCTTTCTTTAAAGAACAATGTGAGCTGCTGTCGCGTGAGTATGACATTACGCTCATCAAACTTAATCCCGCGACAACACTTGCCCTTAAGTATCTTCCCAAGAGAATCACGGGCAAAGATATCTCGCTTGTCAGCATAGGCGAGCATGAGTCATTCCATGAATATGAGTGCGTGATATCACGTCCTCTGTGGTATGCGCTTATCAATAATGCATACAGCAGATTGATGATAAAGAGGAAGGGTATAGCGGGGTTAGGCTCGATCGATACCAAGTCCGATAAGAAGTTCTGGAAGAAGCATATAGACAGGCTTGCCGCGAGACTGGGAAAGCGATTCGATCTTGTCTACGGCATCTCCGCACAGGGAACTTCCGTTTATTCGATGCTGTTCGCACAGCACTTTAACGTGCCTTATATCCTGTCGGAGCACTCTCCTTTCCCGATACCCGGAACGTCGATCAATGATACGTTCAAGGCGTCGCTTGAGGGCGCGTCTTCATTCCTTGCGATCAGCAATGACAAGGTAAGACAGATACTGATGCAGAATATCCATCTTAAAAAGATCGAATATATAGGCAATCTCATCGATACGGAGAAGTTCAGAGTCGAGCCCGCCGCACATGATGAGAAGACGTTCCTTATCGTGGCTTCACATTCGTTCTATAAGAACTACGATCTGTTTATCAAGACGATGGACAGACTCGTAAGCATATCGGACAAGCCGTTCAAGGTGATCATCGCAGGTTACGGTGCCAACAAAGGTTACAGTCAGGGTGTTGATGAGTTCGTTAAGAAGATAGAAGCTTCGTCATTTGCAGACCGTGCCGAGATGATACCTTCGGTCGCCAGGGAGGATATAGCTGCTCTTTATAACAGAGCGGATGCTTTCGTAATGACATCTATTCAGGAAGGTCAGCCGGTAGCTCCTCTTGAGGCGGCATGCTGCGGCCTTCCCATATTCTCCACAAGATGCGGCGGCGTCGAGGACTATGTCGATGATTCCGTAGGACGCATAGTGGGTATACTCGATTATGAGGCTTTGGCCGGTCATCTTAATGACTTCCTTGAGGGAAAGATAACATTCGACCGTGAACATATTCACGGGGTGATCGAAGAAAGATTCGGAATAAAGGCATTCGCGGATAACTTCGCCCGTATAGTAAATGAAGTGATCGGAGATGCCGATGAGCAGTGATAAGAAGACCATAGCAAAGACCGGTCTGATCGGAGTTATAAACCAGATAATATTCGCTTTCCTGGGGTTTGCTTCAAGAAAGCTTTTTATCGTATACATCGGAACCGATATCCTCGGATTAAGCGCCACTTATACCAATGTCCTCTCGACTCTGGCTCTGGCGGATCTGGGATTCGATATCGCAGTTACATATGCATTATATAAACCGTTAAACGACGGCGATGAGGCTAAGATAAATGCCATCATGAGGGCGCTGAAGACTATCTACAATGTAGTCGGTACCGCGTTCATAGTTCTCTCGTTCGCGGCATTGCCGTTCCTTAAGTTCTTCATTACCGATATGGAGTTTAAGGACATCTACTATGTCTACTTCCTTATGCAGGCTTTGGCGAGTGCATCAACATATTTCTTCGCATACAGAAGAACGCTTCTTGTAGCTGACAAGAAAGAATATGTCACCAAGACTGTCGATACTGTCGCGATGTTCATCTTCAGTATCCTTAAGATCCTGGTGCTTGTCCTGTTCAAGAGTTACTTGATTTACGTGGCATGCTCAGTTATTCAGGCGTTCGTCACCAATATCTATATCTATGTAAAGTGCGGTAAGGTCTATACATATCTCGATAACTCCGTTAAGACCGACAAGAAGGTGGTAAGCGACCTTCTTAACAAGATCAAGGATATTGCCCTGGGCAAGATCTCCGGTTATGTATACGGATGTACGGACATCCTTCTTATCTCCAAGCTTATAAGTACCGTCGTAGCGGGTTATTACTATAACTACTTTAACGTCATATCGGTTATCAAGCAGCTCTCGGTAAACCTGTTGGGACCCTTGGCTCCTTTTATCGGAAGAAGCCTTGCCGAGGATAAGGATCCCGTAAGCCAGGAGAAATCTTTCCGTATGTATACATATGTAAGATTCCTCGTGGCGGTCGTGTTGCTCGTGCCGACACTGATACTTGTCGATCTGTTCATCGACATATGGCTCGGTGCCGAGTTTATCATGGACGGAATCATCGTAATGCTGATATGTGCGGATCTGTATATCAGCCTTGTTCACAGCTCGCTTGTTGACTATATCAACGGATCGGGACTGTTTAAGTATGAGAAATGGATCAGCCTTGCGGGCGCTGTCGTTAACTTGGGTACATCCATAATCCTTGCCCTTAAGGTCGGGCTTCCCGGTGTACTTACCGGTACTGTCGTTGCACAGGTTCTATATTGGACCTGCCGAAGCGTCGTCGTTTACGACAAGTGTTTCCGCTCGTCCAAACTGTTTGTGCTTTACTGGTTTCGTATGCTCGGTTACCTCGCGGTGTTCCTCGCGTGCGTCTTCGCCTGCAGATATGTTTGTGCTTTCATAAATACAGACTGGAAGATCGTGACATTTATACTTCGCGGTATCGTATGTGAGATCCTGTGCGGTATTATCGTATGTGTGGCATTCATTCCTTCGGATGAGCACAAGACAGCAGTACAGTGGGCGTTAAGCAAGATCAGGAGAAAAGCCTGATGGAAGATAAAAGAAGCATAATCACCAAGTATAAGCTCTCGCTGCCGATGATCATATTCTCCGGTATTCTGTTTCTTATACTCGCATGGAAGATGGATGCCAATGCAGGACCCGACGAGATCTACCGCTGGCTTGTCGCAGAATGGATCGCGAATAACGGAAAACTGCCGACAGGCTTCGAGCTCGATATAGTCAATCCCGTATGGTGCTATTCCTATGCTTTCACTCCGTATCTTCCTTCGATGATCGCGGGAATCTTAGTTAAGATCGCGATGGTGTTCACATCAAATGCGCAGGTGCTGCTTTTTGCCGCGAGACTTATAAGCATAATCTCCGGTATGGGAACAATATATGTTGCTTTCCGTGTCGGCGACAAGCTTATGGATAATAAGGATTCGGTTTATTTTTTCGCGGGTATAGTCGCGTATCTTCCGCAGTTTACGTTCCTGTCCTCGTATCTTAACAACGATGTGCTGTCCGTATTGACTTCATTCATGATCCTCGACGCTGTGCTTGAGGGCTTGCGTTCCGGGTGGAATACGAAAAACATGGTGTACCTTGCATCCGGCACGGGACTTTGCATGCTCACGTACTACTTCGGTTACGGCTGGGTTCTTTTCGCCGTGGCAGGATACTTCTATACTGCCTTCCGTGTCGAAAAGAGCAGGAAGGATGTCTTCAGAAAAGCCGGTATCATCGCGCTTCTGGTGTTCGCCGTAGCGGGTTGGTATTTTATAAGAAACGGCATCATCTATAAGGGTGACTTCCTGGGTTACAGAGCTCAGCAGGAGTGCGCCGATTACTATTCCGTATATTATGCGATCTTCCCGGTAAACAACCCCGGCGGATGGAGCATGGGTCTTCGCGATATGCTTCATAACGGCAGGTGGGTATCGACTACGGTGGAGAGTTTTATCGGTGTGTTCGGAGGTATGATCATTTGCTTGGACGGCAAGTTCTACGACTTCTATCTGACGGCGTTCTGGGCATGCGTGCTTGTATTTACGTTAAGAAGATATAAGACGAGAAAGAAGATAAGTACGCCTATGTTACTGATGCTTCTGGTGACGGCGGCTTTCCCGGTCGTATTCTCGATCTACAGTTCGTTCGCAAGAGATTATCAGCCGCAGGGAAGATATCTTATTACAGTTCTGCCGGTTATATGTGTCCTTTGCGGTGTCGGTATGGATGAGTTCTCGAAGGCAGTCACTGAGAAGTTCGAGGGTAAGAAGCCGGCGCTTGCCAAGTTCGGAAAGCTTGTTCCTGCGATAGCTGCGACAGGGCTGTTCCTTATGTTTATCGTGATCTTCTATACGGTAATACTGCCCACGCTGACATTCATATATCTGCCCGGTGCAGATAAGGTGATGTTCTACTACGTCCGTTGATATCAGATAGCGTTAAAGAGCTTTAACATACAGAATCCGAAGTATATAAATCCGATATACGCGGTCCCGAATTCCACTTTCTTATAGAATGATGCATCTGCTTTGATATGCTTCGTGCCTATTCCCATGCAAAGCATCGGGATGAGCGGGATGAAGTATCTTCCCTGAATGCTGCTTATGGTGTCGCTGTCAAAGTCGGTGAACTTTGCCGCCATCGGGAGCGTGATGAGTACAAAACTTATAAAGATAAGTACGACTCCCCAGATCCTTGTGCCGGCTCCGGGAAGTTTGTTATCGTCATTTCTGAACAACGAGAATACGAGCAGCAGATAGTAGGCAAATATGATCGTGAAAGGAACATATATCTGGTACCAGCCGGGGTATGCCACTGCAGACTGAAGGTAGAAGTCTGAGATGTTGATCGCCGTCATCTGGAGCATTTCCCAGTAATGAACTATACCGACGAGTGCTGATCCGTTGCCCGAAGCATAAGCAGGAACAAAGTACTGCAATACACCGTGTGTGTGCTGCAATATGATGAGCATGAGCGTACCGCATACCGCAAGAGCAGCAATGACAGCAGCCTTTAAAGCGTTAGGCTTCTTTGCCCCGAGTTTGTCTGAAGGGATCGCAAGAAGCAGAAGGATCAAAGGAGCATAAACGAACTTGCACAAAGCGACTCCGACGCAGAGTAATGCCAAGATAACGAACTGTTTGAGAGTCACCTTGCCGTCCTGCATGAAGACGGAGACGGTCATCGCAGTAAACAGGAAAAGCAGTCCGATGATTATGCTGTCATAAGAATAAGTTGCTGTCTGCTGCAGAACCATCGGGAACATAGCAATAACCAGTAATGTTTCTTTGCCCGTGGGAATGATCTTTATCGACAGCCATACGAGCAGAATGAACAGGGCTGAGTTGCAGATCCTTCCGAGATAGAAGGTCGGTACGGCTCCGAGGTGGAGAAGCCTCCCTAGGGCTATGCCGAAGCCTGATGCTATATAGCCGAGCGGTACATTATTACTTGTGAATGATTCGAAATCGAGGATGTCATGGATCCTGTATTCATGAAGGCTGTTGTCCGATGAGAAGAGACGGAAGTTCTTTATGACGTTCTTATAGCTTCCTTCCGTGATCCATACCGGGACATCGACCATGCCTGACAGAAGCTCGGCATCCTCGTCCCTCATAAAGATCATATAACTGCCTTCATCGTTAACGGGGTCGGAGAAACCTTTGAAGGAGAAGATGTTGGCATATTTATAAGCATAAGCATAATGTACCTGCTCGTCGTTGCCGGTTCCGGGTGTGAGGAAACCTATGGTAAAAGCAGAGAAGATGATCAGTACGATAACGGCGAATCTTTGAACGGATATGTCCTTAACATAAAGAAGTCTGTAGGTGATTATGACCATCAGTGCCCAAAGCGTGCAGAAAGCGACGAAAAGGGCTGCCATACTCCATGGCGGGAATATGCCAAGAACGGCATGCCTTAAGAATCTGTGGCATCCGAGTTCCGCTGCAAGCATAGGGAACACGATAAGGTACATCTTCTTAAGAGGGAAGAATGCCACACTTATCCTCATAATGAGCGGCATAAGGATGAGCATCAATAATGTTATGAGCACAGTCTTCGTATTTAAAAGGGAAGAAGCCGGAAGCTCATACTCGAGCGTGTGGCAGACAGATACATCCATGTCGCCCTCTTCCGATGACAATCCCTTGGAACCGCCGTAGTTTGTCGTATAGACCGTGATCGCCGATCCGGGTGCCGAGTCGGAAGTGATCGTCAGATAGAAAACCCGGTCTTTGCTGTCGGGAATCTTGTTGGTAAGAGTAAAAGAAATGTAGGTATTGTCATTGACAGAAGAGGCATCTGTGTTCCAGGTCTCGAGCACATTGCCTTCTTCATCTTCAAGTGCGACTGTGAAGGTGCCTGCATTTGCTCTGTCATATGTGGCGCAAAGAAGACTTATCTTATTAAGACCGTCTTCGGTGCAGACTATCTTCTGACGGTATGTATCCTGTGAAGTGATTTCCGGAAGAGTTTCCATCGCGGGCAGCTGTTCCGACTGTATGCACAGGGTATCAATGTATACGAATGCCAACGCCGATATCGCGACGAGCAGACCGATCAACATAGCCCCAAGACCGGACTTGCTGAAGATGTTTTCTTTTCTCAGCGTTTTCATACTTAAAAATAATAATATTATTATTATTTATTTTCAACGACCGCGTCTGTTGTTGTATAATAATCCGAGTAATACTGATTAGGAGGACGACATGAAAGGTATAGTACTTGCAGGCGGATCCGGAACCAGACTTTATCCTCTTACTAGGGTAACGAGTAAGCAGCTTCTTCCTGTATATGATAAGCCGATGATCTATTATCCTCTCTCGGTTCTCATGAGTGCAGGAATAAGAGAGATCCTCATTATATCCACTCCTACCGATACACCGAGATTTGAAGCTTTGCTGGGAGACGGTTCCCAGTACGGTATATCACTTTCATACAAGGTACAGCCTTCTCCCGACGGACTTGCACAGGCATTTATCCTCGGAGCGGAGTTTATAGGTGATGACACTGTTGCCATGGTCCTCGGAGATAATATCTTTACCGGTCACGGTCTGGGTCACAAGCTTCAGGAAGCCGTTAAGAATGCCGAGGAAGGTCGCGGTGCCACAGTATTCGGTTACTATGTAGATGATCCCGAGAGATTCGGTATCGTAGAGTTCGACAAGGACTGGCATGCGATATCGATCGAGGAGAAGCCCGAGCATCCCAAGAGCAACTACTGCGTTACGGGTCTTTATTTCTATGACAACAAAGTCGTTGAATATGCGAAGAACCTCAAGCCTTCCGCAAGAGGCGAGCTTGAGATCACTGATCTTAACAGGATCTATCTTGAAGACGGCAAGCTGAATGTCGATATCCTCGGAAGAGGATTCACATGGCTCGACACAGGAACTCACGAGAGTCTGTTCGATGCGGGCAACTTCATCAAGACGGTCGAGCAGCATCAGCACAGAAAGATCGGCTGCCTCGAGGATATCGCTTATAACAACGGATGGATCACGAAAGAGCAGGTAGAGGAGACCATAAGACTTATGGGGAAGAGCCAGTACGGTCAGTACCTGAAGGATCTTCTCGAAGGCAAATTCATAAACAGAACATAATCGGTTATACTAGTACCCGATTTGAAATTAAGGAGATTGACATGAATATTATCGTAACAGGCGGCGCAGGTTTTATCGGAAGCAACTTCGTATTCCATATGCTCAAGGCACATCCGGATTACAGGATCATCTGCCTTGATAAGCTCACATATGCAGGTAACCTTTCTACACTCGAGCCTGTTATGGATAATCCCAATTTCAGATTCGTTAAGGCTGATATCTGCGACAAGGAAGCTGTTGATAAGCTTTTCGCTGAGGAGAAGCCCGATATCGTGGTAAACTTCGCTGCGGAGTCTCACGTTGACCGTTCCATAGAGAACCCCCAGATCTTCCTTGAGACAAACATCATCGGTACTTCCGTACTCATGGATGCTTCAAGAAAGTACGGCGTTAAGAGATACCATCAGGTATCGACGGATGAGGTTTACGGAGACCTTCCTCTTGACCGTCCCGACCTGTTCTTCACAGAGCAGACTCCTATCCACACAAGTTCACCGTATTCTTCTTCAAAGGCAGGCGCGGACCTTCTCGTTCTCGCGTACTACAGAACATACGGACTTCCCGTAACTATCTCGAGATGCTCGAATAACTACGGTCCTTATCACTTCCCCGAGAAGCTCATCCCTCTCATGATCATCAGAGCTCTTCACGACGAGTCTTTGCCCGTATACGGCGACGGACTTAATGTAAGAGACTGGCTCTACGTAGAGGATCACTGCAAGGCTATCGATCTTATTATCCACAACGGTAAGGTAGGAGAGGTCTATAACGTCGGCGGTCACAACGAGATGGCCAACATCGACATCGTTAAGCTTATCCTGAAGGAGCTCGGCAAGTCCGAAGACCTAATCACATACGTAACAGACCGTGCTGGTCACGACAGAAGATATGCCATCGATCCCACGAAGATCCATAACGATCTGGGTTGGCTTCCTGAGACAAAGTTCGCTGACGGTATCGTCAAGACTATCAGATGGTATCTCGATAATGAGGCGTGGTGGCAGCCGATCATCAGCGGCGAGTATCAGAACTACTACGAGAAGATGTACGGAGATAAGTAAGAGATGAGATTCTTTGTTACAGGTGTAGGCGGACAGCTGGGTCACGATGTTCTTAACGAACTCGATAAAAGAGGTTACGAAGCTGTCGGTACGGATATCATCGATGAGGTTAATAGCTCATTTCCTTATGTAAAACTCGATATTACGAATGAGGCTGAAGTTGCCAAGGCAGTTGCAACCATCAAGCCTGACGTTATCGTTCACTGCGCTGCATGGACTGCTGTAGATGCTGCCGAGGACGAGGAGAACCAGCCCAAGGTAAGAGCGATCAACAGCGAAGGCACAAGATACATCGCTCAGGCTGCAAGAACAGCCGGTGCGAAGATGATCTACATCAGCACAGATTACGTATTTGACGGACAGGGTGAAAGACCTTGGCAGCCGGACGACAGAAACTATGCGCCTCTTAACGTGTACGGTCAGAGCAAGCTCGACGGCGAGCTCGCAGTATCGGGACTT
The DNA here is from genome assembly GCA_017940895.1 of Clostridiales bacterium. Classification (GTDB taxonomy): domain Bacteria; phylum Bacillota; class Clostridia; order Saccharofermentanales; family Saccharofermentanaceae; genus Saccharofermentans. The sequence continues at coordinate 6,859 of JAGAXM010000015.1, read as the reverse complement.
CTCGATAAGTACTTCATCGTAAGAATCGCATGGGTATTCGGTAAGAACGGCAAGAACTTCATTAAGACCATGCTCAATGTAGGTAAGACTCATGATGAGGTAAGAGTCGTTAACGATCAGGTGGGAACCCCCACATATACATATGACCTTGCAAGACTACTTGTCGATATGGCCGAGACGGAGAAGTACGGTTATTATCACGCTACCAACGAAGGCGGATATATCTCATGGTACGATTTCACATGTGAGATCTATCGTCAGGCAGGTCTGTCTACAAAGGTCACACCCGTAACAACAGCGGAGTACGGACTTTCCAAGGCGGCAAGACCTTTTAATTCAAGACTTGATAAATCAAAGCTCATGCAGAACGGATTTACACCACTGCCGACATGGCAGGATGCGCTTTCCAGATATCTTGAGGAACTTAAGGAGGACTAATGGGACAGATTACAGTTACTAAAGCACCCATTGAAGGACTTTATATTATCGAACCCGCAGTACACGGTGACGAGCGCGGTTACTTTATGGAAACATATAACCAGAGGGATATGGCTGAAGCCGGACTGAATCAGGTATTTGTTCAGGACAATCAGTCTATGTCGGTAAGAGGAGTTCTCCGCGGTCTTCATTATCAGAAGCAGCATCCGCAGGCAAAGCTCGTAAGAGTTATCAAGGGCGAGGTCTTTGATGTCGCAGTTGATCTTCGCAAGGACAGCGCTACATACGGTAAGTGGTACGGAGTTCTTCTTTCTGAGGAGAACAAGAAGCAGTTCCTGATCTCAGAAGGATTTGCTCACGGCTTCCTCGTATTGAGCGAGACTGCAGAGTTCTGCTATAAGGTAACAGACTTCTGGCACCAGGGTGATGAAGGCGGGTTGCGCTGGAATGATCCCGATATCGGTATCGAGTGGCCGGATGTTGTCGGAGACAAGTTCTCGGACGGAACGCCGCTTAACATAAACGACAGAGACAGAAACTATCCCGAAATCAAAGACGCATTCAAGTTCTGATAAAGCAAAGTGATACCGATAGTAATCCCCTCGTTCGAGCCGGATGAAAGATTCCCGGCAATACTTACAGACCTGAACAAAGCAGGGCTTGGACCTGTTGTTGTAGTCGACGACGGAAGCGGGGAGTCTTATAACGGATTTTTCGAGCAGGCAGAGCAGATCGTAAAGCCCATGGGCGGAGTGGTACTGCACCACGAAGTTAATAGAGGCAAGGGCAGAGCTCTTAAGACAGCATTCTCGTACATACTCGATAACATGCCTGAGGCAACGGGCTGCATAACCGCAGACTCGGACGGTCAGCATTCTGTCGAGTGCATTAAGAAGTGTATGGATGCGCTTAAAGATAATCCCGACAGCCTGATATTGGGCGTCAGGGATTTCTCCGGAGAGAACGTCCCGTTCAAGTCGCGCGCCGGCAATACCCTGACGGTTAAAGTCTTCGGTTATCTGTGCGGAGTAAAGGTCTCGGATACGCAGACCGGACTTCGCGGTATATCCCGTGAATTCATGAGAGAGCTTCTCGACGTCGAAGGCGAGAGATTCGAGTTCGAGACGAGAATGCTCGTTGTTACCAAGGACAGATATAAGATCGTTGAGGTTCCGATAAAGACCATCTACGATTCCAAGGAGAACCACCAGACTCACTTTAATCCCGTCAAGGATTCGATAAGGATATATAAGATCTTCGGAATTATTTTCGCGAAGTTCATGTTCGCTTCTTTGTCCTCGTCTGTGATCGATCTTGTCCTTTTCCATGTGTTCTGCAAGCTTCTGGTCCTGCTTATAGATACAGCTATCTATGTAGCGGCTGCGACAGTATTGGCGAGAGTCATTTCTGCAGCATATAACTATCTTATTAACTATAAATTCGTTTTTAACAGCGGAAAGAAGCACACGACATCGTTCCCGCGATATGTGTTCCTTGCCGTTATACAGATGTCACTGTCGGCTGTGCTCGTTACTCTGTTCGTGGCTCTGTTCCCGGCGGTACCGGAGCTTGGCGTTAAGATACCGGTTGATATAGTATTGTTTCTCGCAAGCTACTATATTCAGAGAAAATTCATCTACTGATGGCAAAGAAGACCGACAAGAGAGTATTGGCTAATATCATTGTCGGATGCCTCATTATCATGATTACGGCATTCGCTATCAAATGGCCTGTCGGTAACCGCGTGCTCGGGGATGAGTATTCATCGCATATCTATTGTTATACTTCGTTCAGACTTCTGAGTGTGTCGATGTCTGATGATGCACAGGTATTCTCGTTTAACCACGACGACCGGTATAACGATACATTCGAATTCATTTACGATAAAGAGTCAGATTCATATCAGATATATAAAGTAATAAGCGGCGATCCCATGTATCTGGGCGCCGGTGAAGATCAAAACCTCGTTATGGATGATAACGGCGACGGCGATGCTTTCAGATGGAGATTCGATCGCTTGGGCAACTCTATGTATTTTCTGATGATCAATGAAGAGTACGGGCTTGCCTTGTATGAGACCGAAGATTCGCGTGCGGTGCTGATGCCTGTCGATGACGGCAACATCAATATGTATATGAGGCTTCAATGAGTACCGGGCAGATTCGACAGAAGATAAAGGGCATCGATCCGTCATTGATACTGAACGTACCGGCGCTGGTTTTGCTGTTCGCATCATGGTTTCGGGGATTGACTCCCGTATTTGATGCTCTTCCTTCCGAGTTTGACGGAATAGCAAGGCTCGTTGCGGCTTTTATCGGCGTGCTCGGCATCATTACAAATAAGCGAAAAGGAAATGACTCATTGTTTGTAGTCATCGCGATACTTGCGGCATCCGGTCTGTTTTTACAGTTTGAGATGAATATCTCTTATGTTCTGGATACGGCACTTATCGCCCTGCTTGCGGCGCAGGCCGATCTTAAGACGACATCTCTTACTGTGTTCTCGTTCTTCTCTTGTGTTATGGGTGCTTCATATATATGTGCGGCAAAAGGTTTTATCCGTAATTATCTTCTGTACGGACAGAATACGTACGGTTTCAGATCTCTGGTAGGTCTTTATTCCGTCATCTCTGTGATCATTATATCTTTGGCTGTAACGTTATATTTATGGTCCGTGAACAAAGAGACACTAAAGTATGTCATACAGTTTGTTTATGCGGTCTTTGTGTCTGCTTTGCTGGTGGTGGCCGTTCTTAAAGCACTTAACCTTGCAGCGGCTGTCGAGGCGGGGAATTATCAGATCTATTCCCGTGATACGATGCTTGGAATAGAAGTCAGAATGAAGGGCTTTGATGACTATACTGTCGGCCTCGGCGAAGATGAGGCAACAGGATTCGATATAGTTCCTGACGGGGATCATTATCAGATCTCTTTTGATTCCTACGGTGTTACCAAGACACTTTGTGTTATCGACGGAAGTCTTTTTGCAGGCAATTACGATCAGGCTTCATCGGCGTACCTGTGGGATATCAATTCCGTGGAGGGAACACCTTACTTTACGGTCAATAATGTGGAGACCGGTCTTTATATAACCGTATCAGATGACGGTGAAGCCTCGCTTATGGCAGCCCCTGAAGGAGAGTCGGATTATCTTCGTATAGGATCCGAGAATAATGACTATTATGAGACTGTGTCATCTTCGGATATTCCTCAAAATGATATGCGTCTTGCAGATATTACCGTGTCTCAAACAGCGTCTTACACAGGTTCTGCGGTGAACCCTGAGCAGGTCACGGTAGAACTTGACGGAACGGTTCTTCAGGAAGGCAGAGACTATGAACTGTCGTACTGGAATAATTATCTTCCCGGGACCGCATGGGTCGATATAACCGGAAAAGGCGATTATGAAGGAACTTGCGGCCGTTCGTTCGAGATCATATACGATGATCCGATGTGCGATGATGCTTTTTACCGCAATACGTCGGATTATGTCGTAAGGGTATACAGAATGGGATACTTAAGATTCCCGTCGATCGATGAAGTAAAGAATATGGTGCAGATCCTGGTCGGATCCAACAGGACTCCTGACTCAGTAATTTGGGAAATATATAACAATAACGGTTTTGACTGCAGCAATGCTCAGTTTATTGAGGCGATCTACAGGCTTATGCTCTTAAGAAACGGGTCAAGAAGCGAACTTATGAACTGGATCGCGGAGCTTGACGGCGGTGCGACCCGTGAAGATGTGATAGATGCAATATCCGTATCTCCGGATTACCAGAATATATGGCACAACTTCGGAATCGGATTCAGATAAAGAGAGGAGTATTAAGATGAAAGTTATCGGTTTTGAAGACATCAAAAATCTCAATATATCACCTGCGGACTGCTATGAGTGGGTAAGCAAAATGATTCAGGAGAAGGATAATACTTTCCTTCCTCCCAAGACTCATATGAGCTTTGACGGCAACAGATTTTGCAATGTAATGCCAAGTGTTGTTTATAACATGCAGGGGGTTGATGTCGGAGGCGTTAAGATGGTAACGCGCTACCCTGAGCGTAAGCCCGCGCTGGACAGCAAGATCCTGCTTATGAATATTACGAACGGCGATTTTCTCGCGCTCATGGACGGCAATTGGATAACGGCAATGAGAACAGGAGCGGTTGCCGCACATTCTGTCATGCACCTCGCGAAATCCGGTTGGGACACACTCGCATTGATAGGCTTAGGCAATATCGCAAGGGCAAGCCTTCTGGTGCTGCTCTCACAGATCGACAGACCGATCAACATAAAGCTGCTTCGTTATAAGGATCAGGCTGAGCTGTTCATGGAGCGCTTCAAGGACTTCGATAATATTAACTTCACTATAGTTGACAGTGCGCCTGAGTGTATTAAAGACTCGGATGTCGTAATATCGTGTGCGACTTATTTCGAGAATGATATTGCGACCGACGATTGCTTTAAGGAAGGTGTTCTTGTAGTGCCGGTGCATACGAGAGGCTTTACGAACTGTGACCTGTTTTTCGATAAGGTGTTCGCAGATGATACCGGTCACGTCGATCACTTTAAGTATTTCTCGCGTTACAAGTACTACGCCGAGGTAAGTGATGTTGTTAACGGCAAGGCTGAGGGAAGAAAGAACGATCAGGAGAGAATACTTGCGTACAACATAGGTATATCTATACATGATATCTATTATGCGTATGAGATATACAACATGCTCAAGGCTGACGGGGCGGTGTTTGAAGCGCTTACAGATGCGGATATGAAGGAGCCTAAAGAAAAGTTTTGGATTTGATCTGTCTGTGATATAATTGTGCGTTTGAAAGGAGAATGAACTGTGACTTTGTATATAGATCCCGGTACGGGAAGTATGTTGTTTTCAATACTGATAGGCATTATCGGTGTTGTTGTATTCTTCTTAAGAACCGCTCTTATTAAGATCAAGTTCATACTCTCCGGCGGTAAGAAAGCCAAGATTGATAAGAATAAGCTTCCTATTGTTATCTTTTCCGATCACAAGCGCTATTGGAATGTATTTAAGCCGATCTGTGACGAGATGGAGAAGAGGGGGCAGAAGATCTGGTATTATACGGCTTCTGCCGATGATCCTGCTCTGGAATACGGCAAGGATAAGGAATATGTAACATGTGAGTTTATCGGTGAGGGCAACAAAGCCTTCTCAAGACTCAATATCCTTAATGCGTATATCGTACTTTCCACAACTCCCGGACTTAATGTATATCAGTGGAAGCGTTCAAAGACCGTAAATCATTATTCGCATATACTTCATTCTCCTGCGAACATCTCTCTTTACAGGATGTTCGGAACTGATTATTATGACTCTTTGCTTTTGTCGGGCGAGCCTCAGGTTAAGCAGACAAGAGAACTCGAGAAGTTAAGAAATCTTCCCGAGAAAGAGATAAAGATTGTCGGTATAACATATCTCGATGAGATGAAGAAGCGCCTCGACTCTTATACGAGCACATTAGATAAGAAGGATAAGACGACTGTTCTTCTTGCTCCGTCATGGGGTCCTTCCGGTCTGCTCACAAGATACGGTGCCGACCTTCTCGATGAGCTTGTTAAGACCGGATATCATATCGTGGTAAGACCTCACCCGCAGTCTTTTACTTCGGAGGCTGCACTCATCGAAAAGCTTATGAAGCAGTTCCCGGAGAACGATAACTTCGAGTGGAACAGAGACAATGACAACTTCGATATCTTAAGCAGGGCAGACATCATGATCTCGGACTTCTCCGGTGTCATCTTCGACTATCTGCTCGTATTCGACAAGCCGATAATGTATGCCAATGCCGGATTCTCCAAGGATCCTTATGACGCATGGTGGCTTGATGAGACTCCCTGGACATTCGAGATGCTGCCCAGACTCGGTAAGGAGATAACCGATGACTATAAGGGTTCTCTCAAGTCGATGATCGATGAATGTATTAACGATCCGTCTTACGGTTCCGCAAGAGCGGAAGCCAGAACAAAGGGTTGGATGAATGCGGGAAATGCTACTGCAGACACATGCGATTTTCTGATCAATAAGTTAAATGAGTTAAGTGAAGAGGAAAACAATTGATACCGTCATTACTGACAATTTTCTTCGATCTTGTTATAAGACCGCTCGAACTTTTCTTCGAGGTTGTCTTCTCAATAGCCCACAGAATCGTGGGACATCCGGGCTTCGCGATAATCATCTTAAGCCTCGCGGTAAACTTCCTTGTACTTCCTCTGTATAAGAGAGCCGATGAAGTTCAAAGGGAAGAGAGGGATCTTGAAGAATCCCTTGCGGCAGGTATCGCCCATATAAAGAAGACATTCAAGGGCGACGAGCGCATGATGATGCTCAACACTTACTATGCCCAGAATAACTACTCTCCTTTGTATGTGCTTAAAGGATCGGTATCATTGC